>JAALKR010000044.1 GCA_011087955.1 Oligoflexia bacterium
ATTTCATAAATGGTGTCTGCATTTTTGATCGTACGCAGACGATGAGCGATTACAATAATCGTTAGTTTGCCACCTAGGGAATGAATTGCCTTTTGGATTTGTGCTTCTGATTCATAATCCAAAGCGCTCGTGGCCTCGTCTAAAATTAAGAGTAGTGGCTTTCCAATAAGTGCACGGGCAAGTGCGATCCGTTGCCGTTGACCACCAGAGAGTCTCATGCCATGGTCACCGACAACGGTATCGAGCCCACTTTCTACCTCTTTAACGAACTCATCAGCGTTCGCGAGTTTTAGTGCTTCCCAAATTTCTTCTTCACTTACATTTTCTCTGCCGAGAATAAGGTTCTCGCGCAAAGACAAGTTAAATAGCTGCGTATCTTGGCCTACATAACCAATACGGTTACGGAACTGAGGCATATTTAGGTCTGCAATATTCGCGTTATCAATTTGCAATTCACCAGTTGTTGGCTGTAAAAGACCCACAAGAATATCAACCAGAGTCGTTTTTCCACTGCCAGACGGCCCAATAAACGCAACGGTATGATTCACAGGGATCACACAGGAGACGCCATTAAGAATAGGTTTCTCCCCATAAGCAAAACTAATATCGTGGAGATCAATCTGTTGGCTTACCTGTGAAATTTCTTTTCCGCCTTGAGGCACTTCAGCGGCCATCGCTGTTTCCGTATGATGTGAAATAGTATCTAAGGCGGGCAGCAAGGATATCACTATATGCACCCTTGCTTGCATTTGTGAAACTTGCGGCAGAATACGGATGAAGATTAACATTATTACCGCTAGGGATGAAAACGGGATTTTTAAAACGGAAACGGCTAGATAAATCGTGAGGCAGAGAAGGGCAATTGCAGCGGGCTCAAAAAGTAAACGGACTAGTGACTGGCCTTTGTCAATTCGAAAATTATAGTCCGAAATCGATGTGGCCGCAGTTGAAAAAGTTGCAATCGACCAATCGATTAAATTCATTGAACGGATTAATTTCCCATTCAAAAGGTGTTCATTAGCAGCACTTTGCAATTCACTTTGGGCTTTTACGGTGGAATCCCCATGTTTAAACGCTTGTCGAAAAATGGGGCGTAGGAAAATGAAAGAGAAGATACCTAGGCATAGAGCAGCTAATGTAATTCTTGCGCTTAAAGCAAATGTAATTACTAAATAGGAGAGGATCACAAAAACTTGAGTCGCAAATAGTGTGAGGGTCAAGAACAGAAGACCGACCTGCCTCGTTTCATTGACTAGCAAAGAGATTTGTTTGCTCGAATTCGCGTCAAGAGCATAACGCCACGTACTTTTCACGAACCGCTGAAAAAGATTAGTGCGCATGTCGGTCATGATCAAATTTTGCAAATATACTACGGACACTGATTGAAAATACTGAACCAAAGAGCGAATGACTTGAATTCCTAAGAACAATACTAATGCAGATACCAACGTGAAGTTGATCCCTAAGTTCCTTTTGAGCCAGCCAAATTTTCCACTCTGTCCTGAAACTCCGATGGATTCGATCAAAGGCACGAGCATGCCCATACCAAGGCCTTCGAAGATGGAGACAAGTACGGTCAGAGCTACGAGCGCTGCCAGCTTGCCAGGGTACTTTTCCCCCATGGTGCGAACGAATAATATTAGGTACTGGAAGTTTGACGTCTGCTTATAGCCTTGAATCATTTGCAAATTTCCGCGTGTGTGCTACTTCTTACCACAATACTGCCACTTGTTTAGCTCCTAAAAGGGGAGAAAGCTCTTATGAAGTGAAGACACTTTTTTTTTGCGTATACATCCAGTCAACTATGTACTGGCGAGCTTGCTAAGCCTGTTTTGCCGCATTGCGTTTAGAGCAAGGTATAAGATTCCCCTGACAAAAATTTCTCAGTTTACTTTCCTTGACCCTCACATATTAGCAAGCCTTGATCCATGGCTCTTAGCTGAAGAAGAAGCAAGGAGTGTGGGGCAGCGCTGCCTAGACCAAATTGAAGCGGGGAAGCGCTTACAATTTCGTATTTTTGGTGTGGAACTTTCCCTACAAAAAATTTTTCAGCAAAAGGTGTTGCATGAAATTGCTGAAGGTATGCAGTTCAATTTGCTCCTCACCAATCGTAAAAAAATGGGGTTGGGATCGGGGAAAATTATTCCTAGTTATTTTCATGAGTGGGCAGAGCGTGGTTACTGCAAAAGCGTATCGAGTTCTAATAGCCCACAAATGATCTTTAAGACGGCGATAACAGAACGACTCTGGGATGTCTTAGTTGCCGTTAAGGCGCTGGCTGAAGTTTTCTTTTTGTTATTCCGACGACGTTCGGCGCTATTAGACGGCATAGAGATTAAGTACGTATTTGCTGGAATTAGTCCTGGAGAAGTGCCAAAAGAAGAGGGAAAACTTGATTTTCGCATTCTCACGATAAGAGGGCTTTTAGATAAGGTGCAAGCTTTATACGTGCTACCGCAAGGGACTTCAAAGGTGCTGGTAAATCGAATGCAAAAAGATGGCTATCTTTGTGCGACAAGAGCGGAAATTTGGTCTTCCTTGCTCTGGGTAACGCGACTCAAATTAACCCTCAAGGCCAGCGCATTTCTGTTTAGTCAGGTCTTAAATCCATTTTCAAAGGTGCCCACACTGATTGCGTCCGACTGGATTCGTGCCTTGCCGTGGTTACCATTTCTGAAAGAAAGGCCATCGATAACGACTTATTTGAGCACGGTTTCGGTGGCTTGGCCCGAGATGGGGGAAGTAGCCGCATTTAATGCCTTTAACAAGCGAACGGTGAGTTACCACTATAGCTGCAATGGTTATCCTTTCTCCATCAAAGGTTCTCATTTTCAGGGGCTCTGCGCTAGATTTGGTATTTCCTCTTCCGATGAAGTTTGGGTTTGGAATGACTTGCATGCAGACTATTTGCGAGCTAGAGAAGTTTATCCTGGCGCGACGGCCAAAGCCTTTCGCAGCCTTGGGTCATTTATGTATGGAGAAGCTGCACTATTGCAAGAAAACTCTAGCGCGATTCGCGAAAAATTTTCCATCCCAAACCCGGAAGGTTCTCTATGGGTTTCACTTTTTGATACCCCAACGGTTAGTCGAGGTTTGCGTATGAGTTCTGTATGTGGACCAAGCGACTATCCTGTAGAGATGTTGGGAGCATTTTTTATTGATATCATTGAAGCATTCTCTCCGTTTGCAAGGGTGCATTTTTTGGTAAAGCCTAAGCGGTCCTCTGAAGATCAAGGGCGTGATTTAGCGCCCGTCTTTGAGGAAATGCTTTCCGATCGGCACCCATTGCGGGAAAAGGGCCGCCTCTTTGTTCTAGACCATGACGCTGACCCTTACCTTGGTATCGCAGCTGCTGATTTTTCCATTGGATTGCCTTTCTCTTCTCCAGTTTATGCTGCCATTGCTAATAAGCGTGCAGGCCTTTTTTACGATCCGCTAAACGTAGTTCATACCTACTGGCCGCGCCCATTAAGCACCTATTTGCGTCACGGTAAGGCAGAGTTGACTGCCATAGCTATGAAATGGGCGGCAGATCCAAATAAATTTATTGAGGAACAGAGCAATATAGACGATTTTTCCCGCGTTACTGGCCCGATAAATCAAGATCCAGCAGAGGTGTTTTGCAACTTTCTCGAACAGGTCAATTAGTTAGGGCGACAGCCATGAATAAAATTGCTTGGTGCTCACAGTTTAAAGCGGCTTTTTTAACTCAGATTTTTCCAGCACAGAAATCGAGGTATTCCATCTATCTTTCACCAAGTACAAAAAGGGTTCTTTATCTTTTGCTTTATGAGTCGAACCATTTCCTATCTGCTTTTTTCTATGGCAGAGTCCGGTCTTAATATCTTGCCAGTTTTCTTTGAATAGCTGTTGTATAGTAGCATGCAGTTGCTGGTAGGAAGTAGCTAGCGTCTCTTTTTTAGAATCGAACTGAACTGCTCGTTGGACGATTATGTCTCCAGTGTCCACGCCTTCATCTAAATAGTGGATGGTGACGCCTTTGGGTGTATTTTCAATAAAACTCCAGAAATTTGGATCAGTACCACGGTTCCACGGCAGATAAGAAATATGTAAATTTATTGCCTTGTCCGGGAATTTGTTGAGAATATTTTTTCCAAGAATGTATCTGTAACCATAGCTAATAAGAAAACTGAAATCATTTTCCAGAATGAATTCTGGAGATATTTTTTCTGCAGTTTGAGTGATTTTTTCATCTTTTCCCCGTAGCCAGTGAATTAAAGGGGAATCCGATGGACCAAGGAATAGGATTTTTTTTGACGACATAGTGTATTGCCTTCCGAAAGAGATATGCCTAAATGTTGTGGATGACATAAAGGGCGCATAGCAGCTATCCTCTTTGGTTTAAGAAAAAATTAAAACTAAG
>JAALKR010000045.1 GCA_011087955.1 Oligoflexia bacterium
GTTATTGCCTCGACTCTGGTTATCTTAGTTTTTTCCGAGGCAGCAGGCTCTATTTTACTCAATCGTTTTTTAAGTCAGCTCACAGAACACCCCCTAGATTTGCGTGTACTAACAGGAGTTTTATTTTTCTCTAGCTTCACCGCCTTATTAGGGCTTTTCGGGCTCATTGGCTCTGACTCAGTATGGTTATTTTATGTCGTCGCCATTTTTATTGCGTTCGTTGCAGACCGATCTTGTTCGCCTATAATGTCAAAACAAAATTACAAATTGTTAAAAGAATTTAATTGGAGCCAAATAGGTTTGACCCAAATAGCCTTGGTAATTCTTTTGGTAGCGTCCGGTTTTTTTGCTCTCTTTCCAGCTCGTCACCCCGATCCTTTGTACTATCACATGCGCGCACCATTGCTCTGGTACCTAAATGGGACGGTTTATTTTAGTCAAAGCAACCCTCTTTTATTTTTGGCAGGACTTTGGGAGTCTTTTTATTTGTTTGCCATGCACATCCTTCCAGCAAAAAGAGGAATGGGCTTGATTGAGCACCAATTATTATTTCAACTTCTTCACTTTTGCGCGGGAGGAATGGTAGCTATTTCCTTGTTGCAGAAATTTTCTGAGCGCATTTTTGGCCTACATCGAGACTACTATTTGTGGTGCATGATATTGCTGCTTTGCTGTCTACCATTTAATGAAACAATTTCCTTAGCAAAGAATGATTGGGGTGTACTGGCACTTTCTTTAGCATGCTTCCTACTTCTGCATAGCTACTTGAATAACCAAAAACGAGCTTATCTATTTCTTGCTAGCATTTTTGCTGGAGCAACGTTAGCTTCAAAGCCATCTCATTTTTTGATTACTTTTCTGTTTTCTTTTGCTCTCATTGTAGTTCATCGGAAAAAACTAGAGCATTCATTACTTATTCCAGTTTCTCTCTTAGTCATCGGTGGATTAATTGGATTGGCTCCAATCGTCGCACGAAATTTAATCTATATAGGGACGCCTTTATTTCCTTTCGGAAACTACAAAATCCTTTCCTCGGCAGAGCAACTACTTTTTTCCTTATTTATCTCTAGCCCCGGCAAGCTACCACTAAGCGAATATGGGCGCTTCGCCCTGGATCTGTTACTTTTGTTACCACCTGTGCCACTACTACTTTTGCACTTGAATCCAAAGAGAAGAAAAGAGTTCATTCTATTTTTACCTCTATTAGCGACTTTTCTTTATTTTTGGCAGTTTTATCACCCAGCACTTAACTGGCGATTGGTAGGCGCATTTTTTCCGATCGCAACTTTTTTTGTAGCAATTTCTCTAAGGCAGTACTTAAGGCCTATTCATCGATCACTGCCATTTGTAGCATTAGGCATTTTATCCATCATCATCTTTTTTAGTTCTAACTCCTACTCGGTTTATTTTAAAAAAATTTCATATCTAAATAACCCATCGTTAATGATTAGAAAGCATCTCGCTGGAGACGCTATGGCTTGGCTTCGAATGAGAGAAGAAGAGCCTCAGTCCATTTATTTCGGTGGGAACAATCAATTGTACTATCTATACGATATGGACGTGAAAGTAGTTGAATCCAATCGTGCTGTGGATAATATAATGTATCCTCTAGAATCAGGAGAGGAGAGGATTCGCGCATTGGCAGATATGGGAGCCAAATTTTTTGTAGAAACCCATGCCCAAATACACAGAGGGATGACTGCTCATTTGTTGAGCCCTATCATTAATCGTTGCCCAGAGTGCGTGGTATTCGCCGGAAAAACGAGTCGAATTGCAAGTATTCCTGATCTTCTTTCCTTTATTTCTCAAGAAAACTACGAGCCAGAGCCTGCAGTAAAACTAAAATATCTCCTCCTTAAGCAGAAATGATCGAGGACACAGAGGGCTTGTCGACAGAGAGTATTTTTTCAGGCGAATGTAGTCGATTGTTCCAAAACACTAGCGAACAAATCTAGCAAACGTTAAGCGAAATTATTGATAAAGTGAAGGTTGTTCAGCTAGAATTGATACAAACTCAACGCCAGGAGTAGTGGAATGCTCACCGCTGTATTCGAAGTTACAACCTTACCTATACTATTAGCTCTTTTGATATTATGGGCATTCTCGGCAGTAGAATATTATCGCAAAGATGCTGTTGTCTCCTGGTGGCGGGAGAATTGGCTAGCGTCTTTGGTTCCATTAGCCCTAACTATGATCGTTTTAGTGAGTGTTGAGTCTAAATTTCGCATTCTTAGTGATGGACCTGATTTTCTTGCTATGTCCCAGTATTTTTTTTCGAAGAAGTTGCCACTGGTTACAGGACAAGCAATGTTTACCGAAGGTCAATTTCTACCAATAGACCCAGGGATTCCACATCGACCATTACTCTTTCCAATGCTCATTAGTTTTGTTCATACTCTTGTCGGCTATGGCATCGAAAACGCTTTTTACCTAAACGCATTTTTCTTATTCCTTCTCTTCTTACTTCTTTTTCGAATAGCGAATGAATTCTTTCCCAGATCCATTGCCCTAGTCGTTCCGATTTTGGCCTGCGCGCAACCAGTGCTCACTTCTTCCGCATCCTCCGCAGGCATGGATTTATTTGCAACATTAGGCATGATCTATGTTTTATGGATCGCACGAGAGGTTCTCGAACAAGGATCAAGGTCAGCGCTACATCACTTATTTCTTTCTTGTTTAGTCTTCGCTCAGATTCGCTATGAGGGCATTCTCTTTTGCTTAATTATAGTGGGGTATTTATTTTATGCCCGAAGAGAGCTATTCCTCCAACTTCCACAGTTAAAGCAATGGCTCTTCGTCTATCCGTTACTTTTTCTGCCCTCAATATTGCAGCGAGTTATTTTGGATCCAGTTCATTACCAAGCACCAAGTGGTAAATTAATGTTCGGAGGCCAGTATCTGTTAGCGCACACAAAGAATTTTTTAGTGACCTTGATCGATTTTGGATTCTTTTTTCCATATGCAACAGCAATGAACCTCTTTGTTTTGATTTTTGGCTTGGCCGCTTTAGCACTGAGGCGAGTGGAAATTCTTAAGCTGAAAGAACTGCCCTTTGTTAAATTGCTTGCATTGGTAGTGAGCACACATCTAATTTTTATGATGGCGTATTTCGCAGGAAATCCATTGAACCCCATGGTTGCTAGATATTTTATGTTCCCTGTCCTAGTGATTTCGTTTTTGTTTGTTCCAATAGTTCGCGTCTATCTACCCGCGCTGAAAGCGAGTTACTACTGGGGAACAGCGTTTGCAATCTTTGCCTTCTATCATCCAGTGAGTGTCGAGGGAAAGTTCTACTTCCAACTCTCAGAAGCTCGAGTCCTACGGCAAGAATATAATTTTCTGGATCGACAAAACAATAGCTCTAGGCGCGTATTGATTGTTTCAAAAGATCCGCTCTACCATATAATACGACAAAAACCCGCCGTTACATTTGACTTTTATCGCCAATCGAAAGAAGAAATTATCTCCTGGAAGGAACAAAAACTAATTCAGGATATCTACGTATTTCAATTCATCAATTTAAAAACCGGGGAACCATTGCCGGGCACCTCTCTTAAAGGAAGTGCTAAACTATCTGTAGTGGAATCGCATCCGATTATGAAAAATCCTACCGATGAATTTGAATTAAGAATTTCAAAAATTTTAGATTAATGAGCATGCCTAACAAGTTAATTTCTGCTTAAAGGGTAGGACGGAACGGAAGAGATCTATCCATACTTCTTGTTACTAAATATTTCGTTAAAGAGGGCGTCATGAATCTGATAAGGAGGGATTATTGGACAACTGGGCGGACGACTAATGGGAGCTCAAGTCTATGGTGTGATTACCAATCAATCTCCTTGTTGACATTTATATATGACTAAAATAGTCTTATATTAAGGGTGCCCTTAGTTTTTTCTGAGCATCTCTAGGGTATTCCAGTTGGAGGAGATTATGACTAGGAATGCTCACGGTTTTCTTTTAAGGGCTTTATTGTGTTTCAGCTGTGTGGCTGGAATTGTACTAACGGGGTGCAATAGCAGCCCAACACCACCAAACCACTTTAAATCCACCTGGAGAATTCCTTCGTCAGATCTGGATATCCAGTTGCCTTTGAGATCGGGTTACAACTATGACTTCATTGTAAGTTGGGGAGATGGAAGCAGCTCAAAAGTCAAGGCCCATGATGATCCTGCTGCCAGGCATACGTACAACGCAGCAGGCGA
>JAALKR010000029.1 GCA_011087955.1 Oligoflexia bacterium
GATCCGTACCAGGTATTGAAAACAGTTTTTGACCGATTACCCAAAGCAGAAACGATCGATGAATACGAGAAGCTGGCCGATCTTTTTCTCGCAGGGTCCGCACCTAGCATAACTCTGCACTAGGCAATAGAATGAGATGCTGTCGATATTCTGCCGGGCCAATTTCTTTGTTTTCCATATTTACACTCCATGCGTTAATTTGGCGCGGAGTCTACTTAAAATTCTTTGGTCTGGGAAGATGGTGTAGTTAGCGCGCTTACGTTCATCCAACCAAGAGGGAGTTGCCTAGGCCCTGATCCACAACCTTTGAGCATATCTCTGCGCAGAGAGAGTAGTTCACGTCGTCGATGGTGGGTATTGTTAAGCGCTCTGTTGCCAGCTTAATAGTTACCTTGATCAACGGCCAAGTTGGTAAAGCTTGTGTATTGACCAATCCAAGCGAGTTTCACTGTGCCTACAGAACCAGCCCGCTGCTTGCCGATAATGATCTCCGCTATGCCTTTTTCTTCGGAAGCTTCTTTGTTGTACTGCTCATCCCGGTGGATGAACAACACTATATCCGCATCCTGCTCAATCGCGCCAGACTCTCGAAGATCAGAAAGCATTGGCCGTTTGTCATTACGGGATTCGACGCCACGATTTAACTGAGAGGCAGCGATCACAGGAACGCCAAGTTCTTTCGCTAGCGCTTTTAGACCACGGGAGATTTCTGAAATCTCTTGCTCCCGGTTCATACCTGCTCTAGTGGCTTTCGCTGTACCACGCATCAGTTGCAAATAATCGACAAACACTAATCCCAAACTGTGCTGACTTTGAATGCGGCGACAGCGACTTTTTAGCTCCATCACATTCAACGCAGGCGTATCGTCAATAAAGAATGGGCACTCGGAAAGTCGGCTCGCACCTCTTTGTAGGTTTTGCCAATCTTGATCTTGCAGGCGACCGGTGCGCAGGCGTTGGGAGTCTACTCTAGACTCCATTGCAAGTAGTCGCATAGAGAGCTCTTCCGCACCCATCTCCATTGAGAACATGCAGATTGTTTGCGGTTTATCACTACTACAAGCGGTAATGCCCAAGCTTAGCATGAGGGATGTTTTACCCATACCAGGGCGGGCAGCAACAATAATCAGCTGACCTGGCTTCCACCCGGTGGTCTTCGCGTCCAAGTCTACGAATCCAGAGGGGATACCCGAAGTCTGAGCATCGCTCGCAGCATTGGATTCGATTTCCGAGAAATTTCGCAACAAAATATCTTTGATTGATTCAAAGTTAGATGTGGATTTTTGTTTCGTAACTCCAAGAATTTCTTTTTCGGCATTGTCCAGAAATGCTTCTTGATCTTCGATACCGCCGTAGGCTTGGGTTGCCAGCTCACTGGTTTTCCCGATAAATGATCGCAAAATAGACTTATCGCGTACAATCTGGGCGTACTTCGGCACATTGGCAGCAGAGAATGCGCGGGAAGCTAATTCGGAAACGTAGACCCGTCCACCGACTCGGTCAAGCAAGCTCAAGTTTTGTAATTGCTCACAGACCGTCAACGTATCCGCTGGATCGCTCTTGGCAATTAAACTCACAATCGCTTGGTAGATATGTTGGTGCGATTCTTTATAGAAATCTTCGGCCGTTAGCATCAGATCCGACATTGCGTGCATAGCCGAATTGTCGAAAAGTAACCCGCCGAGAACAGCTTCTTCTGCTTCTAAACTATGGGGAGGTACGCGCGAAGTAGACGCAGCCATACGATTCAATTGATCGCCCAATTTAGGACGATCCACCCCCCCCTGTAGATCGCCAAATAATGCCATATTTTACGCCTTAAACCTCAGTAACTACTGCTACGTTAAGCTCGGCAACGATTTCATCCATTAATTGGCAAGGCACTTTGTGTGCGCCTAGTTTTTTAATAGGGTTGCTTAGTTGAATCTGGCGACGATTAATTTTATAGCCCTTCTCTTTTAGAGCTTCTTCGATATCTTGGTTTGTAACGGAGCCAAATAGCTTATCATTCTCGCCAGCCTTTCGACGGATGGTGAGAGTAAGTTCTTCCAGCTTGCCCTTAAGTTCGGATTTTCCAGCCTTAATTTTTTCCAATTTCTTCGCCAGCAAGCGCTTCTCATGCTCAACCCTCTTCATTTGCTTTTCGCTAGCAAGGATAGCCTTATTGTTGGGAATCAAAAAATTGCGAGCATACCCTGGAGTGACGTTTACGATATCGCCAAGAGTTCCTAAATTGTCCATCGTTTCTTTTAAAATAACCTTCATGGTGTGCGGTCTCCTTCTTATCGATCCTACTTATTTATATCCTATCGACTTTACTTATCGCGATCTGAGCGGGCCTCAGTCTTGGCCGGACGCGCCCGCTCAC
Source organism: Oligoflexia bacterium (assembly GCA_011087955.1). Taxonomy (GTDB): domain Bacteria; phylum Bdellovibrionota; class UBA1018; order CAIPTA01; family JAALKR01; genus JAALKR01. Next base: position 2,369 of record JAALKR010000029.1, read on the forward strand.
GGAAATTAAACCACAGGTCAAAAAAACCAAAACTGACGACTGCTGTTCCGAAAGCCGGGACCAAAGCTATACCATAGAAAATAACCCGTAGTACTCCAGGGACACGGAAAAGATCTAAGTAAAAGGAAAAAATACTGATACCGTGCAAAAAGTAAAGAAAAACAAGAGGCCAACCTATAATTTCACCAACAATGGCCACCTGCTTATACGGCAGGAGCTGGGTGGCAATACAGACCAATGCAGGCCAAATAAGGTAGTCCGGCGTTCGCCATCGCCGTAAGTAGTTGTGTGCTAAGCCTAGTCGGTAGAGTAACCTCTTCGGATTCCAACGAAGTAGCACAAGCAGCGAGAAGATGGATAGCATTTGAAGGCTTACCAAAATCCAGCCAGGAATTTTCCAGAGCCAGCGTTCTGGTTGATCCACTAGGGCTTGGAAGATGGCTTTATCCGAATCATTCAGCTTGTCGGTATTGACGTCTAAGAAGCTCTGGGCATAGCTTGTAACAGTCGTGCGAAGCTCGGGAATCGCTTTTTTCTCAATTTCATCTCGCATTTCAAAGGCAAAAAGACCTATGACAGCCACCATAATAACAAAACAAATAGTCACGGAGCGCTCCAGCGAGACTCTCCTACCTAAACATTCAGATAAAATCAGTGCGGGTATCGAACTTGTCAATAGGAAGCCAAAGGCACTTGCTAGCCCGGCTATAGCGGAACAAAGGAACGCACCACCCACGATAGCCCCGTAGCCCCAATTCTTCTCGGAGCCGTCAGTGATGCCAAGGAGCAAATATAAAATTGGCAAAGGAGCTAAAAGCGAAGACAGCGCAAAAAGGGGGGGCAAATTTCCAGCCATTGACAGTGGCATCGTGAGATAAAAAAACGGTGCCAAAAGACACAACGCGGCCTTAAATGCCCAAGGAGTGAACTGCGAGGACTCAACCACCGCCGGTTCGCTGGATTAGTCTCGGTCGCGGTGGTCGCGGTGGTCGCGGTAGTCGCGGTCGCGGTCACCACGGTCGCGAGATGGACGTGTATCTCGTTGCGAAGGGCGAACGATTGGAGATGGAGATTTCAATTCATCAATATCCGCGTCACTAATACCGTCATTTCGGCGTATACTCATGTGCAGCATGATATCTTCATTGATTCTTAGGTTCCGCTCGATCTCAGAAACCGCCGTATTATCACCAGTATAGGCGTAGTAAAGGTATCGACCTTTCGATTCATTCTGCACACGGAACGCCAAGCGGCGGCTGCCCCAATCCTCGTGCAACTGCAACTCTCCACTGCGCTCCTTCAAGACAGATTTAATCTTTGTCTTGATCGCGGATGCCTTGTCGTCGCCAATAGACGGCTTTGTTACCACTGTAGTTTCGTAACCTGGCATGGTCGTCCTTTCTCTAAATCAAACGAAATGCGAGAGATCTTTCTAGCATAACCACCGGAATTTCTAGCATAGCCGTTGAAAATGTAAAAGACTAATTTGAGCTAGGCATTTGAAGAATGGGCTGAAATCGACTAGTTTCCCATTGGAACGGGATGAGTTAAATCTATGGAAACTAAGTGAAATTTATGGAAGCTAAGTGAAATCTATGGACATCAAATGCGAAATTGTGGTTATGGCTGCGGGAAAGGGCACCCGGATGCGGAGCCCGCTGCCTAAGGTGTTGCACAAAATCTCTGGTTGGCCAATTTTGCGCCACGTATTTACGGCTATCGAAGGGCTCAGCGCAGAGCGAATCTATCCAATTCTGGGCCACGGACTGGAGGCGGTCCAGTCTGAGATCGAGTCCTGGAGAGCCGATGGAATGCAGGTCCCCGTTACTGTTTGCGAACAAAAGGAACAAAAGGGAACGGGACACGCTTTGCAAGTTGCGCTGGAAGCCGTCTCTAAGAATGGAGCCAAGCTTCCTGTAGTGATTTTGAGTGGCGATGGCCCCCTTATCACCTCGGACGTGCTACAGTCGTTGCTGTTGAAGCATCAGGAGAGTCAAGCTCAGTTCACCGTCGGTGGAATGGAACTAGAAAATCCGTTCGGTTATGGGCGCTTGGTCCAAGAAAATGGACTGGTCAAAAAGTGTGTTGAGGAAAAAGATGCCAGCGATATCGAGCGAGAAATTCAACTGGTCAATGGTGGAATCTATGTCGCTGAAAATTCTCTGTTGGAAGAGCTTTTACCGAAATTGAGTCCAAGCTCTGTAACCGGCGAGTTGTACCTGACCGAGCTAATTGAACTAGGGGCAAAAGCAGATAAGAAAATTATCACAGAAGTAGTCGCTCCTAAGTATTTGCATGGAGTTAATGATTTTGAGCAGCTATCCCGTGCGCAGCGAATTCTTTGGGGGCGAAAGGTCAAAGACTGCATGCGAGAAGGTGTGCGAATTGAGGATTCAAACCATACGTATATCGAAATGATGGTGGAAATCGGGCAAGGCACCCGAATCGAGCCGAATGTATATATTTACGGTAATTCCAAAATTGGCCGTAATGTGACGATTCAAAGTGGCTCTCGGCTAGAGAATGTTGAGATTGCGGATAATGTAATGATCAAAGCTCATTCTGTATTGCAAAATTCGACTGTCCGCGAAGGGGCAGTAGTAGGGCCAATGGCTCATTTACGCCCAGGGGCTGACCTCGGTCCAGGCTCAAAAGTTGGTAATTACGTTGAAGTAAAAAAATCTGTTATTGGCAAGGGCTCCAAAGTTTCTCACCTTTCCTATGTGGGAGATGCAGAAATTGGGGAGGATGTAAATATTGGCTGCGGTTTTGTCGCTTGTAATTATGATGGTGTCAAAAAGAGTAAGACTACGATCGAGGATCGCGCCTTTATTGGTTCTTCTGTGCAAGCGATTGCGCCGGTGACGATTCACGCGGACTCGTATGTTTCCACTGGTAGTGTTATCAATCGTGATGTACCTAGTGGTGATTTGTCGATTGCTCGTGCTCGGCAGGTCAATAAGGAAGGGTATGCCCGCAAGTTTTTGCCAAAGAAGAATGCTTTCAAAGAAGAGTAAAATTTTGCGAAAGAAGACAAGGAGAAATAGCCTGTGTGTGGAATTGTTGGTTACGTCGGGCAGCGGTCGGCAAGGGATGTAATATACAAAGGTTTAGAGCGCTTAGAATATCGGGGCTACGATTCTGCGGGGATCGCGGTGGTTTTAGCTGAAGATGGTGTAGGGAAAAATTTTGTAGAGAAGGTCGCAGGAAAATTAAAGAATTTACAAAACAAAGTTGGAAATTTATCTGAATCGTCAGGCCTGGGAGTAGGGCACACACGTTGGGCAACCCACGGCGAGGCTAATGAAGCGAACTGTCATCCACATATTTCCGATGGAATCACGATCGTTCATAATGGCATTATCGAGAACTATGCGGAACTGAGAAAAGAAATTGGTGAAAACCGATTTTACTCTGACACAGATTCTGAGATATTTGCGCATTTGGTGGCGGACAATCGGGCTAAGGGTATGGATCTCTCCGAAGCCACACGTGTAGCATTTCAACGTTTGGAAGGAAACTCTGCGTTTGTAGTAATCGACCGAGATACTCCAGACACGATCATCGCTATTCGTAAGGGGGCTTCGCCTTTAGTAGTTGGAGTAGGCAAGAATGAAGGACTAGTGGCTAGTGACGTTCCAGCTTTGTTGGCTCACACACGAGACGTCTACTATCTGAAGGAAAATGAGTTCGTCATCCTTAGGCACGATGGAGCCAAGGCCTTCGATTTGGACGGAAAAGAAAAGAGAATTCAATTAGAGCATATTGAATGGGACGCAGATGCTATCGATAAGATGGGTTTCCCACATTTTATGCTGAAGGAAGTCCACGAACAGCCGCAGGCGATTGCGGAAACCTTGCGACCTTGGATTGTGGAGAGTAAGGAAAAGGTTCGAATCCACGTCGATAGGATGTCTAGTGGGAGCGTGGTTGAAGCGGTGCAGGCAGCCCAGAATATCCATATCGTTGCTTGTGGGACTGCATTTTATGCAGCGATGTACGGGCAAAATTTGATTGAACGGTATGTGAGGGTTTCTGCTCGTGCTGAGCTAGCCCATGAATTTCGTTATCGCAAGCCACATTTGCGAAGCAATGATGTGGGGATCGTCGTGTCGCAGTCCGGTGAAACCGCAGATACAATTGCCGCAGCTCGCATGATGCGGGAGCGTGGTATGAAAGTCTTTGCCATTACAAATGTTCGTGGCTCGTCCATCGCGCGGGAATGCGACGCGGTTTTTTTGATGAATGCCGGGATCGAGATTTGTGTTGCAAGCACGAAGGCGTTTAGTACGATGCTTGCCGTATTTGCAGCCTTATCCGTTGGACTTGGTGTAGCTAAAGGTCATATCGATGAAGAGCAAGAGAAGGAATGGGTGGGGGCATTTCTTGCGTTGCCGTCTCTTCTTGAGGAGCAATTAAAGCAAGGCAATATGATTCAGGATATCGCCAAGGATTATCAGAATATGAAGGGTTACCTCTACCTCGGGCGTGGGCCGTATTATCCCATGGCTATGGAAGGTGCATTAAAGTTGAAAGAGCTTGCCTATGTTCATGCAGAAGGTTTTGCCGCTGGTGAACTGAAGCACGGTCCTCTGGCCTTAGTGGAAGATAAAATGCTTGTGGTTGCAGTAGCCCCTGAGGGGAGTGGAGAGCTTCATTTAAAGACTTTAAGCAATATTGCAGAAGTTAAATCGCGCCGCGGCACCGTGTTAGGTATTGGCCAAGCAAAAGATTCACATTTTCAAGATATCTCGGATCGTTATTTTTCGATTCCGACTGTTAAGTTAGGAGATTTAAATTCCATTTTAAGTCTCGTCCCACTACAACTGTTGGCATATTATATCTCGGCGGCCAAAGGCTGTGAGATTGATCAGCCACGGAACTTAGCCAAAAGTGTAACAGTAGAATAAAGTGTAACGTAAACAAAGTGCAACAGCAGAACAAAGAGAGGTCTAGGTAGAGTTTCATGGCTTGGTGGGCACTCGCAGGTGTTCTCGGAGTTATCGCAGGTCTTGTGGTAACCCTTGTATGGCATCTATTTTTGTCGGCAGAAGAATTATTACTTGAGAGTGGACTGGGCGTTGGACAAGGTTCTTATCTTGTTTTCTTTGCTTTCCTAGCCTGCTTGTTATTACTGATATTTGCTCGAAGGCTATCCTTACATTTGGACTCGTTTACACGTTTCTTTTTTGATGTTCATTATCGGCAAGGTAATCGGCGAGAGAGTCACACTTTTTTAAATGGGCTGGTGTCCTTTGCTGCGCCACTTAGTGGCGGCATTGTTGGCTTAGAAGGTGCAGTTATAGAGTGGTCTTCAATGCTTGCATCAAAGTTAGGTGAAATATTTCACATCGCCCGGAAACATCATTGTGGAATGATTGCTTGTGCTTTAGGTGCGGGGTTGTCAGCGCAACTGGCCAATCCATTTTTAGGCATTGTGTTTGTGCTAGAAGTTGTATTTGCCTGGTCCTTTCCCGCCTCCTATTTTGGGCCACTAGCCATTGCTGCTTTTGCAGCCACGGGGGTGTCGCAAGGACTGTTATCTACTGGATGGTTTCGAGGTGCTATTCCTGGGTTTGATGCTGGCTTTTCACTCTTCCTAGCAGACGGAAATTTCTTTTTATCAATGTCAAACTTAGTATTTTTAGTTCCGCTGGTCACAATTGCAGTTGCTGTGATTATTATTGTTTTGCTCTGGTCGGTTCAAGAGTCGGAGTCTTTAGCTACCAGGGTAGCTGCGGTATTACCATGGCCAAAAGAACAAGGTGAGTCGGCCGCGCGTTTAGCCTTGTGGGGGAGCGCTACGGCAGTCATTCTCTATTCTTTTCCGCTAGTTCTTGGTTTAGGGCAAAATTTGCTAGTCCCAACGTTTTGGCAGCAAGCTGGAATTGGGACACTAGGTGGTATTATCGCTGTACGCTTCCTTTTAGTAGTCTTATCCTTTACAGCGTTTCGTAGTCTTGGCGCCTTTATCCCTATTATCTTTTTGGGTGCCTACTTTGGTTATTTTGGTAATGCCTTGCTTGATTTTTTTGGAGTAGCACTCGATAGTGGACATGCACTTGCATTATTGATGGCAGGAGGCTTTCTTTCGGCAGCATTTGGTGCACCAGTGACGGCATGCGTTTGTGTTTATTTTTTAGCCGATGCCATCGTACCGGAACGTGGGTCTTTTTTGCTTGCTGCAATAATCATCAATTTTTCGGCGCACTATTTAGTGGGCCTCGTTTGTAAAGAACGTTTCCCGACTCTAGGCTTACATCGCCTTGGTCTTCGTTTTCGAGATGGTCTTTGCTTCAACACCCTTTCTCCAATAACTGTTCGAGATGCAATGCTTTCCTGGATTCAGCCAATCGCAAAGGATGCATCCCTTGGAATGGCTTACTCCATGCTTTTAAAGTCTCGATTTACATCTTTGCCGATTACCGATCACGACAAGAGCTTAGTCGGAATGCTTTCTTTATCAGACTTTCAGGATCTAGAGGCTTGGCGTTCTATGGAGCATGACTCCCAGGTGGCAGAACTTATAGGTATTGAAGATATTATGCAGCCAATTCGATCGAAGGTAGAGTCGACGATGCAGTTGGATCGAGCACTCAGTCGAATGCGAGACGAGGATATTGTTCCAGTGGTAGAGCCCGATTCGGGTCGTTTCATTGGTTTGTTGCAACGAAGTGACTTAGAAAATGTGTATAACAAAGATGTGCTAAGAAGACTAGTGTCACACGAACATCTTGTGTAAGGAAAAGAATAGAGGATGACAACAACAGCATACTTGAGCGAACTAAATCCCCAGCAGCGTGAAGCTGTAGAATGTGTGGACGGGCCGGTGATAGTGTTGGCGGGCGCTGGATCTGGCAAGACTAAAACACTTACGTCTAGACTGGTTCACCTCATTTCAAAAGGAGTTGCACCCTCATCTATCTTAGCTGTGACCTTTACAAATAAAGCAGCTCGAGAAATGAAAGAGCGGATTGAAATTGCTTTACAAAAATTGGAATCAGCTCCAGGGCTAGGACGTTGGACAGAGCCTTGGATGGGATTCTCGTCCATAATGCCGGAAGTTTCTACGTTCCACTCTTTTTGTTTAAAGCTGTTAAGAACTGAGGCAGAAGCAGCTGGCTTTGAAAAGAATTTTGTTATCTATAATGATGGAGATCAACGAAGCCTACTCAAAAAAACTCTTAAGCAAATGGAACTCACTGGCCGTTTAGCAAATGTGAAGATGTTTCAAAGTGAGATTAATAAAGCAAAGACACGCGCTTGGTCACCACAAGATGTGGCGGATAGAGGGAAGCCAGGCCCCCTTCACGATACACTTGTGGAAGTATACGAACTCTACCAAAATGAGCTGCAATCAAACCAGGCAATGGATTTTGGCGATATTATCGTCAATGCTTATCGCTTATTGGTCAGCCGTCCAGATATTTTGGAAAAATACCAAGATCGTTTTCGGTATTTGATGGTGGATGAATATCAGGATACGAACAGAGCACAGTACATGCTTGTAGCATTGCTGGCGAGAAAATATCAGAATATTTGCGTGGTTGGTGATGAAGACCAAAGCATTTATAAATGGCGTGGTGCCGACATTCAAAATATCCTCAATTTCCGGGAAGACTATTCAGAAGCCAAGTTAATCAGGCTTGAAGAAAACTATCGATCGACGAAAACAATAATCGAAGCTGCCTCTCATGTGATTCGTAACAATAATGATCGTTATGAAAAGGCTTTGTTCACGAATAATCCTTTGGGAGACAAAATCAAGGTCGTTGGTTTAGAAGATGAACGGACCGAGGCAGAATATATTGCAAGTGAAATTCGCTCTGTCACTTCATCTACTTCATCTATAGGTTTTAATGATATTGCAATCTTTTATCGTGGACATGCACAGTCACGGGCAATTGAAGAGGCTTTACGGCGGGAGAAAGTTGCCTACCGAATTGTTGGTGGTGTGGGCTTCTATGAACGGAAAGAAATTAAAGATCTACTGGCTTATCTGCGGGTTTTAGTGAATCCAGATGATTCCATTTCTCTAACTCGAATTATCAATGTCCCGGCTCGAGGAATCGGTAAGGTTTCAATCGATAAGCTAGACAAGTTGGCACGTCGGGAAAATATATCGCTTTATGGTGGGCTTGAAGCATTGATGAATGGTGGGGCAAGCGATTTGGGTCCGGCAGCTCGTAAGAAAATGGATCCGTTTTTTCAACTCATTGTACGACTGCGAGGCATGCTAGCGACGGCGCCACTTTCTGAAATTGTCCAAACCGTATTGGAAGATAGTGGGTATCTTTTGGAGTTAAAGGAGGAGAACACGGAGGAGTCAGTCGCCAGAATCGAAAATTTGGAAGAGTTTTATACGGTCGTTCAAGTCTTTGATGAAGAGTGTAAGGCCTGTGATTGGGGCAGAGGCGAAGATCGTTTGCCTAATTTTCTCAATCAAATCTCATTAGAGAGCCAAGCCTTAGCGGCAGAGGACGGTCGAGGATTGGTGTCGCTTATGACTCTCCACTCTTCGAAGGGGTTAGAATTTTCGTATGTTTTTCTGGTTGGCTGTGAAGAAGGGATCTTCCCAAGTCGTAGGGCAATCAACGAATCGGAATGGGAAGGCTCAGCTATCGAAGAGGAGCGCCGACTTTGCTACGTTGGGATTACCCGGGCAAAACAAAATTTACAGATGACCTATGCTGGAATTCGCCGGATTCACGGGCAGATTCAGGTATCTCCCCCGTCTCGATTTCTGGGAGAAATACCAGAGTCTTATATGCAGACAATCGACGAAACAAGGCGCTACAGTGGTAGTGCGGCAAAATCGAAAGAACCTAGGGCTTACGGTGTAGTGAAGCCCAAAAAATCGGGAGCCTACTACGATTACGAAGATTCTCAGCTTCCTCCTGTTGATATTGATGCCAGAATTCCAGACTCTGGCGAGTTGGTGACCATCGGTTCTAAGGTGCATCATGCCACTTATGGCAGAGGTACTATTCGTGCGCTAGAAGGTGCGGAAGGTGACCGGAAAGTTGTAATCGAATTCAAAGGATATCAACGCAAGAAGTTCTTGTTGAAGTATGTCAAACTAGAATTCCTGTAGGCCGAGTTCGTATAGGTTGTTACAAATTTATAAAGTAATTCAGGAGGCAAAATTGGCGTCAGAAAAATTGTTCATAGACCGAGCCCTAATGGATAAGACTGCGCGTCTGGCGCGGCTGCAATTAAGCGACGATGAAAAGAATATGTATATGCGAGACCTAGAAAAAATTTTGAGCTATGTGGATTTGCTCAATCAGGTGAACACAGATGGAGTGGAACCAATCGTTCATGGGATTCCTCAGGAGACTCGTATGCGCGAAGATGAGCCTAGGGCTTTGGAGGACAAGCATACAAAGGAAATTGTTTCCTGTTCTTCGGACGCGATTTATGAGCAGTATCGTGTGCCACAAGTGATCGGAGGAGAAACATGACTCTACCTCGTCACGAATTTACTAAATCTTGGGAATGGAAATCACGCATTGATGCTGGCGATATAAGTGCTAAGGCAGTGGTGGAAGAGTATTTGGGAAGAATTGAAAAGGACTCTACGAATTCATTTATCTCCGTCAATGCAGATGCGGCACTTAAGGCAGCCGAGATTTATGATCCGGCTATTGGCAAGGCAAAGCCTTTAGCAGGAACACCAGTTGCTTTAAAAGATGCTTTAATCACAAAAGGATTGAAGACTACGGCAGGATCAAAGATCCTCGAGAATTATATTCCGCCCTACAATGGAACCGTCGTGACTAAGGTAGATGACGGAGGCCTGATTAATCTTGGCAAACTTAATATGGATGAATTCGCTATGGGGTCCAGCGGGGAGAGTTCTGCCTTTGGTCGGACGAAGCTTCCACAGGATGAGTCGCGCGTGCCCGGTGGTTCCTCGTCGGGGCCAGCGGCAGCGGTAGCCGGCAATTTGAGTCCGATTAGTTTGGGCACCGACACGGGTGGATCCATACGGCAACCGGCAAGCTTTTGCGGTGTTGTCGGCATGAAACCAACTTATGGGCGAGTTTCTCGTTATGGGGTTGTGGCGTTTGCCTCCAGTCTAGATCAGGTTGGACCATTCGCATTAGATTCGATGGACTGTGCTCTAGCGATGGAAACAATTTCTGGGTTTGATGAGATGGATAGTACGAGCGCACAAATGCGAGTACCGGCCTATGGGGATGCAGTGCAATTTTTGCGTGAAGATGCAGCTCGTCGGGAGAAGTTCAGTAAAAGCTTACGCATTGGAATTCCAAAACAATATTTTAAAGAAGGATTGGATGCGGAAGTAAGGACTTCGGTGGAAACCAGTGTTGAGCTTTTGAAGTTTAATGGTGCTTCGGTTGTTGAAATTGATTTGCCACATTCTGAATATGCTCTTGCAGTATATTGTGTCGTCGCGGTTTCGGAAGCCTCTGCAAACTTAGCTCGTTACGATGGCGTCCGTTTTGGTTTGCGTGAAATGCCCGCCGAGGAGAAGACAAGTCTGGACCAAATGTATGAAGCGTCTAGAGGAGTGGGCTTTGGGGAAGAAGTGAAACGCCGAATTTTGTTGGGTACTTTTGCTTTGTCCTCTGGATATTACGATGCGTATTTTAAGAAAGCTTGTCAGGTGCGAGCTTTGGTTGTGCAGGGTTTTCATAAAGCGTTCAAACATTGCGATGTGATTTTAGGGCCAACCACTCCGACACCGTCTTTTGTTAGTGGTGGTAAGAAAGATCCGCTGCAAATGTATTTGAATGACATATACACCGTGCCGGTGAACTTGGCTGGGCTACCGGCTCTGTCTATGCCATGTGGTGAAACAAAGAGCGGATTACCAATTGGATTACAGGTGGTGGGCCCGGCGTTTTCGGAGCAAGTCCTGCTAGAAACTTGTGCAAGCTTAGAATTCCTTTTGGATAAGAAGGGGTGAAATAATATGAATTACCAACCCCCGGTCTATAATGGGTTTGAAACGGTAATTGGACTGGAAGTGCATGCCCAATTATCTACGAATTCGAAACTTTTTTCCTCATCGCCCAACTCCTACGGCGATGCTCCAAACCGGAATATTAACCCTGTTTGTACGGCTCAGCCAGGGACGCTTCCTGTTTTGAACCGTAAGGCAGTTGAGTTTGCAGTTAAAGCGGCACTGGCGACCAATTGTGTTGTGAATCCAGTATCCGTATTCTCTCGTAAAAATTATTTTTACCCCGATTTGCCGAAGGGCTACCAAATATCTCAATTTGATTTACCGATCGCGGAACACGGAAAGCTAGAAATTGAATTTGAGGACCAAGATGGAAAGCCAGCGACGAAAGAAGTTGGGATTACGCGAATTCATATGGAGGAAGATGCGGGTAAGTCTGCACATATGGCAGGGTATAGTTTGGTAGATTTGAATCGTGCGGGTACGCCACTGATTGAAATCGTATCGGAGCCAGATTTCCGGTCTCCTTTTGAGGCAGTTGCATATCTAAAAAAGTTGCATTCGATTTTACAATATGCGGAAGTTTGTGATGGGAATATGCAAGAGGGCAATTTCCGTTGTGATGCAAACATATCTGTTCGCCCGATTGGTCAGAAAGAGCTTGGAACTCGTGCGGAGATCAAAAACGTCAACTCTTTTCGTTTTGTGGAAAAGGCGATTGAGTATGAAATTTATCGACAGATCGGAGTGCTCCAAGGCGGCGGCACGGTTGTGCAAGAGACTCGTCTCTATGACTCAGCCAAAAATATCACGAATTCCATGCGCTCCAAAGAAGATGCGATGGATTATCGATATTTCTCGGAGCCGGATTTGCCTCCACTTCGCCTTGATCCAGAATGGATTCAAGAGTTAAGTAAAGCACTACCAGAGCGGGCAGATGATAAAGCTAAGAGATTCGTCGCAGAGTTGGGGATTCCTGAATATGATGCCAAAGTCATCACAGGGGATAAAACACTGGCTAGCTTCTATGAAGAAGCGGTTCAATATTCCGAGAATTCACCGAAGTTGGTATCTAACTGGGTGATGGGTGACATTCTTCGTAAGCTAAAAGAAACGGAATCTGAAATTGCGGATTCTCCAATCAAGGCGGCTGACCTAGGGGGGCTTGTAGTCTTAATCAATGGAGGTAAAATTTCCTCCAAAATCGCAAAAACTGTGTTCGAGGATATGTGGGATACGGGGAAGAGCCCAAGTGTGATCGTAGAGGAAAAGGGACTTACGCAGGTTTTTGATGAAGGCACAATTCATAAGGTTGTGGAGGCGGTAATAGAGGCAAATCCAAAGCAAGCGGAAGAATACCGAGGTGGCAAAGAAAAATTACTAGGATTCTTCGTGGGGCAAGTGATGAAAGAAATGAAGGGTAAAGGCAATCCTGAATTGATCAATAAATTGATTAAGGAAGTTCTAAAAAGCTAAAGGAGCTATGGGATGTTAAAAAAGATCGGAATTGTATTTGGCTGCCTAATTCTGACATTTATTGTGACTGCGGTTGCATTGCCTATGATTATTAACGTTGATGACTATCGACCGGAGATTGAAGAGGCAGTAAACAAGCAAATCAATGGCAATCTAAAATTGGGAGAACTCAATCTCTCCCTTTGGGGGGGAGTCAAAGTAAGGATCAAGTCCATTCAAGTTACTGTTACAGGTGAAAAGAAGCCGATACTGACAACGGACTCTGCCTATGTAAACATCCCGCTTTTTTCATTCCTGACCGGCTCTGCAAGATTAAATGCGGTTTTAGAGAAACCAGGTGTTCGAATAGTTCGTTATAAGAACGGCAAGACTAATGCTATGAGGTTAATACCAAAGGCTTCAAAAGGTGAGAGGAAGGGAAAGGGTTCAGTCAAGAGTGATTTCGTTACGGATGAGATAAAAACCGCATCAGCCTCGACATCGGCTACAGAGTCGTCTACAAAATCACCACAAGTTCCTGCCTTTCTCGTAAACGCAGCGCTTGGACTTAGAATCATCCAAGGCGATATTCTCTTTACAGATAAGATGCCTGGTGGTGGCCAATATTCGACTCATGGTGTGGAGTTAGATGTCCAAAACTTCGGATTAAAAGAAACGATTGAACTTACTCTAATTATGCCTGTCCAGGGCGTATCCAAGGTGGCTCGGTTAAACGGGGTTCTCCGCATGCAGGGAAATATTACGCCCATTATGAGCAGATCAGAAGTTCGTTTGGTCTCTGGCGGTATTAGGATGGACATGACAGAACTAGCGGTTTCTGCCGGTGGCGGTGCGTTCCAAAAGACTAACAAGGTGCCACTTAAGTTCGATATGGAGTTTAAGGGGGCTGAGGCCGAGTTACAAATTAGTAAAATGAAGATCGAAGCAGATAAGCTAACGTTACATGGTGCGGGAGCCTTAACCCTTAAGCCAAAGATGGCGATGAAGTTCACGATTCAAAGCACGGATCTAGACCTAGCGAGTTTTGAAGAGATGGTACCAATGCTTAAGGCATATGCTCTGAAAGGGGCGGCTGTGACCAAGGTTAATATTGAGGGGCCTACCGACAAATTAAAGATTCAGGGCTCGCTTAATGTCAAGAAGGGATCCGTTTCGTATCCAGCGATGTTTAAAGCGCCAATTTCCTTTGAGGCTAAAACTGGATTTACAGAAGATTCCTTCTCCGTATTGAGCCTTACAGCCAGTGGCCCAGGAACGGATATGAAACTCAGTGGTAAGGTTCGAAACTTCAAGTCGCCGCGATTTGATTTTAAGTTGAACTCCAAGATTATCACTCTGAAGAATGTACCAATCACAGACATTAAAGCAGCGATTAAGCTGAGAAATATGATGCTCATGATTCCCAGCGCAAATTTTAAGACGTTCGGCGGAACGGTTAATGCTAGTGCTTCAATGAAGTTAAACTCCCCAGGGCTAGACTATTCGACCAAGGGTAAAGCGTCTGGGATTTCGGCTAAAGATGCACTAACAATGTACTTCCCAAGGTACAAAAATACATTGACGGGGACAGCGAGAGCAAATTGGAATTTGAATGGAAAATCCTTTCCGGAAGCGGTTCGTTTGCTAAGCATGAAGGGTACAATAGATATGAATGCACAAGATGGCTCTTTCAAGACAGCAGATATCGAGGGCAGTATCAAAAAGATTATGAGTAAGATCCCGATCCTTAAAAAGAATAAAGCACCAAAGCTGGATGAGGGATTTAAGACGCTTTATGCGAAGCTAAGCTTTAATAATGGGATAATTGTTGCAAATCCAGTGAAGATTTTGCAGCGTGGTCGAGGGTTCGATTTGCGTGGACGATCAGTGATTGATCCAAACCTGAATCAAGATACGTATATTGACGTATACGATCCGAATCGACTGTTGCCAAAGGAGATATCAGACGGTAAATCGTCTGCATTGCAGCTACATATTAAGGGCTCATTGCTGGAGCCTAAGGTGGATTACGGATACACAGCTTCTAGTGCAGCCCAAAAAGCTGTGAAGAGCCAAGGAAAGAATTTGATTAAAAAAGCATTAGATAAATTCCTAAATTAGAATAGAGAGCTCATGGCGGCATTGCGAGCAGGAATTGATATTGGGACGAACACAGTTCTGATGTTGATTGCAGAAGTCGAAGGAAAGGATATACGAGTCGTTCGAGATGAGGTGACTGTGGTTCGCTTAGGAGAGGGAGTGGACGAAAACTCTGCCTTTTCTCCAGCGGCAATGGATCGAGCTCAAGCCTGTTTTACAAAATACAGCAAAATTCTTAAAGAGCATGGCGTAGAGCAATGTCGTGCAGTTGCAACATCTGGCTCTAGGGATGCAGAAAATGCAGAATCTTTTTTTGTTGAGATGCAGCCTGTTCTTGGATTTCCAATTGAGGTAATTTCTGGTGAGCAGGAAGCAGAGCTTAGTTTTATTGGGGCATTGAGTGATAAAGAAAAGCCCGAGAATTATGCCATTATTGATATTGGTGGCGGATCGACAGAGTTTGTCTGTAAAAAACCAGCGAGTGGCAAACTATTTGGCAAGAGTTTAGATATTGGCTGTGTGCGGATGAAAGAGCGATTCCTGGAGCATGACCCCGCCAAACCTGAAGAGATTAAAGCGCTACAAAGCTTTATCAAAGAGACTTTCGATGGTGAAAAGGAGATTTGGGATGCCATCCAAGGTAAGAGCCTTATCGGTATAGCTGGTACGGCTACTTATCTGTCGTCCACTCATATGGGGCTGGAAGAGTTTGACCTGGAGAAAGTAAACGGCTCTCTGCTATCGCAAGATGCGGTAAGGGAGCTTCGCCTGAACATGCAAAAAATGACTGCGGAAGATCGCCTAGGAATGGGTGGTATGGATGCTGGTCGTGCGGATGTAATAGTTGGCGGAGCGGTTATACTTGAGGAAGCCCTACTCAAAAGCGCTCACAAAGAGATCGAAATTTCCGCGCATGGCTTGCGCTATGGGCTTGTACTCTGCTGCCCGATCAGTCAACAATAGTTGCAATAGTTGTTAAGCAGCTTTTAGAGGCTTTGTTGTTTTTTTCGCTTCAGCAGGACTTCTTATGAGAGCTCGGAACTCAAAATTCTTATATACCTCGCTCTCGAGAAATACTTGAAAAAGCTTTGAATCCAGCTTGCCGTCTTTGACTTGTGCTTGCAGGATATCTAGGGCGTTATCAATCGGTACGGCACGCTTATAAGGTCGATCACTGGCCACCAGTGCGTCGAAAATATCACAAATCGTCATAATCTTGGACTGAATCGGTATTTCTGCATCATAAATGCCTAGCGGGTAGCCTGTGCCATCCAGTTTTTCATGGTGTGCATGAGCAATATCAGCAACGCCATCCAAGCCAGGTGTCCAAGGGATTTCACTCAAAAATAGAAATGTTCGAGTGACGTGTTCTTCAATTTCACGACGTTCAGTCGGGCTTAAGGAACCACGCTTAATGCTAAGAGTAGTAACCTCATCTGGCTTCAATAGTCGCTGGAGATTTCCTCTAGGTCCAATGAACTCCAGCTTTTTCAATGCAGCTAGGAATTTTGATTTATCTTCATCCAAAACTGTTGGTTGATTTATATCTAGAATCGCATCCCAGTAATCATCCATCTGATTACGAAATTTTCTCACAGTACGATCGACCTGCAATAAGTCCAACTCCACTGGAGGTCGACCATTTTCAATCAACTCACCAATTAGCTGTCGAAGTTCTGTAATTTCTTTCGAATAATTGAACTCATCCAATCGACGACGGATGGCTTCTCCTTGATGTGGTAATAGTTTTTCAGATTTCATCAATGTTTGCTCTTTGACGCTGATTTTGCCAAAGTCATGCAACAGAGCTGCGTAGCGCACTTCCTTGATTTGTTGCTCTGAGAAATGGATTTGATTGATCCCTTCATCGGAGCTACGAGATACTTTCTGAGCAAGGTCTACTGTCAAAACCGCAACTCTTTCCGAATGCCCCCTTGTTGCACGGTCTCGACTTTCAATAGCTCCAACCGACGCGTATACGAAGCCTTCAAATAAATCCTCAATTTCTTTATATAGTTTCGCATTTTCTAGTGCTGTTGATGCTAAGGCTGCAAAGCTAGCAATGAGTTTATCGTCTTCATCATTGAAGTTTGGCATTGTCGAAAGCTGATCCAAGTCATCACTCGGCCAGGGATCTTTGCTTGAGTTCTTTCGATTCATTAGCTGAATTACACCCAAATGTTCGCCATGGGAGCTGACTAAGGGCTGTACAAGCATTGATTTAGTTCGATAGCCGATTTTCTTATCAAAACTTGAGTTAAACTGGTAAGGAGCACTCTCGCCTATTTCATACACGTCTGCGATTCGTAAGGGTGAGCCAGAAGAGTAGCAAAATGTGGCGATCGATTTACCCTCCACATTTAGTACTCTCTTTTCCAGGCTCAGTTTGATGCTTTTGTTCATTGCCACTTCGAACATAAGTTTATCTTGACCGCGTTTTAGGTACAGTGATCCTGCATCACAAATCAGTAGGTTCAACGCATGTTTTAAAATGAGCTCCAGCACATTGTGCGGATCACGCTCACGCAATAACTCGAGTGCAATTTCCTGCAGTGCCTCTAATCGGTTTTGAGCACTGTTCTCATTCTGGTTGGCAGTCTTCTTAGCTTTTGCCATCCCCCTCTCATCGACGAAAATAAACTTTATCTTGAATTACAACTGTCCAAGCACACGGAATTTATGAAAAAATAGCTAAACGAGCATTATTTTTTCGACTTACAGTGAGATCTGCTTGCAAGAAGCAAATCCATCAATTATAGTGCGGGATATTAGTTTACTTTCCCTCGCCACGCTCGATTTGCAAGAATCGAGGGTCCGGAAGGCTGTTTTTAGGGCAACTTTATCTTCCTTGCCACCTAAAGGAATATTCCCCTCCATAAGAGTTTTCTCTGAAAACAGCCCTTCGGCTCGGCGGGAAAATCCTTCTTCTTGATTCCAGCTCAGAATTTCGGTCTAATAGTCTTAGGAAAAGGAGATCCTTTATGCTTATTCGAGCACTTGCATTCACTCGGTCACCTGTTTTTTGCACTTTATGTTTATGTGTATACTTACCCATCGAGGGTTTTGCTGCAAAGTCTGAGCCTCAGTCTCGGTCCCAATCCCAATCCCAGTCTCAATCCCAGCCCGGGTTTTGGTCTATGGTCATTAATGTCTCAGATATGATGGAAAATCATAAAAGAGGTCAATGGCTGCCGAACCCTCCTTTAAATCCACATCGATTTCGTGAAGACATGAAGCTACCGAAACGCACCAAAGCAGAGATGGATAAATTGACCGTGAGATGAATTCGGCGATTATCTAGAGCCGTAGATAAATAACAGCCAGCGCAACTAGCAATAAGATAATCAGAGCAGAAGCAAAGAGTGGAAACTCTTTGCCGAATAAAACTCGGCGCATGCGTAATTTTTGTTTGAGTTTTGACCTTAACCATAGCTCAGCGAGAGATTTAAGTTCTTCATGAAACTCACGGCTAATATCGTATTCTGGAATTTGGCTATCCACTATATATAGCTCTTTACGGATTCTAGCCACTCTTTCTCGCAAATCTGGGTTGGCAGCCACTTGCTCCATGATTCGCTTATGAGCGTCTGGATCTAGCTCAGTTGCATTCTCCACAAAGCAAATCAATTCCTGCTCATCGAGTTCATGATTCATTATCTAAAAAAACTCCAGACTCTCTTGCCAGTGGACGCTCAAGTATTTGTTCTCTAGCCTGATGGACTCGTGCGATTAGTACATCTTCGGATTCCTCCTTCAAAATATTCGAAATTTGCTCATAGGTTAAATGGAGGCGCATTCGCAAAAATAGCGTAGCTCTATCTAAGATGTTCAGTTGATAAAATCCGCTAGACTTTTCACCATAGGTTCGAATTCCGGCAATAATACCTTTTAAAGAATCCTTACGCACTCGTTCCCACAATAACGCCAGGATATCTTCTCTAAATTCATTATGAGTAAAGCTCTCTTCCCAGTCAACCGAGCGGTAAAACCAACCATTTTCAAGTGATATCAAGATCACATCCTGTAAATAGGCTTCTGCTCGTAAGGGGTCGCCACAACAAACTACAGCAAACGGCAATAGCTCCTCACTAGCGATAATCAACGTACGCAAAAGCTCAGCGTAATTTGGCACATCTTCCAAAAAATTCATTTGTTTCAAAGTTAAAATCAATCCTTACTTGGAAAAAGGTGAAATACCCAGTTTCCATTCGTTCCTACATTTATTATACTTAACAGAAGGAAAGCAAGACATGTCAAGCTCCGGTATAGCAGCTAGTAAGGCAAGGCACGAGAACTACATAAACCAATTGCATCGTAGGCAATCCAGCGAAGTCCACGAGACCAAAGTAGAGTACGAAAAAGAATTAGATGGCATCGAATCTAAGCACGATAAAACGATGCGGGAAGAAGAGCAAGCCTACAAGCTCGAGCTTGATTCTTTGGAGTCTCGATTTGAAAAAGAGATGGAGGCTTTGCAAACTCGTTATGGAACCCGTCTGGAGCAGGCCCGCCAAGAGGGCGAACGTTCCATACAGACACTTAAAGAAACAATTGAGCGGCAAAAAACAGAGCTAAGCACTAAAAATGAGCGTACGTTAAGCAAACTTCGGGAAGACTTTGCCGATAATAAGTTCAGGCTGGAGGATAGAAGTGAATGAGTAGGAACGATATCCCCTATGACGGTTTCAGTAACGTTGTGGAAATGTTAGTCCACGCAGACAATGAGTTTCGCACAAGAATTCTAAAAAATATTGCAAGAAAGGATCGAGCACTTGCAGAACGAATTCTCGAAGCCACTAACCGCACTATTAATGATCGACACCTAATCGAATCAACAGAGCCAATCAAGCCGGCACCGGGTAGGGCCAGGCAGGCTCGAAACTACGGCTCCTTCTAAAACAGCGCCAGATGACAAATTTCAAGCTGCGCGAGGTGACAAATCCCCCATCCCTGTGGTTCAATATAGGAGAATTATTCCCAAGGATGGGTTGTGACTATGGCAGTAGGGCCATTTTTGACCGAACATTTAATTGTACGTGAGATTGTTCAATCGGATTGGAAAGTATTGCACCAGTGCGCATCTGACCCTCTTACTGTGCGACACCAGGGGTGGGGACCGGATACTCCAGGAGAAAGCTTACAATTTATTGCAGATGCTATTCGTGAACAGAAGCGAATCCCGAGGGTTCGTTATGAGTTTGTCGCTCTTTTAAAGACAAATCGAGAATTTGCAGGCGTGTTTGGACTCACCCTAAACCGAAAAGTAGTATTGGAAGCTGAGCTTAGCTATACTATCGATTCAGGGTCTCGGAGTCATGGTTTTGCAACAGAAGCAGCAAGCCGAATCATGGAGTTTGCATTCAATCAATTGCAAGTATTCCGCATTGTTGCTCTTTGCAATACGACAAATACTCCTTCGATACAGATGCTCCACCAGCTAGGGTTGATTCCAAGTGAGCAGATTCAAAACCGGATTCTATTTGCTAAAATCAATCGCAATCCGGAATTTCGCGAAAAACGACAGAGTTATCAAAATTCTCAAAATCAGATTACAAGTGATGATCGCTAGTCTGAGCTATTCATGATAGCCTAGAGCGCTGATGTCAAAGTTAAGATTCTACGTATTTTCTATCCAGGGTGCTTATGGCGCGCTGGCCTGGCTGGAGGGAAAGCTGGTATTAATGCACACTTTGCTGCCGGTTAGCCGAAGGTCCACCGCGGTAGGCAGTATGCGTTCTCATGCTGCTACCGAAGATAAAAATCCACCAGCTTGGATTCTGGAAGTAGTGGAACGCGTTCAGAATTATTTTAGCGGAGTGGCAGATGATTTTCGAGATCTGAAGTTAGACTTTTCTAAGCACACGGATTTTCAACGCAGAATTTATAATGCTCTACGTAAGATTCCAGCTGGTCAGACAATTTCTTATGGTGAATTAGCTGCGAAGGTGGGCTCGCCTGCGGCGGCTCGCGCGGTTGGGCAGGCGATGGCTAAAAATCCAATACCTTTGATTGTTCCTTGTCATCGAGTGGTGGCGAGTAATGGAAAGATGCAAGGGTTTTCATCGGAACGAGGGACGGATCTTAAGCAGGAAATGTTGGTATTGGAATCCAGTTGATTATTCGTTAGACTGTCCTCATGAATTCTCAAGACTCTTCAAGTTCTCAGAGCCCCTCAAATTTGGAAGAGGAAATCAATGCAGACGCAGAAACGCAGGTCATTATAGACGAGGCAGTAAAGAAGATGAAACGAAAGAGCTTCTTTGCGTGGTTGCTTCATCCGGCTTCCATTTGGGGTGGCATAATTTTATTGGGCCCTTTTGCTTTACCACTGCTTTGGAAGAGCAAAAGTTACTCTCGGGCAGTTAAGATTCTAGTTTCCATCGGCGTCGTTGGATTGTTTGTCGGGCTTATGTGGCGGTCGATTCTTCAGGCCTTAGAACTGTTTGAGGTTTGGCGCTCGTTACAGACGACATAATAAAGAAACTTCAGCAACCAAAAAGACCTGTAGTCAGATTGCCGCTATTGATCCTAGTATCTCCGCAGACCCGAGCATTCTCATAGACCTGAGCCCCATAGACCAGAGCTTTCTCAGAGACCTAACCCTCTCCATAGATCCAAGCATTACACCCGGAATAGGATACTGCTATGCGCCCTTTATGCCACCCACAACATTTAGGCATATCTCATTTTTTGACTTGATAGATGCTGGTTTTCTTCTTTTAAGCGCTTGTTCTCGTCGA
>JAALKR010000030.1 GCA_011087955.1 Oligoflexia bacterium
GAGTCTACTTAAAATTCTTTGGTCTGGGAAGATGGTGTAGTTAGCGCGCTTACGTCGCGCTCTACGAAGTTGCCATCAGGAGACATCCCCGGCGAGTGACAATAAGTTCAACTAGATAGGGTAGTCGTCATCTACCAAGAAAGTAAGCGCTGTTTGTCTTTTGCGGCTATTGGTTTGTTTCACTGCAATGCCAAGCGCCTTTTTATTGCCCACAAAAACCGCAAGTTTTTTTGCTCGAGTAAGGCCCGTGTAGATCAAGCTTCTAAAAAGCATATTAAAATGCTGACCGAGTACAGGAATAATCACCACTTCAAACTCGCTTCCCTGCGACTTATGAATGGTAATCCCGTAGGCCAATTGAAGCTCACTCAGATCTTCTCTGCTAAAGGTGACTCTCTTTTCTTCTCCGCCAAAAAAGAGCACTGTGCAAGTCATCTCGGTGAGGTCAATGTTAATTATTTTTCCAATATCACCGTTAAAAATGCCTAGGTTATAGTTATTTCTCGTCTGGATAACCCGATCACCCTCTCGTAAAAGCTTTTCTCCAATTTGGATTTGCTTTTTATTTGGTGATGCTGGATTGTTCGCTTCTTGAAGAGCTTTGTTGAGATTTAGAGTTCCCATGGAGCCTCGAACCTGTGGGCTTAGCACTTGAATCTCAGGACTCTTTCCCATCCATTGAGAAATAGTTTTTGTATAAAGCCTGATAGTAGTATCGACAGCGGTTAGGCCGTACTTAATGGACGACCATGGGTGGATAGTTTTTAATACAGAGATTAATTGATCTACTTCAGACTCCGCATTAGAAAGTTTTAATAGATCCACGTTCTTAAATTTTTCTGGAATGGAAATCACAGGTCTTTTTACTTCTTCAAGGTTTGTGTCACTAGGTTTGTAATTCTCATCGAGTTCAAACCCTTCAGCTGTTTTTTGAAGTTTTCCAATCCACTCTTCTTTGAGTTTTAGTAGGCTTCCCTCTGCATCCTCTTGAAGGTTAGATACAGTATAATGGACTTTTTTAATGAATTTCATCTGTTCAACTGTTGCTTCATCGGCATCAATAAATAAGCAATCAACTCCTTCAGAAAAAGCATTCGGCCGTTGAATAGGAGAAGTTATTTTCGGAAGCTTTCCAACATTGATTTCGTGGGCAAAGCGAATAATGGAAGAAGCTTGGGCCTGCCTAAACACTTTAGTCAATCTAAAACGAGGAATTTTCTCTGTATTCAGCAGATCCGATAGGACGTTTCCAGCACCCACGGCCGGAAGCTGATCCGGATCTCCGATAAATAATATCTGCGCATGACTTGGGATTGCTTTGAGAAGGCTTGCAGCTAAAGAGATATCAAGCATAGAGACTTCATCAAGAATCAAAAAATCAGTTTCAATCGGGTTTTCTTCATTGAACTTAAAACCACCCGTGCCCGGGGCCCATTCTAAAAGACGATGAATAGTTTTTGCTTCAAGCCCAATAACCTCACTCATTCTTTGGGCAGCCCGCCCAGTTGGAGCGGCTAGTGTAACTTTTAGACTCATGGCTTTTAAGAGTTTTACAAGGACTTCGGTGCATGTTGTTTTCCCACACCCTGGCCCGCCAGTCAGAATAGCAAAGGGCTTTGAAGGGATTTTGCAAACGGCTTCGTTTTGTTCTTTACTTAATTCTATTTTTTTGGCCTGACAGTAATGGGATACCCATGCTTGCACACGATCCTTGTCAGGAGAAATATTTTTACTTAAAAATGTTTTTACAAACTCAGCAACAGCTTCTTCATCATAATAGAGGCTCTTTGAATAAAAGCAGTCCTTGATTTCAGGTTTTTTAAATTCCGATTTTTTAGACTCAGACTCCTTAATTTCAAGTTTTCTTACTCGAACCTGATTGCTAGATAATAGGTTATTTAGAACTTCGATCAAAATATCTGGTTCCATTTCTTCATCTAGAAGGTCCAAGGTTTTAGCGATGATCTGATCCTGAGTAAGGAAGCAATGCCCTTCATCACGACTTGCTGAAAGGACATGTTTTATTCCTGCCTCAATTCGTGGGGATCCTCTTCTTGAAAAACCGATGGAAAGAGCAATTCTATCGGCGGAGAAAAATCCAATACCATAAATATCATGCGCCAACCGGTACGGGTTATCAGAGACCTTTGAAATTGATTGATCGCCATAGGCTTTATAAATTTTTGTAGCAAACAGAGTGCTAACCCCATGAGCTTGCAGAAAGATCATCACGTCCCGAATGGAACGATGCTCATTCCATGAAAATTTAATTTTTTCCAGCTTCCTAAAGGCAATTCCTGGAACGTCAGTAAGCTCGTCGATTGAGTTTTCAAAAATTTCTAGCGTTTGCCCCTTAAAATGACGGACAATTTTTTTTGCTGTCGCTGGCCCAACTCCTGCAATAAGCCCAGAGCCGAGGTATTTTTCCAAGGCCGCCGCCGAAGCTGGTTTTTTTTCAATCGAGCGGTTTGCCTTAAATTGTTCGCCATGTTTTGAATGATGAGTCCAAGAGCCCCAAAACTCCATCGTCGCCCCGGCATAAACTTTAGCTTGATGAATCAATACAGTAGCCAAGCGATGTGGTTCCTTAAATGAAGAGACTTTTAAAACTGACCAGCCGTTCTGTTCGTTATGGTAGGTAATTCTTTCGATGATTCCCGTGAGTTTTTCTAAATTTTGATTCTCATAATTCATTGCGTTTTTTCCCGTAGTAGTGACTCTAGTAAATCGTGGGATTGAAATCCGTAAAACTCTAGCCCTGGGCAATGATAGCGAATAAACTCTTTTAGAAAGTCTGCTCCGCGCAGTAGTGTAGGAAAAGCAAAAGATAGAGAAGAGATCTGTTGCACCGGCGTGGTTCGCACAACATTAAGCCATAAAACAGTATTTCGGTCTAAGCGTTTCGCAGTGGCAGGTGGATAGCAGTTGCTGCAAATTATACCACCTTGGTCGATTGAAATGGCAAAGTCGTGTAAATTTGTATTTCGTAAATCATTTGCCAGAGAATTTCCACAGGCGACACATTGATGTATGACTGAAGCATAGCCAAGGCGGTCGAGCAGCTTCACTTCAAAGGAACACACGATTTCCATGCTAACTTCCGTTGACTCCAGCAAATATAAATAGTGCGCCATCAAGATAAACAACTCTCTCGAGGGCATTCGCTCTTCACTCAGGCGATAGCAGAGGTCTGTAAAATAACCTGCCGCAGAAATTCGCTCTAGATTCTGGCACAAGCCTGAGAAGTCACGCTTAATATTAGCCTCATCGATTCGAACTAAATCCCTACCGGGTTTGTCTACGTAACGAAATTGAATGCAATTGAATAGATCAAAGGCACCGCCAAAACGACGGGAGTGAACAGCACCTTTAGCAATTCCAGCAATTTTTCCGTGGCGCTCAGTGAGAATATGGATCAGCTTATCGCGCTCATTATGTGGCTTGGCGCGCAAAATAATTCCTGTCTCTTCTATCATCATCGGCCGCCATCGTAACCGAGGAAAGTTAAGAAAATGAAGAAAAAGATTCTCAGGCCATACGTTTTATAGAAAAATTTGTTGCTAAAAGCGTAGCTATTACTTTGAGATACACCCAAAAGTTGTGGGTCAGAGCCTAGGCAACTCCCTCTTGGTTGGATGAACTGAAAAAGTTAGCACTATCTTGTATCATCAAATAATGGCAGCTTGATTTATCTAGGAAACAAACTCAGTCCCTATTCCCTTGCTCCATAATTGAGTCGCAACATAGAATTCCTTTGTCCAAGGTAGTGCTCGCTCCGATTGCATTTTTTGAGGGACTGAATTTTTTGCTAGCAAACGATTCAATATTCCTCCGTCGGCAGAAACTGTTTGGTTCCATTTATGCGGTGGCACCCCCAGGATGGACGGAGCCACTTGAATAGAGTTTGCACAAATCCCAGAAATAAAGCGCTCAGACAACCCTTCAGTGTCCCCAGTAATGAAAACTTCCGTATTTTTCCTCTCAAAAACTTTAACGGAATGGCCGTACATTTGAAAAAAATTATTCACCCGTTTATGCATTATTGCTGGATGCGGCCCCAAATAGGGAAGAGTTTTTTCCCGTAGCTCACGGCGTTTATTTCTTTTACGAAGACGCGGAATCTCATCTGCCTTATGCCACCAATCCATAACATCTAACATTTTTTTTTTGTACGCATCAGGCTCACGGACATGACCATAATGGTAGACGGGCACATTACTTTCAAAAATTTTTTCGCAATTACGAAAGCTCTGAGCATCCCCCCAACTTTCAATTTTTGTGTTTACCCGAACTACTCGTATTTCCTGAGGGTACCAACGCTTGCGAAAGGCGAATTGATCTGGTCTTTGCCAAAAGTGAATGTAGCGCATAGAGATTGCATCGCAGCCATTTTTGTCCGCCGCAATAATATCTCGCTTTAAATTTTCGTATTCGTTTTCCAAAAGCACTTCATCCGCTTGTAAATAGATCGCCCACGTATCTTGTGACCTATGGTGTTTGCGAATTTCGTCAAGAGCGATGTTCGTTTGTTCCGAAAGGATAAGCCCGCCCTCACCTTTTTTAGTATCACTCCACTCAGTCGAGATAATTTCCAGCTTTGGTAATTTCTCGACAGCGGCTTCAGTGCCGTCGTCACTAGTAGCTAGAGCAATGTATATCTTCTCAACAGCCGGAGCAAGACTTCGCAAGCTCTCCTGAAAGGGAAAGTCATATTTGATCCCATTGCGTAGTAAGGTGAATCCAAAAATTTTCATAAGTTTTGAACTCTCGCCTAAATTCCCAAGTTGAAGAAAGGTATGCGCACACGGTTGAGTAATGCACCTTGTGTAGAGTAAATCGAAAAGACCAAAAACTGATTGTTCCAGTCAATATCCACAGACGAAAAATTTAAGTCGAATACGGCCGGAATCATTGCGAGAGGATCTTGCGCTTCATCTCGTTTCGGATTTGAGATCTTATTGGTCAAACTACTGGAAGTAATTTCATAGATGAAACGCGCATCATTCTTCAATCGATAAAATCTAGATTGGTGACGATCTCCACTAACAAAAATTATACCAGGATGGCCTTTTACTAGGTTGATAAGCCGCTCTCGCTCCCGCGGAAAATTATTCCAGGATTCCCAATGATGACTGGTGGAAAGTACCTGGTAGCCGGATGCTATGATTCGAAGCTTTGCCGGCTTTTTGAGCTCCTTCTCCAGCCACAACCACTGCTTTTCTCCGAGGACGGTTGTGCCCTTTTTGTAATTTGGAATATATCGTCCAACTTTTAATTTCCTCTTCGACTTCAATGGCTTGCTACGAAAGTAACGAGTGTCTAGCAAAACTACCTGAACTCGGTAGTCTGGTGGGCCAATCATTACGGATCGAAAAATCCCGTCGTCTGACTTTGGAGGAAAGAGCTTGGAATTTTGACGAAAGTATTTGCGAAAAATTTTCAGAGACTCCTTTTTTTTAGGGTAGTCCGCACCTGAGTCATTCCAGCCGTAGTCATGATCATCCCAAATTGCTAAAACTGGCACGTCTTTCACGAAATCACGAAAACCTGGTACCGAGAAGAGCTTCTTATAGTTCCTTTCATGCTCCATCATGTCGTGAGTGTCACTATACAAATTGTCGCCCAAGAAGAGGAATAAATCGGGGTTAAGTTCGCTAATTTCACCCCAAAACGGTTGGGGCTTTTCTTGGTGAGCGCAAGACCCGAGCGCGATCCGGTCAAGGCGCTTACCAGTGGGTTTCTCAGCAGAAACGCCAATCTCTGGCATAAGAACCAGGCAGAAAATTAAAAGGAGAGATTTATTATTAGAATTAGAAAAAATTGAAAATTGCCACATTTCACTACCCATGTTTCAGAAACCTACGTTAGAATCCTCCTCTAATATAATAAAGGGGTAACTATGATTTTTCGTATCATTTTTGTAGCCATTTTTCCTATTATTTTATCGGCGCCCGCTTTTGCTATACAGACTGGAAAGGCCGCACCTAACTTTTCTTTGCCCAGCAGTGACGGCAAAACCTATAAATTGAGTGACCAAAGAGGAAAAGTCGTGATTCTTGAGTGGTTAAACCACGGTTGCCCGTTTGTGAAAAAGCACTACAATGAGCGACATAAAAATATGCAGAAATTACAAAAAAAATATACAGGAAAAGAGGTGGTTTGGTTATCCATCATTTCTTCCGCTGAAGGAAAGCAGGGGTATTCCACTCCAGCGAAAGCCAATGCAGACAGAAAAGATAAAGGAGCAAAGTCTACTGCAATTCTTATCGACAAATTTGGGAAGGTCGGCAAAATGTATGATGCAAAGACGACTCCTCATATGTTCGTCATTAACCCAAAAGGAATGCTCGTTTATCAGGGAGCGATTGACAATAAGCCTAGCGCAGATCCAGAAGATATTCCGGGGGCTACGAACTATGTCACCATGGCCCTAGATTGGGCGATTTCACCAGCGAGTGCAAAGGACTCTTTTTCTCCTGCTAGCACCAAGCCTTATGGCTGCTCTGTAAAGTATTAGTGAGAACAAATATTAGTGAGAACAAAGATTTTTTTTGGCCAAGTGACTACGAGGAGGCTTTTTCTAGCAATCTCATTACTTTTCGGGATTGCTTATTTCATAGCACCACAGTATTCAGCGCAGTGGCAGGGATTTTTAGGGAATAGTAAGATGAATCAGTTAGGAAATGAAAAAAGCCCTTATCTTTTACAACATAAAGATAACCCTGTTCATTGGTACCCTTGGGGGGAAGACGCTTTTAAGGTTGCGCGAGCCGAAGACAAACCAATTTTTTTGTCTGTCGGATATTCAACTTGCTACTGGTGCCATGTAATGGAAAAGGATTCGTTTGAGCAGGCAGAGGTTGCCGAAGTCTTAAATAATTATTTCATTAGTATTAAAGTAGACCGGGAAGAAAGACCAGACGTTGATGAAATTTATATGGATGCAGTTCTTGCAATGACTGGCCAAGGAGGTTGGCCAATGTCAGTCTTCCTAACCCCCGATGGGAAACCATTTTACGGAGGTACATATTTTCCTCGAAAACAGTTCGTGTTCTTATTGAATCAATTTGCTAACGCATGGAAAGAGAAGCGTGATGAAATTGAAAGCTCCGGTGAACAAGTGCTCGCTCATTTTGAGACGATGTTACAGAGCGATGACCCGGTAGTGTTGCAGGAGTCTATCTTGCAACAGACTTTCAAGGAATTCAAACAACGTTTCGATTCAATAGAAGGTGGTTTTGGTGAGGCCCCTAAATTTCCTCCAAGCATGGCGATTCGCCTATTGTTTCGCATGTATCATCGTTCAGATAACGCCAAAGCTCTTGCAATGGCTACGCTTACTTTGGATAAGATGGCTTGTGGCGGCCTTTATGATCAGATCGGTGGGGGGTTCCACCGCTATTCCACAGATGCGGATTGGCTTGTTCCTCACTTTGAAAAAATGCTCTATGATAATGCTCTTCTAGCGGTAGCCTATACCGAGGGATGGCAAATTACCGGCAAAGAATTATACCGACTCATCGTTGAAGAAACCCTAACTTATATGGAGCGAGAAATGCGCTCTGACATGGGAGGATTTTATTCTGCTCAGGATGCGGGCGAAGTTGACCGTGAAGGAGAATTCTATGTTTGGAAAAAATCAGAATTGGCGAAGATTCTAACTGCAGACGAACTAGCAACAGTGAGTGAAGTTTATGGAGTTAGCGGCGGTGGGAATTTTGAAAACCAAACGAATATCCTGAATATAGAAAACTGTAAAGACTGGGAGAAACGAAGCGCCCTAGGAGTAAAAGAAGATGTTCGCGATGCTCGTGGCATCCTTGGTATTCGTGAAAAGCTGCTTGCAGCACGTTTAAAACGGACTCCGCCGCACAAGGATGACAAAATCCTAACTGCTTGGAATGGGCTAACAATTTCTGCGTTTGCTAAAGCTGGCCAAGCTTTTCAAAATTCGAAATATAGGGAACTAGCCGAAGGTGCAGCTAGTTTTATTCAAAAAGAGTTATGGGATGGCAAGAAGCTAAAACGTCGCTATCGAGCCGGAGATGCAAGGATTGCCGCTATCATAAACGACTATGCTTTCCTCATACAGGGATTGATTGATCTCTATGAGTTAACATACAACAAAGCATGGCTAGACTGGGCGAGATCTTTACAAAGCAAACAGGACGAGCTGCTATGGGATGAGTCTGAAGGAGGGTATTTCACGAGCCCGGCGGAAGACACAACACTCATTTATCGTAAAAAAGATATAAACGATGGAGCAATTCCAGCAGGGAACTCAATTTCTGCTATGAACTTACAACGCCTTTATTCTCTTACTCTGAACGAAAAATATAAGAATAAGGGCAAAACGCTTTTAGAATTCTTATCGAAGCGATACCAAAAATTTCCAAGCAATTTTGCACAGACAATGCAGGCTTTAGACTTCTACTTAGCCGAAACTAAGGAAGTTGCTATCATTTCGGATGAGAAGGAAAACGACTTTGTAAAGTACGCGCAGAGGACTTATTTGCCAAATCAAGTAACTGCTGCTGGCGCCGGAGCAGAAATGTTGGACACAAATTCGATCCCATTATTATGGGCGAAAAAGAAGTTAGATGGAGAGGACGCAGCCTATGTCTGCCAGAACCATATTTGCCAAGCCCCAACTAAGGAATTGACAGAGTTTAAATTACAACTGAAGAGAGCAAAGCCTCTCAGCCTTTAGCAGGAGCCAAGCTTAGCTTAGCTAATAGGTAATCAATCTTTAACAGTAGGTAAGCCCGCTTCATTCCAAGCAATCATGCCGCCTACCATATTATAGACTTTTTCAATGCCGACCTCTTTAGCCATCAGAGCTGCACGAGAAGATCGCATACCGCTACGGCAGAGAAAGATATAAGCCTTCTCCGGGTCGAGACTGCCCACCTCAGTCAGAAAATCCGTTTGCAATGTTGACAGTCGAGCTTCAGCAATGTGCCCCAACTCGCCGTAAAACTCTGCCTCCTGGCGGACATCGATCAACTCGACAGTATTTTTGTTTTCATTTGTCTCTTGTACAGAAACTTCCCAGATTCCGTCCTGATTTTTGGTACGATTGTCGTTGTTCATAATGCTAATTCCTAACATGAAATCGTGAAATTGCGAAGCGCTTGCAGCTATGGCAAAATGCAAAATGATGGCGCGGACGTGCCGAGAAGGTTATAGGACGCACGTCGAGGAGGGTGTGCGGTGCATGTCGAAAAAAAATCATTAGAAGGAAAAAATCCACTGGAAGAACTGGAAACGATTCTAAAGAAGTTAAACTCCACCTCTGTTGGCCGAAGGGCATTCCTAGCTTCCCTACCTCTATTGATGGCCGCTTGTGCTTCAGCACCTAGACACCGTGGAAGAGAAGGCGATAATACGGGACAGGCAGCCGCACTGACGGTTAATGAAGAGAAAAAGCTCACCCGAGAAGTCCTACCGAAAATGCAAAAAGAATACCCTCCCGTTCAAGACCCTCAGTTGCAAACTTATATCGCTGGCTTAGGGAATCGACTGATCCGGGCCAACCGTCTTGCAGGCAATCCTTATAACTATTCTTTTACAGTTGTAGACGTTGGCTACGTCAATGCCTTCGCACTTCCGGCGGGAACGATTATGGTCACTGCACCTCTCATCGCAATGGCGGACACAGAAGCCGAATTGCTTGGTGTGCTTGGCCATGAGGTGGGGCATGTCAAGGCAAGGCACACAGCAGAGCGAATGTATATTGCTAAAAAAGAGCAGAGTAAGAGCTGGAAATATGCCGCCGGTGGAGGGCTCCTTGGCGGATTGCTTGGATTTGGGGTAGGAAAATTTACCTGCCCTCCAAAGGATAAAAAATGTTTAGCCAAAGCGGCAGCCTATGGCGCAGCTGCAGGAGCTGGTGGCGGCCTTCTGATTCAGAAATTTGCTTTTATGGCGAACTCTCGCGAGGATGAGATGGAAGCGGATCGGATTGGTTTCCGCACTTCCGTTGCAGCCGGCTATTCAAAAGATCACGTTGGTGCTTTCTACTCAAAGCTTCTATCGATGGAGAAGCAACGCAAAGCCAAGGGTGGAAACATCTTTGCTACGTTTACTGATGCGATGAGCACTCACCCCCCCAGTCAGGAAAGAGTAAATCAAATGACTAAAATGGCTGCCCAACAACCACGAAAAAAGAATTCTAAGGTTTCCTCTAAAATTTTTGAGCAAGCGAAAGCCAGAGCGCAGCAAATTCAAAGACGGCATCATAAGGGCTGATGATGAAAATTTATCAAATTCAAGCGCTGAAAGATAATTACAACTACATTCTGCATGATGAGCGTTCTCGCATTACGGCAGTAGTTGACCCATCGGAAGCAGCCCCTATTGTTCAAAAGCTTGAAGAGCTAGATTTTGATTTAGACTATATTCTTCATACGCACCATCATCGTGATCATATCGGTGGTGATAACGGCTTAGTACGCAAATATGATTGTGAAATTGTCGGCCCTAGCTATGATTCACATCGTATCCCAGGTATGTCTAAAGAACTTAAGGATGGTGATACTTTTCTATTAGGTGAATCCGCGGCAAAAATATTTTTTGTTCCAGGCCACACTCTCGGCCATATTGCTTATTATTTTGCCAAATCTCATGCACTGTTTTGCGGAGACGTTATTTTTTCTTTGGGAAGCGGATTTCTTTTTGAAGGAACTCCGGATCAGATGTGGAACAGCTTAAAAACTCTACGTTCATTGCCGGAAGAAACAAGAATTTTTTGCGCACACGAATATACGCTTGAGAATGCTGAGTTTGCGATGCAATTTGAGAAAGACAATAAAGCGTTGCAGGATTTTGTTGCACAAGCAAAGCAAAAGCGCGCACGTGGCGAGCCAACGGTTCCTTCTCTGATGAAAGATGAGATTGCCTGCAACCCATTTCTGCGCGCAGATTTGCCGAAGATTAAGGAACTGCTTGGAGATCGAAGCCTAGAGGATGAGGTTGCTCTAGGAAAGATCCGTCACCTAAAAAACGTCTTTAAAACGGAAGTGCTTAGGTGATCCAATGCTTCGACAACCAGTAGGATTTACTGAACGATAATCTGGCAGGACTCAGTGACTTCGTATTTATGCGACGGAATTGGCTCACCTTTAGCGCTCTTTTCTCGCGTATCGTTCTCACGACTATAGGCCGGGATGAAAACCCCATTTAGCCCATTGGGCTTGTCTCTCAATTTTAGGATATTTTCGCGACAATAGGAGCGAATCATACGCTCACACTTCTTTGAGTTGTCCGCATCAAATTGTATCTTAATTTTATCGGAGACTCCCTTGAACCCTTTAGCTTTACCTCTGGAAGAGCGGACAGATGACGTGACTTTCCCCACAAGTCGGCATATTGCCGACCCTTCATCTTTTGAGTCAAGATTAAAAAAGGCCTCCGCACCAGGAGCCATCAGAAACAAAGCGACACAGACGACTGCTTCTATTTCAAGCAAAATTCTAATTTTAACCAACTCCCTGATTCCCGTCAGCTTCTTAAAGTTAGCTATTTGCAAGCCTCGATACATATGTATATTGTAACCTTAGCCCGTGAAAAGCAAAAGACCATGAAAAATAAAAGACTATGAAAAGCAAAAACCTACTGAAATTAGAGGGGAAATCAGAAGGAAAATTCGCAATTATTGGCCTCGGAAAGAGCGGAGATTCAGCCATTTCCCTGCTCCAAAAATTAGGAGCAAAGCATATTGTTAGCTTCGATGAGAATAAAAAAGCTGATTATTCCAACGCAGAGCTAATGATGAACTCAGAGAAACCGGACATCCTTGTTGTTTCTCCTGGGGTACCGTTAAGTCTAAATTGGATTCAAGCTTTTGTTCGTGCTGGCGGAAAGATTGAAAGCGAAATTTCCCTTGCAGCAAAGTATTTCGATTCGGAAAAAATAATTGGTGTCACTGGATCAATGGGAAAGTCCACTATTTGTGCTCTTTTGGATTCTGGAATTCGTGCTGCCGGACATAGCTGCTTTTTAGGCGGTAATTTTGGAACTCCACTGGCTGACTACGCCCTTGAAGTAGTAGATGGTAATCGAGAACGAGCAGAATTTATAATTTTAGAACTTTCCAGTTTCCAGCTGGAGAATGCCTTTGCCTTGAATCTAGATCTGGCTCTAATCTCAGCTCTCACACCCAATCATATGGAGCGATATGAAACTCTAGAACATTATTATGAAACAAAGTGGTCGATTTCTGAACGCACCGAGAGTCCATTAATAATTAATGCCGCCTCCACTACGTTATTAAAGTTTGCTGCCTCCCACGCGGACTCCAGTGACTATCATGTAATTTCACCGGAAAAAGAAGCAAAATTTCAGTCTGCAAAAATACTTGGGAAGCACAACCATCAGAATTTATCATTTGTAGCCCAGGTCTTAGACCAGCTAGGCATTAAGGGGTATGAGTCAGGTCTAATCAATTTCTCCGGTTTACCTCATCGTTTGGAACGAGTGGGAGAATTTTCTGAAAGGCTGTATGTAAATGATAGCAAGGCAACCAATATAGAATCGATTGAAACGGCAGTGACTTCTTTGGATTCTTGCTCTCGATCAATCGTTTTACTGTTGGGAGGTAGGGATAAGAGGCTTCCTTGGGAAAATCTCACTCCAGTAATTCCGCGAATAAAAAAAATTATCGTTTTTGGCGAGGCTAGAGAAATGATTATGGGAAGACTGGGACTGAAAAAGCTGGGAATTGAATGTGAACAATTTCCAACGCTAAAAGAATTGATGAGGAAGATAAAATCAATTAGCTCAAAAGGAGACCTGGTTCTTTTGAGTCCGGGCGGAACTTCCTTAGACGAGTTTAGTTCGTTTATTGAACGTGGAGAAAAATTCAGTGCCTGGGCCAGGACAAATTCCTGAAAGAATGATCCTCAACCAAACACCTAGGCCAAGGAAAGTACCTCTGCTTTAGATACATAAATTTCGGCTAAATTTTTTCCCGTAAGTTTACGAACGGTTTCAAATCCAGTCGGGGCTGTGATGTTTACCTCCGTTAAGTAATTTCCGATAAAGTCAGCTCCAGCAAGGAAGATGCTTTGTGATTTCAAATAGGAACCTAATTTATCAAACAATGAGCGCAACTCAGAGTCTGGCTCTCTGATCTCTGCAGTTCCGCCTTGTGCAAGGTTTGCAATAATGGATCCCTTCTTTGGAAATCGTACGAAATCTCCTACATATTCACCATCGATAAATAAAACTCGACGGTCGCCGACTTCGGCAATGTCTTGAATGAGTTTTTGTGCGATGATATCGTCTGCGTCTTTGGTACTGCTCAGATTTTTTTCCATCGTCCGAATGCCTTCGCCGCCATGGCCGAGCCAAGGTTTAATAATGTAGGGTCTGCCAAGCTTTTCTTGAACGCTTGGCAACTTTGCTAGCTCTTTACATTTTCCGATATAGGAATCCAGAACAAATTCTGCAGGAAACGCCCCTGCCTTCGCAGCAAAGATCGGAATCATTTTTTCGTGAAAGCTTAAAAGCGTCTCAATGGGATTTAGGATTTGTAATTCCTCATGCAATAAGCGTAACTTCCAACACATGCTCAAATAGCTAGAGTCAAAGGGCGGGTCTTTGCGAATCCAAAGACTATCTAGGTCGGATATTACTAATCGGATATTATCTTCAGTTCGTGTGGGCAAAGATTCTTCCGGGCATTCCGATACCTTTGTAGCGAAAATTACAACCGTTTTTGCTTCGACAATAATTTCCTCTGGCGTCGACCAGTACAAATCGTAGCCTCGCCGAATGGCCTCTCTTGCCAATGATAGCCCCGTATCGCTGGAAGGGTTTAAGTCCGTTAGGGTGTCTGCAATTATTAGTACCTTCATTAATGGGTCATCTCCGCATTCCTGCTTTACCACGAAATTTCTTTTCGGTATTGTGCCAGTCTATGTCAAAAGCGTTAGAAATCAATGGTGCACACAAGAGCTTTGATGGCGTCGAAGTTGTCAAAGGAATCAATTTCGATATTGAGCCGGGTGAGATTTTTGGGTTGCTCGGTCCAAATGGGGCGGGAAAGAGCACGACCATTAATATGATTGGCGGAGTGAGTCATATTGGTTCTGGATCAATCCGTGTTTTTGGCAAGGACGTCGTTGACGACTATATGGACACCCGTCGTATGACCGGGGTTATGCACCAAGAAGTAACCTTAGATGTATTTTTTTCCATCGCCCAAGCTTTGCGCCTACACTCTGGATATTATGGTGTCCCCTATGATGAAAAGTGGGCGAATCTCTTAATTGATCGCTTGGCCTTGGGTCCCCACATTCATAAGAAAACAAATCAACTCTCTGGTGGAATGAAGCGCCGGTATATGGTGGCTAAAGCTTTAATCCATAGACCAAAACTGCTGATTTTAGATGAGCCGACGGCTGGTGTGGATGTGGAGTTGCGTCGTACCCTTTGGGATTTCGTACAGGACGTGAATCGAGAGGGAACGACAATTTTATTGACGACGCATTACTTACAAGAGGCAGAAGAGGTGTGCGGGCGAATTGCTATCATGAACAAAGGAAAAATTGTTGCCTGCGAAAAGAAAGAAGATTTATTGCAAACGTTCGAACAGAAAAAACTGCGCATTCGCGTTGCAGATAAGATAAGTGATATTCCAGCGGCTCTTACAGGATTTACCCCTAAGAAAATTTATGGAAATCACGGATTAGAGTTTTGCTTAGATTTGGACTGCTCGGCTTCGACAGTTCTTGATGGCATCTCTAATTCTGGGTTGGTCGTTTCTGATATTGAAACAGAAAAGCCCTCCTTAGAAGAAGTCTTTATTCGGTTTACAGAAGAAGGAAGCCTAACTAGTGAACTATAAACCAAATGATATCTTTTTCCCCTGGCTTCCGTTTTACTCTTTGCTTAAGCGGGAAGTGTTGCGCTTTACTTCTATTGCAACCCAAACAGTCATAACCCCTATAGTAACTGCATCCCTATATTTATTTGTTTTTGGTGTACATTTAGGTGGGCAATTATCTATCTTGGAGGGCTTTTCTTACATTCAATTTGTTGTTCCCGGTTTGATTTTAATGGGTGTAGTGACAAATGCCTTTGCTAATACTTCATCATCACTTTTTTTCTATCGGTATTTGGGATCTGTTGTTGAGTTACTGGTAACGCCAATTGGAGCGTTTCGTTTTTCTTTAGCTTTTACTTTAGCTGCAATGCTGCGTGGAATTACCGTTGGGGTCGTTATATGGCTAATTTCCATGCTTTTTACTGACTTGCCCTGGGCAAATCCTGTGATGTCATTTATGTTCATTTTTTTAACTAGTTTTCTCTTCGCTCAATTTGGCTTAATTGCAGCGATTCTTTCAAACACATTTGATGCATTAGCAATGTATACAAATTTCTTGATTGTGCCGTTGATTTATTTGGGCGGAATGTTTTATCCGATATCGATGTTGCCGTCGGCATGGCAAACGATCTCACGCTTTAACCCAATTTTTTATATGATGGATGGCTTTCGTCAGTCTGTACTTGGGGAAGGCGATATCCCTATTAGGTTGAGTTTGGCGATAGCCGCGGCACTGGCACTAGCAGCTTGGGTAATTGCTTCCTATATGATTTGGAAGGGAAAGCGCCTGCGGCTCTAGAAGCTTTCCAGGCCCGTGGTCAGTCCAGCACTGCAATCGGACTGCGCGCCCAACCTCGGCGAAGAGCAATCAAATCAGCCAGTACATTCATAGCTTCGGAAATCTGTGGAGCATCTCGCTCTTCCCGGCGTTCTTTGGCGGTCTTTTCTTTGCCACCATTCTTCTTTTTGTCCTCTGCGCTCTTCTTTCGAACTTCAGCAAGCCTCACAATGCCTTTATTCTCTTTGAGTTCTTTCAACTCCTCCCCAATTTCAATAAAGCCTTTATTCTCTACTACACGCTCTTTGCTAGCACGAGCTAGTTCTTCAATCTCTGTCTTTGTAATCGGTTGATAGGCCGACTTTCCCTTGATCATGGGGTTGGCGGTCTGTGAAATAAACTTCGCAATAGCGTCTGGCTTAAGGGAGTTATCTAGGTATTGCTCGCCAATATCGTCGCCCGTTAAAATGCTCGGCAACTCAATATCCGCCAAAACTCCAGAGTGTTGTGTGGACTTTCCACCAGGAAGGAAAAACAGCCCTGTCGTTACTTTAATCGCGCCAGCTACGCTTGGGAGAGGTAGCACGGCCTGAACGGATCCTTTCCCGTATGTGTGGTCCGTACCTACGATCAGTGCGCGTTTATAATCTTTCAGTGCTCCAGCAACAATCTCAGAGGCCGAAGCACTCAACCGAGAAGTCAAGACAACAAGCGGCCCACGGTATTGGACACGCCCGTCTTCCTCCGCAATCGACGGTAATTTAGATACCTGCTTGCGGGAGTTCTTTGTAGCCACAATTTTTCCGCGACCAACGAAGAAGTCAGCGATGCGAACGGCTTCTTCTAGCCGTCCGCCACCATTACGCGCAAAATCCAGCACAAGGCCGTCTGCTTTTTCCGCATTTACTTTCTCTAAGGCACGAGCGACATCTTTCGAACAAGAACGCCTCAGGTCTGCGTCTCCATAAAACGAAGGTAGTGTAAGGTGAGCAAGTTTCAACTCCTTCTTACCAACATTAATTTTTTTGAATGTAAGTTGGACTGCCTCATCTTCGAGCACCACCTTTGAGCGCTTCAAAGTGATTGTAAACGTTTTTGCGTGTTTACCCTGGCGCAAGATATTCAGGCGCACATAAGAACCAGATTTTCCGCGAATTAATTTCACTACATCACGTAAATCCATATCCACAACATCTGTCATGCTACCTTTTTTGTTTTGACCTACAGCTAAAATTTTGTCCTTTGGCTCAAGCGACTCAGACTTTGCAGCAGCACCACCTTTAATAAGCTCTTGAATAACAGTGTAACCATCTTCCGAAGTTAAGGAGGCTCCGATCCCCTCTAGGCTAAGGCTCATAGCAATCTGAAAGTCCTCCAAGACTTCCTTACTGAGATAACTCGAATGCGGATCGAGAGCTGAAGCAAATGCATTGATAAGCGAATCGTATAGATCCGCTGTCGTAAATTCGTTCACTCGTTTTAAGTTTAGCTCGTATCGATGGACGAGTTTGTTACGGGCTTTTTTCAGCTTCATATCGTTGAGCATATAGTTTGAAACCTGAAAGTGAATCAGCTTCAATTGCCGACCTTGGTTCTCTTTTTTATTTCGTGCACGCTTTCGCTTTTTTGTATCCATCACGATTTCAATGTCTTCTTTAAACGTGTATTTGGGGGTAAGGACGGATCGAGCATACGCTAATTGCTCTTCCGAGCGCTTTGTAAGGATTTTAGGTGTCTCTTTTAGGCCGCTACAATCCGAGTCATTGCGCGATTGTAAAAACTCACGGACCACCTTCTTCATTTCGTCTACATCTGATTGAAACAGTAAATTCTTAGAGGGGTCTAGGCGCTTTACAAATTGATCCGCAATGCGGCTGACGAGGTCTTTATCAAATTTTTGGTCCTTGATGTGGGCCCGAGAAAAGGCGTGCATAAGCGGAATAATTTTTTCACAAGTCAGCCCATCTAGCTGAAAGAAAGAGTTATCGTCTTTTTTCTTGGCCTCAGCGTGGGTACCGCTAAACGCGATCGTTATCACAAAAGTCAAAAATAGAGCCTGAAGGGAAATAAATTTTCTCATTGGACCTGCTTTTCTGTTACTCCCAATAATATGCCGATTCATTAGGAAAGGTCAAGAACACCGTCTCCGTAGAGATTACGCTTAAGGGTAGGATTTCTGTCCCCGATAAGTTTTAGAGGGATTGGTATGTTGCCCATTAGCCGCCGATTTATCCTGTTTTCTTTAGTCGCTTTTTGTGCTTTTCCGTTAGCTTCGGAGAGTGAGCAATATCCGGTACTTAATGGGCACATTTACAACGGTAAGTATTACCCGCGGGTAGACATTATTGAGTGGGGGACGCCCCCGCACCTTGAATTTCATGTCTATTCTAAGGAAGAGCCGATCGAGATCTCAGCAAAGACGACGATGCATAATGGCCGGCGTGTCCTACTGGTTTCTTATCACTTCACGCTGCGAAAAGAGAAGCTCTGCCGACGAGTGCTGGCCCCTGCCAATTTCACTCCGGAAGCCAGTCTATATTTCTATAAGGACACGACGGACGAGGAGTATGACAATATATTTATCTCCGTTGTACCAATGAAGTCATCCAAGACATTGGACAACTATTTGAACCGGCCCTATAAACGTTGTTTGCCAGCTGTTCCAAAAAAGAAAATCCAGGAACGAAAAGTGGCTAGTAGTCCGGCGCCCTCAGCGCCAGCCTCAGCCCCAGCGACTCTAAATCCGAACTTGGCAAACCCGGGGGCTCTAACAACTCCGGCGCCAACGCATGAATTGATCGAGTATGAGAATCACGCCCTTCCATTTAA
This sequence comes from Oligoflexia bacterium, assembly GCA_011087955.1. Lineage (GTDB taxonomy): Bacteria > Bdellovibrionota > UBA1018 > CAIPTA01 > JAALKR01 > JAALKR01. Next base: position 18,438 of record JAALKR010000030.1, read on the forward strand.
CTACTAATTTCGTCTATCGTTTCCACTAGGAAGCTTGCGATATCCTGTTTTTCTTGGGTTGGGTCAATGGTGTGGTCTTTGAGGTATTCCTGCCAGCAGATATTTAAGCCCATATTTTTTAGTGAAGACACCTGTTTACGAGTAAGGCCAATGGGTAATACCGGGTCCAAGGTGCCATGAGTAACAAAGAAATTTTGTTTTTTTGCTGCCGGAGAAAACGCTGCCGGATAGCTTTCAAGTTCCCACACATAACCGCTAATGCCAACAATTCCTGCAAAGCTTTTTGGGTAGCGACAAGCTAAATCGATCACCATCAAGCAGCCCTGGGAGAATCCGAAAAAAATTAATTTCTCCGGTGAATAACCCTGATTTTCCAATTGCTGAACCAAAGAAAAAAGCAGCTCACGAGATCTTGCCACACCTGGGGCCGGATCGCCATAAATATCAAACCAAGAGAAGCCGGTATAGTAGTCGTCCGGAGCATTTAGCAAAAGATGGTCAAATCTATTCACCCCAAAAAATTCCGGCAGGAAGCGATACCCTTCCAGGCTGTCTCCAAGGCCGTGTAAAACCACCATCAAGTGCTCTGATTGGGCCCCTGATTGATTCGGTAAATACACGCTACTAATGCCATTAATCTCAAGCAATTTAACTCCTAGCTTCTAGCTGACGTGAGCTAGGCTAAATTTCTTGTTAAAAGCTACAGGCTCTCGATTGGATCTTGCAGAATAGTCACGGACAAAACACCTGGAATCTTGTCCTTTAGTTTAACCAACTGATCTTTGTCGCCAGCTACTGCGATAAATAGATTTTTGGCCTCGAAGCTGTTTCGGATCACTCGATTGAGTTTCGGGCGAGTGAGCTTAGCTAGACGATCCCGATATTTTGAGACGCTTAAAAATGGAGAGCCGTCGATAAATTCATATAGTCGATTCGACATACGGGATGAGGCGTTGGCAAATGAAAAAGCGTAGGAATTTCCCATCGATTTTTTTGCCAGTTTAAACTCATCTCGACTTACGCCGTTCTTTACAAAGTTCTCGTAAATTTCAACCGCTTTAGGTATGGCTTTCTCGTAATATTCAGCTGCGGGGAATGTGTATAAAGTGAATACTGATCCGTACTTCCTAGGCGAATCTAAGTAATGGCCGCTGGACGCACCGTAAGTCCAGCCTTTTTTATTTCGAAGCTCATCAAATAGGCGAGAGACCATTCCGCCGCCGCCTAAGACAAAATTTCCAATGTCAGCCTCTAGACTCCGATTATAGGTTGATGGGTATGAAAAATGTCCAACGATAGTTGAGATAGTAGTTGTACTTTTTCGATCGAAAATTAAAAGGTGCCGGCCCTTTTTCTGGGCCGCCTTGATTTTAATAGTGGGTGCAGGCGCGCCTTTAGGTAGTCTTCGGAAATATTTTTCTAGCCACGCGCGGACCTTTGCTTCATTGACGTTTGTGTTGACCGCTACTGCCACGTTGTCAGCATTGATGTGGCGGCTTAAAAATGGACGAATATCTCTTCTGGAAATACTCTCGACCGAACGAATGGTGCCATCTGGACTGTGCGCTAAGCTTGTGCCATTAAAAATTTTCGCGCGAAAGGCTCGGAATAGTAGTGCGGTAGTGCGGGATCGGGTTTGATTCAGTTTTGCGAGGTGCTCGCCCTTAAGTTGGCTAAACTCCTCTGGTCGAATCGCGGGCTCTAGAATGGCTTCCGCTAGTAGGCGAATCGCAGCTTCTAAATTTTCGCTGATTGTGTAGAGCGAAACTTCTGTGCGATCATATCGAGTGCCTGCCTGGATGGTGGCACCAAGACCTTCAATGGCCGCAGCAAAAGCATCCCGACTTTTGCCTGTAGTTCCCCTTAGGATCGAATCAAAAGCTAGAGCTGTGAGCCCCTCCTTGCCTCTTAAGTCATGCGCACTTCCAGTATGAAAAACTAACTGCACAGAACTAACCAATGCACGAGGGTCGTTTTCAAATAGAAAGTTTCCTTTGCTCGCTCCATAGCCAACTTTCTCCAATTTTAACTTTGCTTCCGCCGAGGTTGAAAGCAAACAAAAGCAGGCAGCTAGAAGACTTACACTGATTTTTAAATTTTTATTTGATTGCATTCTGAGCATTCTGAGCATTCTTTTTCTCCGGAGTCATGTAGATTGTAGAGGATTTTTTCTTCTTCAAGTAGTGGCTTGCGACTCGAACAATATCTTGGCGAGTCACTGTCTTTAGCTCGTCTAAATTTGTGAAAAATCGATTATAGTCGCCGGAATTTAGAATACCTTCGACCAGAGCACCTGCAATGCCGCTGTTGGAGTTAATTTGGTAATAGTTATAGAGGAGATTAGCGTTCTTTGCTCGCTTCAACTCCCGATCAGTGAAATTTCCAGAGGCAATTTTTTTGACTCCAGACCAGATAGCATCTTCGATACTACTCTTACTAACCCCAGGTCGTATTTCTGCATTAAAGGCGAAGACGCCCGCCTCTTTCAACGAGAGGGAGTATACGGAGATGGAGCTTGCAAGACCGGCGTCCACCATTGTTCGCTGCAAAAGGGCTCCGTCTCCATCACCTAAAATTGTTCCTAACAATTGTAAGGGCACAGCGTCCACATGGTTATACTGTGGAATTTGGAATCCAACTCGTAGGCTTCGGTTTTTAGCCGCGTGGTGAGTAATAGTTTTCGACCGCGAACGAATCTGCCCAGGGATTTCTGGAAGCTCAGCGGGCTCAATTTTTTGTGAACTCATATGACTGTAGTATTTCTGAACTAAGCGAATGGTGCGACCGACATCAATGTCACCAATAATCAGCATGGTGAAGTTATTGGGCGAGTAATATTTCTTGTAGAAATAAATAGCCTCTTCAACCGTAAATGAGGCCACGTCATCTTTGAGTCCAATCACCGGGTGTCCATAGGGATGATTTCCAAAAATAAGGCGCATGAGCTCTTCGTAGGCTACAGTGCCTGGACGATCCTTACCCAACTTAAGTTCCCCAAGGACTGCGCCAATTTCGTTCTTGAAAAGTTTTTCATCAATATAAAGATTTTCAAACCGATCTGATTCCAGTTTGAGAATCAGCTCTATTTTCTCTGCAGGGAGGTTCACAAAATAATTGGTTCGGTCAAACCAGGTAGTGGCATTTAGCCCCACTTCCCCGGCAGCGCTCAGGAGTTTATCGTATTTGCCCGAAGGGTACTTCGGAGTTCCTTTGAACATCATGTGTTCAAATAAATGGGCTAGTCCAGTGCGCTTTAGTTTCTTGTCTAGAGCCTCTTGCACGGAGCCCGTCTGCACTAAAGTTTGAATATAGAATACCGGTGCGTCGTGGTTAGGGACCAGGATGAGTCGCATTCCATTTTTTAGCTTGTAATCATGCACCTCAAGTCCATTTAGCAGAGTGGACCTTTGGCCTACCTGTATTCCCGTCGGCAGGGTTCTTTGGCTGGAACAAGAGATAAAACAAATGCTCATAATGGAAATGCAAAAAATTTTAGGAATATAAAGGGTAATACGCATGTGGCTCTCCTATTAACTACGGGGCTCTAGTCTAGCAGTGGGACGTGATACATAACAAGCTGAATGCGCTCATAAATTAGGGAAAAGCCTGCTTGAGGGCAGGCTCTTCGCTATTACAGTTTGTTTGGCGCGTAATTCATGCTAGTAAGATCAGCATGACTTCTATTGATATTCGCCTGGAATTTACACCTAACCCGAATGCCTTGAAGTATGTGGTGGATGGGCAGGTTTTGTTGGAGCGTGGATCCGCTTCATTTTCTGATCTAGCAAAGGCGGAGGCTAATTCTCCTCTGGCTGGCAAAGTTTTAAGGGTCTCTGGACTAGAGTCCTGTATGGTTGGCCGTGATTATATAACGGTCACTAAAGCGGAAGATGGGGATTGGGAAGAGGTCGACGCGAAAGTTCGAGCCGCTATTCAGTCGCATATTGAATCGGGGGAAAAGGCTGTAAGTGATTTAAGCCTTACCGAGGTGCCAAAGGCAACAGGCTCTGAAGCCGAGCAGAAGATTATCGAGTTTATCGACAAAGATATTCGCCCCGCAGTTGCTATGGACGGAGGAGACATCGTCTTTGAGCGTTATGAAGACGGGATTGTCTATCTCTACATGAAGGGTGCTTGTGCGGGTTGCCCAAGCTCAACAGCGACATTGAAGATGGGCATTGAGCAGCGCTTGCAACAGATTCTTCCTGAAGTAAAAGAAGTCGTCGCTCTTTAGGTTGGCGCATTAAAATACGCCTCGCTACGTCTTTGTCTAGTCTACTTGTATCTACCGCAAACTCTGGCTTCTAAGCTATCTAAACCTTCTAAACCATAG
>JAALKR010000031.1 GCA_011087955.1 Oligoflexia bacterium
CTATGGTTTAGAGGGTTTAGATAGTTTAGAAGCCAGAGTTTGCGGTAGATACAAGTAGACTAGACAAAGACGTAGCGAGGCGTACTAGAAGTACGTCGAGCGAGGCTTTGGTGCAGTCGACGCCGTAGATGCCGTGAAATCGGGCTTCTAACTAGAAGTACGTCGAGCGCGAGGCTTAGGTGCAGTCGACGCCGTAGATGCCGTGAAATCGGGCTTCTAATAGGATATGGAACATCAGCGACAAAGACATCCAGTCGATGTTTAAGATGTTCCAGGCAGCCCAAAGAGATACGCCCAAAAGTTGTGGGTCAGAGCCTAGGCAACTCCCTCTTGGTTGGATGAACTTTCTACTAAAACTCCATCCTTGTAAAGGGCCCCTGATAAAACTTTCTCACATAGAGCGAAGGCTACGCGATCGGAGTGCCCAGTCCACTGCCGATAAAAGATTATCTGCCACAAAATCCGGTGGCTCATTTTTAAGGTCGGTGGCTGTTTGCAGTTTCTCTTCAATACCGCTACCTTTACCCGTACGCACCAAAACAGTTTTACAACCCGCACGCTTCCCACACAATACATCCACATGGGAATCACCAATAAAGAAACACTCGTCCACATCGAGGGCGAGTTTCTCCACCGCTTGATTTACTAGCCCTTGTTTCGGCTTTCGACAATCACAAGCATCATCTGGGTGATGCGGACAGACAAAAAAATAATCAATCCTAGGTGAGCCAGCCTCTTCCAGTAACTCATTCAAGCGGCAATGAACTTGCGGCAATACCTCTGGCTTAATTAGTCCGCGGGCAACTCCAGATTGATTTGTAACTACGATTAGCTCATATCCATAATCCTTAATTTTTCGAACTGCTTTCGCCGCTCCTGGGATCAATTCTATCAACTCCGGAGAGTTAATATAGATTCGATCGAAATTAATCGTGCCATCTCGGTCTAGAAAGAATGCCTGTTTCACTTGTCGGCATCCCTTTGCGTCTTCAGCCATGCCCATGCTGTTTCGACGATAACCTTGAGATCATATTCCGGTTCCCAACCTAATTCGGACTTCACCTTGCCATAGCTAGCCACTAGTTTTGCTGGGTCACCTGGACGTCTTGGCCCAGTCGGCAATTCTAATTTTTCATTTGTAATTTTTTCCACGGCAGCAATGACCTCTCGAACAGAATATCCCCTAGCAGTTCCCAAGTTATAAACCGAAGACTCACCACCAGAGAGTAATTTCTCCATCGCTAAGCGGTGGGCTTTAGCAATATCTTCGACATGTACATAGTCGCGTATACAAGTTCCGTCTGGAGTGTCGTAATCATCACCCCAGATCATGAGCTGATCCTTTTCCGGCAATCGACCAAGCAATTTCAAAAGCAGGCGTGGAATCAGGTGAGTTTCTGGGTCGTGCAATTCACCGATCTCTCCATCATGATCTGCTCCAGCTGCATTGAAATAGCGCAAGCAAATAGTCCGTATTCCATAAGCTTTGCCATAATAATGAAAAGCCTCCTCCATGACTCGTTTTGATTCTCCATAGGGATTCACTGGCACCAGGCGATGCTCTTCAGATAACTCCGATTGCGGCTCTCCATAGACTGCGCAGGTTGAAGAAAAAATAACCCTAGCGAGAGAACGATGCTCACAAATAGCGTTCAAGAGATTCAGTGTTCCGACAACATTATTTCGATAGTACTTTGCCGGGTTCGCGACAGATTCGCCAACCAAGGCGTTTGCTGCAAAATGCATCACCACATCAGGCTGAATTTTTTCAACACAAGCTCCAATGGCGCTCTCATCGCAAATATCGCCTGCAATGATTTCTCCAAATTTTGCCAAGCTTCGAAAGCCCGTAGAGAAGTTATCAAAGATAAAGATTTCATGATTCTGATTTTGTAAATGCTTCGACGTCTGCGAACCAATATACCCAGCTCCTCCAACTACTAGTACCTTAGCCATCTGCTGGGTCTCCAGAATTTCCGGAATCTTTGGAAACCTGTTTCGATGTCTGTTTCGGTGTCTGTTTCCGTACATGTTTACGTATAAGTCGCTTCACGTCCTCACCACATCCACCACAGCCCGTATTGGCTTGGGTCTTTCGACGAACTTCCATAAGTGTAGTAGCGCCTTCTTTAATCACTTTAATTATATCTGCTTCTGAGACTCCGTAGCAGAAGCAAAGAATTTTAGGCCGTTCTTTCTTTCGTTTCACAGCGGGCAGTATAGCATAGCGAGAAAAAATTCGGCTATAATCCACAATATGACTATGACATTGAAGAGGAAAAATTCCAATGTAGCAATAGGACTTGTGGTGACCCTAAGATTTGCGGTGGCTCTAGGATTTTCGGTGGCTCTAAGATTTACAGCGCTCTTAAGAATTATGGCAATCCTAGGACTGAGTCTGTTCCCTGTCACAGCCTTATCCAGCAAGATAACCAAAAAAATACCCTTAGCTGAAAACACTGGCTCTAAAATTACGGGTCCTGAAAATACAGGCCCCGTAATTTTCAAACCGACCCATAAGAAAAAAACTAATATGAATCTAATCTCAAATTCGATCGAGTTTCGTGCCATTACAGGGTCGCTTAGGATTTTCTTGCCACCGTTTGCTAGAATCGGTCGTAGCGAAAGTAAGCATAAACGAAAAAATAAATTGCGCTTTCAAAACAGCATGCCTGAAGTGCGCCTACCAAAAACGAAGATTGAAACTCGTTGCAGCTTAAATTTACGAGAGTTTCGACGAATGATTGGAATGGTCCCAAGCCCCAAAAAGAAGGAGGCGGACCAAAGGGCATTTTTCCCATTTGATGCGAAAGTTCGCTTCCGAGAGGACTGCGACTATAGCGGAATTACAAATATCACCCGTGGTATTATTACAGTGGAACATTCTATCAAGAACCATAACCCTTTTTATCGAGTACAATATCGTTTGCGCTTTTCCGTCGTTCGGGAGCGGAAGACAAAGTCACGCTTTATTCGTCTCGAAATCATGGATGGCGAGCTCTATCATGCGGAGGATCCGATGACACCACAAATGACATTTGCAGGCACGGTCGCATTTGAGCTGAATTCCTATTGGGAGCTGACGGAAGTTTCGAAATCAGAGATCTTTGTTTATTATCTACAACAAACAAAGATTGAAAAAATCATTCCGATTAAGATTTCAGACAAAAAAAAGCCTAGTTGAGAGCACGAAAATTCTCATTTAGTTTGATGTCACGCGTGTAACCACGAAATTCACCAGAGTAAACCTCTGCCTCGAGCCATTCTAACTCCACTTGCCAGTCTTCCTTAAAAATTTTTCGATGCCAATACTTTGCCTTCGGCTCCCAATAATACCCTCGGTGCTTGAGCAGGTCCTTAGATTCAAATGGAGAATTCGCAGCCACCACGCGAATCAAAGGCTTCCGTGCGGCTACCAGCAAGCAATTAAAATAAGTATTGGATTCATTGTCTGGACATAAAAATTGCAGTAAATGCATCAGGGCTTCCACATCGGCTAATGCACGGTGGGCTCGAATGAAAAATCCATGGTAGAGACTCAGGACTTCCAATTTACGCACAGGAAAACCCCATGAGCTCCAATCCACCTGATCTAGTGAGCAACCCCAAGGAGCGCGCTTAGCTACCTCCGAGTATTTTTCGACAAAGGGTCGATCAAAATTCGCATTATGAGCCACAACAATATCCGCCTGACTGAGCAGAGAATCCACTTGCTCCCAATCAATGGCTTGTCCCTTAAGGTCCTCATCCATAATTCCGGTTAAGCGAACTATCTCTGGATTGAGCGGACGATCAATCTCTTGCAAAGCTGAATAGGATTCACCATAGGCACGAATTTTTCCACAACTTGACTCAAAATAATAAAGCCGCAGTCCAACTTCGATTATCTCTTCGGAACGAAAATCAAGACCGCTAGTTTCGACGTCAATTGCCGCACAAACCTTGAGGCTTCCTTTTTCCGGCTCCGAAAGCTCAGCAATATCGAGCAAATCACTAGATGTTACACCGGCGAAACGGTGTAGGTTCACTGCATTTTCATCTTCACTTAGGCCAATCCATCGATACGAATTCATGGTATGTGCAGACCATGGATTTGCAAGATAGTCGAGACAAGGTGCCCCATTTTTTATAAAATGAAATTCGAAATTCGAGACCTGAATAGCCAGGGGCAAGGTGTCACGGTGGATGCAGACGGAAAGGTTTGCTTTGTTAACGGCGCACTTCCAGGCGAAAAAGTCTCTGCGAAACTCCTGCAATCGAAGCGGAACTATTCCGTTTATGACATGATCACTGCGCTTTCCCCCTCGCCAAACAGAACAAAGCCAGCCTGTGTTCACTTTGGTGATTGTGGTGGCTGTGATTTGCAACACCTCAGCTATGCTGCTCAACTACAGTACAAGACAGATCTTGTGCGCAATGCATTCTTAAAGATTGCTAAAATAAACCTTAACGATTTTGACTATAGGATTACTGCATCTAAGAGTGAATTTAGCTACCGCAATAAGCTACAAATGCCCTACCGAAAGGATAAGAAAGGCCGCAATCGACTAGGGATGTACCGGAAAAACTCTCACCATTTTGTCCCCATTGATAAGTGCCTAATCCATAATTCTGTCGGCGAAGAAATCCTAAAATGGATCGCAGACAAGGCAAAACTAAAGGCGTTTAATGAAAAAACAGGCAGAGGACTGCTTCGCAATATACAAATTCGTGCAGTTCCAGGATCTAAAACCTTCCTTCTCATCTTAGTTGTGACCGAACTGACTCATGCGGTTCAAATTCTAGCTGGAAAACTATTTAAGCAGTTTCCAAAACTGGAATCCATTTATGCCAATATCAACAGTGACCGCAAGAATCGAATTTTTAGTGACAGCTTTCATTTGCTGAAAGGGAAAAAAACCATAGCAGGCCAGCATAGTGGTATCGATATTGAAGTTGGCCCCTCAACGTTTTTGCAAGTGAACGATGCCGGAGCCTCCGAACTCTATGAGTATGCAATAGAATTGGCCGAACTTAGTAAAGACCAGTCTGCCGCCGATCTCTATTGCGGAATTGGTATATTAAGCTGTCGAATTGCACAAAAAGCAAAGTCCTGCATTGGCTTTGAGCTCAATAATGAATCCATCGAAGCAGCGAAGGTCATTGCTAGCAATAACCAGGTCGACAATATTGAGTTTGTGGCAAGTGATGTATTTGAATACTTTTCTCTGGTGGGTCGTTCAGAATCGACTCTGTTTTTGGATCCACCGCGGAAGGGGTGCAGCCCAGAAATCATAGAAAAATTGTGCTCCAATAAACAATACGAGCGGCTTATCTACATCTCCTGCGATCCAGGTACGTTGGCTCGAGATTTAGACCTGCTTTGTAGAGGAGGCGAGTTTCATTTACATTCCGTACACAGTTTTGACCTGTTCCCGCAGACGACCCATGTGGAAACTGTCCTACGCTTGGATCGAGCTCCAAGTTCTTAAAATTCCGAGTCGTCTATTCTAAATAATTTACCTTCGATAATTTCTTTTTATCGTCGAAATCGACCTATTTACATAGCGCAACATTAGAGGTATTACTAGCCCTATAATATGAACGAGAGGTTGGAAAATGCAGCGAGAATTGTTTAAAACATTGGGCCACTTATTGAAAGACAGCCGTGAAAAGAATGATTATAGCCAAAAAGAAATTTCCACACGTTTGGGCTATAGCTCTCCACAATTTATCTCCAACATTGAACGTGGCCTCTGCGCTCCCCCCCTGGCTACGCTCAAGCAATTAATTGAGGTCTACAAGCTAAATCCGGATAAAGTTGTTCGATTAATTCTAAAGGAAGAAAAACGAAAACTGGAAGGCGCACTCCTGCGCCGCCGTCGCAGCCGGAGCTGATTGTAACTGCTGCAGGCTAAGGGCCCGCTCAGTAATCACACTTAATTCAGCCGAGAGCCTTTCTCTCCACTTTCTTCTTAAATCAGCTTCCTATACTGCCGATATTTCAAGCGTGAAGGTTTATGGCGAAATTTGTATGAGCCAATAGAGTAGGGAGCAGCAAGGTATGGAACAGCAGGAACTCCTTGAGTCTATGCTGGAGAGCATTCTTTTACTTATCAGGCGCGCGCATTTTTTGAATCAGAAGCAATACACGCTTCTCTTGAATGTTCCCTCATCGTTGGGGAAGAAACATATTGGCAGTAAAGAAAAAGTCGAAAAATGTGCAAAAAAATTCAAAAGACTGTAATTCGAATTGCGAGAATCGTTAAGTCTTTGAAAAGCTACTCACGCAAAGGCGAGGCTGACCCGTTTGAGCCAAATTCTCTCGCTGAAATCGTTGAAGATACTCTAGAGCTTTGCCAAAAAAAATCCAAAATGCTGATCACCCCAATACTCGGTTTGAAGTACGGTTACCAACCACGCACGTGGAAGGGAAAAACTAAGAAAACCAAAGGCAACAAAGAAAAAACTGCAAAGGGTAAAACTTAAAAAAAAAATTGCAAAAAACAAAGCTGCATAGTAATCCTACCCAATGGTAGAAATAGTGGATTGTGAAAAAAATAACGAATCGTGAGCAGTTCTGGCCTCTATTCTGGACCCAGTTCCTTGGGGCATTCAACGACAATTTTTTTAAAAACGCCCTAATCATTCTGATAACATTTCGATCCGTGTCTTTGCTAGGACTGAATACGGAACAACTCGTTGCAATGTGCGGCGGAATCTTTATTTTACCATTCTTTATTTTTTCCGCTGTAGCAGGACAAATTTCAGATCGCTTTGAAAAGAGCAAACTCGTTCGTCTAATAAAAATTTCCGAACTCTGTATCATGAGTGTCGCAGTGGTAGGCTTCCTTACCAATTCGCCCTCATTTCTTCTCTTAGTATTGTTCTTGATGGGCGCTCAATCAGCATTCTTTGCTCCAATTAAATATTCTTATTTGCCTCAATTGATGAATGAGGCAGAGCTTGTAAGCGCAAACGCCGTATTTCAAATGGGCACTTTCATCGCAATACTTCTAGGAACCAGCCTCGGTGGAATTGCAGTCGCACTGGACGGATATGGAGAATACTTAGCTTCCACCGGAGTTATCTTTTTTGCCGCTCTTGGAATTGTAGCCTCTCGATATGTTCAAGCGGTACCCAACTTCCCAGACGTAAAAGTCTCATTAGACCCAATGCGACCAACAATTGAAATGATTCGTTTGCTGAGTCGAAATAGATCTGTTTTTTTGTCTATTCTAGGAATGACTTGGTTTTGGTTTTTTGGTTCAGCGATATTATCCACGCTCCCAATTTTTGGAAAGGAATACCTTGGCGGCAATGAACATGTAATTACCCTTTTCCTTACCCTATTCTCGATTGGAGTTGGAGCTGGCTCCATGCTCTGTGATCGACTTTCTGGAAACCAATTAGAAATTGGGCTTGTTCCACTTGGTTCCCTTGGGATGACCATTGCCTCGATTGATTTATTCATAGCCAGTTTTTCGATTATGGTTCCTGAATTACAGGATGGCAACGATGGGATGGGTATTAGTCAGTTCCTTAGCCAAAGCTTTGCTTGGAGAATAGCCCTTGATCTGTTTTTTCTATCTCTAAGCGCAGGGCTCTTTATGCTTCCATTAATGACTTTAATTCAAGAACGATCAAATAGTAATGAAGTCGCTCGAATTATTGCTGGCAATAACATCATGGGTGCCCTCGGGATGGTGGCTTCCGCTGTATTGCTGATGGTTCTCTTTGAAGTTGGTTTAACAATCCCGCAAATTTTTCTGCTCTACGGAGTGCTAAACCTTGTTGTTGGGGTTTATATTTTTCTAATCATTCCAGAATTTACTTTACGTTTTTGTGTTTGGACCCTATCCAAAATTTTGTATCGCGTACGCTATGAGGGAAAGGACTTTATTCCCTCAGAGGGCGCTGCCGTTCTGGCTTGTAACCATGTCACTTTCGTAGACTGGCTAATCATTCAATCTACCTCCCGACGACCAATTCGATTTATCATGCACTATCGCTTTATGCATATTCCGTTTTCTGGCTGGCTTTTTAAATTAGCTGATGTCATTCCTATTGCTCCAAAAAAAGAGAACCCTGAAATTCTAATGAAAGCACTACAGGAAGCAGAGGATACGCTCAATCGAGGAGAGCTGCTTTGCATATTCCCGGAGGGAACCTTGAGTCCCGACGGTGAAATTGGAATTTTTCGCCCAGGTGTGGAGCGGATAATAGAGAAGACTGGAGCGCCTGTTATTCCCATAGCGCTTTCTGGAATGTGGAAAAGCCTATTTTCCCGCAACCCAATCCCTTTATGGCGGCGATTCCCCGGTAAGTTCTTGGGGCACGTTCGATTGCACGTGGGCAACAGAATTCCAGCAGAGAGTGTCAGCACTGAAGATCTGCGTGCTGAGGTGGAGAGAATGCTCGCAGAGGCGGATTCTAAGCGCCTTTCCTAGCTAAATTACCAGCTATGGAATATTTATACTTTAATCGACTGAAAGAATTAGGTAAACTCGCCAACAGCTATCGACAACTGAGGAAAGCACCTATGGCTACGACATACACTGACCTTACGACATACGACAATCTACCGCCATATTTGAAAAAATATTGCTGCGACCAAGATTATGAGGCTTATACAACCCGTGATCATGCTGCGTGGCGTTTCATCATGCGTCAGAACCGAGAGTTTTTTCGCAAGCACGCAGTGTCGATCTATGAAGAAGGCCTCCACCAGACGGGCATCCCTATTGATCGCATTCCACGAGTTTCAGAAATGGATGAGAAGCTTCACCAATATGGCTGGGGCGCGGTCACAGTAAACGGCTTTATTCCACCAGCTGCTTTTCTAGAGTTCCAAGCTTTGGGCATTTTGGCTATCGCCGCCGATATGCGAACAGCAGAGCATATTGAATATACTCCGGCCCCGGATATCGTCCATGAATCGGCAGGACATGCCCCTATTATTGCCGATCCAGATTACCGCACCTATTTAAAGCGCTATGCACAGATGGCAAAGAAAGCGATCTTTTCTACGGAAGACATCAACCTATATGAAGCGATTCGCTACCTATCAGACATCAAAGAAAATCCAGACACAGACCTGACTGAAGCAGCACGAGCCGAAGAACGCTTTCAAGCAGCGGTAAAATCGCTTACGCACACTTCGGAAGCGGCCAAGGTCGGTCGCATGGCTTGGTGGACTGTAGAATATGGTCTGGTTGGTCCAATTGAAGACCCACTCATTTATGGAGCAGGGCTTTTATCCTCTGTTGGTGAAAGTCAGAACTGCCTTTCAGACCGAGTGAAAAAAATTCCTCTATCGATTGAATGCGTGGAACAGAATTTTGATATTACAAAGCAACAACCGCAGCTTTATGTGGCCAAAGACCTAGGACAATTGACAGAGGTTTTGGAAGAGTTTGAAAAGACACTTTCTTTCCGTCGAGGGGGCATAGACGGCCTTAAGAAAGCTGAAATTTCTCAATCTATAAATACAGTAATTATGGACTCTGGAATTGAAATCTCTGGACAAATTGCTGAATACGAACTGAGCTCCGACGGTAAACTAGAATTTTTAAAGCTTACAGGTCCAGTGCAATTAGCGCATAACACTCGCCAACTCCTTGGCCATGGTCGTAGTCGACATCCGAAAGGTTTTTCTGCTCCGTTTGGTCGCTGGAAAGGATTAACTAGTATTCCAGGCGCTAAAGCCTCCGATGAAGACCTACGCAAAATCGGAATTCAACGCGGACGACGCTGCCGCCTTGAATTTGTGTCTGGTTTTACTGTGATCGGTACGGTTGCAGGGTGGAAACGCGAAGGCGGCAATGTTCTTTTCATTACTTGGCGCGGCTGCACCGTACAGCGCGGCGAGAAAATTTACTTCCAACCAGAGTGGGGTGACTTTGATATGGCGGTAGGTGAGATGATTACTTCCGTGCATGGCGGACCAGCGAATCGTGAAGATTTCGGCGAGTATAATGTGGGCAAGGGCTCGACTCGCCCAGGCCGTGTTAGTCCGTTTACGGATGAAGAGACTCACCTCTTCGATTTATATGCAGCCCTTCGCAATATCCGAAGCGATAAATATATAGAGAAGCATAAAGCTGATCACATTAAAGCTCTCCAAAACGTCGCACAGGCGGTGAAAAAACGTCATCAAAAGGAATGGCTCATAGCACTTGAAGCACTCGAAATTGGCGTGCAACAGTTGAGTTTGCCAATTGACAAGACTCCATATCTTAAGAGCCTAAAAGAGATGTTAATGGATACGCGCCCAGATCAACCAAATAGCTTGCAAGCATTAATCCAAAAAGGTGTTGAAATTGCTAGAACACCATGACGTTTCCAAATAGTTCAAAACCCTTGTTAGACGACTATTCTATGCCTGAGGCTGATGGCGAACGATTGCTCCGTCAATCATGTAAATTACGTCTTCTGCAATATTAGTCGCGTAATCAGCGATCCGCTCTAGATGCCGAGAAGCGGATAGGTAGAGAATGAGAGTCTCAACATCATCAGAATTCTCACGAATTTTTTCAAACACTTTACCGTACATACTTTTATTGATTTCATCAACTTCATCATCCATGCGTGAAACTTCATAGGCGGCCTCTAAATCCATGTCGATCAAGGAATCGAGTGCCTTACGAAGCATAGCCCGCGTTCGCTTGGCCATGGTCTCATAGTCGAAAGGTGCTTCAATCGGCTTAAACTTCGCAAGGTCAATCGCTCGGCGAGCAATATTGACTGCGAGGTCACCAATTCGTTCCAGGTCGTTATTAATCTTTAGGGCAGCAATCACCACACGTAGATCAAGCGCAACTGGTTGGTGGAGCGCAAGAATTTTAAGGCAATCCTCTTCCAGTTCGACTTCAATCAAATCGATTTCACGATCGGACTCGATCAGCTCCTTGGCTAGCTGTTCATCCCGGCGCCCCAGGGCACGCACGGAACGACCAACGTTCTCCTCTACAATCGCCGAGAGCGCAAGTAGTTTACGTTTCAAGGAATCCAGCTCTGTCTCTAAATGTCTAGCCATGGACTGAGCCTAGCGGCTAGCCAGCTCGAATTCAAGCGCTTTCCGCCCACAACAATAAACTATCAGACGCTTTGCAATCGGAGGGTAAACGTGGAGCCCACACCGATCTCGGAATCAACCTCTGCCGCCCCTTTATGAGCAAGAGCCACGTGTTTTACAATCGATAGTCCAAGGCCCGTGCCTCCAACCGCCCGCGACCGTGCCTTATCTACTCGATAGAAGCGCTCAAACAGGCGTTTGAGATGTCTCTCCTCAATTCCATGCCCCTCGTCTTTCACCGAAACCGTTACTTCATTGTCCTTCTGCGAGGCCTGAATGACGATTGTCTTCCCCTCATCACTATATTTGATCGCATTATCGATCAAATTGACCACAGCTTGCTCAAGCAAGGGTGCATTCATCAGTGCATGCAGAGAGAAATGGCAATCGAGTTCCACCGTGATATTCTTTTGCTCTGCCTTACGCTGACACATTTGAAGCGCTTCTTCCAGCACCTTCCGAACGTTGCCCGACTCCAGCGGAATCTCACTCTCTTCCGCTTCCTTTTCTAAACGAGAAAGTTTTAGCAAGTCTTCAATAATTGCATTCAATCGGTCTGCATGTTTCTGAGCAATTCCAAGGAAATGACGTGCGTTCTCCCCATCTTCCACTGCCCCATCGAGCAGTGTTTCTAGAAAGCCTTTGATCGAAGTCAGCGGTGTTCGTAATTCATGGGATACGTTTGCTACAAAATCTCGGCGATGGGCTTCGAGCTTCCGCATCCGTGAAATATCGTTGAGCACCAGTAAGCCACCAATTTCATTATCATCTGAACTCCGTAGAGCCGTGCCATGTAACTGCCAATGCCGATCGCCATGATCGCGCTCCACAGTCAGCTCTTCTTCGATCGCAGCGCCAACATTCGACATTTTATATATAAATCGCTGCAGTTCCGGAATGCGAATTACTTCCTCTACAAGTTTTTCCTTCGCCCACTCCGCATCCACATCAAGCATTTCTGCAGCCGCGCGATTCATGTTGATAATTCGACGATTCCGATCAACTGCCACTACACCTTCAATCATGGAAGATAGCACTGCTAGCTGCTCATTTTTTTGATCCGTGATCGTGCTCATTCGACTATTTAGTTGAGTGGCCATTTCGTTAATGGCTCGGGCAAGGGACTCAATTTCAAAGGCTGCCGGCGAGGCGAGTCTAGGCATAGAAGAGAAATCTCCCTTTGCAATAGCTTCCGCCTGAATTCGCATGGCCTCTAGCGGATGGGCAATTTTTCGGGAATAGAACCAAGAAACAATCGCGACTAGAAAGACGAGCAAGAGTCCACCAAGCATCACTTCTAAATAAATAGTCCAAAGTGCATTTTGAATAAAAGTCACTGGTATCGCCACACGCACAACAATGCGATTGCCAATCTCATCCTTCACAGGAACAGTGGCATAGATGAGCTCCTCGCTAGATGAACTAGACTCAGTATCTCCAATCACGCGACCGTTCCCAAGAGTGATCGTAATATGCGTATTCACCCGCTTCCCTAAATCCTTAACGAGAGTGTCGATTTCAGAGACTCTCCCCTGGCGAAGATAGCTGGATACTTCACGGGCAATTAACTGAGCGCGAGCTTGTAGGTCAGAAACTGTCTTCTCGTAAAAAAAGGTCCGAAAAGACGCGCAAGCAAACACCACAATGATGGCCAGCGCAAATAGAGCAATCCATAGGTAGGAGGGATAAAGCTGCCAAAATAATTTCTTACGCGCCCTATGTATCCCATGTATCCTATGTTTTGACATAACTGTAAACTCTTGCTTTTACTCTTTGAAGCGATAACCCACGCCACGCACAGTCTCAATCAAGTTACCAGACTTGCCCAGCTTCTTGCGAAGACCAACAATCTGCACGTCAACTGCACGGTCGGTCACAGGGTAATTTGGGCCTTGCACCTCTTCCACAATTTGCGAGCGAGTGAAAACCCAGCCGCGACGTCGCAATAAGAGGTGTAGTACTTGGAACTCGGTACGACTAAGGTCGACCATTTTATCATTTACTTTGGCTTCACATTTACCAGGATGAATCCAAATACCTCGAGCTTCTATTGACGCGTCAACGTTCGTGTCAACTTCAGCTTCCAGAACTCCTCGACGAAGAACGGCTTCCACGCGAGCTATCAGAATTTTTGGTGAAAATGGCTTCGTGATATAGTCGTCTGCACCCATCTCAAGGCCAGTGACGATGTCCTTTTCTTCACCTTTGGCCGAGACCATAATGATCGGAGTCTGACGAGTATCCTCGTTATTCTTAAGAACCTTACAAACCTCTAAACCACTCACTCCTGGAAGCATCAAATCCAAAAGAATTAAATCTGGTTGATTTTGATGGACTGCCTCTATCCCCTCCTCACCACTCATGGCAACGAAGGTATCGTAGTCATTTTTTTGTAGATTGTAACGAAGTAGTTCGACGATGTCTTCTTCATCTTCGATAATCTGAATGCGTTTATCGACCATGATGGATCCTTAATTAACCCTATCCTAAGTATTTTATTTGACGACGAAATTTACCAATTTATTGGGTACTACAATTGTCTTTTGTAACGTCTTACCTTCCAAGTACGGTGCGATTTTCTTCAACTCTTTTGCATTTGTCTCTAAGTCATTTTTTTTTGTCCCAGAGGGCACATGCATCTCATCGCGGCGTTTCCCATTCACCATCACAACGACAACTAGCTCACTTTCCTGAAGCAGCGATTCGTCGTATTCCGGCCATGGCTGCTGCACTACAAAGCCTTCTTTCCCAAGGCGATGCCAAAGCTCTTCAGCTACGTGTGGAGCAAATGGACTCAAGGTTTGCAAAAATAGTTCAATTGTTTCCCGCGGCATCGTCGACGATTTTGTGGCTTCATTGGTGAAGATCATCATTTGTGAAATCGCCGTATTGAAGCTCATCGATTCAATATCCTGTTCCACCTTCTGAATAGTCTTATGCAAAGTCTTCCAAAGCGCAGGTTCACTCGAACCAGGAGCGTCCGTGAGCTTAGAGTTAAACCCTCCAGAATCTTCATTAACAATAAGGCGCCAAACTCGGGCTAAGAAGCGATAAACGCCATCGACGGAATCCGTTTTCCAGGGCTTAACCTGATCGAGAGGTCCCATAAACATTTCGTATAGACGCAAAGAATCTGCTCCATACTCAGCCACTACATCATTTGGGTTCACCACATTAAGTTTAGATTTAGACATTTTTTCAATCTGCTCGACTAACTCCTCACCAGATTTTTTATGCACAGGAGTTTTACCTTCTGTATTTACCTCAGAAGGATGAAAATATTTCCCTGCCTTATTCTTGTAAGAAAATGCGAGAATCATCCCCTGATTGTAAAGCTTCTGGAATGGTTCTTTCCTTGAGACATAGCCCAAGTCATACAGGACTTTATGCCAAAATCTCGCATACAATAGATGCAAAACTGCATGCTCTACGCCACCAACATAGAGATCGACAGGCATCCAATATTTTTCTAGCTCCTTATTGACGAGTTCTTCTGAGTTCTTTGGATCAATATAGCGCAAATAATACCAACAGGAACCTGCCCATTGTGGCATTGTATTTGTTTCTCGCACGCCCTTTCGGCCATCAGGCAATTCGACCATCAACCAATCATCGCCAGCGCGAGCTAATGGTGGCTTTCCGTCGGCTGTTGGCTTAAACTCATCTACATTTGGATGCTCCACAGGAAGAGCAGATTCAGGCAACACGTCTACTGTGCCGTCCTCAAAATGCACGACTGGAAACGGTTCACCCCAATAGCGCTGGCGGGAAAACAACCAGTCACGGAGTTTATATTGAGTTTCCGCCTCACCAATCTTTTTCTTTTCAAGCCAACCGATAATCTTCGCCTTCGCTTCTGGCATCTTCATTCCATTTAAAAAATCAGAATTGACTAGTTTGCCGTTAATACTATCCGTAAAAGCCTCTTCCTCAATTGGCTTGTTTCCGCCACTCACCACTTCCAAAATTGGAATTTTAAATTTCGTAGCGAAGTCGTGGTCTCGTTCGTCATGGCCAGGCACGGCCATGATCGCACCAGTTCCGTAAGAAATAAGAACATAATCGGCCACCCAAATTGGAATCTCTTTGCCGTTCACCGGATTTATTGCAAAAGCGCCAGTGAAAACTCCCGTCTTTTCTGTCTGATCGTTGGTACGGTCCATGTCTGACTTGTGCTTCGCTGCATTCACGTAGTCTTCCACTACCGATTTCTGCTCGTCTGACGTAATCATCTCTACGAGCGGATGTTCCGGCGCCAACACACAATAAGTCGCACCAAATAGCGTGTCCGGTCGAGTTGTATAAACCTCAAAAGTCATATTTCTATTGGCTAGACTCTTAAAGTGAATGCGAGCACCTTCCGACCTGCCAATCCAGTTGCGCTGCATTTCTTTCACTGATTCCGGCCAGTCCAAGCCGTCCAGGTCGTCGAGCAAACGATCGCCATATTCCGTAATCTTCAACATCCACTGCTTCATATTGCGGCGCTCGACTAAATCACCAGTCTCTACATACTTTCCATCTTTGACCTCTTCATTAGCCAACACAGTGCTAAGCGCTGGACACCAGTTTACTGGCACTTCAGCAAGATACGCCAAGCCCTTTTCATAGAGCTTTAAAAAAATCCACTGGGTCCATTTATAGTAGTCCACATCTATTGTGGAGACTTCACGATCCCAATCATAGGAGAAACCAAGGCGCTGCAATTGCTGGCGAAAAGTATTGATATTGCGAACTGTAATCTTTGCTGGATGAATATCTTCCCGTACTGCGGCTCGTTCTGCGTTGAGCCCAAAGGCATCCCAGCCCATTGGGTGGAGCACATTATGCCCCTTGGCTCGCTTAAAACGGCAGATAATATCAGTAGCCGTATAGCCCTCCGGATGGCCTACATGCAGCCCGGCACCAGACGGGTAAGGGAACATGTCGAGAACATATACCTTTGGCTTATCACCAAGCTCCTCGATCGTCGCAGGAGTGCGATAGACCTTGGCGCTCATCCACTCTTTTTGCCATTTTTCTTCGAATTGATTTGGATCGTACTGCATCTTTATCTCTTGTTTGTACTAACGATCCACGGCCAGCGCAAGCCACCAAATTAGTTCGGTAGCTTGAGCACTTTCCTTGAACTAATAACGCCACAACTAGCGTTGGTCACGAATATTGTGACCCTTTGGGCGCACGCCCCTGTCTAACAGCAGGTTCTAGTAGCGGAGTGTACCGAGGCATGTTTGCCTAGAACGACCTTGAGCTAGCGAGTGACGGTACCGCTCGTCAGCGCATAACTCTCTACACGAAGCTTAATCCCAACACCTAGACGTTAAACCTCTATTGTTATTAATATTCGCTGGAACCGTCTACGAGCCACCAAGGGAAAGATGATTCAAGGCAGACATGATGGGGGTACATACGGTCAACCGTATGCAACCCTTCGTAGTAACTGGCGCTAGCCTGTACTCAGCGGGAGGGCTAAAGAGCACTAACAGTAGTAAGTGGTTTTCTGCCAGCAACGTCAGAGACTTCCTCTATTGGACCAAAAAAACGCTTTCTAACCCAAACTCTGATTCGTTAGAGTGCGGCAAGGATAAAACATACGTCATCGGGAATTTCAATCGTGGGCAGGAGTACAAGGAGTAAGTTTCATCGTTTATATCTCATAGCGAAGCCAAATATTGCGAATCCCACCTGCACTAATTTCAATTTTAAAGCGCTTCTTAACATGCTTGGAAATCTCTGCTTGACTGAGGTGGGGGCTTTCAAGAGAAAATTTAATGATTCTTTTTTCGATGTCTTCTGAGGTCCGATTTCTATGGCGACGATTGGAGTTGAATGTTTCTGGTTTTATGCTGGCTCCTGAATTTCAGAACTTCTTAAAATTCACACAAAACTATGCTCTTAAGTGCATGAGTTTAGACAGGCGAGCTGCAAGCTCACAGCCCGCTTTGTTGTGGTTGAAATGATGAGGAAAAACAGACTTGATCTTTCGTAACATTCGTGTTACGAATAAGGAGGCAGCTTTGAAAAGGATTGAATCGTACACTCTGCTCAATGGAAAGAGGGGGTATCGCGTGTACTTTGCGGAGATAAAAAATGTCATAATTCTACTTTTGGTTGGTGGAGATAAATCAAATCAAAAGCGAGATATTAAAAGGGCCAAAAAATATAGGAGTGAATACAATGCGTAGATCAATTGATTATGATGAACATATCTCAGAGCAGTTGCGAAATGCTGAGTATCGCGGAGGTTTCTTGCTATCAATCATGGAAACCATAGATGACGAACCTGGCATGGAGCTATTTGAAGCTCTAAAATATGTTATTGCCAAAATGGGCGTGACTGAGTTTGCAAAACTGGTGAAAATGGAAAGATCAAGCGTATCCAGAATTTTGTCACAAGAGGCCACTCCAAAAGTGGAAACTCTTGATAAGTTTCTGGCTCCTTTTGGATTGAAAGTAAAGATAGATGTTGAAGAAGTTGCTTAGGGTAAAAACGAATGAGATTTGACGAAGATAGAGTAAAGTGTAAATGGGTGGGCACATCCTGCTCCTGTGGGTTGACGAATTGAAAATAATTTAATTTAGCCGAAACGTCCCGAAATATAGCGCTCCGTGCGATCTTCCTTCGGATCCATAAAGATCTGCTTTGTTTCATCATACTCGATAAGCTCGCCTAGGTAGAAGAAGGCGGTGCGGTCTGAAATACGGGACGCCTGTTGCATATTGTGTGTTACAATAATCACTGTAACTTGCGTCTTAAGCTCCGTAATTAGCTCTTCAATCTTGGATGTTGAAATTGGGTCTAGCGCTGAAGTCGGCTCGTCCATCAATACAACTGGCGGATTCACAGCCAATGTGCGAGCGATACAAAGGCGCTGCTGCTGACCGCCAGAAAGAGACATGCCTGGCTCTTTGAGCTTATCCTTTACTTCGTCCCAGAGTGCCGCTTGCTTCAAACATCGCTCAACCGTCTCCTCCAACACAGAACGCTTGCGAATGCCCGCAAGCTTTAGGCCCGCTACTACATTATCAAAAATCGTCATTGATGGAAATGGATTTGGCTTTTGAAAAACCATTCCTACTTTTGTGCGAATAGAAACTGGATCTGCATGACCGGCATAAATATTTTCTCCATTCAGCACAACCTCTCCGCTAACGGTGGCTCCGTCAATCTCTTCATGCAGACGGTTCAGAGTACGAATATAAGTTGATTTACCACAACCGGATGGGCCAATTAGCGCGACGACTTCATTAGCATCGACATCCATATTTACATTCTTTACGGCATGGAAGTCACCAAAATAGGCATTGAGGTCTCGAATCGTCAGAATTGTTTTAGATTCCGAATTATCAGATTCCAAACTATTTGCTGCTGTTGTTGTTTTACTTGCTTTACTTGTTTTCACTTGCATGGTTTGTCCATTCCTAGCGGCTCCGCTTCACTCCACTACCACGCATAATCACTCGTGTAATTAAATTCGCAAAGAATACGATCATTACTAGTACTAATGCACCAGCCCAAGCTTGTTCATGCCACTGCTTAAAGGGACTAATTGCATACTGGTAAATAGCAACTGGTAGTGTCGCCGTCGGTTGTGACGGGCTCTCAGACCAAAACGAGTTACCAAAAGCTGTAAATAGTAGCGGAGCTGTTTCACCCATTACCCGCGCTACAGCTAGAATGACTCCCGTCGCAACAGGACCAACAGAGCCTTTAAGTACAATGGAGATAATCACTTTCCAGCGAGGGATCCCTAAAGCTAAGCCAGCTTCACGAATATGATCCGGGATAAGTTTCAAAACTTCTTCTGTTGTCTTTGCCACAATTGGAAACATAATCACTGCAAGAGCAACTGCCCCCGCATAGGCGGAAAACCCATTCATCGGCACTACCAGAATTGTGTAAATAAAGAGACCTAAGATAATACTAGGGACAGAGGTCATCAAGTCTACAGTGAATCGTAGAGTTGCCGCAAATTTTCCTTCACCAAACTCCGACAGAAACACACCTGTTAAAACACCTACGGGTACTCCAATACAAGCTGCCATACCGACGATCATTAAAGAGCCCCAGATAGCATTGGCCATACCGCCACCCTCTTGTCCGACCGGTGCAGGCAAAGCAGTGAAAAAATCCCAATTCAGGCCGCCGACACCTTTCGACGTCACAAAATAAAAAACAAATAGAAGGGGAATAATAGCGGCTAAAGAAAACCCCCAAATCGTTGCGAGCATTGCAGTCGAACGAAATCGACGAAAATCACTTACTCGAAAGCCAAATTCTTGTTTTACAGCGGTTGTGACAGTTAATGGGGTTGCTGCTACCATGAACTAGCCCTTACTCTTGCTCTCTACACGCCAGATAATGAAACGTGCGATTGTATTAATGATTAAGGAAACAAAGAAAAGAGCAAAGCCAACAGCTGCTAAGGAAGCTAAGTCTATGTCGTCATTTGCTTCCGCATATTCGTTGGCAATGACAGACGCCATAGTGGCCGCTGGTTCAAAAACAGAAAGCGAAATTTCAGCGCGATTGCCAATAACCATGGCAACAGCCATGGTCTCGCCCAGGGCGCGGCCTAAACCGAGGATTACAGCACCTACGATACCAGACACACCCGTCTTTAAAACTGCAACCTTAATCATCTCCCAGCGTGTGGCACCAAGTGCTAATGCACCTTCTCTGAGTAGGTCCGGAATCGAGCGAAATACTTCTCGAGAAATTGCTGTGATCGTCGGCGTAATCATAATTGCAAGAATAATTCCCGCAGTCAGCATACCCACACCTAGTGGTGGACCCTGGAAAAATGGAAGAAAACCAAACCCGTTGCCAAGAATCGGCTGAATATAATCGCGCACAAATGGCGCTAATAAGAAAATCCCCCAGAGGCCGTAGACCACTGAAGGAATCGCTGCAAGCATTTCTACTAAAAAGCCTACTGGCGCTTTTAACCACTTGGGAGAAAGCTCTGTGAGAAATAATGCTGCACCCACAGAAACCGGAACAGAAATAAGGAGCGCGATAAATGAGGATACCACCGTCCCCCAAATAAATGCGAGTGCTCCATATTCCTGTGCCTCTGGATCCCATTCATTCGTAATAAAGAAATCCCAGCCAAACTCCGCGATCGCCGGTTCAGCTGCTTTGTACAAAAAGATAATTAGGGATGCGCAGAGCAAGAGAATACCTACACCGATAGCCTTCAGGAGGTAATAAAACACTCGATCAGCAAAGTGGATTTCACGACGACGCCCTCTCCCATTGGTGGAAAACATCGACAATACCGTCATTTGTATTTTGCTAAAGCTATCCACTTTTGCTCCACTATGAACCACCTAGTGAATTAGTGCAATCCCATTTACTTTTGACAATACTGGCTTACGTAAAGACTTCGGAAGCGGTGCATACTTTAACTGAGTCGCAAGCTTCTGCCCCTCATCGCTAAGAGCCCAATTAATGAATTTCTGAATCTTCGCGCCAGTATCCTTAGGCATTTTTTCGTATACTAATAACCAAGTGAACGTAGAGATTGGGTACGCTCCCTTACCAGCTGTATCTGTGATTGATAGTTTGAAGTTATTCTTAACCATTTCTTGAACAACACCAGCCGCTGCTTTAGATACCGCTTCAGCTGAAGGCTGAACAAACTCACCTTCTTTATTCTTTACGCCGGCAGTTTTAATATTATTAGTCAAGGCATAGACAAGCTCAATATAACCAATTGAATTTGGAGTATTGGAAATCAAACCAGCGACACCTTCGTTACCTTTTGCTCCCAAACCACCGGGCCACTTAATCGCCTTGCCTTTACCCAGATTTTCTTTCCACTCAGGGGAAATCTTTGTCAGAAAATCGGTAAACACAGATGTCGTTCCAGATCGGTCCGCACGGTGAACCGTTATGATTGAAGCGTTCGGCAGTTTTGCTCCTTTGTTCAGTTCAGCAACTTTTGGGTCATTCCACTTTGTAACTTTACCCATGAAGATATCCGCAATTACCGGTCCAGTAAGCTTAAGTGCTTCCAATCCAGCCACGTTATAAGAAACGGTTACTGCACCAAGAACTGTTGGCACGTGAATTACGTCGTGCTTAGCTTTTGCTAATTCTTTCTTTTTCATTGGTGCATCACTTGCAGCAAAATCTACAGTGCCTTTTAGTAGCTGTCGAATACCACCACCGGAGCCGATACTTTGATAGTTAATGCGGACCTCAGGGTTTTGCTTGTTATATTCAGCAAACCATTTCGAATAAACCGGAAATGGAAACGATGCTCCCGCGCCGTTAATCATCGCCACAGCACTCGCAGGATTCGCAAAGAGAATCACTAAAGCCATTATTTTTAGTTGGGTTAGTTGGGTCAGTCTCATTTTTCTATAACTCCTAAGATTTTTTTATTGAATCAAGTGTCCAGATTGCCCAGATTCTAGGTCAGCTATAGCGTAATTTCACAGCTAAACAATGTGAGAATCCTGTTAGACACGGAAATACCGACGCCCCACAGGGGCAAAAGGCGGCTTTTCAGCTTCTTCACGCTTACCACTATTCCACACTTCAGCCCAGACGAGGCGGCAAGCATCGAGAGCCGTGAGGCGTACGTATGGTACGCCGGAACGGGATGCGGCTCTTCACGGTTAAGGGTGGGAGGCGGAGCGTAAAAAAAGCATAGTCGAATCATCTTAGGTAGAATTCAGTCATGAAACAAAAACAACCTAGGAGAAACCACTATGCCTGAATCTAAACTTACACGGTTTGTAGCCCTT
This sequence comes from Oligoflexia bacterium, assembly GCA_011087955.1. Classification (GTDB taxonomy): domain Bacteria; phylum Bdellovibrionota; class UBA1018; order CAIPTA01; family JAALKR01; genus JAALKR01. The sequence continues at coordinate 21,815 of JAALKR010000031.1, forward strand.
CCAGAACTAAAAATTCTTCACATGACCACTGGTGCACGCGGCCTCCTCGTTTTAGAGGCAGAAAACGTCGTTACTTCTGCAAGCAATGCAAGAAAGTCTTTACAGAACCGGTGCCAGGGATCATGCCAAGAATGCGCACCACGCAAAAATATCGCAGAAGTATACTTTGGGCATGTGAGAATTTCTCTGATCTCAAAAAAGTACGCAAAACCTACAGATGTTCATCCGCTTTAATCTATCGCGTACTTTTTGAGCAGCTTGAACGTAAGCTGAGACAATATCGCTATCCTTGGCCAAGCAAGTTTGCACGAGGCTTTCGAAAACATTCCAGGCAGAGAGAATGTAG
>JAALKR010000008.1 GCA_011087955.1 Oligoflexia bacterium
TAAATGGAGGTGACGGGCGGATTCGAACCGCCGAAAAAAGGTTTTGCAAACCTCCCCATTAGGCCACTCTGGCACGTCACCTATGCCTAGATTGAGAGTTGAAACTACGCGACCTAAGCTGTCTTGTCAAACTCCCCGACGGTCGCCCCAAATGCTTTTGTGAAATTGCGTTTGCATACGAACGGGAAGGCGATCGGCAAGGATCTTCTCGGCAAGCCATTGTGGTTCCATCGACTCCATGACCGGCGAAAATAGAATGGTCTGATCTTTTGATATACGACATTCTTTGAGAAAACGTTTCGCAAATTCGTAGTCATCCGTGGTCGTAAGCACAAACTTTAGTTCATCTTTGTCCTTTAACCAGCGGATATTTTTTATGCTTTTAGGGTTAAGCATTCCCGACCCTGGAGTTTTCACATCCATGATAATTCGCACACCTTTAGGCACCACACTCAAATCTTCGGCGCCATCAGTTTCGAGTAAAACCTCATAGTTTTCTATCAGTAGGCGTGACAGAAGCTCTGGACACTGCTTCTGCTCCAATGGCTCCCCGCCAGTGACTTGCACTAATCTGCAGTCGTATTTCGCCACTTCGGTCAAAATATTCGGAATCTCCATGTCTTCACCTTCGAAATAGGCGTATTTCGTATCGCAATAGGAGCAGCGAAGTTTGCATCCAGTTAGACGAACGAAAACGCAAGGGCGCCCCTGGCTCGTGCCTTCACCTTGGATCGAGAAAAATATTTCGTTTACTTTGAGCATTTCATTTACCTTGAGCGTCTTGCCCTGGTATAACCAGCTCCACCATGGAATTAAAGTTTTTTCCGTGGAGTAAAGAATTTTTTCCGTTAGAGGTAACGCTTTTTTATTAAAGGTTTTTTCCGATTGTGTCTTGACGGGAGCGCGCTCCCTATATAGCTTGGCGCCTACAATTTTTGGCTGGGTAGCTCAACCGGTTAGAGCACCGCATTCATAACGCGGAGGTTGTGAGTTCAAGTCTCACCTCAGCTACCAATTCTCTTGGATACGGCTACCAATTTTTCTCGGATGCTGCAAGTTTTGGAAGAGGGCGCTGCTATGGAGCAAACACAATCAATTAAACTGATTCATTGGCTTAATCCCTTCACTCTTCTCCGCAAAACCTATGACTGGACACTAAAATGGTCGGAGCACCGTTACAGTCAACCAGCGCTCTGCACGTTGGCCTTCACGGAGTCAATTTTTTTTCCTGTGCCAACGGATGTATTGCTTATGCTTATGGGGGCCGCTCGCCCGAAAAAAGCTCTTCATTTTGCCTTCCTGGCAGCTGCATTTTCGGTCATAGGTGCCTTTGGTGGATATGCCCTTGGAGCTTTTGCTTGGTATTGGTTGGAGCCATATTTTATTGGCGTGGTGACTTCGGCGGAAGTTTTTGAAAAAGTTGGAGTCCTGTATGAGGAGAATGCTTTTTGGACGGTATTCATGGCGGCCTTTACACCGATTCCTTTTAAGGTCTGCACCGTGGCGGCGGGTGTGTTTTCAGTGCCGCTACTGCCATTCTTTGTCGGGGCAGCTCTAGGACGGAGCTTGCGATTCTTTATAGTCGGGGCCTTACTCTTTTTTTTTGGCGCCCCCGTAAAAGGTGTTGTGGAAAAATATTTCAACACCTTTACGATTCTTTTTACAGTTTTGCTTGTTGGTGGGTTTGCAGTAATTAAATATTTATTCTAATCAATTCTAATTTACTCTGATTTTTTTACTTTTTCGAAGAGGTTTATTTGTCGATGGGGTTATCTATGCATTCCATTATGACCAGTATTCGTGAGTTTTTTTTGAATATTGAAATCCAAATGAGAGAAGGAGCGACGTTGTGGTTGGCTGTATCTGGCGGGAGAGACTCGATGGTTCTGTTAGATTTGGTGGCTAAGCTTTGGGGAGCGGGCGACTTGGCAAAATTTTCTGCAATAAAGATTGTTCATGTAAACCATGGGGTGCGGGGGGGGATGGCAAAAAGAGATGCTAACTTTGTCGCCAGATGTGCTGAAGATTATGGGTTTGAGTTTTCTTTAATTGAACTTCCGTTTAAGGAAGGGGAGCATAAAAGCGAAGCTGAACTTCGGGAGTATCGATATCGAGAGATTGAATTCCTAATGAAGGCGGAAGATTTTGCGGCGACGGCACACCACAGTCGAGACCAAGCAGAAACGGTACTTTTGAATATCTTACGAGGCACAGGCTTACGCGGCTTACGTGGTATTGCCCCAAGTAGAGGCCGTTGGCTGCGTCCAATGCTTTCTGTTCTAGATTCGCAGATCCAAAGCACCGCTATAACCAATGAGCTAAAATGGATTGAAGACGAAACCAACCAAGACAAACGCTTCGATCGGAATTGGTTACGTTCAGAAATTTTTCCTAAACTAGAGATGCGCAGACCGGGGGCTGTCCAACGCCTAGCAAATCTTGCAGAAGATGCTCGCAAAAGTTGGTCGAGTGGACTGGCGGTAGCTTCGTATAGAGAGTCCTCTGTCTTTACCAGTGAGCCAAAATCTGGAGTCAGGATCGCGAGCATTTCAAAATTTACAGAGCTACCGCAATCCCTGTGGTCTGAATTCCTTGGTGTATCTCTTTACCGTAAGCATATTGAGGCACTAAACCTTGTATTGCGGAAAGGCTTTGGCAAAGTTAACGCACCTGGAGGGATGATTTGGGTGTCCTGCGGCTGGTTGGCGTGGTGGTCGAAGGAGGAAGAGTTAAGGCAATTTCAGCGTCTGCAGAATATGGGATCTGCTTTTGAGTCTGTGCTGGGAGTGTGGGAGCTGCGTAAGGGCTTTGGTGTTTTGATGAAACGCGACGATGCATCCATGAATGCCTCAATTAAAAAACGACTGCAGGACGCGAAAGTTCCGGAATATCTACGCTCTTGTATCCCGTTATATGAGTTTTTTGATAAGGATCAGGAGCGTCGACTGCGTTCACTAATTCCAATGAATTGGTTGAACCATGAGGAATGGAGTTTTAGCGATAGCGAACTCATCACCTATCGTCCGAGTTCTTTCGCCACAGAAATGTTTGCAAAAAATTTGAAAAAAAAAGGCAGCTGACCAGAGGAAATTCAGATCAACTGCCAAATCATGGCAGCTTCGCCGCTGACGTTAGGCTGCCCTAATGAGTGGCTTCTTTTCACTTGGAACCCAGTTGCGATTCCATTGTTTGTACTTACGTATAGCTACTTTTTCTTTGCGAATTGCTTCCCGTTCATCTTTAGCGAGCAACTTCTGCTGATGTGTGCAGTATTTGTGTGTCAGGTGTTGCGAAATAAATGTCGCAAACCAAGTCACAGGAAGCTTGGGTCCTACCTTATACTTTTGCCCAACTTTACGAATCTCGCGGTTCATAAAATTGTACCAAAGGTTTGCCTCTGCAGATTTTATAAAGTGGCCTAGGAACAAAGTCTTTAGACCAAGTTTAAAGCCAACTTCGAACCCCATCCCCACAGGCTTAAGGTACGACTTACATGTTACTTTTCCAGTTTTAAAGGTTTTTGTCTTCATCAAGTTACCTCTTTGATGTTTGTGTAATACCAGCTATTTAGCAGCCAGCACTAATGTGATCGGAATCAGGGTAGAAATGTTGAGCTATTTTAGAAGAATTTATTGTCTATTTAACGAATATTCACTCCCTGAATGACTGTTTTTGGCAATCCTCTTGGGGGGGGACTAGGCTTTTTGGCAATTAAGACTGCTGCGGCGACTGCAACGGCCGCCCCTCCGAGCAACCAAGGCCAGTTTTTTTTGAAGAAGCTAGGCTGTGTACTTGTGTCAGTAATCAATGAAGGCCCCTTATCGAGACTCCAATTAGGGGCAAGTTGCTGTAAACCCTTATTTTTATCTTTAAAGCTGAGCTCTTTTGCCTTCCGGCAACCAATGGTTACAAAGTTTGTTTTTTTCCCACGATGGAGAAGATATTGTTCACCCTGGTCTACATGTAGCTTCATTACAAGGGATTTTCTCGTTTCAATTAAATCCAGTCGAGGATACCTTTTTTCTTGTTCTGTTAAGATTTCTGGCTGAAAATTAGTCTTCGCAAGGATACATTGATATAGATCTAGGGCTCTGTCTCCAGTTTCAACACTCTGAATTTCGGAGAATATATAGAGGTTGCTTCTGGCCTCACAGATATTGCTGAATAGTGTATTGAAAAAAATCGAAATTATTAGCGTGTACGAAAAGAATTGCATTTTGCCTCCTAAGGATAGGTTTGAACTAAATAGATTCAATAAAGTTGGGAGAGGAAATTTTTCCGCAAAACCCTGGATCAATATCTCTGTTGGATTGAATAGTTAGTAAACGTTCTGCAGCTAAAGGGGATGTGTAGAAGCGGGCGGCATTCGTGACATAGAATTCCTCAATTTGTTCGCTGTTATAAATTGCATAGTATTGACCACGATCTAATATGATGCGACAGGGGATCAACTCTGATTCAATACCTATCCAGCCTCGAATTTTTAATTTTTCTAGCTCTGAATCGACTTCATCCGCAGGCGTAACAAGAGACAGAAGGCAAAAACTAATAAGTAGTGCGGTGATTATGACGGAACTTGGACGAAAATCTTTTTTGAGGAAGCGAATCGAATTTTTGAACAATTCGGTTTCTTTCTTGTCGGATTGTGATTTGTCGACTCTGCAATTGCTCAAAAATGACCAGTGACGTTTGAAAGAGAACCGCAAAGATAGAGAGGAGCATGACGGTCTCCAAGAGTAAAGAGCCTTTTTCATTTTTTGTATGCATAGCTTAAGTGGTTCCATCGTAGTGATTCATCTCCATATAATGAAATTTTGGTTCGACTATCTCGACTCAAAGACTTTGGGTTCCAGCATTGAGTAGTAAATATTTGGTGAATTGCTTGTGTAAGATAGAGATGGCCGGCTACGTCCCGAAAGGGAGTTTTTTTGCGACGAAGTGTTTGAGGGCGAATTTTAGGCTGTCGGCAAATGAGTGGATGGGAAGAGAATTTGCTATGTCTGCAGCGGATCGCGATAGTATTTTGAATACGAGTCTTCTTAATTAAACTGTTCTGAGAGAGTTGAAGTAGCTTCAGAGACTTTAAGGCAATCTTTTCAGCAACAGTCGCAACCACGCTGCCCGCACCTGGGACTAGTCTAGCTGTTCGGAGAGAAATAACCGTGGCACGAAGTGGAATCATTATCTGATTTAGTCTTCTTAGTTCTTTAAGTAGCTTACTGTGGCGATTTATGCTCTCTAATGCGCAAACTTGAAGTCTATGTTTGATCGATAAATGCTCTTGCTGCTTCAGGGCAATAGATATTCCAGTAAAAAGAACTGTTGTCGCCAGGCAGATAAATAGAATTCCAATAACAGAGATAAATCCAGATTCATTTATGTTCCTTGGCAATCTCTCATTACGATTGATTCGATCCAGATATTCATTTTCTTGCTGATAGTTTTTTTGGATTAGACCACCTAATCGAAGCCAAGTGGCTCCAATTGCGGAAATAGCAAAAATTAAAATAGAGCAAGCGATTACGGCTTCAATAAGAATTTGTCCTTGCTCTTTCCCGCAAAAAACTATCTTGGTGAAATACGAACTTCGACTTTGTCTTGGATTTTTTGTTTTACTTCGTTCATCTTTTTTGAAATTACGGAGCCCACGGACCGAACTGCTGTAACGGATACAAGCGCGATTAGCGCGACTAGAATGACATATTCGATTAGACTTTGCCCTCGTTCGGAATATCTCCACGAGACTGGACATCGATACGGTAGGCTTCGATTTTTGGCTTGCAGTTTTCGATTCATAATTAACTCCCTTATTCATAATTTACGGCTAAAAGCAATTCTTGTGCCCTATTAAGGTAAAATTAAGAGGGTCTAAGGGAGAAAAATTGTCTTTAATATGGATTTCTAACTGAACCAGCGGTCAAAAAGCTTTCCCCCCTTCGGCTTGCCCTATATACTTGAATGCGGCTGTTGCAACGCTTGTGGGAGGATATCAATGTCAAAGAAGCCATCGCTTTTTGTTGTGGAGCGCAAGGAAGTATTCATTCTAGGACTCCTTTTCTTGCTATCAGTCGCGCTTACGTTCACCGTCGGTGTGAAGTATGGGGAGATCGTTGGTCGTAAGGCCGCAATGGAAGAAATAACGGCTAAAGAAGGATTGCGAGAAGCTAGGCCAATTGAGGGTAGCACTCTCGGCAGTGAAAATAAAGTAGGGAAGAAAATAGAAGAGCAGAGTGTGCTTGATCCCAGTCAACCGGCGGACAACTCAAATAAAAACACAAAAGATACAAAGGATCAATCCAGTATTGAGTCCGATATCGAGTCGGATATCGAACCAGGTACTGTTGAGGTTGAACCCAATTATGCTGATCCAAAAGGTTCGGTTGAGGACTCCGATGTAGAGTTACTCGAAGCACTACAAAAGGCAGGAATTGAAAAACGTACTGAGGAAGGCGTGGATGAACCCGCTACGGACAGGACAGGATCTCTCGAGAAAGAGCTTGTCTTTACTGGACCTCATTTTGTAATTCAGGTAGGTTCCTACCCAACAAAACGAGATGCTGAGCGACATATTCGTCGATTACAATCGCAGAGTTTAGAACCGCGAATTTTGCCTTCGATTGAGTCTAAGAACGGTCGTTGGTTTCGCGTGGCTTTAGGCAAGTATGAATCTCGTAGTTCTGCATTGAAAACGGCTCGTTCATATAAGCAAGAAGGCCTAATTAAGGATTTTTTTGTGAGGAAGGTTCAGTGAAACAGATCCCTGAAATTCGGTTAGTAGAAAAACCATGGGGGCATGAAGAGATATTTGCCCACACGAGAGATTATGTTGGGAAAGTTCTAGTCATTAAAGCGGGTCATGAACTGTCGTTTCAATTTCATAATGTAAAAGAAGAAAGTATTTACGTAACTGAAGGCGAGTTGGCCCTCGAGCTGGAAAACGACAGTGGCGAAGTGGTGACACATACTTTAAGGCCAGGTCAGGCCGCACATGTTGCACCTAAGAGGAAGCATCGAATGCGAGCTGTCTCCGATTGCCGGATTTTTGAAGTCTCCACGCCGTATTTGGATGATGTAGTTCGTTTGGAAGATCGTTATGGAAGAGTAGATAGTTCTGAAAAAACAACATGAGTGAGCTCAGTGGTAAATGTTGGTTAGTAATTATGGCAGGCGGCAGTGGTACGCGATTTTGGCCTCGTTCCCGTGCTCTGAAACCAAAGCAAACCCTAAATATTATCGAAGACAAATCTTTATTACAGGCAACAGTCGAACGTTTTGAGACTTCGCTGAAAACTGAAAATATTATTATTATTACGACTAAAAAATTACTTTCGATTACGAAAGAGTCCCTACCTGAGTTTAAGGGAGAGATACTTTGTGAGCCCGAGGGGAAAAATACGGCTCCTTGTATAACGATGGCGATGGAGTGGTTGCGAGCTAAAGACCCGGAAGCTGTGGCGATGGTGGTACCGGCAGATCATTGGATTTCTGAAGTTGATGCCTATTTGTCTGTCATGCGCATGGCCAGTGAGGTGGCGGCGACACAAAATAAGCTTATTACCGTCGGTATTACACCTTCTCGTGCGGAGACGGGTTATGGGTATATCCGTTGCGCTGAACCTCTCGCGGAAGATGACCGAGTGAATGCTGTAGATCGTTTTGTGGAGAAGCCTAAACGGGAAGTAGCAGAAACAATGATCCAAGATCCGCAATACTTTTGGAATGCAGGTATGTTTATCTGGTCTGTTGGGACTTTTTTTACTGAAATGCAGAAGACGAACTCCGCACTGCTGGATGCGTTTATAGACTTCCGCAACGGACTGGTATCGGGAGAGGCGGATGACGGATCGAGCTTGCGGAAGTCCTATGAAAAAGCAGAAACGATTAGCATTGATTACGCCCTAATGGAGAAGAGTGAATCTGTTGTCGTTATTCCGGCTAGTTTTGATTGGAATGACTTGGGTTCTTTTCAGTCACTATATGAATTGTATCCAGATACAGAGGGTGGTGTAGGAAAAGCAAAACAAATCATGGCAATCGATTCGACAAATAATCTAGTCGACGCACCAATGAAAACAGTGGCCTTACTCGGTGTAACCAATATGATGGTGATCGATACGGTTGATGTAATTCTTGTAGCGGCCAAAGAAAGGTCCCAGGACGTGAAGAAGTTTGTGGCCCGTTTGAAAGAGGAAAAAGATCCGGACGGACTCCTCTAATGGCTTTTTGCGCCGCCTTCTCTGTAACGAAAAAAACACCACAGTTGGCAAACTAATAACGCTCTGAATCGAGAGAATTCTATCACAATATCACAAGGCCCATAAAAAATCTTTAAAATAGTGTAATTTCAGAAGTTAACAGTCTTTGTTAGTAAATAACAAATAGAGATTTTTGCGACGCTGCCGCTCTTTTGGTCTAATCCTTTTGAAGTGCAAAGAAAAAAGAAGTTCAAGCAAAAGGGGGAAGTAATGAAAAGTGCCTGGAAACAAATGGGAAGCTTTGGAACAAGAAGTTTTGGATTGTTCGCTGTAATGGTCATGTTGCTGATGCCAGCCGTTGCGTCGGCAGAGCCAAGCCCTATTCAACTTAAGGTGGGAGCGATAGGCGTAGACTCGCTTAGTCTTCTAGCAGTGGGGGATACGAAAAATCAATCCAACCTCTGGTTAGTGCAATGGAAGTCTTCCATTCACGAGCATGAGAAGCGGAAGCTTCAAGCCATTGGTTCCACAGTTTTACGCTATATTCCAAACAATACCCTCCTCGTTCGATTGCTTGGCGAAGGTTCAAAAGCAAAGTTAGCGCGCTTTGATTTTGTCGAGCGCGTGATCGCGTACGGTCAGGGTCTAAATGTTGAGCCGGGACTAACTGGATTTGGAATTTTCTCTGCTAACGAGAATATTCTGGTAACAGTTGTCGTGTACGACGGAGCAGACACTCAACCCATTCTATCACTTTTCAAAGCAGAGCTTGGTCGAGTCGGAAAGAATATTTTTGCTGGCCGAATTACTCGCGGCGATGTTTCTCGCTTAGCCGCTATGGAAGGAGTGCTTTGGGTGGAACGCTATATTCCCGTGAAGTCATTCCATCTAAAGAGAAACGAGCTCTTGACCGAAGGTGATGAACCAGAAGCAGCGCCGACGGAAATTACCGGTTATGAAAGTGGAACTAAGATTCTAAACGTGGAGAAAGCCTATGCGGCTGGTGTAGATGGCACTGGGCAATTCATTGCCTATGCAGACACTGGCCTCGATAAAGGTAGTAAGACGGACATACATTTAGATTTTATTGGTAATTTCCACACCGGCCGGGCGCTAGGCTTAGGTGGCACGAGCTGGGGCGATCCACACTCGCATGGAACGCATGTGGCTGGATCGATTGCCGGAAATGGCGCAAACTCAGGGGGTGCGATTCGTGGCACTGCCTACAGAGCGAAGCTAGTTGTGCAAGGTATGTGGAGCGATATTTTCAATAACCTTTTCCCACCAGGCGCAGACACGCTCTTCAACAACGCCTACCAGGACGGCGCTCGTATTCACTCTAACTCTTGGGGACGCGAAGCGAACGGTCGTTACGACACTATGGCTCGTCAGGTCGATGCCTATATGTTTGAAAACCAGGATTTCTTGGCTATTTTTGCGGCAGGCAATTCCGGTAAAGACTTGAATCATGACGGTATAATCGATGAGGGATCGCTTAGTTCCCCTGGGTCTGCTAAGAATTCTTTAACTGTTGGGTCGTCGAAGAACTACCTAATAGCTGGTGGTATTCAGCGCACTATGCAGGAGTTGCGAGGCGGTGAAAAGAACTGGGGCGTTGAGCCCATTGCAAGCTCTCGTTTGTCGGACCACGAAAATGGACTAGCCGCGTTCTCTTCTCGTGGTCCAGCTGCTGATGGTCGGGTGAAGCCGGACGTAGTTGCGCCGGGAACAAATATTGTTGCCGCCCGCTCTCGTAATTCAAAAGCAGGGGAAGGTTGGGGGGCTTTCAATGACCACTACCTCTATATGGGTGGTACTTCCATGTCGACCCCCCTAGTTGCTGGTGCGATGGGACTGATTCGTCAGCATATCCTAGCTGTGACGGGTGCTGGCAAATTGTCTGCTGCGCTGCTTAAGGCGGCGGTGGTCAACTCGGCTTTTGACTTGTACCCAGGTCAGTTTGGCGAACGATCACGAGGACAGGAGCATCCTACGACCCGTCCGAACAACCACCAGGGCTATGGCCGTGTGGACGTAGATGCGATGGTTGATAGTGGTCGGACCTATACATTTGTGGATCGTGAAATCGGCCTAGCCACGGGTGAATCGGAAGATGTAGCGAAGCTTCAGGTAAGTGCGGGACAAGTTATTCGCGTTACGCTCGCTTACACAGATGCAGCTGGGGCCGCATTGGCTTCGAAGGCACTAGTAAACGACCTCGATTTAAAAGTAGTGAACGCCGCTGGCGAGCAGTTTTTTCCGAATCATGGTTCTACTGCAGATCGCACAAATAATGTGGAACAGGTGGACTATAAGGCCCAAGCCGATACTACGCTTTCTATTCGCGTGAAAGGCCACAATATACCGATGGGACGCTCTGGAAAACAACCCTATGCAATTGTAGTGTCTGTTGAATAGAAAATTCCTCTGGTTAAAGCCTCCACAACGCCTTAGAATTAATAGGGTTTTGGGGGGCTTTTTGTTATGCTAGTTTGACGGACATTTAGAAGCCTGTTATTACGGGTCTTTGAGGTTTTGTTTGAGTTTAATATTCAAATTTAATGTTTACAGGAGGAGCTGAGTTCTGAAAAAAATGAGCGGAGGAGGAGGCGGACGATATCGTAGAGAAGGGCCGCATGCTGATAAGACGAGGTTAAATGAACGTATTCGTGTGCCGGAAGTGCGCCTTATCGATGAAAATGGAGAGCAATTAGGGGTTGTAAAGACCCAGGAGGCCCTAGGTATGGCACGGAGTCGCGGCCTAGACCTCGTTGAAGTAGCCCCTGAGGCTAAACCTCCGGTCTGCAAAATACTCGACTACGGAAAGCTGAAGTATACAAAGAAAAAGAAGGAGCAAGAGGCTAAGAAGAAGCAGGTCAATATTAGCCTAAAAGAGATTCAGCTTCGCCCTCGTATCGAAGAGCATGATTTTAATGTGAAATATCGCCGTATGGAGGAATTCCTTGGGCGTGGCAATAAGGTAAAAGTGGTTTTATTATTTCGCGGTCGGGAGATGGCCTACGCAAGGGCACATGGTAAAGAGATGATGGACCGATTAATTGCACTTACCGAGGAAATTGCTGCCCCGGAAAGTCATCCAAAGCTTGAAGGACGGCGTATGATTATGATACTAGTGCCGTACAAGGCTAAGTCTCCGGTGGCTGCGAAGAAAAAGGCTTCTTCGCCAGAGAACGCAGATCCTGCAGAGGCATCACCGGCAAAAGCAGCAAAGGCCCCATAGGAGTTGGTATGACTTGCAAACCAGGTAAAGGTGGAAAAATCAAGACTCGTCGTGCGGCAGCAAAGCGCTTTAAGCAAACTGGCTCTGGGAAGTTTAAGTTTTCACGAGTAGGGGTTCGCCACTTGAACGTTGGTTCTCCACGGAAGCAACTTCGAAACCTTCGTGGAACAGGTGTTGTTCATGAGTCAGATGCGCAAAATTTTGCCCGTATTCTACCATATGGTTGCACAATGTAGTTTAGAATTTTGTTGAGAAGAAGGAATTAAACAATGTCACGAGTTAAGCGCGGAACGAAAGCCCGACAACGAAGGAATAAAGTTTTAAAGGCCGCTAAGGGGTTTGTCCTTGGGCGCAAGAACAAATTTAAAGTGGCTTTACAAACCTTACATCGCTCGCTAGCGTACGCATTTCGCGATCGTAAGAACCGTAAGCGTGAGTTCCGCGCTCTATGGAATACTCGTATATCTGCAGCAGCAAAGCTGAATGGAACGAGCTATAGTCGCCTTATCCATGGTTTAAAAGAGAATAAGATCGAGCTTAACCGCAAGATGCTTTCTGAGATTGCTGTACATGACCCAGTAGCGTTTACGGCTATCGTTAAGAAAGCTGCTCCTACCTCTGCCACCACCACCGCAGCATCTTAGTTCTCCATGTATCTTAATTTTTCTATGTAATTGAAATTGCGGGTGTTGGGCTGTTTCGTTAGAGTGGTGAGTACTATGTCGACCGTTGTAGATAGATTATTGGATCGATTAGCTGAATTAAAAACGGAAGCGAATGCTAAGATCCAAGAGATCACCTCTGAGCCTCAGGTTCAAGATCTGCGCACTATGTATTTGGGGAAAAAGGGGAAGGTTTCGGAAGTCCTCAAAAGCCTGGGTGATGTAGATGGTAAAGATCGGCCTAAAATCGGGCAAGAGGCAAACGAATTGCGCGATTTCTTAGAGTCGGAGCTACGTTCTGGACAAACGCGACTAGAAACGGCTCGTATTGAAGCGGAGATAGCTAAGGAATCGATTGATATTACCTTATCGGGGATGCGGGCTCCACTCGGCGCACTTCACCCCCTAATGCAAGTTCGCGACCGTATGATTGATATCTTCTCGGGTATTGGATTTTCTGTAGTTGAGGGACCGGAAATCGAAACGGATTTTTGCAATTTCGAAGCATTGAATGTACCGGCCGATCACCCCGCTCGAGACATGCAGGACACGCTCTATGTGCGCGAAAATATTGTTTTGCGCACGCAGACTAGTTCTGTTCAGATTCGTACTATGCTCGCAGAAAAGCCCCCAATCAAAGTGATTGCCCCAGGTGCGGTTTATCGCAATGATGATGTGGACGCTACCCACTCGCCAATGTTTCATCAGGTGGAAGGGCTCTATGTAGATGAGAGTGTTTCTCTAGAGGAGCTGAAGGGCACGCTCGAGTATTTCGCTAAAGAAATGTTTGGTCCGAAAACGAAGATCCGTTTGCGAAACTCATACTTCCCATTCACCGAGCCATCGGTGGAAGTGGATTGTACTTGTATTTTCTGTAAAGGGAGAGGCTGCCGCATCTGTAAACAAAGCGGTTGGATTGAAATTTTGGGGGCTGGAATGGTTCACCCGTCTTTGTTCGAAAAAGTTGGTTACCCAGAAGGTAAGTATACAGGCTTCGCCTTCGGTATGGGAATAGAACGAATTGCGATGCTGCTTTATGGAGTAGATGATATCCGCCTCTTTTACGAGAACGATATTCGATTCCTGGAACAGTTTCGATAAAGGTTTTTAGTTTGTATGAAGATTTCTCTATCCTGGCTAAAAGAATATGTGGATCTGCCGCAAAATGTGACGGCGGATAAAATTGCAGAAAAGCTCACTTACGCAGGTCTTGAAGTGGAAGCTATTGAAGACCAAGGTATGGGGCTAGATAAAGTATTTGTTGGGGCAGTTTTAGAGAAGAGACAACATCCAAATGCGGATCGCTTGTCACTGACGAAAGTTTCTGTAGGCAAAGCATTAGGAGATGAAGAAAAAATCCTCCATATTGTCTGTGGTGCGCAAAATATTGCCAAAGGTCAGAAGGTTCCGGTTGCCACTATCGGCGCAGTGATTCCGGATGGCTTGGAAATTAAGCTCTCCAAAATTCGCGATGAAACCTCTGAGGGCATGCTTTGCTCACCAACAGAATTGAAAATCAACCATCCCGAAGGTGAAAAAGGGATTTATATCCTCGATAATTCTGCTGAGACCGGTACTCCTTTTGCCGAGTACTTGGGAAAGAATGATGTAGTTTTTGATCTCAGCATTACGCCTGATCGAGGCGACGCGCTTTCACATATTGGGGTGGCGCGGGATTTAGCAGCGCTTTTTGATTGCAAGTTAAAGATACCAGAACCGAGACTTTCAGAAATGGAATCCCCTTGCGAAGTGTCTATAACCTCGGAGATCCCCAAGCACTGCCCAGCCTATTTTGTTCGCTACATAGAAGGCGTGAAAGTTGGACCAAGTCCGAGCTGGTTGCGTAAACGTATTGAGGCAATTGGCTTACGCTCAACTAATAATGTTGTAGATATTTCTACCTATGTGATGTTCGAAATTGGACAACCGATTCATACATTTGATGCAAACACACTCGTGGAAGATAATCGTATTAAGATCACCATTCGAGATGGCAAAGAGGGTGAAGAGTTTCTGACAATTTCTCATCGAGAATTGAATTTAAATTCCAATGACATTGTGATTGCTGCTGGCGAGAAGGAACAGATTACAGCCGCAATGGCAGGCGTAATGGGCTCGAATCAAACAGAAGTGTCCGATGCCACTTCAAATATCTTAATTGAGTCTGCTATTTTTGATGCAGCCAGAGTGCGTGCAACAAGTCGGAACTATACGATGCTTACAGATGCTGCCTATCGCTTTGAGCGTAAGGTGGATCCGGCGCGCCTCGCCTGGGCTTGTGATCGCACAGCAGAACTGATTGTGAAGGTTGCAGGTGGCAAGGTTGGCCACCGAGTAGAGAACGCAGAAGCAAAAACTGCACTTGAGGTCAACACTCACACAATTACAGTTTCTCTTCGTGAAATTACGCGCCTTCTCGGCAAGGCACCAGAGCCGGCTACCATTACAAAATTAATAGGGCGGCTGGGGTTTGGTGTAAAGGCACTTGGAGAAGAAGGTTTCGTCTTCACTGTCCCGACCTGGCGGAATGATGTGCATGTTGCGGAAGATATTATTGAAGAAATTATCCGCCTTTGGGGATTTGATAAATTAACATCAAAATTACCAGAAGCATTTGTCAAAAATGAGACTGCAGTAACTGTGCAAGAACGACAATTGCGGACAATACGGAAGCTTCTCACCGCTTGGGGATTTTCAGAGGCTTTGAATTTTACATTTACGAATATGGAAGCTGAACTTTTAGGGCTAAACAATTGGTTAAAGGCCTCTAAGTCAATTGATGATGAAGTAATACAAAAGGAATTGGATAAGGACTTCGTTCGTTTAGAGTCTCCACTCGGGGAAAGCTTTAATTTATTACGCCGAGACTTATTGCCAGGGCTTGTGCGCAATGCACGATTAAATGCTTCTCACCGCATGCATGATATTCGTTTCTTTGAGATTCGCCCAACCTTTCATTCTGTAGGTCCAACTAAAAAGAGTGATCCACGGACAGAAACCTTAACAAAAGAGAATTTGCGGCTAGCTTTTTTAGCTGGTGGTGCGACGATTCATGAAGACTGGCAAGGAGAAAAAGACAGCATTCATTTTTACGACATGAAGGGTTGGCTAGAATTAGTCCTTGGCGCTTTTGGTAAACAAAGTGGTGTGCGTTTTGTGAAGCCTGATAAAGTGGAAGAGATTCCTTATCACATGCACCCTGGGCAAACGGCGTTGCTCATGCAAGGAAATCGACCATTGGGGTACGTAGGACAAGTCCATCCATACGTATGCAAACAGAACGATATTCGTGTGAACCTCTATGGGGCTGACCTTGATTTAAATTGGGCCCTAAGTTTTGAAGAGCGAAAGCATCGCTTTAAGACGTTTGGTAAGTTTCCCAATGTGGAACGAGATTTTTCGGCGACAGTTGCAGAATCAATTTCTGCCGACAACTTGCGCAATACGATTAAATCCTCTGTAAAAGATTTACTGCGAGACATTAAATTCTTTGATGTCTATCGTGGTGAACGGATTCCAAAAGGGCATGTATCCTATGCATTCCGGGTTGTGCTTGGCTCGGATAAGGGCACGCTAGCGGATAAAGAAGTTCAGGACGTACAACAAAAAATCATCTCTACCCTTCAAGACAAATATCAGGCTCAATTTGCTGGACTCTAATTTATTGCGTTATTTCCGTGTTGCCTTTTGATTTAGATACGTTAGCATTAAACGATAGAGGTTTGCATGGACGTAAGAGGGGGCACCATGACGAAAGCAGACTTAATCGAATCCGTTCACGAGAAGATTGGTTTTTCAAAGAAAGAGTCAGCAGATCTCGTCGAGCTGATCTTTAGTACGATGAAGGGCACACTTTCCCAGGGGAAGAAGATCAAAATTTCGGGCTTCGGTAATTTTGTTGTGCGAGAGAAGCGCTCCCGGATGGGACGTAACCCACAAACTGGCGAGGTTATGGAAATTTCAGCTCGTCGAGTGTTGACCTTCCGTCCGTCGCAGGTCCTAAAAAATGGTCTAAATGGCGACAGCAGTCCAGTCGACAATGACAATAATCACAATCACAGTTACCACGATAATAATGATAATGACGATTTTAGCTAAAGAGACTACTGCGGATAAGGATGCAGATGCAGGTATCACTGTGATTCCAGACAAGGTGTATTTCCGCATTGGTGATGTTGCAGAAATTACTGGGGTCAAGCCTTACATTTTACGGTTTTGGGAAAAAGAATTTGGTCTTCTGCAGCCTATGAAAAATAGCTCCGGGCAAAGAATCTTCCGTAAAAAAGATGTGGAATCCGTTCTGCTGATTAAGCGCCTACTTTATAGAGAGCGGTATTCGATTGAAGGCGCAAAAAAGCGAATTAAAGAATTACGTAAGCAGAAGAAATTAGGTTCCGAAAAGCGGAAACGTGGTGAGCTCGATGAGACTAAGCTAAAAACCTTAGAAACGGTTCGCTCCGGCTTAAATGAGTTAATCAAATTAGCATCTCGGACAGGGTAACTTGTACGATTAAGTGCAAAACTTTTACATCTGAATACGATACGAGCTCGCGCTAACTACATGCTGTAGTTAGCGCGCTTACGGTCTAGGGTCCCGGCTTATAGGGCTTTGGCTTCGGGGCGCCGATTGACCCTTCCAGCTTGGTGGCGAATCTGCCTCGGGCATCTTTAGCAAACACGCTTGATAGTAGCGGATTTTCTAGGATCGGCCTTAATTTATCTCTCGGGGTCACGCGAACGATAAGGTCCATGGAGCTGCGATTGATCGGGTCACTGAGCTTTACTTCTCCATCTAAGTCCGCCTCTAGGTCCGTACCTTTGCCTTTTAACGTGGCTTGATTAAAGCGAAGCCGGCCCTTTTTAGCGTTCCCTTTTAGACTGAGATCTCCAAATTTTAATATACCCAAGCTCTTCACAAAATTATCATTCACAAAAACACCTGGATTAAACTCCAGCCCTTTAACTGCAATGGAAAGCTCACCGTCCGCAATTCCGAGCCGTCCGCGTTGCGAGGACATTTCAAATCCCAACTCATTAATAAGGCCTTTTATGCTTGAAGTGTGTTGCAAAGCGCGGACGCGAGAGAGCGAAATATTCTTCGCATAGATTTCAGTCTCAACCTTACCAATCATCGAAAAGGATCCGGAAATTTCACCACCAAAAGCATCGGCCGAAAAGGAGCCGCCCGGCATCGCATCCTTTTTAAATTGAGCTTGAATCAATTGTAAAATACTGGGCCTGAACACAAACTCTTCGAATGTAATCCCCTCCGTAACTAGAGCCTGCTGGAGCTCGGATTTATTATCTTGACGCATCTTCGATCCAGAACGAGCTCGAATTTGCAAATTTTTAATTATGACTCGAGGGCCAAGAATAAAGGAGATGTTTACATCCGAAGCATCGAAATCTATTTGTGTGGCTTTCGAGAGCTCTACTAGCACCCGGCCACCAAATCGATCAAAAGGGATCTTTGTGACTAAAACTAGAGCAAAGACCGTTAAGCTAAAAAGTGCATAGCCCACTTGAATGCGATTAACCTTCGGTTTACCTTTCGCATTTTCATTTTGCTTTATCTTTCGCATTCTCATTTTGTTCCGAGTTCCTAGCCTGTGAAGAAGTTTTTTGTAAAGTGACTTTGGCCCACATATATCCTTTGCGGTCATTTTTTAAGTCAACGTCGAGTCCCGTAATTGCTACGAGTGCTCCAGATGCTTCGATCGAATGGATTGCACCCATCAATTGTCGGATGGAAATTTTATTCAAGCTCATCGTAATACTGGCTGCCGCTCCCTCATCTTCTTTGATTTCAACAGAGGCTTCGCTCACGGAAGCTTTCGACGCACTCTTGGCTGCTATTTCTTGCAAACTCGCATTTGGATCGACAGACTTACGTTTTGCTTGATTCGTTTGTCGAACTTGATCATTGAGAGAGGAAATTTCTTTCTTAGACTTTTTTAAGAAGTAAATGGTTTCTTGGGCAGAATGGATTGCAGATTTTTTATTGGACACTGACATTGCGAGTGAAACTGGAATATAGAGCACAATTAAGGTCACGACTCCAGCAATACTCAATGTAGCAATCTGCTGTGTCTTCGGTTCTAGCTCGGAGAAGCGACTCTGGAATTCAATAAAGAGTTCCGAATCTTGAATTTGGTCACGTAGGCGAATAAATACTGGTTCAAATTTTTCCCACATCTTACAAACCCTTCTCGAGCGTATAAGTCACTCTGGCTGTAAAGCCACTCGGGTTTTTCGTGATATTTGGCTCTTCTGGTCCCTTGCTAATCCATTTCAGCTTTCTAATCGAGTTAATTGCAGATTCGAGGTCCGTTTGACTAGATGATTCGAGTTCTAGATTAAGGTTTGGTGTGGCCAAGTTTAGTTTCCGAATTTCTAAAACCACTGTACGTGGCACGGACTCACTGAGAGCTCGCAATAGGTTCAGCACGGAGTATTCCTCTTCGGAGATGGAAGTACCAATCTGTACTTTTAAATCATTGATCATGCGATTGACTTTGCGCTTGAGAGAGGCTGATTGCCCTGTCCGTTCCATTTCTCGGCGATATTTCGCTCGATCACTCCGTTTTGAGCTTGGTAAGGTGCTCTTTATCTCAGAAGCTAGACGCTGCTGTAATTTTTTTCGTTGCGGAGCAAGGAAAGTATTTTGAAATATCAGGCTCACAATAATTACCACATAGACAATTGCGAGCAAGCGAATCGGATGAGCAAGATTGCGTAGGTTTAAGGAGTCAAATACAGACTTCTTCGAACGCAAATCACCTTGGCGGAAATTTAGTGCCTGTTTAGAGCGCCCTTCAAGTTGAGAAAGCCCTAGAGCTAAAGACTCGGACAAAACAAGTTCTTCACTAGAGTTTAATTTGTGCGATTGATTTTCGAAGCTTGAGGAGATATCCAGCGGGTGGGTAGGGATTTGCCAGCGAGCCGCTAGATAGTCACAAATACCCGGAGTCTGGCTTGTGCCACCTGTGATAAAAATTTGATCGATGCGAGCATTATTGCGTGAAAAATGTGCCATTAAGCATTGATGAAAATCATGGAGTACAGGATCGAGTACGCTAGCAATTAAATTTGAAAAAACCTTTTGCTCCTCTGTTTGTTCCACGCCAGGGGGAGCAAGAAAGCCAGACTTGCGTTTTGCCGCTTCTGCTTCTTCGCGCGTAATATTATAGTTTTTGGCAATTGCTGTGGATATATGAAAGCCACCAACCATAGATGTGCGATTCAGTACTGGAATGGAGTTTTGGAAAATGCATATCGAGCTTTTGCGGGAGCCAAGGTTAATAATTGCTGTCGATTTATCGCCAAAGATTTGTTTTTGACGCTTAAAAAATGAGGTTAAGGCGGAATGAGGGCTAGTGATGACGTCCACATCTAGGCCAGCTTGAGATTGGATTGTTTCCAAAAAGGCGCGCAATTGATTAGTTTGAGCGACAGCGCACATTGCCGAAGTCTTTTTTGAAGATTGCGAAAAAATTTGCATAGCTATGATGCATTTATCTAAATCAAAAGGAACTTCGTCTTCGATTTGAAATCTTGCCGACTGAGTAATCCGTTTCTTATCTGAAAAAGGGAAATTCAACACCCGAATGGTGAATAGGTTATTCGGCACATTCGTGACAATACGATCCACTTTGCCATTATAAATCTCTGCCACTTGTCGGAGGCTATTTATTTGGGATTCTGAAAGACCTCCGCGAGAGATAGCAAAATCGCCGAGCGCATCAGGCAAAGGAATTACTTGGTGCTGGATAAACTCAAAGTGATTGAAGCGCGAATCGAATAAACAAACTTTGACTTGCGCAGATCCAATATCAATTGCGAGCAGCTTCAATGCAATACTCCTTAGTCCGTCCTCAAGTATACTATGGGGGGCGGATTATTGTCATTCTTTGAAGTCGTCTTTTCCTGATTGTCTTTGCTCTCTTTGCGAGCCTCGTCTGGACTCATTAACTTCCGTTGTTCTGGTGGTGCAGCTCCCAATTGTGCGACCCAAACTCGACGAGCATCGCCGCTTTTCGCTTCAATCAGAACACGGAAAGCGGTTTCAGTAGTGGTCAGAGCTAATTCTCGTTTCTCCAATTCCTTTTTATCGTCTTCCGAGAACTCAAACTCATCCTGCATATATTTCCAAAAATCTTCAATCTTAGAAAAACCCACTTCTCTGCTATGCTTACTAAGCTGCTGAGTCATATCCTCATTAAAACTTGGAAAGAGTGCTTGAATTAGAGCCTCACTCATACGATTAATGTTGATTCCATCCGTGAGTGCTGCAGTAAAATTCTGCGAGACGAATTCCACGAGTTCGTCATCAAAGCCCTTCACCATATGCAATTCAGACAAAGAGTAGAGTGGAGCGTTCTTTAGCGCATACGGAGGATCATGATTACTATAAAAGCTTTCCTTAGGTGCGCCTTCAGCGTCCAGAAAAGTTTCCTTATCAATCCAAGCGAGAATATTTCCTACTAATTCATCCGCAGTAATAGAGTCATATTTTTGTGCAAAATCTTCGTCATCCTCAAACTTCTTATCCATCAAGGCTTGCAGGGTCTCACTGATCGTGGCGCGAACGGTTTGCAATCGTTTGCCTCGGTCCTCTTCTGTCTCTTTGTCTGAATCTTCCTCTTTTTCTGAATTTTCATCGTCATCATCATCTTCGCCCTCCCCATCCTCATCGTCACTGTCTTCATCTTCATCCTTATCACTATCCTTGTCCTTCTTTCTCTCCGCAAGCCAAATGAGTCGATTAAGGTTTAATTTCGACGAATCGGGGACAAGCTTTACAGAAACTTGACTGTTGTGAAGCCCCAGTTCTTCATTAAAATTGTCTAAAGCTGATCTAGCAACTAAGGTGGCACTGGAGGGTAGAGGGGGGGGTAGAATGAGAGGAATATTATAAATTTGGTTAACATCGGTGTTTTTGACCGGGGAATTTTTACCAATCTGTTTAATTTTCTGAAGTGCTTTATTAGCTGCATGCACTTGCAAACGTCCCAGCTGTAGTGCACCTCGAGCTAAGTATTTGGCCCGTAAATTGTCGACCGTATTATTAACAACCTTTTGATAGACTGCGACCTCATAAATTAACTCCGCCGTTAATATTGCAATCACCGTAACCGTCGTAATGGATAGCATCATTGCAATACCGTGCTCATTACGCAGCAATTTTTGCATACCTTTCTTATCATTGTGCACTATGGATCGACTCGGCTTCATCGGTTTAACGCCCTACTTTCTGTTTGAGAGAGGCATTCAGAGATAGAATTGGCGCAAATTCGGAGCGCCATTTGCGTACGTTCTTTTCGTCTGCCGGATCAACAATCTCAAATTCAATAGCAACCAAAGAAGGGAAGCGACTCTCATCCTGCACATAAGCGCCTTCCGAATCCCAGGTACTTTCCCATTTTTCCTTGTCCGCACGATAAAATTCGAATTTTGCACTCTGTAAATTCTCTAAAACGGCAAATTTTTTTAGATCATCTGAAGAGCTAAACTCCTCTCGGTAGTCATAGATATTAAAATCTACAGACTTCATAATCCGATACTGCCCCTCCTTATCCTGTTCAATTTCATAAATCACTCGCTGCAAAGTAGACTCCTTGGAGTCTACAATAAGGCGACGATTAGAATTAGCGATGAAGGAAATTTTCTCTTGAGCCCCTTTGAATCTAGTTCGACGCAAACCATCTAGTCTTTGCTCTGCGGACCAAAATTCATCCGGACGATTATCCGAAGGAGGATTTGTTTTCCCCAATAACGGTGAAAACATTTGCGAGATATCGCGATCTATCGAAGCTGTCGCAATTGAAATGGAGAGCATAATATCAGTTTCCGACGAAAGCTCTCGATTGATTTCAAAGCTAGACACGATCACGTTATAGATTCCCACACTCATTAAGGCAAGGATTGCCGTTGAGACTAAAACCTCAATTAGCGTAAAGCCTGCCTCCACAGCATTCAATTTTTTAGATCGATGTTCTAAACTCTGCATTATATCTCACTAAGAAGGTGCTAAATTCTTCCTCCTGAATCTTGCCGTCCTCATCCCAAATAATTGTAATTTTGAGCATGCGCACAGAGTCTTTCAAGTAGTTCAAAAAAGTTTGCATGATAAGATTCTGCGCTTCTTCTGGAGCTTCATCATCTTTTTCTGTAGCAATAGCTCCAGAAAGAATTTTCGCAAGTGCTGTGAAATCTACTTCTTTAACTTCACGTTTCCATTTGAAATTATCATAAGGCTCTTTGAATTCACCTTCTTCTTCTTTTTTAAGAAGCTGAAACTCTTTATTACCTAGCTCGACTTCAGATTTTTCGAGCATGGTACGAGCTAGGTTAGCTGCCTTGAGTGTGTTCTCTGCTCGACTCGTGGAAAGAATTCCTGAACTTTGAGCAATATAGGCGCTCAATAGAACTATCGTTAGAATTGAAAAGGCGACCATTACTTCTAGGAGAGTAAATCCCTTATTCTTCAATCGCATCATCTGTGTCATCGCCTATCCTCTGCTGGGAAATAAAACCCAACCTCCACCTTCGTTTTTCCTGTGGTCGGTTGCACGACGAGTGAGCGTTTTTCTCCCTCAATATTCTCAATGTGAATGATCGCATTTTCAGCCGCGCCATGAGGAAAATAATAGAATTCGCCAATCCCCTCCTCGAGGAGTTCTGCTGAGCGTGGTGTGAGCATTCCAGACACGCGTATTCCA
This sequence comes from Oligoflexia bacterium, assembly GCA_011087955.1. Classification (GTDB taxonomy): domain Bacteria; phylum Bdellovibrionota; class UBA1018; order CAIPTA01; family JAALKR01; genus JAALKR01. The sequence goes on from JAALKR010000008.1 coordinate 22,820, forward strand.
TCCGGAACTGGAGTCTTTCGTCTCGTGATTGAGTCCACCATGCGAAAGGGATCGGAAAACTCTGATTTTTCCTCTTCAGAGAGACGCTCGAGTTTGCGTTCCCGCTCTTCCAAAGACTTCTTAGTGGGCAGAAGAAAGTATCCATCGGCTTCTTCAACCCAATATTTTTGTTCATCTAAATCAAATCGAACTCGAACAACCCGTGACGTGAGTAGAGCATGGTCACGCGCCTCACGAAAGAGGTTGGAACTCTTGCGGGCATAGGCCTCTAGACTTTCACGGAAAATTTGGCCAATATCGGGGATCACGATTGCGGAGATAATGGCAATTAAGCTGATCGTAACGAGCACTTCCAGGAGTGTGAAGCCTTCTTCATTGAACATGAAGCCTTGTTCACTAGAAGACTGTTTTATTTCGACTTTACGGAAGTTCATCAGAGCGAATATCCGCATCTGATCCTTCTCCACCTTCAATCCCATCCGCGCCTAAACTAAAAATGACAAACTTATTGCGGCCTTCGAGTTCGTATAGATACGGGTTATCCCAGGGATCGTTGGGTAATTTCCCGTCGGCCAAGAATCCACCCTCTGGATAGCGCTTACATTCCTTGCCCTGACTCGGCTTTTCTGCCAAGGCTTCTAAACTTGGCGGGTAGGCGTAACATTTACGCTTATATTCTCGAACTGCGCCAGACAAGGCGCGCATCTGAATATGCGCCGACTTAATATTACCTTCCTCTAACTGTTGAAAGACCTGTGGGCCAACAAATGCGGCAGCCAGGGCAAGAAGCGTTAGTACGACCATAACCTCGAGGATCGTAAAACCACTTTGACTTCGACGACGCGTTCTCATTAGGTTGGCTCCTTTCAAAGCATCTTTAAACAAACCACTTAAACCATCTGCTGAAGTTGTAACAGCGGGGCGAATACGGCTAATACAATTACCCCTACTGCCCCTCCCATGACAAGGATCATCAAAGGTTCAAGTAGTGTAGTAAAGCGTTCTATTTTAATACTGACTTGCTCCTCATAGGTGCTAGCCACCATTTCTAGCATGCCTGGTAGCTCACCAGTCCTTTCGCCTACGGATATCATATGTATGATAAGTGCTGGAAATTCTCCACTTTTTTTCAAGGGACCGGCCAAAGATTGGCCCTCAGTGATATTTTCTTGAGCCATAGTGATGGCGTCGGCAAGAACCGTATTATTTACAACCGTTTTGGCAATGCCAAGTGCGGTAATAATAGGAACGCCACCATTTAGGAGAGTGCTCATCGTGTTTGCAAAGCGTGAGACACCGACCATGCGCAAAACATCACCAAAGCCAGGAGCTCGGAGCACGAATGCATCTTTCTTGGCTTTTCCGGCTTTGCTGCCAACATAGGCGCGGAATAGAGCGCCACCCACTAGGGAAATTAGCACTAACAAGAACCAATAGGACACGAGGAAATTAGAAATATTAAGGATCACTTCCGTGTACCAAGGCAGAGCTTTATTCATGGAATTAAAAATTTTGGCGATTCTGGGAATAACAAAGGTAAAGATTCCCAGCATAAGACCGCCACCAACCACCATCATTAGCATGGGGTAGATCATCGCCGAACGAACTTTCGTTTGTAGACGCAATTGCGACTCCATAAAGTCGGCGAGTCGAACTAATACAAGAGGTAAAGTACCCGACGCCTCACTTGCATCAATCATATTGATAAAAAGAGGAGAAAATACTTTTGGGTGCTTAGCGCAAGCATTGGAAAATGAAGAGCCTTCATTCACATTTTGGCGGACATCAGCAAGAATTGCTTTCATCGTATCATGTTCAGATTGCTCCATGACGGCAGTGATGGATTCCACGAGTGGAATGTTTGCTTTCACTAGGGAAGCGAGTTGCCTTGTCATCATCGTCATTTCTGTAATCGGCACAGATTTATGACCAAAGAGTAAGCGCAACAATTCACTTTGGCCCTTTTTAGCGGATTGTTCGTCGATAGAAAAAATTAAAACCCCAGAACGCTTTAATTTTTGACGAGCGCCTTTAGAGGAGTCAGCCTCAATTTGCCCTTTAATGTTATTTCCTTCTTTGTCAGAACCTGTGTATAGATAGATTGGCATAAGCTAAACGTCTAGGAGACACCCTCCTCAACCACAGAGATGCTTAATACGCGCGTCAATTCTTGCACGGTTGTGACCCCCGCTAGTACTTTTCGCGCTCCATCTTCCTGCATAGAGATCATACCTTTTTCCATCGCTTTACGACGAATCTGCGATGCATCTGCGTTTTGTATAATTAGGGCACGGATATCGTCATCCATTTTTAAAACTTCATGCACGTTGATTCGTCCAGAGTAGCCCGTGTTATTACAACTCGCGCAACTCTTGGCGCAGTAGAGCTTAATATCTCCGCGCACAGCTTGTGTGTTTATGCCTAGAGTCTGCAGCTCTAGAGCAGACGGAGTATAAGCCTCGCGACATTTCTCACAAACACGCCGCAAAAGCCTTTGAGCAATCACGCCTTCGATGGACGACGCCACCAGGAAGGGTTCAATTCCCATATCAGTAATTCGTGGGAAAGTACCGGAGGCATCATTCGTGTGCATGGATGAAAACACTAAGTGACCGGTGAGGGATGCAGTTATTGCAAGATCCGCAGTTTCTGAATCCCGAATCTCACCAACCATAATCACGTCTGGATCTTGCCGCAGGAAGGAGCGAAGTGCCTTTGCAAAGGTAAGGTCAATCTTGTCATTAGTTTGCACCTGTCCCGCACCTGGTAATTGATATTCGATTGGATCTTCAATCGTCAGAATATTAATATCTGGACTGGATATTTTTCTGAGAGCTGCGGCCATCGTGGTCGATTTACCAGAACCGGTCGGCCCCGTAATGAGGACAATGCCGTTCTCTAGCTTGCATAATCGATTAATAATTTTAAGTGTTTCACCCTCAAAACCTAAAGCTTCGAGTGAAGTTACGAGTGAACCACCTTTCTCCAGAAGCCGCATGACAAGGCGTTCACCATATTGCGTAGGCACCGTAGAAAGACGAATATCGATCTCCTTACCCGCTACCTTCCTAAATATACGACCATCCTGGGGTAAACGTTTTTCGGCAATATCTAGATTGGCCATAATCTTAATTCTAGAAGTCACTGCCGCATGCACGTGCCGTGGTTGGTGTAAGATATCCTGCAAAACACCGTCAATACGGAAGCGGATTACGACCTCCTTATCATAGGGCTCCACATGAATATCGGAAGCTTTTTCCTTAACTGCTCGATGGATCATCGAGTTCACAAAGCGAATCACCGGCGCTTCATCTTCCGTCGCATCCAAAATATCCACCGAAGATTCTAAGTCGTAGCTTTCTTCATCTTCTTCGGAAATATTTTCAATGACGTCACCCGTGTTACGTTCATAGACTTTATTGATAGCGTCTTGAATCCGCATTGGGCTGGAAATTACTGGGCGAATATCAACAGCTTCAAAGAAGACTCGCATATCTTCTAAGCCTTCTAAGTTGAAGGGGTCGCCTACGGCAACAGTCACCGATTCTTCACCCTTGACTAAGGGAAGAATGCCGCGCTGTTTAGCATAATTAATGGGAATATTATTTACGAGTGCTGGATCAATCTCTATTGGCTTTAAATCTTCTTCGTAGCGAAGTCCCATTTGTACGCAAAGAGCACGCATCATTTCATGAGGCAGCACAAATTTTTTGGCTAGAAGAATATCACCAAGACGTCCACCTTCTTTATCTTTAGCTGCTAGCGCTTCATCAAGCTGTTCGTTCGTTAGGCTTGTATGTTTTAGAAGGATCTCACCGATACGCGGGTCATTCGGCAAATGGTCCACTATCTGATTTTGTAATTTTGTGTCCACTACAAAACCTTTCTCTACTCGGAACCTGATGGAACTCCACCAGGCATACCAGAGCTCCTCGGATCTTTCCAGAGCGGACTACTTTCCACAGGAGTCGGCGCAAGTTGCTCTAGTGGGAAAGCTTCCTCATCTTTTGGTGGATACTCATCCTCCTCTGGTCGAATCGGTGTGATGATCGAAGAACTCGACTTTGAGTCATTTGGTCGAGGATTAATATTCATTAGATTTGGTAGGCTTGCACGCATCTTATTAAGGTAGCGAATATTTGGATCACTTCCACCCAGGTGCTCTTGCACATAATCCCCACGCTCGCGTAAGCGCTGCTTGAGCACGTTGCGGATCTTATTGTATTGCTTAATAATCTTCGGCGTAATGAAGATCGCAAGATCGGATTTAACCGTCTCGTACTCAGCATTCTTAAAGAGCCAGCCAAGGACTGGAATATCCCCCAGGATCGGTACTTTATTTATATTCTCCACGCGACTTTCTCGAATTAAACCACTCATTACTACGGTATCTTCGTTTTGTACAATAAGCTTAGTCTTTGTTGATCTTGTTCGTTTACCAATCGCCTGACCACGGACTTCTGCCGGAGTATTTGTATCATCAAATTCTTCTAGCGTTTGCTCTACATCAAGCCGCACAAAATCAGAGGCCTTATTAATATGCGGCGTGATCTTTAAGAGCATGCTTGCTTTTTCTTGTTTAAATGAGAAGGAGTCTGCCCCTCCGTTTTGTGAAGCAGTTCGTGTTTGTTGTGGAACAGTTTCTGCAATTTCTACTTCTGCTTGCTCGTTGTCCATTGCAATGATTTGCGGTCTTGCAAGTACGTTTGAGTTACCCGTAGATTGCAAGAGTTCGACTAGGCCCTGGAGGCCAAACACCTCTCGACTACCAAATGTGACCTTATTACCGCTATTAAAACCAAGTGAAAGGCCAGTGGGGGGAACTCCATCGAGCAGAGAAAAGAGGTTTTTCGATGGGAAGGCGATGCCGCGGTCAGGGCTAACAACAGAGACACCGAAACCATCGTCATTTCTAAGATTTAGTTCCATAATAATTGCTTCGACAAATACTTGGTCTCTGGGCACGTCGAGCTGTTCGATCACGCGCTTTATCGTCATAAAATCTTGAGGGGAAGCGGTAATAATAAGCGATTGTGTTGCCTTATCTGGGCTTACTTTGATTTCACCTTGAAAAATATTGGCTACGAGACCTTCATTACCTGGTGTAAAGCTACCAACTCTACTTCCGGTTCTACGGCGGCTATTTATTGGTGAGCTATTCTCTTTAGCAATTGCACCCAGTGCTTTGGCTAACTCCTCTGCGTCGGCAAATTCGAGGCGAACCACATGGATGCGACCTGAGCCCTGAGAAACAGCGCGTTTTGTATCTAATTTTCTCACAAGCAAGCGAACTTCAACGAGTCCGGCGTTATTGGCTTTCACGATGAGAGAGTTTGTGCGTTCGTCAGCAATAATTTGCGAGATCGATGCGCCGCCGGCACGCTTAGTGGAATCACTGGAGGAGGTTGAATTGCGTCTTGAAGAACTTCCGCCTCTCGGTCGTGACCTAGAACGACGACTAGAGCTGGAAGTTCTGGTTTGGCCAAATATAATCTTCTCAATAATTTTTGCTAAATTCTGTGCGTCTGCATATTTAATTGGAATTACGGTTAAGCTCTCTTGATAACCACGAACATCGAGCATGCGGATTAGCTCCATAAAGGTTTTAATGTGTGCCGCTGTATCTGTAATAATCAAAGTATTTGTTTGTTCGTAGGCATACATACGGCCTTGACGTGGGATCCAAAGTCTAAAGGTTTGCTCTACGTCTTTGGCATTAATAAAGCGTAGTGGAATGATCCGTGTAATATATTGATCCGTGTCGGGAGCATAGCTGCCGGCATAGAGCGGTACTTGCTTTTCTTTTGCAGCTTGCGCTCGTTCGATTCGTAAATATTCACCAGAAGGAATAACTGTGTAGCCTTTCATATCTAAGGCTGTTAGAAAGGCTTTCCAAGCATCATGGACTGTAATTGGTGTTTCCGAAACGATAGAAATTCTACCTTTTATTTCTTGTGGATTATAGATAAAATTTCGACCCGTGAGTTTAGAAATTGCTTTTGCTACGTCGAGTAGCTCTGCATTTGGGTAATTAAAATTTTCCACAACTTCGCGGTTCTTTGCAAAATCAATGAGCTTTGCTTTTCCAACGGTTAAGACATCTGGACCTTTGCCTGGACGCTCTGAGCTTGCGCCAAAAGACTTATTATCACGAGAGCCCACTCCACTTGCATTAGAAGATCTATCACTGCGAGAGCTGGATGAGTCTTTCTTTCGTCGATTGCGTAGGCGTTCTAGAGCACGGGAGCGTCGATCTTTAAAAGCCTCTTTATCGGAACCTGGATTAATCGGCATTTGGCGGAAGGGGTTCGCTTCATCATCTGGGACGCTGCGCTCGTCTTGCGCATCATCATTAGTATCATCTTGTGCGATAGCTATGGAGGCGCTCAGTGGCAGCGTCAGCAAATCAACAACTAAGAAGAAATAGGCTAGCAATGTTTTGCATTTGGACATAAGTCCTCCCTCATTAGACGTCTTACTGGATGTCGTACGTCATATTTATTGTCTGTCGATTGCGCTTAATACAAAGCTCCACGCGAGTCGTGTTCTTTAAATCTTCAAAAAGTTTTAATGCCTTCGACATATCGCTGATCTCTTCACCATTGATGCCGCAGATAACATCGCCGTTTTTCATGCCAATCTGATCATAGATGGATCCTGGGGTAATTTGGTAACAACGATAACCGGCAGGACGCCCATTTTCCATATGCGGTGTGCAGCGTGCTTGCGTAAGAATTTGACTCAGGTTACTAAGTGCTTTGTCCACTTCGGAGCGATCGATTTGCATTTGTGTTGCCGAAATATTTTTAATCCCAGTGCCAGTCTTCACTGTTTTAGTGCGTGAGCGAGTGCGGAGCTTTTGTTTCTGTTCAGGCAACTCAATAAATTCTTTTTGATTAGTGCGCTTGTTATAAAAAATAATTCGACCAACTTCGATTTCTTTTAGAGTAGCGGTTTTATTAATAGGCTCATTGATCTTTACAGAAATTACTTGCTTAGTGGAGCGATCATTCACAGAGGCTACAGATTTCATGCGGTCTTTTACAAGGATAATTCCAATTAAATCGAGTGGGAGGCTAGACTTGATAGCTGGGCCACTTAGGTCCATCTCGAAGCTGGCAGTGTCAGGAATCAAGCCATCCTTGTTAAAAAGGTTTCGGCTCGTGATAATCGAATAATCATCAATTGTTTTCACTCTCTGAGCTTTTCTTGTTTTACGCTTTGCTATCGAATGCTCGGGAATCATCGGATTTATGAGTGTTGCAGCAAGGTCCGCAGTGAAATAGGAAATAATTGCAATTGTAGCTAAGTTCAGACAGAGTAAAGCTTGCTTATTAAATTTGAAATCTCGTGGAATGTGACTGAGTTTCGAAGCCTCGGGAAGAGGGCTTAAGCCAGATAGGCGCTTGAGGTCTTTTTGAAAAATCTGTTTAAGCTTATCCATAAACTTCATATAGGGGATTAAGGCAATTTTCGGGCCACACGCAAACGTGCGGACGCAGCTCTCCTCTCAATAGATTTTAAGATTATCGTCGAGAAAGAAAAAAATGGAAAAAATTACTGAAGAAAGTTCGCTAATTAGGCGAATGCAGTTTCCCCTAGTTGCGAATAAAAGTAATGGGCGTTCTACACAAAATAAGGTCTATGGCAAAATGCCAGGAACGGTCGTGACAAAATGTCATGACCGCATAAATATGCAGGTTGATCAATCCAACCTAAAAATGAGGAAATACTGTTGAGATAAATTAAAGTCAAAAAAGTAATATGCCGATACCGCAAGGACTATTTGGCCCTTAGGCCGACAGTTTCCACTAAATAATGACATTAGGGTAGACAAAAGAACAAAGCACAGGTGGCAAAAAATGAATCAAGTCCGAGCCGTTAATTCAAATACTGAATTTGTTCAAGAGTGTATTGAGAAGTATAGAGCGAAGCTTCTTGATACCTCTCGTAGAAACAGCTTGATATCTTTTAATCATAGTGAGAGATCTCGCCAGCATATCCGTGTAATCGATGAATTGCCGGATTTTCTTTATGGTGAATTTTTGAATGGTAAAAAGTTAACATTCCGTGCGTTACCGGAAGAGGATCAGGTTCCACCAGACGAAAAGACCTCGGAATTTTTAAGTCATCTTGAACAGGCTAAGCTGACTGATGAAGAGTACATCAAGGCCATAGATTCCATTGATGAAGATGAAGAAGGCGCGCTGGATAAGCTCAAAGAAATCGAGCGTGAGCTTCGCAATAAAATCCGTGAAAATCTGGCGTTGCCTGTATGGAAAGAGCAACAGAGCCTAACCAATACCGAGGTTGCTAAAAAGCATGGTCTTGGCCCCAGCTATGAAATGCCCGAGCCAAGCACTGAAAATCAGGATAATGCCAATCGCCACATCGATAAATTCATCCAGACGCTTTTGAAGCCTGAGGAAATGTCGCGAAAATTAGGCGGCTTGAATTCTTATATGCGGACGGATATTGAAGAATCCGGCGTAAACACGCTCTATACCGCCTTTGGGTTTTTGGAGTGGTATGAATCAGCCGGCTCGGACAAGAAATGCATCTCGCCTTTATTGCTACTTCAGCTTGAAATTGAAAAAAAACAATCTCGCGAAGGATACACATACCATGTTGAGGCTACTGGCGAGGAGCCTGAGATCAATCTCCCTTTGTCGGAACGCCTCCGGAACGATTTCGGGATTGAATTGCCTGAATTTAGAGAAGAGGACCGGCCGGAAAATTACATGGGTAAAGTGGCTAGGCTCATTGAGAAAGCCAATGTCCCTAAAAAAGAACAATGGAAGATCAGACGCTTTATAACTATAGGCCGCTTCCGCTTTGCACGACTGGTGATGTTCCATGATCTAAGTGCCAGCAAATGGCCTGGCGATAGCGAGGTTTCCAGCAATGAGATCGTGCAAAGTCTGTTTACCGGATCCGATAGTGAGCCAAGCGGTGAGCATGCAGAGGATTACAATATCGACACGCCGGAGGTTGAAAAAACCGTTCCGCTGCTGATCACCTCTGCTGACGCTTCGCAGCACAGCGCCCTGGTCGATGTGATGAAGGGTAAGAGTTTAGCTATTAAAGGGCCACCCGGGACAGGAAAATCCCAGACGATCACGAATATAATTGCCAATGCTTTGGCGGCAGGAAAGACCGTTCTTTTTCTTGCAGAAAAGATGGCGGCACTGAATGTGGTGCACTCGCGTTTAAATGGCGCGAATTTAGGCCCGTATTGCCTTGAATTGCACTCTACAAAGGCCAAAAAGACGGCGTTGTTAAAATCTATCGAGGAGCGCATTAAACTCCGCCGAGGGCGCGGCAATGGCAGTCGTCTGGACTCTAAGCTGCAGGACTTTAAACGCCATAGGGACCACATCACGGAATATGTTGATGTGATGAACGCCAATTTTGGGCGGCAGGACAAGCCCGTTCATGATTATTTATGGGGAGCGCAGCTTCGTAAAGACCGGATCGGTAATCTTTTATCCTCGATCAACCAGTGCAAAATTCCTTTTGAACAAGCCGATTTAACCGTCAGCGAATTGAGCGACTATACCGATGAGCTGGAGAGAATTGCAGCGCTTAAAAAACAGGTTGAGAATGATTCAGACAAAAATAAGCACCCATGGGATTTTATCGGCAATTCCGAGTTAGATCTTTTCCAGCAACGCGACCTGAAATTCACCGTGGAAAAATGGAAAGATGCACTTGAAAAAACCGCGATCGCGCTAGAGGCGTTTAACAAGGATTTCAGTTTAACTATCGGCGGCACCATACAGGACATCAATGCGTTCTATGATGACCTGAACCAGCTGATTGAGGTTGATGTCGGCCGGTTGGATGAGGAGTTTATTGCCTCCCTTTTCGATAAGCAGATCGCCGCTGCGATGGCTTCTTTTGTTAAACAGATCCATGTGTACAGAGCGACGAAAAAAGAAATCCAGTCTTTGCAGAATCTATCGAAGGCCATTGATGCGATCGAAGAGATTGAAAAACAGGTTCTCTTAGCACAGGACCTCAAGGTTGATCATATGACTACCCTTGATATTGGGGCGCAGATTAAGAACCTGGAAGAAGAGCGGAAGCTCTGGAATAGGAATTTAAAAAGGCTTCTTGGCATTGGCGAGCGCTTTGGAGTCTCGGAAAACGAAGATCTCGGCAAAATTTATGCACTGGCAGAAATGGCGGATTACATCTCATCCGTTCCGCGCGATTACTTACTGTTCCGAACAAGCGATATTATAGATGAAACTAATGCGCCGCGCTTAAAAACCGCCGCCGAAACACAAGAGCGCATCCTATCAAGACTGGAGGATCAGGAGGCACGCTATGATCTATCCATGATGGGACAACCGCATGAAATTCGCATGCATGCCGCCGCGCTGGGGAATGCCGGATTCTTTGCTATTTTTAATTCCTCATACCGCCAGGCCAAAAAGCTCGTCATGCTGGCCTCCAAGCATAAAAGCAAATTCGATGCGGGAAAAGCCGCCAGCACGCTGCACTCGATTGCAGACAACAAAGAAGAAAAAGAAAAGATCGAACAGGATGGCCAGCTGAGTGATATATGCGGATCCTCATTCAATGGCATGCAAACCGACTTTAAAAAACTGCGGCAGATCAACGAATGGGCATCAAGTGTGCGCCAACGCTATTCCTCCGGTGATGAGTTCTCACGCAATGTGCGCCAATGCCTTTTAAAAGGCGGTATGGAGGAGCTGGATTCTGTAAGAGAGCTGGCGCGTGATGATTGTTTTACTGCGCTGAAAACCAAAATATCTGAGATTACGGGCAGCATTTTACCCGATATACCCGTCAAAAAATATCTAGACGGGCTGGTTGGAAAAACCGAAAAGCTCAACACGCTAAAAAACCACTTGCAAAACACAGCCTCGAGCGAGGCTATAACTTATGCAAATATTGCCATGGATCTGCCTCGTCTTCAAAAGGCCAAGGAAGCACGCGATGGCATTGATCAGGACAAGGCCGTAAAAAAGTTTCTCGGTGATGCCTATAACGGCGCAGACACTAATATTGATGCCTTTGACGAGACAGCACAGTTTGTTGGAGGCTGTTTGGCCATACCGGAGCTGGAGAATGGCTTTGATATGTTTTTGGATACACAGCTCGCAAAAAAATGGAAACGCTTTAGGGAGCAACTGGAGGCTTTAACCAACATCGTTAAAAAAGCGACTGATGAGGCTTCGGAACTGCATGCACATGCCAACCTTCGTTTTGGTTCGTCACCCTATGAAAATAACTGGCTGAATATCAAGCTGGAATCGTTGATAAAACAATTATCACAAGCCTTGAAAAATCCGGATGCACTCAATCGTTGGGTAAAATTAAATAGCTACTATGCCGAGGCTGCAGAGGGCATCACAGGCAAATTACTTAAAATATATGATCAGGAAAATTTAGACTTCGAAACACTGCCGACCGCCTTTGAATATATGGTCTATAGCGCCGTGGCACGCAAAATTTACCAGCGCAATCCGGTTATATTCAAAACAAACGGCATGAGCCTTGAGCAAGCTAGATCCCGTATTAAAGAACTGGATAAGGAGATTTTGCAGCTTCAACAAGACAAACTATGTAATAAACTCAATAGCGCACGGCCCAGGACTGGAAATGGCCATGGCAGAAAAAGCACATGGACAGAAGGTGCTTTACTCCACAACGAGATCAATAAAAAACGCGCTCATCTCTCAATCAGGACATTAATGAAACGCGCCGGCCAATCGATCCAGAAACTAAAGCCTTGCTTCCTTATGTCACCTTTGACAGTGGCGCAGTATCTAGAACCTGGGAAATTCAAGTTTGATCTTGTGGTGATCGACGAAGCCTCCCAAATGCGCCCCGAGGATGCGCTGGGTGGCGTGGCGCGTGCAGGCCAGATTGTTGTGGTGGGGGATCCGGAGCAGCTTCCGCCCACATCGTTTTTTCAATCCACTGGTAAAGGTGACGACGGTGTGGAGGAAGATTTTACATCCGAAGCCATTATGGATATGGCGCTTTCATCGTTCCGTCCATCCCGTATTTTAAGCCGTCATTATCGCTCACAGCATGAGAGCCTGATTGCGTTTTCGAATTATCACTTCTATGACCAGAGCCTTATTTTATTCCCATCGCCCATCGAAAACCCTGACGAGCTGGGCGTAAAGCTGGAATATGTGGGCGGCAGATATACCTCCAAGTCCAACATGGATGAAGTTAAGGCTGTTGTAAAAGCCGCGCTTGAGTTTATGCGGAAACATCCGGATAGCAGCCTTGGCATAGCCACCATGAATCAGACGCAAAAAAATCTCATCGAAGATGAGATGGATCGCGCCTTTATGGAGAATCCGCATGCGGCAAGTTATAAGGCAAAGTGGCAGGACACACTGGAATCCTTCTTTGTGAAAAACCTTGAAAATGTCCAAGGCGATGAGCGCGATGCTATTTTTATCTCGACCGTGTACGGCTCTGATAAAAACGATATGGTTATGCAGCGATTTGGCTCGATAAACCACGCCGAAGGCCACAGACGATTGAATGTATTATTCTCCCGCGCCAAGAAAAACATGGTGATCTTCACATCACTAAGGCCAGAGGATATTAAAATCAGCGATACATCGTCCAAAGGCATACACGCATTGAGAGGTTTTTTGGCCTATGCCTCTGAAGGCATTATGGACGGAGGGCGGCGTGATATAGACGAAGTACCGGACAGCGACTTTGAGGTCTGGGTCAAAGAAAAACTAGAAAGCATCGGCTGTGAAGTGCATCCGCAAGTGGGTGTGGCCGGATATCGCATTGATCTAGGCATAAAACATTCAAAATATCCGCATGGTTATCTCCTGGGAGTTGAATGCGACGGTGCCACATATCACTCCTCCAAATCGGCACGTGAACGCGATGTCATCCGCCAGCAAGTACTTGAAGGGCTTGGCTGGAAAATTTTCCGTATATGGTCAACGGACTGGTTCTCCAATCCTGTGCAAGAATTTGAAAAGCTTAAAAAATACATACAGAAGCTTTTGGAGGACGATGACCCACAAGCAACGCCTGAGACGGGCACGGTGATTGAACATGATTTTGTACCCGATGACCAAGATGAGGAGCTTAGCTATCTCGTTAAGGCTGCAAAGTAAAATCCTGCCACCAACGGTGACGTAGTCAATCTGTAAACCATATCAAACAGCTTCACCGTGAGCTGGACGAATGAAGCCTTGGAAACAAAATAATTGGATCCACTTTTGACGATTGCCATGTTTGTTGTGGTGTTTTTAGGGAGATTTTAGCGACGATCAGCAATCGCTACGGAGTCGCCAACGATGACTGTAGGGTATTCACCAATTGGCGTTTTCGCGGGTGGAAGAACTTCAATAATACGTCCGACAGACATATCACTCTCAGCGTGAATAATACGAAGCTTAGCAAATTTGAAAGTGATACCATGGGCGTTGCGGTTATTAAGGTTGTCGGAGCTTGTTATAGAACGAAACACATCGAGGACAGAGCCAACTTTCACGCCTGCATTACTGCCGATATTAACGTAGAAATCTCGACGAGGACGCTCTCCATCAGCCATAGGAATCTCTGTCTTAACACCAAAAACAATATGCTCAGGAGCAGCCTTCGCTTCCAGTGAGCCGATTAATTCATTTCCTGGCGCCACAAATACTAGTGCCAGAAGAGCTGTAAAAAAAATCGTGTAAATAAATTTTATTTTAAGAAAACTCCACATACTAGTTTCTCATCGGAGACAGGGGGAAAAAATTGAGTGCGTTTCGAAAATTATTTACAAAACTTAGTTACGCAAAACTCCAAGGCTGCGCGCAGCACCACGAGCAGGACCATTGCCACCGTCGCCCCCCTTAGATCTCTGACGAGTTTTTAGGCGGACTCCTAAATCATTATTTAGGTCATTATCGAGAGCGTTGTGAGTACCACAATTACCAAAGACTGCGGACTTATCACATCTCGCCATATCATGCTCTTTCGGGTCAAAACGAATGAAATCCGGCATCCCACTCGGAGCTTCTGAATTTAATGCTTGGGCTTGTGAAAATTCAGATACGGGAACAACACGTGTAGTAAGGTGGCTAAAATTGCCAGTAAAATCCTCATTGATAACTCTCTCATGACTATCGTTTTCTTCTAAAATAATTGGCGATCCACAGATTTGTAATTTCATGTCAAGATGTCGCAATAGCACTTGGCCAAAGCGAGATGGTCTCGAACCATCAACCTTATTAAAACGATTATTCGAAGTCGCAAGTTCCTGCATCTTTTTAATACCCTCAGCCGTAGAGCAGCCCATTAATTGCCGTGGATCATCGAAATGAATATAGATATTTACTAAGTGAGTAGCTTCTCGAGCTTTAATTCTATCTAGGTCTTGATCGGAACGTACGGCACGACCCTGACATTGCACCATTAAAACAATTCCGCGCTTATCCGAAGGCAGACCAGTAATATTATGCTGTGTTTCCGCTTCTTTGACGGTCATGGGAGTAACATCATGAAATGGATTGCCACTTGAGTTTTTAGAATAACAAGCTGCAATTTGCTGGCCGCCTAGACGTAAACCTAATGCGCCTGCACCTGGAGATACACGAAAAACACCATTTTCACGGAGCTCTGTAAGGCGCTTATTTTTTATAGCTCTAGCGCCGTGACGAAGACCATCTAGTGGAAGTAGTCGGTGTAAAACACGATCCTTCGCCAACTTAATGGCTGCCTTTGCTCGCGCTCTTTTTACTTTAAGAGCAGCAGCCTCAAAGTCTGTAATAAGATCGGAATCTCCAACCGTTGGAACTAATGCAGTGCCTTCAATAGCCATTTCCATAGAAGCCTCACCCGCTTGGGCGAAGCCAGATGTCATCAGTGACAATCCAAGTATTAGGCTTGCGAGTAAAGTATATTTAGCCATCAAACTTGGAAATGCAGGGATAGTGCCAACAAAGCCTTTGTAATATCAGAGGCTTAAAGGACTAAAATGCGATGAAGTTGTGAATAAAGCGAGCAATTGTATAAAATTTAAACACGTTTTCGTGATCAAATTAGGTTAGGTTAGGCCCTAGATTAGCTCTGAGGCTTCCTAGCTCCCCTGGCACCGGCTTTGCAACTACTTCAGGTAGTTGAGAAAGCGAATGTTGATCTACCAGTGGAGTTGTACGTGGCCAAATTAGATAAGTCTCAAGGTTTTACCTTTGTCTGCACCGACCTATATGAACCCTATCAAAAAACAAAAGAAAGCGAAGCTGCCCTAAGGGATATCGAAGTTGCAAGCCCTTTAGTAGTGAAGCGTCCCAAAGCAGCAAGACGTAAAGCCATTCCTTCTGCAATGGATCCTTTAGAGTCCCTGCGTAAAAACATTGATAGGCTAGGTGAAGCGCAAAGTCGTCTACGTTTTTTGATCCAAGAATTAGATAATCTTACAAAAAATAGGTAAACTAATCTTGGTTGTGGGTTGAGCTATTGGAGGGGCAGCTAGGGATGGCTACAAAATCGTTTGCGTACGGGCATTTCTGTCAAAACTGTCGGAAACCGCTTGATTTGGATGACCAGGTTTATTTTGTAGAAGATAAAACGGGCAACTATTTCTGTTCCGAACCTTGTATACAAAAATTCTACGGCCCAATGGCTCGCTTCTATTACCAAGAACATCAGAAACTACGTGACCCACACGATATCCACGAACAGGACTTTGAGCAGTTTGAGAAATATTCGATTTTAACCGTAGACTCCCCGGATGAGCTTTGGCTTGAAAAAAGCAACGCAAGTGAGGAATATTATTTCTATATTAAAGAGTTTTCCAATCCGGGTGGAAAGTTCTATTACGTGATCATGACTTTTTGTTTAGAGCGGGATCCGACTTTCGTGCTACTTTCGATCCCAACGCGGGACAAACGAATCCTCGATCATTATCGTCGAGGAAAGCGTTTAGCAAAGCAAGGCGAGGAGCAGGAAGCTCCATTGCCAGTGAATTATCTGGCTCAGCAATCAAAAACTCCTCAGCACGAAAACCTAATGAGTGAACGAGCAATGGCACTAAAAGAGGAAATGCTCCGCAACCGCCGCCAGGAAGATATCGATACACATAAATTTGATGAACACTCCTATTTACTGGATGAAACAATCGAGAACCCGGATGAAGCCTGGGAAATGGAAGTCGGCGAAAAAGGGGATGACTCAATTTTGACTTTGATTACGCAACACGACGATCGCTTGCACTATATCGTGATTTGCGGGGTCGATGACCATTCAGACACGGATACTCCAGCCTGGCGTGTGCTCTATCACTTTCCTACAGGAGATGCGGGACTCGTGCAGCATTACCGCAGAGGAATGCCGAAAGCGGGAGTAACACCCAATCACACAGCACCTGAGGCGATTCACTAGAACGAAACGGACGCCCACACTTGGAATGGCATTAGATCATCAATCAGGCCTTGAGACATACTTGGATAGGAATCAGATGAAGCGGCTGGGTTTGTGGCCCAATTACTAAAGGCGTCTAGGTCACTCTGAAAGATTACGGTAATTACGTTGAACTCATCCCGAGCCATAGTAAATACGCCTTCGCCATTTGGAACTGAACCACAACGTCGCTCGCTGAGGTCATCTAAGAAGAAAGATCCAACTCCATAGGGATCTGAAGAAAACTCCACACCTGTCATGAGACAAATCACTTGGCCATTGTTTAGATTCGGTGCTGTGATGCGAAGAATTTTCTTATCCGTTTTGTGGCGAGCAATGAGAATGCCCTCCAGTTGAGTTGTTGCATTTACAGCTGCATAATACGCGATAGAGACATCGGCTTCGAAAAGTGAAGCTCTTGTGCTTTCATTTATGTTCCCAGCAGTGTCCGTTCCTACAGGATTATTTAATGGAGCCCTTGAAGAAATTCTAGTACCGGAATCATCTTCAGCATTAGGGCGCTCAATATATTGACCAGGATTACAGCCCACAACAATAAGGGCTGCGACAAAGGGACTCAAAAAAATAAAACCACTTTGGCAAAAAAATTTCATCTTTAAGTGTAACATCCTTAACCTCATCTCAAACAGCACCAAGGGTATCTCCTGTTGGATATGCAGGGGCAGTGCCAAATTTGCTTTTCTGACTGAAAATTAGTTTTCGGCATAAATAATCATTATTTATCTATCTGGGAGTGGGTTTTAGAATGCGGGATCTGCGTAGTTACTGTACAGGTAGAGTACAAGCTGTCAAAAGACTTTACAGTGCTTCCAGCCTATCAGTTAAGGCATGTCGAATATAAAGACAACCCGCAGCACCCAGGGTGAGAAAGGTCAGAATCCAAGCTAAGAGCTCTCCATGAGCGCGATAGAAGGTCTCCACTGGCTGCAACGGAATGGGAAAGTCCATCTCGACAATCTTTGGTTGAAAGAGCGGGCCCGACTTTACGAGCTCCCCCGTCACATCAATAAAGCCCGTAATGCCTGTATTCGTCGAACGAATCATCGGAATGCCGTTTTCAATAATTCGATGAGCAGTAACCATTAAATGCTGATAAGGCTCATTGCCTGGCCCAAACCAGGAGTCATTGGAAAAGTTAATAAAGACTTCTGCGCCATTCCGCGCAAGCTCCCGCATATAGTTCATAATCAAAGCCTCATAACAAATATTCACGCCCATGCGCAGCGGAGGCTTATCTTTACGGTCCCAAATAATAGGGTAGGGGCCGCGACCACGACCAAAATCACCCAATTGTGGATTCAATTTTTTAAGAACCGGGAACCAATCGGAAAAAGGCATATATTCGCCAAAAATTAAAAGGTGACTCTTCTTATAGGAAGTTTGTGGAACGCCGTTTTCATCTATCAAAACTACAGCATTATGCTCTTTATTATGCGCACGCTCATAGGTACCAATGAGTAGCGCATGTCCAAGTGTACGCGCTTGCCGCTGTAAGAAATCCGCCTCCATGCGCGAAAGAGAGGAGCTTTGTGAATCAGGTGATACGGGGTAGGACATCGGATAGGCCGTTTCAGGCCAGAGAATAATATCTGGCTTTGTCTGCGCCGCAAGTGCGGTCATGTCCTTATAGTCACGAATAATATTCTTCAATCCTTTGCGAACTCCAGCAAAGGCGATTGCCTTATTAGCGTTTGCAATATTAGCTTGTACCATCGCAACCTTCACCGATTGGGTGGGCAATTCTTTTAAACGATCTATTCTAGCTGCACCCCAAAAATGCGCGGCAATCACTAATCCAAGCGACAGAGCAAGTGAGGCATACGCTTTCTTATTATGATAATCGCGCGCGATATAAAAAAATGAGGCCCCCACAAAGGCCACGATAAAGGACGTAGCAGATGTACCGCCAAAAGAGACAATTTGACTGACACTCAGCCAAGGCCAAAGCGTATTGCCAATCATCTCAGGGAAAATTTTTATAAACCGAAACAGGAACTCATTCACCGTCCAAAAGCTTGCCCAAAATAGTGGGCGCAGATATAACGGCAATTTCTCCACTGATTCCCGCAAGAAGAACCCAAAAAAGAAGAAGGAATTATAATTGGGGATACAAATAATATTAAAGCCAGTATGCATCAGTAGAGTGATCATAATTGGCAGGTCACCCATTTCGGATAAAACGTAAGTAATCCACGTATATCCACCATAACCAGCAATCATGGAGGCAATAAGCCCAAGGCGCACGGCATCCCACTTAGACCGTAGAGAATACAGGGCGTCGAGTAGAAAGGGGAGTATAATAAAAGCGAGGGGGAAAATACCCCAACGCGGGTACGCAAAAATTGCTATACTCATCCCGAGTGCGATAGAAATTATTGAGCGACGCGGAAGTATTTTATCCATGCATTACAATAATATCGAGGAACTAACGAGGCGCAAGGAGATTCGCTGTGAGGACTGTAACCATAGTTATCTCGTACGCGCAGAAGCAATTTCTTCAGCTTGCAGTAAGTGTGGGAATCTAGCTTATCATCCGATGGGCTTTTCGGGCAGCGAGGCTAACGATTTAGACTCTCTTGCTAATGATTTAAGTTTCCCTGCTAGCGATTTAGGTTTCCTTGGGCCAGTGGAGCCAGTCGAAAATCCATCTCCAGACCCTAGTGCAAAAATTCCTGCGGAAAGTCGTATGGTTGACGTGATTCTCTTACAGAATCAGAGAGAATGGCAGCTTTGGTCCCAACTCGTGCAACATTTCAACGACGAGAATAACCATCAAGCCTATCTGACTTTTGTCTCCTTCAACTCTTTTTGGGAAAAAGCAGTCGAACGCTATACCCAGCATCGCAAAACGTTTCTACCGATTGCTAAAGAGCGCTGGCAAGCAGAGATCGCCGATCAAAAACTCGATGCGCTAGCTTCGATTTGTCAGGTACAAATGGAGCGAATTACCCAGGATCCAATACGGCCTAATTTCTCCGATTGGCTCATTCAAACTAGAGATTCTGGGAAACATTTACGGCCAGGGTTTTCACTTCTTTTTGTCGCGATCGGCTTGCTTTTGGGAGCTTCAGTCACAATCTCTCTAGCGATGTAAAGCGCCTTCTTTGGCTTTCTCCAAACGGAACAACTTAGCTTCCGCAAGTTGGACATTGTTCGATTTTGACTGAACTCTCTTGATCGCGGCGTAGGCATTAATCCGACCGCTAGAGCGAATTCGATTTTTCAGAGTTACAATTTTGTCTACCGTTTCCACAATTACCTTCCGGACCTCTTTAGGACTCATATCCCTGTTTTCAGCAAGGATCAAGGCACCCAAACCAGAAACGAAAGCTGTGCCTTGGCTTGTGCCAGTTAAGAATCCATACTTACCGCCAGGTAGTGTAGAAAAAATATTTTTACCAGGCGCTGCTACGTGTACCGAACGCTTGCCCCAATTCGAAGAAGGAAGAAGCTTATTGTGGATATCCGTTGCAGCTACAGAAATGATATTCTCTAAACCATAAGCACCAGGGTAATACTTATTATCGGTAATGTCTGTATTGCGATGCTCGTTACCAGCTGCAGCTACGAAAAGAATTCCCTTGCGCTTTGCCTTTTCGATGGCTCTTAGTTCAGCTCCGGAAAATTCTGCGCCGCCACCGGAGTAATTGATAATATCCGCACCGTTATCAATCGCATAATGAATTGCTTTAATTGTGTTCGCTAAGTTCTTTGCACCAGAAGCAGATTTTGAATAATAACGAATGGCCATAATACTAACCTTGCGCGCCACACCTGCGGCTCCAGAATTTGCTTTTGCCGTTGCGCCAACGATCCCGGCTACGTGAGTGCCATGGCCATGATTATCGTGAGGGTTGCGCTTATTAGTCACAAAATCCCAGCCGTACTCACAGTCTTTCAAACGCTTCGCTAGTGATATATTTTTCTTTAAGTGATTGCCGTTTTTACACCAAAGGTTATCGCGCAAGTCAGGGTGCTTGGGATCAATCCCTGTATCAATCACGGCAACTACGATTTCTCTCGATCCATTATTTATACTCCAAGCCTTACGTACATTGATATGAGATGCATATGCGTTCTCTAAACCCCAGTTTCGAAGGGTCAATTTAGATTTTTTTCTCAGAGTGGATTTTGTTTTTGGCGCTCCAATCAGTGCATGAGCTCTATCCAAGAACAAGAACGAGATAGGGCTGACTGCAATCAGTAGCGCAAACACTCTGTACGTTATATATCTATTCATACTCACTAAGGGTTTATTGGGTTTCATTTACTGCTCCGCTTGTAACAACTCAACATATGACTTACGTTCGATGCCCCCTCAGATGCAATGCTCAGGCCAAGTGCAGTGAGGAGAAGTGCTAAGTGAAATAAAGCTGCTAACCCTATGAAAATAAACTTAAATAAATGAATTTTATTTAAGTTATTAGCTAAAAAATACGAGGTTGTAAGGATCCTGACAGAGCTACACTGTATAAGTTTTTAACAATTGCTCAATCCCTACCGATACATCTTCTGATGGAAGTTGTTAGTCCTCTAATTTCCCTACTCATCGCTCTAGCGTCCATGCCAGCCGTAGCAGCAAAGGACACAGCGATTAAATGGCCAGTCAAAAGCACCGAGAAAATTCAGTGGCAGGACTCATATTGGTGGCAGAAAAAATGGGTGCCTGCGAAGCCTACTCTAGAAACGGATCGCAAAGCGCTTTATGGGCTTCTCCAGATCATCCAGAAAACGAAGTTTGGCAAAAAGCTGATACGCTCCGTTTCTAAGCGGTATCCAAAATTTTATAATCGCATCAGCATCGGCCAGCGCTCTTTTACAGAGAGCACCTATTTACGAACCTATTCGTTGAAGGATGGATCTGAAGAACTCGAGATCAAAAATCATCTAACAATTAACCGTAGGCTTTCGCGCATCGATGCCGTGTATGATCTAACTCACGAGTTAGTGCATTTCCTCTTTCGTAAACCACACAATCCCTATCACATGAGATTCTCCATGCCAGAGTTCGTGCGGCACGGAATTGAGGGCAAAGGTGGTGAGCTGCAAGCATTTGAGGCCGAATGTCGCATTGCTTGGGAAATTGAAAAGAAAGCGCACGTGGAGCCGCACCAATTATGCTCCAAATATGGCAAGAAAAAACATACACACAAATTTAATCAATTTAACAGCAGACAGGCGGCCAAAGACTTCTATGCGGTTGGAAACTATTTCGTAACCCTACAGGGGTTGCAGATTGAGCTTCCTGCTCTGTCGAATGCACATCCGACGTTTATCTCTTCCTTGGAGAACTCTCCCTATCCATATGCATTAATTCAGGAATTCGTGAATGTGCGAAAAATGGCTTGCCAGAACAATGCGCGCAAGGCACGATTGATTCAACAGCAAGCCGCGCGAGCCAGAGCAGGGCGTGATCCTTCTGCGGATGCTTCCTTACTTAGTGAGGAATACGCAAGACTCTCTAAGTATTTTCGCTGGCATTGCCAAACTGAAATCCATAAATAGGCTTTAGCTATGGGGCATAAATCATTGATTGCAGTGAGCTTGGCGCTCACACTTGGTTCTGATTGCTTCTTCTCCCAAGCCGTTGCGCAGCAATTCGAATCTGGAAATACTCCTCCAGAAACAGCCCGAAACCGTGTAAAATTTCCGAAAAAGAAGTTGCTCATAGGTGCTCAAAGGTTGACTGTAGAAATTGCGGAAACGGCTATGCAGCAGCGGATTGGACTTATGCATCGAAAGAGGCTTTCGGATAAGGAAGGTATGCTTTTTGTGTATTCCAAGCCAGCAAGACTCTCCTTTTGGATGAAAAGTACACTGATCCCGTTGAGTGTAGGTTTTTTCAATAAAGACCGTGAACTAATTGAAATCGTCGATATGGAGGTGGACCCCATTCTAATACGCGACAAAAAGCGCCCACGCTATCGTTCGAAAGGTAACGCCAAATACGCACTTGAAGTGCCAAAAGGCTGGTTCCAGAAATACAAAATCAGAGCAGATTCAGGTATTACCTTTGAATTGAAATAACTTGAATATGATATCCTCGCTATAAAAAATCGTATCAATCAAGAAAATCAACATTACCAAAGCAATAGGCGCCAATTCTCAAAAAATCTTAAACAAGACGTCATCAAAAACGGTATATTGTAAGCGCGCTAACCCTGGTCTTAATTTTCCTAATCGCTTTTGATCCATTGTCTGCATAATCAAAAGTTGAAGAATAGAAAATATCTTGAAGTCTAATAAGAGATAGAAGACCACAGGACCCTGTATTAAAAATATTCAATTTGTAAGTTTAAATATTTGAGACGGTCTACTATATTTTGAAAAAATCAAATGAACAGATCATCAGAGAGGTCCCGGTTAACTTTTTGGAGTTGATCAACTGAAATGGGTTTGACGGGTTCGACAAAGACTTCTGTTACATTACCCCCACGCTCATATGAGTTAAATTCAGTCATACGGAGTCCAAAATCATTCATCACTTTTTGGATGGAGATTTGGTCGATTGCAGCTAGAGTTGGAGTTGGATATACTATTCTTAATTTTCTTGGGAGATAATTTAAGAAACCTCCTTCTCTAGCGGCTAGACGGTATTGATCACGGATGATATCAGTCAGATCATAGCCACTCCCGTCACTCTCATCCATATCGTTTAGCATGAATTCCATGAGATCTCTGGAGAAACGGTTAATAAATTTAGATTTCCTATGAACACCGATTGTCCATATAACCATATTTTCTCTCTGCACTGGTCCATTGTTGTAGAGGATCAGGAGTGAGAAACCTTCCGAGTGCAGGATCGTAGTAGCGATTGTTGAAGTAGTAGAGCCCACTTGATTCAAAATATTTTTGCCCGGTAAACTCTGGAGAGAGGTTCTCATTTGAAGTTTTTGCTTGGCTTAAACAGTTGGTGCTTAAACAAAGTACGGCGTGGATAAAAAAATTGTTACAAATCTATTCATCAAGAATGCTATCCTGTGGCGCTATTATACGGTGTTTTGCTTATTTATCAAAGTTCCTTAGGAGTTTTAGAGTCCACCATGGCGGGCTCTACGCTATGATCTAAATTCTAACCCGCGCTCTTTTTTGACAAACTCCAAAAATTCGTGGCAGGAATCGGAGAGTAGGGTGAAAACGCGCTCAAATCCGTCATAACCACCGTAATAGGGGTCCGGTACATTCAGTCCCAGAATATGATCCTTCACTTGAAATTCAAGCATGTGTTTTATTTTCTGCTCATATTTCGGAGAAGGGCAGCAGCTTTGTAGGTCCGACCAATTCGATTCATCCATCGCCAGAATAAAATCGAATTCTTTGTAATCCGTGCTGCACACTGGACGGCTAGTGCCTGTGATTGGAATATTATGCCGCTCGCATACCCCCTGAGTATCACGATGATAGGGTTTGCCCTCATGCCAGCCACTCGTTCCAGCGGAATCTACATAGAAAGAATCCTGCAAGCTGGCTTGATTGATCAAATGATTGAAAATAGCCTCTGCCATTGGTGAGCGACAAATATTTCCTAAGCAAACGAAGAGGACTTTTATTACAGGCGTATGTTTAGAAGTCATCTACCTACCTAGAACCCGCCGGAGCTTTTATGGACCGTCGTGATGATCATCTTGGCCGTGGTCGCTTTCTCCCTGGCAACCGTTTGCCGGGCGGCCTTCCTCGCCATCACATTCCGGAGCCCACACAGCGATTTCTAGAGTCAAAGCACCGCCATAACCTGTAACAGTTGCTGTCGCATGCACGAAGCCTATGTATTGGAACATAGATCCCGCTACACCAAGAGATACCATACCACCTTGACCATAGGTCTGGTAATCGCCACCAGATAGAGCCGCTTTAAGCTGCACACTAGCGCCTAGGAAATTATGCGGGCCAATCCCTAAACCATGAATACGCATAATGCCTTCTTCGATATGAGTCTTCCAGCCAATACCGATTTCAGCACCAACGATGCGAGCAACAGTTGTAAATTCTTCGCCGCGAATACCTTTCGAGCAGGTAATCAACATTTCACCATCTACGTAGCCCAGAAAAATGCGGAACTTGGACTCCTTAATAAACTCCGCTTCGCATTCCACATAAGGAACTAGTGTTCCAAGTAGCTCTGCAAATTCATAGTGGTCATGGTGGTGATGATCATGGTTATCGCCATGGCCGTGCTCGTGTTTCGTATCAGAGTTGATATCAGAGTTATTAATAACTTGCTCGTCAGCTTTAGCCTGCAAGCGCTTGACTAGCTCACGTTGGGCTTCCAACTCTGCCTGTGCAGCAACTAACTCTTCTTTTAGTCTTTCAGCACGAAGTTGGGCGGTAAGCACACGAATCTCTGCGCTCTGAACACCTTGAGCCGTCTGACCTCCGGCAGCTTGATCCGCTCTGGCCGACGTAGCTAATAATACTAACGCCAAAACTACTAAAGATGAGTGTTTCACCCCTATGTTCCTCTCTTGTCTTTCTGTTAACGCTCTCATCAAATGGAGCGGGGGCAAGCTATCATTTCTATATTAAAAAAGTCAATTTATTTAATTAAGGTCAATTTATTTGATTTTCCATAGTCTACTAAACCTTTCGCTTCATAAGGCGGCGGAGTCTACTTAAAATTCTTTGGTCTGGGAAGATGGTGTAGTTAGCGCGCTTACCTAAAAGAAGAACAGAATATTCGTTGTAAAGGAGAAAAGAGCACCGGTTGTGTCCTCAATTCCACTAACTAAGTACTCTTGGCTAAAGCGATCCTGAAAGAATACTTGCTCAACTCGAAATTCGGTTCCGAGTGAAATTTTTCTTGGCTTTAGAGCAAACTCAAATCCAACACCTGCGCCCAAAGTTAGAGCCGTATCCTTGTCCGTATTGCCGAAGTGGTGAAAAATTTGGGAACGGAAAGTGTTTGCGACTCCGGCGATGATATATGGATTCGATGCGGTGAGAGGTGCGGATAAATTTTTTGTATCAACGTAATATTTTAAATCAATCCCAAGCTTTAAGAGAGAAGCTTCAACATATCCATTCGGAGCAGCTGAAAAGGAATGGCTAGCTGAAGAAAAATGTAATTGCCCAGCGAAGCGAAAATCAAAGAAATAAAGCAAATTGAAGTGAAACGTCGGGAGCGCAGTATTATAGAGCTTTCCAATATTGCCGCCGAAGGTTTGTGTCCCCGCTCCAAGGCCAACGGCAAAGAAACGCCCAAAATACATAAAGCGCTCATTTTCATCGACATCGTACTCATCCTCAAAAGGCACATAGTCCGCAAATGGATTGTGATATTGCGTCTCTTGAGCTTCCCCCTGGGCGAGTGCCAGTTGCGACAGCAGAGGAGAAGCCCAGAGAATAGATAGCAGCAGCAGAACTCTCAATACGAACATCCCTCCCTACACGTTTACTCCTATTGAGGGAGTATCTCCCATTGCGTAGATTGCGTCAAATTGGGCTATAACAAAGAGCGCAAACACACAGACAATAAAGGCGAATTTGCTCAAATTCCTGAATGCGTTTTTCATGAATTCACGGTATATAGAGAGCATGAATTGGGCAGATCTGCATGAATTAATCATAAGTAACATTCGCTCCATTTCCGTGGCTGTCGGCGGCCTAGTGATTGTACTTGCTTTAGCAGCAGGTGCCGTGGAGCTCAAAAATCGAAAGGAAGCTTCTGCTGTAACGGCGCTATACGAAGCTCGCCAGGAGATTGAAGCTAATAAGAACATAGACTTGGCTGGAAAAGTTGCAGCGCTTACAAAGGTTGCAGACTCACACAGCGGCACACGAGCAGCCTATGAAGCCCTACTCGAAATTGGCGATTTGCACATGGATAATAAGGATTACGATGCTGGTATTTCAGCCTATGGCCAAGCTGTAGATGCAGCTACGGAGCCTTTTGCCCGAGTGCTCGCTCGCTACAACAAAGCAACCGCACAAGAAATTGCGCAAAAGTGTGTGGAAGCTATTCCATCCTATGCGGCAGTACTGGCAGAGCCTAGTGCAGAGTTTTTAAAGCCAGAAGTTTTGATGGCTCAGGCTCGTTGCAACGAGCAGGCAGGAAATAATACAGCTGCTATCGACCTTTACCAGAAGCTCCAGGACGAGTTTTCGGACAAAGCGTACTACGCCAATTCAGCCTCCGTTTACTTGCAAAAACTAAAGAAGCGGCAGAAGAACTAAAGCGCAACTCTGATCCTAGTCCATCCAAAGAGGAGATTTTTTTGCAAAACCTAAAGCGTAGCTATTCTGGAGTTGGACTAGTGGGGGGTATCCTTTTCTCCATCACCGTTAGCGCCTGTAGTGGTGTGAGCTTCAAACCGGAGCGCGAGGAGCTACAGCTGGACTCGGTTCAGCGGGGCTGGGCCTTCATTGAGTCCAGTGATGAAATGGCGGATATGGAAATCAGCTCTCCTCCCATTAACTTCTCTTCTGCCATTCTTCAGGGTGATCTTTTATACGTAGGCACGGGGCGCTTTGGCATTCAGGTCTTCAATAAACATAGTGGCAACCTGGTTTGGCGAAGGAAAGTCCCTGGTGGAATCACATCCGATATTGCAATTTTGAATAAAAAAATTGTGGTTGGCACAAATGAGGGCTTTGCTCACGCCTATCCTCTGGGAGGCGGTAAGGTGCTCTGGACTCAGAATTTACGCTTTCCTGTAGTCGGTAAACCTGTATTTCTGGCAGGTAGAATTCTAATCGGTACTGTGGACCACGCCTTACACTCCCTAGATGCGAGTACTGGCAAAATTCTGTGGACCTATCGCAGATCTTCAGCCACAGGCACTACGATCAAAGGCGGCGGCAATGCGACCGTTATTGCTGGAAAATTTTGGGTGGGTTTTGCCGATGGCTCCCTTGCGGTGCTCGAACCAAATGATGGATCAGTTCTGAGAGAGAAGCAATTTCGCGATAATTTGAAGTTCACAGATATCGATGCACCCCCAGTTCCTTGGCGCTCAGGAGTTTTTGTATCCACCTATGACGGACGCCTTCGCTATATAAAGCGTAATGGTTTGCCTATTTGGACCTTCCCTAAAGGGTCGGCTAAGCCTGTGATACCCGGGGGAGAGAAGGGTAGCCTCTTCTTGCCAAGTTCGGACGGCACCATATACGCAATCAGTGAGAAAAGCGGAAAACGTATCTGGTCCTACACGGTAGACCGAGGTGTTCCCACTGGACTTGCCTATTTCCCTAGCTTGGCTGCTAAAGGAACGACAGCCGGACTTCTAGTCGCAGCAAGCTCCGATAATTTCCTATACATCCTCGATGCTTCCAACGGATCGCTAAAGCAACGCATAAGTTTAGGGTCATCGTCTGGAGCTTACGGGTCGATCGCAGTAGACAACAAAGAGAAAGCCTTCTACCTCGTCTCTCACTATGGGCGTGTCTATCAGTTTCAGGTGCACTAAATATACTCGGACACCACTTAAGGAAACTTAAGTTTGTGGGAGGCGCCCGCCTTTTTTTCTTTTTCCAGAAGGTCTAGGAAGTCTAGACGAGATACGTAGCGCCCACCCAGACGCTCGAGTAGTGGAGTGACCATTTGAATATCCATCCACTCAATCCCTTTTTCCTGTAGGCATTCAATTAAAGAAATAAGCGCGATCTTTGAAGCGTTTGAAGCACGGTGGAACATAGATTCCCCGGAGAATACCCCATTGATATAAACCCCATAAAGTCCGCCTAGTAAGTTATTGTCTTCATCCCATACTTCAATGGAGTGAGCATAGCCGGCATTGTGGAACTTTTCGTAGGCGGGAATAAAATTAGGCAAAATCCAAGTGCTGTCCTGGCCGCTACGCTTTTGTTTGGCGCAAGCCTCAATCACATCTTTAAAACAAGTATTAAACCTCACACAGTAATTTGCTTGTCGACGAAAGCGCTGCAAGCTTTTCGGAATACGCAGATCCTTAAATTCAAGAATGCCCCGCGCGTCCGGGCAGTGCCAAAGCAGTGGATAGCCTTCTACAGGCCACGGAAAAATCCCTGTAGCATAAGCTTGCTTAAGTGTGGATACAGCAAGGTTACCACCAACGTAAACAATGCCATCAATCCCTGGAAAATGCCGAGGGTTGGGGAAGGCTACTGTCTCTGTACTCTCTTGCGAATAATCCTTCGTACGAGTCATAGAATATGCGCTGCACTTTTTTATCGATAAGCTACTATAATGGCAGCTTCCCCTAACTTCCATTATAGCCGTTTATCGGGGTGATGTCTTTTCTTCTTATAGTATTTGACGACTACTACCAGCCCAACAAGCAGGATCAAGCCAACAATTCCATACTCAATATTCTTAATGATACGGATTACGCGGTCCATGTATTCCCCAAAATACCAAATCGAATAGATGATGGCAGGAACTGAAATCAGTGCAGCAAAGCCATCATAAAATAAAAATACACGGTAAGGTAGATGTAAGGTTCCAGCCGTAAAGAATATTGGGGCTCGCAAACCAGGCATGAAGCGTCCAGCAAATATCACTCGATTTCCTTTAACGCGAAAACGAGCCTTAGCCGCCTGATACCGCTCTTCACTTAGAATACGATTAAAAGGAGAACGCATTCTCAGCTTAGAGCCCCAGCGACTGCCGATGTAAAAGATGAAGGAATCGCCGAGAAGTACAGCAAACATAGAAAGAGCAACCATCCAATGTACATCAGCTTTCCCGTAGTAGGATAGAACTCCTGCACCAAAAAGGGTAATGTCCTCCGGCAACGGCAACCCAAGGCCGCAAGCCATCAAGGCAATGAAAACAGCAGCATAGGCCTTCCAGTCACTAAATCCCAGAAAGAAGTCAAAAACAGATTGCATCATAACAAGGCCTCAAAAATATTTACATAATATATATTATCCGACGTCACATGAGAATGTCGACGAATCTATAGGCATATTATTCCTTAATTCTGATAAATTTACCTGCTAATAGTAGAGCATGAGAAAATTTCTAGTTACCTCTGCTCTTCCCTACGCTAACGGACCTTTGCACTTTGGTCATCTGGCCGGAGCCTACCTGCCGGCTGATATTTTTGTCCGTCACCAACGAAATAATGGAAACTTAGTGCGATTCATCTGTGGTTCGGACGAGCATGGAGTTGCGATCATGCTAAACGCGGAAATGGCTGGACAGAGTTACCAGGAATATGTGGACCATTGGCACAAAGACCATGCAGAGCTGTTTCGACAACTGGAGGTGCATTTTGATTTCTTTGGCCGCACTTCAGCTAAATATCATGCAGAAGAAACAAAGGACTGGTTTAAAACTTTATTCGATGCAGGTCTGATCATTGAAAAAACGGAAAAGCAATTGTTTTGCATCGATGATGATCGCTTCCTCGCAGACCGATATGTTGAGGGCACCTGCTACGTGTGCGGCTTTGAAAATGCCCGTGGAGATGAATGCCCAAGTTGCGGTGAGTGGATTGATCCGATCAAACTAAAAAATCCGAGATCAAAAGTTTCAGGTTCAACCAATATTGAAGTTCGTGAAGCAAAGAACTTTTTTTTACGAATGACCAAACTCGAAGCAGAATACACTGAGACTTTTAAACAAAAATCTGTAGAGAAACAGTGGCGCAAATTAGTCACTGGCTATGTAAACGGAATGTTGAAACAGGGTCTAGAAGATCGATGCATTACACGTGATCTTGATTGGGGAATTGAGGTTCCCCTACCAGATCAGCCCGCCAATAAACGGATCTATGTTTGGTTCGATGCTCCTATTGGTTATGTCTCTAATCTAAAGCAATACTTCAAGGGAGCGAATATAGATGAGGATTATCGTAAGGACTGGTGGCAGGCAAACGATGTAGAACTTCTTCACTTTATTGGTAAAGATAATATCGTTTTTCATTCGATGATTTTTCCAATGATGGGGATAGGCTCCGGATATATGAAGTTTGTAGACGACGTACCAGCCAATGAGTTTTTAACCTTAGCTGGGAAACAGTTCTCTAAGTCGTCTGGTTGGTATATCGATGCGAAAGAAGCATTGGATATATTTGGCGTGGATTCTTTACGCTTTTATTTAACGTCCATTATCCCTGAATCGGGCGACACTAACTTTTCTTGGGGTAATTTTGCATTGAACTATGCAGAATTTGGCAATAAAATTGGCAATTTTGTGCACCGCTCGATGAGCTTCATCTATAAAAATTGGCCGGATGGATTACCTGGATCGGCTTTTACTCAATTTTATCAGTCAGGAGAAGCTCAGAAGATTGATGAAAAGCTAAAGTCAGTGAAAGAACTATTGGATAGAAAATTGATTGTTAGGGCGCAAAGCGAACTCCTTAATTTGGGACAATTGGCAAATGAATATTTTCAGGAGCAGGCCCCTTGGAAACAATGTAAAGAGGACTCAGCAAAAGCAGAAGCTTCCTTAGCCGGTGCTACCATTTTTGTCTTGGCTCTGACAGTTGCGTTAGAGCCATTTGTTCCTTCTGTGTCAGCAAAAATGAAGCAGAACTTTTCTGCGCTTTTCAATAAGGAAGGACATTGTGAGAAAAAAGAATTTCGAAAAATTTATCAAAATGGAATCCAGACTTACCTGCCTGCCTTCGAAAAATCTGGCTTTAAGCTTCATTCCCCACCGAAAGTCCTGCTCCCACGCCTAGACCCTGACCTACTAGCCTCTTGGGAGGCCCGCTTGTAAGTTTGCTTACTTGGACCTTCCTTTGCTTTCCGGCTTTTGCGTCTGCTTATCAGCCTTTTCACCGGTCTTTTCTTCATAAAAGTCGCCGTTCTTATAGCAATAAACTTTCTTCTCTCCTTCTACAATCGTTGCAACATTAGCAGGCCTACCCCAAAGGCGAGACAGGTTCGCCAAAGTGAACCGCGCATACTGTAGATCCAATTCACGTCCTTGATAACGGTGTTGCAGTAAAAGCTCTCCACGGTTATGAAAGTTTCCATCTAGCACTTCAATCACCGGATTGCCACCATTAGTAATTGAGGTAAGAACCTCTTCCTTGACCTCACGCCAATCTCGAGTTTTAATCTCATATTTATTCGTTCGTGGGTTTAAAGCGTAGGTGTAATAGCGTTGGTCTTCACAGAAGTCTTCTGTGAAAAATTCATCAATAAATGTCACATCATTATGAAACTTCCGAACTTCGAAAATTTTTTCACGACCCTTATTCAGTTTTTTATCCCAAGCACGCTTTCCCACCATATCTTGGCACTCTTCATACTCTTTACCAAAACGTCCTTTATTCCAAGCGTCTTCAATATGACGGAACAACTCAATGCCCAGTTTATACGGATTGAGTTGTCCAGGCTGCACTACCATTACACCTGCATGCCGATCTGCAAATTCAACAATTTCTGAAGGGTTCAGTGCTTTTTCTGTCAGAATTTTTGAGTGCCAATAGGAAGCCCAACCTTCATTCATAATTTTGGTTACTCGTTGAGGTGCAAAATAGTAGGCTTCTTCCCGCACCATGGAAAGTACGTCTGCTTGCCAGGTTTCAAGCGGAGCGTTCTCTAAGATAAAGCGCATTACATCACGTCCTGGATTTTCTGGAAATCGATTTGAACGAGATTGCGCTTCCTTTACTTTTTGTTTTTGTTTATCCAAGTACTCTTTCGGATTCATATATTGATCCAAGTATTGACGAGGCACCTTTAAGCGAGGAGGATTTTTCGGCGAAAAGTTTGAATCCGCAAACTCATCCACTTCTTCATCATCTTCCTTCGTCGCAATAAACGGCGAATAGGGATCAATTAAATCCTCAATGGAAAGACAACAGTCAACAAACTCTTCAACCGTGTCTTCATCAAAACGATCCATATAATGGCGGATGCGAGATGCATGATTGGCCATCTGGTCTAACATTTTTCGATTCGTCTTAGAGAAACAGTAATTATTTTTAAAAAAATCATTGTGACCATAGACATGGGCCATAACTAATTTTTGATCAATATAGGCATTACTCTTCATTAAGTACGCGTAACAAGGGTCTGTATTGATTACAAGTTCGTAAATTTTCTGCACTCCCCAAGAATAGCCCTTAGAAAGCTGGTCATAGCTCATACCAACGCGCCAATGTGGATAGCGTTTTGGGAATCCTCCACCAGCAGCCACTGCATTTAAAGAGTCATAGTCTAAGACTTCGAAAATTTGTGAAAAAAACTCGAGTCCATACTCCTTAGCGTAGCCTTCGATCTCAATCTGTAATTCGGCTAAATCCTGCGACAGATCTGTTTCTAAAATCACTTGCCTTTACCTAAGAACGTCTTGATAGAATCCATAATCCCATCTTTATTTTCAATTTTGGATATAATAAGGAATTCTTCTTCATTTTTGAAATGCTCCTCTAAATCTTTCATAAACTGCCCTGAACCATAGCGCGACTCAACCTGTCCGTAACAAAAGAGATTTATGTTCGGAAATAGTTGCTGCTTCATAATTTCAAAACAAAGCTTAGTATCTTCGCCAGACCAGTTATCTCCATCTGAAAAATGGAATAAATATATATTCCACTGTTCTGGTGAATAGTTTTGTTCAATAATCTGCTGGGCAGAACGATACGCCGAAGAAATTAACGTCCCACCGCTTTCGCGCGTAGAATAGAAAGTTTGTTCATCCACCTCTCGAGCTACTGTATCGTGAATTACATAGCGAGTATCTAGCCCCTTATACTGAGAGCGTAACCAAGTGTCGATCCAGAAAGATTCCGTACGTACAATCTCTTTTTGTTCGTCACCCATAGATCCAGAAACATCCATCATATAGATTATCACAGCATTGGCTTCATACTCCTGGTGCGTCTTCCAAGAGCGATAGCGAAAATCTCGCTTAATAGGAGCAATGATTGGATCTTTTGGGTTATAGGTGCCTGAAGAAATTTGTCGCTTTAGCGCTTCCTTAAAAGAACGACGAAAATTGATCAAAGAGTTCGGCCCTTGCATCGCAATGCCTGTGTATCGATCCTTTTCCTTTTCTAAAACTTCTTTGCCTTTGGCTTCAATATTAGGAAGCTCTAACTCTTCCCCCAGAATTTCAGCCAACTCATCCAAAGAAAGCTCGATCTCTAAGGAGTGCTCCCCCTCTTGATTCCCTGCTTGACCTTCACCATTGCCGGACTGTGGCTCTCCTTGCCCTACTTCATCACCAGGCTCTCCTTCACCCTGAGCAACCCCACTCTTGGCATCACCAAATTTAAAACGAGGAATATTGATCTGAGGCATTGGAATTGAAACTTTTTCCTTACCCTTTTTAACGATCATATCCCCATTGGAAATATACTTCTTCAGATCGCGCTTCACTCGTCCTTTAACGATATTCTTAAACCGTGCGTGGTCACGAGATACGGAATAAATCACTAGATATTCCTCCGTTGAGATCGATTTGCACGAGTTGTCCTAAGCGCGCGAAAAAGATTCTCAAGCTTCAACTCTTCTGCCTTCAGAGCAAAGTCACAGCCACGACTTTGGTTATGAAATTGATAGGAACATCCAGAAGCCTGCGCAGACAGGTTCTGCGCATCTAAAAGTAAGCCCAAACAATGTTTGCCACCTTCTACTTGTGTCATTTCGCACGTTAACCCTGTATCGGTCTGTAAAATTAGGCGAATCGGATCTTTCCGATTGAGCGGATGAGTGACATGTAACTCGCCAAACTTCACTTCATAAATTTGCCTCACGACAAACGGGGAATCCTCTCCTTTTGGAAGCCCTCGTTCCGCAGCAATTGCCACTCCACCCATGCAGAATAGAAGTAATAAATTATGAATAGAAATTTTCGTCACTTACTTATTCTCTACTTACTTATTGTCTTTTTCCTTTGCATCGCCACGTGCGTAAATCGATGCCACATAATTCAATACGTCGCTCGCTGAAATTTCGTCATAACCAAAATCCTTAATTAGCCTAGCCTTGACCACATCGATCTTCTCTTGCATCGACTTATCCATGACGTTGGAAACCAAAGATGATAACTTGATTGAATCCTTTTGGTCTTCGAACAGCTTTAGCTCAAGTGCCTTATGAAGGCGTTCATTCGTTTTGTAATCGAACTTCTTACCTTCAATCGCAAGAGCACCGATATAGTTCATAATCTCTCGACGAAAATCATCTTTACGTGATTCAGGAATGTCAATTTTCTCTTCAATTGATCGCATTAGGCGTTCATCGGGTTCTTCCACTTGACCAGTATACTGGTTGCGAACTTTTTCCTTCTGTGTATACGCTTTCACGTTATCAATATAATTCGCACAGAGATTAGAAATCGCCGATTCATCTGCTGAAATTGCTCTTTGGACTTCGTTCTTAATGATATCCTCATATTCCTGTCGAACGATAGAAAGCATCTCTTTATAATTCCGTCGCTTTTCTTCCGAAGAAATCAAAGCATGATTTCGTAGACCGCCCTCAAGCTCATTAAAGACCATGAATGGGTTAATGCAGCCTAGATGTGAGTACTTCACCAATGCATTAGATATTTTATCTTGGACATATCGCGCGGATATACCGTCTAGACCTTCACGAAGCGCTTCTTTACGTAGCTCTTTGACATTATCTTCAGTGTAACCACTCAAGCTCTTCCCGTCGTAAAGTTTTAGCTTTTGTAACAAGGCAAGATCAGCCTTCTTTGGCTGTTCTAAACGTGTGAGCACTGCCCACATCGCCGCCATTTTCACCGTGTGTGGAGCAATAGCCAGCCCCTTTATCTTATCTGTCGCAAAATCTTTCTCGTAGATTTTAATCTCTTCATGGAGCTTCGTAATATAAGGCACATCGATCTTCACCGTACGGTCACGAAGCGCTTCCATAAACTCATTATTCTGTAGTTTACGGAACTCTGGCTCGTTCGTATGACCGATGATTACTTCATCTATATAGGTTTGTGCAAACTTCTTCGGTTTTACCACATGCTCTTGTGAAGCCCCCAGGAGATCGTAAAGGAAGGCTACATCTAACTTCAACACCTCTACGAATTCAATCATACCGCGGTTAGCAACCTGGAATTCACCATCGAAATTAAACGCTCTTGGATCCGAATCCGATCCATACTCGGCGATTTTTCGGTAATTGATGTCACCAGTGAGTTCAGTTGAATCTTGGTTCTTTTCATCCTTCGGCTGGAACGTACCAATACCTACTCGATCTTTTTCAGAAAGCACAAAACGATTTACGCGAACATGTTTAACAATTTTTTCCCAGTCTCCGTTATATCGATCCATCAATTTTTGATATACGAATCGGCATGGAGGAGAGAGTTCGCCAGCGATCTTAATCTTGTAAGAGGACTTATTGCCACGATTCAACTCCTCTTCAACTTGCCCTCGCAGTTCCGTTGGAATTAAGAGTAATGGTTCTTCGTTCATCGGAGATTCTAGACGATAAGTACTACCCAGAATTTCCGTGTTTCCTTCATCAAACCACTCAAAAGTATATAAAGCGCCTTCGTCTTTATAGGAATACTGCTCAACCCCTTTCTTTAGTAAGCGGGCAATGGTCGACTTAGCGGAACCAACTGGACCGTGAAGAAGAAGCACTCGTTTTTCCGTTCCGTAACCCAGAGCTGCCGAACGTAAAAAATTCGCTAGCTTCATTAGCTGTACGTCGAGGCCAAAGACCGCATCCTTACCGTTATCAATTGGATCGTCGAAGAAATTATAATGCGTAACTTCTTTTTTATATTCAGTATAGGTCCGAGTACCGAAACTCATAATCATGTCATACATTCGCTGGAATGCATTTCGTGTTATGCCTGGGTTTTTTTTAACGAGATCTAGGTAATCCGAAAAATGACCTTCCCAATGCAGATTTTTATAGTCCTCCACACGGTGCAGTTTCGTAATCATTGAGATAATGTCGGAATTCTTTCCACCGGTAGCCATTCTGCTCCCTCCACAAATTCTAATCCTAGCTCTAATTCTCCGTCGAAACCCGAGCACTGTCAAAGTATTGCATTCCCTGCACACGCTTTTTGGCTCTATGCAGTAAATTAAAGAATCCATTTTGTTATAAACACTTACCTTGATACACTGTGTGTAATCGTCAAGAATGTGAGAGCAAATGGGGCAAACACGACTGGAGTCGGTGGGCAACACCGACGTAGGGCGCAAACGGAAAGTAAACCAGGATTCTTTTCGTATTGATCATGAGCATGACGTCCTGGTAGTTGCCGATGGAATGGGCGGCCACGCCGGTGGAGAGTTCGCTTCCCGGGTTTGCATAGAAACCATTGCTGAATCGATTCATGAAGACCGCAACTCTGGGCTATCTTTAAATGCCAATGATTTGGCTATGGGAGCTATTCACAGAGCAAACATGGTAGTTTTCAACGCCGGCAAAGAGAATGAAGTGCTGCTCGGTATGGGTACAACTGTAGACCTTTTGCTGTTTGATGACGGCGAACTGTTAATTGGACATGTCGGTGACTCGAGGGTCTATCTCCTCCGAAAAAACATGATCTGGCAACTAACTCGGGATCATTCCTTGGTAAACGAAAAATTCAAGATAGGCTTGATCACTCGGGAGCAAATGAAGACAGATAAAGATAAAAACGTTATCACTCGTTCTGTTGGATTTGAGTCTTCCGTTTTGGTGGACATCTACCGTCGAAAAATTGAGCCGGGTGACCTCTATTTAACTTGTTCTGACGGCCTTTCCGGTATGGTGGAAAATGACCAAATTCTCCAGATTACTGACGAGCATGCTTTTAATCGTGACGACCTGCAGTCTGCCGTCGAGACTTTGATCCATTCTGCAAACGAAAATGGCGGCGACGACAACATTACAGTCATCCTATCACGAGCGCTGTAAGCCGCCTTCATACAACACGTTAGAAGCTAGGCAAAAAGGCTCCGCCGCTACGCCTCTCTTATTGTAAGCCTCCCGGAAAACTGCTAAGTTTCTAGGGAGATGAATAAGTTTTTTACAATCCTATTTATCCCGGAAAAAACAGATCAAATTAAGAAGCTTTTGATCCCTGCCGTGTACTTGCATGTAGCTCTGATTCTGGGGTTCTTTAGCTGTTTCTTTCTTTGTTTCATGATTTATGACTATGTCAAAGTTATGCAGCAACTAGCGGAAAACCGTAAGCTTGTAGTGGAGAACCGGGAGCTAAGAGAACGGATTCAGGGTTTCTCCAACAAGCTCCATGTCGTCGAGGAAAGCCTGGAACGGATTCAGACTTTTGCTACCAAGCTTCGCATCATTACGAATCAGAGCGATGAGAATACGGAATTCCTAAAAGAGAAGGCGACAAAGAACTTTCCTGGGAAGCCCATGGATGATCATTCGGTAACGCCAGGAACTACAATTCATCGTCAAATTCGAAAACCAATGCTGCCGGAGGAGGAACGCACCGTAGTTGTAATTCACACACACCATCCGGACTGCGACCACGGAGATGAGTCCAAATTCACCTACGGGAGCGAAATTAAATTTGGCTTTAGCCCTATCCAAACGGGGGCGGCGGAAGCGGCTATTCATGAGAGCTTCGACACGAAATTATTGTGGCATCCGTCAAACTCCGTTGGCGGACCAGAAACTGCCCTCGACAAACCAATATTTCATCTAGCAAGAGTTTCCGCAGAGCCCAGGCATCTAGGAGGCAAGAAATCCGTGCAATCAGCCCCTCCTGCCATTCCTGTAACGACTTCTGTAACTTCTACAGCTCAGATGAGTGCCCCTGCAACTAAACTCTCTCAGGAGGGCACACGAAAACAAGCCCGCTTCAAGCGAATTTCGGAGCTTTTGCAATCGGAAGGAGAGCTTCAACTCGACAAACGCCTAGATAACGATTTTACTCAACTCTACCAGTCCCTACAGAAGATGCAACGGATGGCTGAATCGGTCGCAATCGACGTGCAGGACCTCAGATCCACACTGCTGGATCAAAAGGACTATCTAGGCTCCATGCCTACGTTGAAGCCGGCGCGTGGCTGGTATACCTCCGGCTTTGGTATGCGCCTTTCGCCCTATACAGGTCAACCTACGATGCACGAAGGACTAGACATAGCAAACCACTACGGTAAACAAATAATCGCTCCGGCTGCTGGAATGGTTTCCTTCGTGGGTGTCCGTCCTGGCTACGGAAAACTAGTGACGATTGATCACGGCTATGGAATACAGACACAATATGGCCATGTGTCGAAATTTTTTGTAAAAGAAGGTACACGCGTGACGCGTGGGATGAGAATTGCCGCTATCGGCAGCACTGGGCGATCAACAGGTCCGCATGTGCATTATGAGGTTCGTGTAAATGGCATCCCCGTCGATCCGTATTTTTATATTCTAAATGATTAAGCAAATGTACATTTTGAGTTTGAGCTTGAGTTTGAGATTGCCATGCTGTCCATAGTAAAGAAAATTTTTGGTACGCAGAATGACCGTGAGCTGACACGTATGCAGCCCATGGTCCAGCGAATTAATGACCTCGAAAAAGACATTAAACCCCTGAGTGATTCCGCTCTCCAAGCAAAGACTAGCGAATTTCGTGAGCGCATTGAGCGCGGCCAGAGTTTAGACGAAATTTTACCCGAAGCGTTTGCTGTTTGTCGTGAGGCCGCCTGGCGACGTTTAGGGCAACGCCATTACGACGTGCAGTTGGTCGGTGGCATGACCTTGCATGAGGGCAAGATCTCGGAAATGCGCACCGGTGAAGGGAAAACATTGGTGGCAACTTTGCCGACGTACTTAAATGCTTTAGCGGGCAAAGGCGTTCATGTTGTAACCGTCAATGATTACCTAGCTGCACGGGATGCGGAGTGGATGGCTACCATCTATCGTTGGATGGGTCTTAGTGTCGGCACAATCTTGCATGGAAAAGATGATCGTCAACGGCAAGATGCCTATAATTCCGATGTCACTTACGGTACAAATAACGAATTTGGCTTCGATTACCTTAGAGACAATATGAAGTTCCGTATCGAGGATTACACTCAACGTGAACTCCATTACTGTATTGTGGATGAGGTCGACTCGATTTTGATCGATGAAGCTCGGACTCCGTTGATTATTTCTGGTCCGACGGATGATTCTTCCGATAAATATACTTCGATCAATAAGGTTATTCCGAGCTTAAGTGCAGAAACACATTTCACAGTTGAAGAAAAAACGAAATCTGCCACCTTAACAGACGAAGGCATTGCCAGAGTTGAAGAGCTTTTAAACGTGGGCAATCTATACGACCCCACGAATATTGATACGCTTCACCACATTCAGCAAGCGGTAAAGGCCCATGCCATTATGAAACGAGATGTGGACTATCTTGTCCAAGATGGCAAGATTGTTATCGTTGATGAGTTTACTGGCCGAGCGATGGAGGGGCGACGCTGGTCCGACGGTTTGCACCAAGCAATTGAAGCAAAAGAAAGCGTTCATATTGAAAATGAAAACCAAACACTTGCCTCCATCACATACCAAAACTATTTCCGAATGTATAACAAGCTTGCGGGTATGACCGGTACAGCGGATACTGAGGCGACGGAATTTAAAAACATTTATAAACTAGATGTAATGGTTATCCCTACGCATCGACCAGTCCAGCGTATGGACCAAAATGATTTGATCTATAGTGATGTTCCATCAAAATATAAAGCAATCATTGAGCAGATTCACAAATGTTACGAACGACAGCAGCCAGTCCTAGTCGGTACAAGCTCTATTGAGAGCTCAGAGTTGCTCAGCCGTGAGCTGAAAAGTGCCCAGATTAAGCACAATGTTTTGAATGCAAAACAGCACGCTCGAGAAGCAATGATTGTTTCCCAAGCTGGTCGAAAGAGTGCAATCACCATCGCTACCAATATGGCTGGTCGTGGTACGGATATTAAGCTCGGCGGCGATCCAGGAGCGCTGGCGCGAGATGAATTCGAAGAGGGAACGCCGGAATATGACGATGCTCTGAAGCGGGTTACCACTCAATGTGAGGAAGAGAAAGAAGAAGTATTAAAATCAGGTGGACTCTTCATTCTTGGTACGGAACGGCATGAATCTCGTCGTATTGATAATCAGCTCCGTGGTCGATCCGGTCGCCAAGGTGATCCAGGTGAATCAAGATTCTTCCTATCCTTGGACGATGAACTATTCCGCAACTTTGGTGGTGAACGAATTAAATCTTTGATGGGCAACAACCTTGATGACGAACCAATTGAACACCCTTGGCTATCCCGTGCCATCGAGAATGCCCAAAAGAAGGTGGAAGGCCGTAACTACGATATCCGGAAGCATGTGCTCCAATACGATGATGTAATGAACATGCAGCGGAAGGTTATCTATAGCCTTCGTAGAAAAATTCTTGCAGATAAAGAAGTTCGTCCAATTCTAGAAAGCTATATTGAAGATATTACGAGTGGACTCGCTGAAGACTATGCTCAGCCACGCGCTCCAATTTCAGACTGGGACCTTCACGGACTCCACCAGACTATTCTGAGTATTTTTTTAAAGCCTGTGGATGTTAGGCCAGAAGAAATTACAGAAATTTCAGTCGACGGTTTGCAGAAGTTACTGCATACGAAATTTATGGGTCACTACAACGATAAAATTGCTGAACTTGGCGAGTTTATGGATGAAGTTGAGCTGATGTTTACACTCTCTACTATTGACCATCGCTGGAAAGAGCACCTACTCCAAATGGATCACTTGCGCGAAGGTATTGGCTTACGAGGATATGCGCAAAAGGATCCATTGCTCGAGTATAAGAAAGAGTCCTTTTATCTCTTTCAATCGATGCAGGTGGAAATCAAACAAGAAACAATCGCAAAAATTTTTAACGTACAACTACGAGACGAAGAAGCAGAAGCGGAAATTGAGCGCTACGAGCGGGAAAAACAAAAAGATGTTGATATGGCAATGCATATGGGGTCACCAGATGGGGGCGTACATGCAGAGCCTGTACGTAATGATGGTCCAAAAGTAGGAAGAAACGATCCTTGCCCATGCGGAAGTGGCAAGAAGTATAAAAAATGTCATGGTAGATAACTCTGGTAACGATGATGACCTAGAAACTCTTGGCGATCTTTTTATCGATCCAATTACTGGCGAAGCTCAGACCCCTAGCGAGCAGGTGCTAGAAGAGGAAGAAGAAAACAACCCAGCCACAGCCGATGCCTCAAGCCTCTCCCCTCTTCCACCACCCTCTATCCCGGATACGGATACAAAAATAACACAAACACTTCTGGACGCCTCCGTAAACGCTTACGCAGAGAACCTGCCTACGACAATCTTACATGACGCATTAGAATCAAAAACCACTCTCCAGCCCTTTTCTACGACCGAAGAATTAGACTCCGCGAAAAAAGTTATGGCGGAAGAAGCTGCTGCCGTCGATGGAATATTGGAGACAGCAGTTTTGGCTTCGGACACAATGCTAGAAGACGAGAGAAGGGAGAAAAATACTAGCACCACTGAGGACCCACAAGCATCTTTTTTTCAGATCTCAATTCGTAACGTCAGTAGCGACAGCATAAAGTTACGCATACTTCGTGTGGCAGAACGTGAAAGCCTAGCCTCCGATTTAAAGATTCTTAAGAAGAGACTCGATGATTTAGGCGGGTACAGATT
The DNA here is from genome assembly GCA_011087955.1 of Oligoflexia bacterium. GTDB lineage: Bacteria > Bdellovibrionota > UBA1018 > CAIPTA01 > JAALKR01 > JAALKR01. The sequence continues at coordinate 64,757 of JAALKR010000008.1, forward strand.
TTCTCATTTACGCGAATACCAAGCGACAGTGTTGATGCAGGAATTACAGCAATTTAATGTGGAGTGCCGCTTAGATTTACCTGTATTTGGTGGACCATCAGATTTTCCAGAACACCCAACTGCATCGTTTTTTCACCAAAAAGAAAATGAAGTGGAAAGTACCGGTGCCCAGGCAGTTGAACTTCCAAAAAACTCAAAAGAAGTCTTACTTTCTACGTTAGATCAAATTTCTGGCCATGAAGTTCTTGAGGAGAAAGGAATTCTTTCTGCACATTCTTCAGTTGCCCGCACTTTCTTTCGTAGTGATGAGCAGGAAATTCGGCTTTCTCAGAAAATTGACCACTTACAACCTAACTCAGAGCAAGGAAAGGAGCCCCACCTACCTAGGGCCGAAATGGATAATGTCTTTGAAAAGCTCTTAAAACGTATCCAAAGAGAGGCGATGCGCCGGGGAGCGAACGCAGTTATCGGCATTCAAATTAGCGGGTTCCCGGAAGCGAGCGCCATTGATCCAGAGGCCGATCAAATTCATCTGATTGCAAGTGGGACCGCTGTAATTCTTCGTAGTCAAATTGAGCAGGATTCCTACAATACACTCTAAGAAAATCTTGTGTGCCTGGCTCGCCATCTCCTAGAATTTCCGGTAGAATTTCTACTAGTTTCGTGATTAAAAGCAGTTATGATGGATAAGGAAAAGACAGAGGGTGCTGGTGTTGGACGAGTGAAACGTAGTCCGTTCGAAGTGCAATTCTCACGCCGAAATCCTAGCTTACCAATCGAGGCTGTAAATAAGGCACTAGCTTATGCGGCAGAAGGCATGCCCGTTCCAACTATTTTCAAAGAAAAAGCTTCCGACGTTGCGGGCTTAAAAGAAAGTAATGTGTACCTGGCTATTGACGAGAAAGAAATCGCCGATCAAGTCGAGCGCCAAAAGGAGCATTTAATCCGTGAGATCGAAGCTCAGGGTAAGTTAAGTCCAGAATTGAAGGCTAAGATCAACAGCTCCCATAACTTGAATATCCTTGATGACATTTATCTACCATTTAAATTAAAAGGCCGAACTATTGCAACAGCTGCGAAGGAAGTCGGCCTAGCGCCGCTGGCTGATTGGGTTTGGGAGCAAGGAAAGTCTGAAACCCTAGATTCAACGAAGTTTGAAGATAAAGCGAAAGATTTTGTAAAGGAAGACACTAGTTATACTGATATCGACTCAGTAAAGACTGGAGTACAAAATATTATTGCCGAAAAAATTGCAGAGACTGCAGAGCTTCGTGCGATTGTACGGCAGTCAATCATGCGAAAGAGTAAGCTAAAATGCACCAAGGGGCCGAAGGCTAAAGATAGATCAAAGTACCAACGATTCTTTAACTATAAAGAACCCATTGGCTCCCTGAAAAAAATGAGCGGAGCTCAGCGATATCTTACAATTCGTAAGGGTGCTGCAGCCAACGAGCTGGTTCTTGCTTTTGATCGCGCCGACGAAGGAATCATTGCAGATAAATTTGAGAAATTTGCCTGTCCAAATGAGTTGAGTCCGCTAAAAGAAATCCTTACCAAGTCAGCTCGACTTGCTCTGAACAGTCAAGTTTATACGGCAATCGAACACGAAGCGCATAAAATGCTTAAGGACTTTTCAGAACGCTCCATTCTCGATTATCTGACTAAGGGGCTGCGCAAGCGCCTGATGACTGCTCCTTTCGGCGCTAAGACTGTTATTGGAATTGATCCCGGTTTGGAAAAAAAAACCTCTTCAGTAGCTTTAGTTTCCGACACCGGAGAAATGCTTGCTCACTCTAATTTTCCGATTAATAACGAGTCCGATTGGGAGAAATTCCGAATAGAGTTTGTCACTAGTCTGGAAAAGGTCAATGTAGAAGCCATTGCGATAGTCCATGGACCTAAAGGCAAAGTAGTTCGCCGTGAAATTGAAAAGCTTCTTAATGAAAAGAATTTAAACTCTCCAGTTGTTATGGTTTATGAGCAAGCAACAACAATCTATTCAACAAGCTCCGTAGCGAAGGAAGAGTTGCCAGAGCTAGACCCTTCCGTTCGTCGAGCAATTTTTGTGGGCCGTCTCCTTCAAGACCCGTTGCGCGAAATGATTAAGGTGGACCCAAAGTTCTTAGCCACGGGTGCTTTCCAGTATGACATCAATGCGAACCGCCTTGGTAAGGAGCTACATCGAACAATTCAGTCCGCCGTTTGCGCAGTTGGGGTAAATGCAAATTCAGCTTCACGTTCTCTCCTGTCCTATCTGCCTGGTTTTGATCATGCGATTGCAAAGGCAGTTATAAAATTCAGAGAAAACAAAGGCAAGTTTGAGAAACTTGAAGACATGCTAGCTGTGCCAGAATTTAATATTTCTAGATTGAATTTGGCTAAACCGTTTTTAACATTTGAGGATGCGGAGTCGGCGCCCCGAGGTGAATTCAAGCCCCTCGAATATCAAAATGAATTCTCTCATTTCGATGCCATCGAGGTGAATAAGGAAGTAAGTGGCGTTATTACCAATATTACTAATTTTGGTATGTTCATTGACATTGGCCTAGACCAAGATGGACTAGTTCATATTTCGGAATTTACAGACTCTGCTGAACTATATTGCTCGCTTGCTATCGGTGACCAAGTTAAAGTTTGGACCTCTGCTGTAGAAAAGAAGAAAGAGCAATTATCCCTATCTTTCCGCAGCCCAGAAGAACGCAAGAAACGCGCTCGACCACGCCGTCCTTCTGGAAGGATGGAGGGGCCTAGAAAACCTCGTGGTCCCAGACGTGCTCCAGGTGAGAGTGCTCCAGAGGGTGGGCAACAAGAGTTTCGTGGACGTCCCAACAATGAAGCAAATGCAAATAGTGGCAAACCCCGCAAGGGGGGGAAGGATAAGAATGCGCCAGCTAAAAAACAGCTGCCGCAACGAGATCCGAAGACTGGCGCTGTAATGAAAATGAATGATTCCGTTTACGTGTCAGAGAGACGCAACAAAAGTCAACGATCGAAATTTAAGACGAAGACTGACGTAACAACCTTCAACCCATTTGCTAATCTAGATAAGCTAGTTAGCAACAGTTCTGAAAAAAAGTAAATATGTCGACCCTGTTCTCTAAAGTTATTGAAGGCAAAATCTCTTCCTTTAAGATCTACGAAGATGAACATACATTTGCATTTCTAGACATTCGTCCGGTCAATCCTGGCCACACATTAATTATTCCAAAAATCGAAGTGGACTATTTCGTGGACGTTCCAGACCCCTATTATTCAGCCGTTTTTCAAACAGCTAAAAAAATTTCTCCAGCTATCGAGGCTGCCAGCGGGTGTTCTCGTATCGGCACTGCAATTGTGGGTTTTGAAGTACCTCATTTCCATTATCATTTGATTCCGCTTGTGGAGATCTCCGACCTCGATTTTTCACGCGCAAAAGAAGTTAGCAAAGAGTCACTCCAAAAAATGCATGAAAAAATTATGGCTAAGTTCGACAGTTTCCCCTTGTAATGACACTTTCTCAAGTTAGGGATAGCGTACAATATGAACGGCTGAATCCTTCAGACTAGTATGGCGTTTATCATAGCGCTCAATCATCAGTGGTGAAGACCAACCAGCCATTTGTTGAACAGACCGATGAGTAGCACCTTGGTCAAGGGCATTTGAAATACAAGTCGCGCGACAGGAGTGCGGACTAACCTGCGCGTCAATACCAGCCTTTTTCGCATACTTCTTTACGATATAGGCAATCGTATTTGTATTTAACGGGCTGTCTTCAATCTTGCTGTTCCTCACCTTTTGAAAAACGGAGCTAGGAACATTGCACTTTACTGCACGGAAAAGATATCGATCCATGCCAATAGCAAGGTTGTTTCGCTCCATATAGAGCTCTAATACTTCGAGAGCTTTTTCCGGCACGGGCAGGACTCTTTCTTTATCTCCTTTGCCCTGCACTCTTAGCGTTGTCACTACATCCTCTTCCACTCTTTGCTGTCCAAAATGCGAACAACGAATTGCTACAATTTCAGATCGTCTTAAACCCATATAAAAGAGGATATGCAGAATGACTGAATGCTGCAGTCCGGATCGTGTAAAACGTGAGGCCATATCCAGAGTACGGGCTACTTGAGCGTCCGAGAACCCTTGTGTTGGAGACTCCGTCTTTGCGCGAAAATTTTTTATCCAGATGGCTGGATTTTCTTTCATAAAGCCCCTCCCCTGCAGCCACGACAGAAAAGAGCGAACGGTGGCAAACTTTCGATTTGCGGAACTCCTAGATAGCCCGGCTCCTAGCTCATTTTTTGGTCGGACGAGCCAGTCGCGGTACTCCAGAAGTGCATCTATACCTGGTGAGTAGCGTTCGGTGCGCAGCCAGGAAATAAATTGTTTGAGGTCTGTATTATAGGCACGCCGAGTGTGGGCCGATCTTTGCGTGCGAACAAATCGACCCATCTCTTGAAAGAGCTCGCCGCGCAGCCAGTCTTCTTTGGGTGCCAGGTGTTCGCTGGGGGAGGTAGGACCTAAGTCCGTGTCGTTTTTTTGGGAAGTATTTGTTGCCCCACTTTTTTCTAGGGAGAGGAGTAAATTTAAAGGACTCTCGGAAACCTCTTTTCGTGTGCATTTTGGCACGACTTTGGATGACACGGGCCTGTGGTTGTGCTCGTCAAGCTCCTCATACGTGCCCTGAAACTTGCGAACTTGTCGAATATAACAAACCAGTAAATAGCTCAGAAATAAATAAAGACGCCTCACTGCCCTTTTCCCCTTCTCTATATTAGTGATAATTAAACTTATCACGAATTTTTTGTTCAATAAAGCGGTGTCGCCATTAGAATCTATGGCATTGACATCAGGACTCTTGCTCAAAAGGGCTTTGAAAACTTGAGGAGAGCCATTACCAAGCTGCTAAGTTGAGAAAGTGTCATTAAAGGGGAAAATGGCCATTTCTAAGGCCGCCTAATGGTCAAATTAAGGGTTTAAAATGACGCGCTGTGACTGTCAAAATCGCTTGGTAGTTAGACCG
>JAALKR010000009.1 GCA_011087955.1 Oligoflexia bacterium
GTAAGACTTTTCTTCGGCATTTTACGCAAATTTTCTTTCGACCAAGCATTAAGCTCATCCAAAAGTGGCCTAGTATAACGAAGCCTTGCAGTATACCGATCGTCACCGGAGAGCTTCTTAAATTTACGCTCCAGCAAATAGATTCTTCGGATTTTTTTCTCCTGCTACCCAAGCCTTTTCAAACCTACGCCTTGCATGCATGAAACACCCAAGGAGCGTAATAACGAATCGTATTTTCTCGGTGCGTCTCCTCTGGATAAGTTGGTATTTGTAATCACTCCGGATGCGTCTGTACGGACCCAAAAATTGCGTACTGGTGAGTGTCATGTAGTTACGCTGCCTGCCCCAAGTGACCTTGCGCTAATGAAGAAAGATCCAAAGATCAACTTAATGCAAAAGGCTGGTCTGAACGTAGGGTACGTAGCTTTTAACGTAGGGAAGAGACCATTCGATAATGTTCTTGTTCGTAGAGCAATCAACCATGCTTTAAATCGCCGTGAATATATCAAGGCTATTTATCTTGGACATGCGGAAGTTGCGAAGAACCCAATTCCACCGACCATGTGGTCTTATAATGATAAAGTTCGTGATTATGCCTACGATATTAAGAAAGCTAAGGAGTTACTGTCCAAGGCAGGATTCCCCAATGGCTTCTCCACGGAACTCTGGACCTTGCCGGTTTCTCGTCCTTACAATCCGGAAGGAAAGAAGATGGGCGAGTTTATCCAGGCTGACTTGGCTAAAATTGGCGTCAAGGTGAAGCTTGTGTCTTACGATTGGCCGACTTATCTCAAGAAGTCAGCCAAGGGTGAGCATACAATGTTGCAGCTTGGGTGGTCCGGAGATAATGGTGATCCAGATAATTTCTTACACATCCTTTTGGGGTGCTCTGGCGTGGAAGCCGGTTCAAACACAGCCCGCTGGTGTAATAAGAAATTTAACGAAATGGTGAATGAGGCTCGTAGAGTCTCTGATGTAAAGAAACGAACTCGCCTCTATTTGCAAGCTCAGCAGATCTTTAAAGAAGAGGCTCCATGGGTGACAATTGCGCACGCGAAGGTCTACCGAGCAACAACGAAAAAAGTAAAGGGCTTTAAGATTTCTAGCCTTACCGGAGACTATTTCTATGGAGTAGACTTACAGTAGTCATTCAAAGGATATAGTCATTTAAAGATAATGTTATTGATAATGAATGTCGCTGTGTCGGCGGAGGCCAGTTCGAGATGCTGCGGTTCTTATTACGTAGAGTTTACGTCTTAGTACCGACTCTATTCGGCGTATCGATTCTTGCCTTCACCCTTATCCGCATGGTTCCTGGTGATCCGGTCTTACTGATGTTGGGCGAGAGAGGCGGGGACCCGGCTTTAATTGCTGAAATGCGAGCTAACCTCGGGCTAGACCAGCCGATCCTCAAGCAATATGGAATGTTTATTTGGAATGCACTGCAGGGGGATTTTGGAACTTCTGTAGTTTCCAAGCGCCCAGTGATGGAAGAGTTCTGGGGACGTTTTCCAGCCACCTTTGAACTGGGAATCTTTGCTATTTTCTTCGCAACGATCGTCGGAATTCCTTTAGGTATTATCGCTGCTATTAAAAGAAATTCGGCCTTTGACTATTTGCTGATGGGGTCTTCCTTGGTGGGCTATTCTATGCCAATTTTTTGGTGGGGCCTGATTTTGATTTTGTTATTTTCAGTGAACTTGGGTTGGACCCCGGTTTCTGGACGCCTTTCTGTTCTTTACGATATTGAGCCCTATACGGGGTTTTTTTTGATTGACACATTGATGGCCGAAGAAGATCGTTGGCCCTCTTTTTGGGATGCTGTTCGACACCTTATTCTCCCGGCAATCGCTTTGGGCACAATTCCACTAGCTGTAATTGCGCGGATGACCCGCTCCAGTATGCTCGAAGTTTTAAGTGAAGATTATATTCGTACAGCAAAGGCAAAAGGTCTTAGTTTTCGCCGCGTGATTTTTTTGCACGGATTGCGTAATGCCTTAGTGCCGGTTGTAACCGTCATTGGTTTAATGGTGGGTACAATCTTAACGGGAGCAATTCTTACTGAGACAATTTTTTCTTGGCCGGGGATTGGTAAGTGGCTTGTGCATTCTGTAACAGCTAGGGATTACCCTGTTATCCAAGGAGGTATTCTTTGCATCGCTATCATTGTAATTACGGTCAATATGTCCGTTGATGTAATATACTCGATTATTAATCCTCGAATACGGGGGCAAAAATAGTGACCAGTGCGGATGCAGAAAACCAAACTGCGTTTCAGGAGTTTTGGTTCTATTTTTCACAGAATAAAGGCGCTGTATTTGGCCTGACGATGGTTTCCTTTTTCCTTGTCTTGGCGGCATTTGCACCATGGATTGCTCCCCACGATCCAACTAAAATTTTTGAAGGTTTTTATCGGCTGCCACCAGTTTGGGCAGAGGGTGGGAATTCTCGTTTTCTACTCGGTACGGACGATGTTGGTAGAGATTTACTTTCTCGTTTGGTTTATGGTGCACGCATTTCTATGAGTATTGGTGTTCTCGTCGTTTTATTTTCTTTATCGGTGGGCACCGGATTGGGCCTATGGGCCGGCTTTAAGGGCGGAATGATAGATACTGTAATTATGCGAGTGGTAGACATCCTGATGTCACTGCCTAGCATTCTGCTTGCCATTGTTGTCGTGTCTGTGCTTGGTCCTAGCTTGTTTAATGCGATTATTGCTGTTTCGATGGTGTCTTGTCCTGCCTTTATTCGTTTAGTGCGTGCTAGTGCTCTCGGCGAAAAAGATAAGCAATATGTGATGGCCTCCCGATCATTTGGAGCTTCTGGATGGTGGATTGCGGTTGTGAATATTCTTCCCAACTGTATGGCTCCGATTATTATTCAGGGAACCTTAGGCTTTTCGGAAGGAATTCTTTCGGCTGCCGGGCTTGGATTTTTGGGGTTAGGAGCTCAGCCGCCAACAGCCGAGTGGGGCACGATGCTTTCCGATGGAAGAAGCTTTATAGAGAGCTCCCCCTGGCTTGTGACTTTACCAGGACTTTGTATTTTCTTTGTAGTGCTTGGGTTTAATTTATTTGGTGATGGGCTTCGTGATGCGTTTGATCCGAAACTAAAAAAATAGGTGCGTTTATGAGCTTATTAGACGTTCAAAATTTGAGTGTAGTCTTTGATTCTCGTCGAGGAGATTTAAAGGCGGTGGATCGGATTAATTTTTCTCTAAGCCCAGGGGAATCGCTTGGTATTGTTGGAGAGTCCGGTTCTGGGAAATCTGTAACCAGTCTGGCTTTAATGGGGCTATTACCAAATACAGCAAAAATTTTCGCAGACAAATTGAAGTTTAATGGGAAGGACGTTTTGCGCATGAATGACCAAACTCGCCAGGAGATGCGTGGTTCGGACATTGCAATGATTTTCCAAGACCCAATGACGAGTTTGAATCCCTGTTTTACGGTAGAGTTTCAATTAATGGAAACGATACGCGTGCATCGAGGAGGCACGAAAAAAGAAAATCGTAAGCGTGTGCTCGAACTCTTAGAGCAAGTCGGAATTCCGGATCCCAAAGCACGATTAAAAAACTTTCCACACCAATTGTCAGGAGGGATGAGCCAGCGAGTGATGATTGCGATGGCAGTTGCTTGCGAGCCCAAACTATTGATTGCAGACGAACCAACGACCGCGTTGGATGTGACAATTCAGGCACAGATTTTACGACTATTGCAAAAATTACGGAAAGAACGCAGGATGAGTTTGATATTGATCACGCACGATATTGGCGTTGTCTCTCAGCATTCGGAACGCATCCTAGTGATGTATGCCGGGCAGGGTGTGGAGTTTGGTAAAACCAGAGATGTAATTTGCAATCCACGTCACCCATACACAAAGGCGCTTTTGGAGAGTTTGCCCGGCGAAGGTCATGGCTTTCGCGAGAACTTACCGACGATTCCTGGGATTGTGCCTGATCTTGCAAATAGGCCGAACGCGTGCCAATTACATCCGCGCTGTTCCTATGCGGAGGGAAAATGTGCAGACGTTGAACCAAATTCTGAATGGGCCGCGGACAAATCCAATATGGTGAAGTGTTGGAAACCATTGGCTAGAGGAGACTCAGCTGGAGGAGGTTCAGCTGGTAGAGGTTCAATCATAGGAGATTCCTATGAGAACTCGTAGCGAAGAGAATCCTTCTGCCGCGGGTAGCAATGTTTTATCCGCAGGCAATGACGTTCTATCCGTAGATAATTTAGGGAAGCACTATGAAGTGAAGAAGCTTTTTGGAGGAGAGAAGGGCACTGTAAAAGCTTTGGATGGGGTTAGTTTTCAGCTGAAAAAAGGCGAAACGCTAGCAGTCGTGGGTGAATCTGGTTGCGGGAAGTCGACGTTGGCCAAAGCGCTGATGCAGGTTGAGTCGCCAAGTTTTGGTAAAGTTGAAATCAATGGTCAATCGATAGCTGATATCTCTGCCCAGGAGTTTCGGCACAAGATGCAAATGGTTTTTCAGGACCCTTATTCTTCCGTCAATCCTCGGAAGAAAGTAGGGCAAATCATTGCCGAGCCGAAGGTTGTGAATGGAGGTGGAACAGCAAAGTCTTTGCGTAGAGAAGTTCAAGATTTGATGCAAACGGTAGGGTTGCGACCGGAATATATCGATCGCTACCCCCATATGTTTAGTGGTGGGCAAAGGCAGCGTATTGGGCTCGCGCGAGCTCTTATGATGCGCCCAGAAATTTTGATTTGTGACGAGCCAGTTTCAGCGCTTGATATTTCGATTCAGGCTCAAGTAATTAATCTCTTGATGGAGTTACAAAACAAGTTTTCCCTTTCTTATATTTTTATTACCCATGACCTATCCGTGGTTCGACATTTGGCGGACTCGGTAATGGTAATGTATTTAGGGAAAGTCGTGGAATATGGGCCGCGAGGCTCTATATTCGCAGATCCACAGCACCCCTACACCAAAGCACTTTTATCCTCGACGCCAACAGTGTACGACACTGAGGCACAGGAAGAGATTATTTTACAGGGTGAGTTGCCATCGCCACTCGAGCCCCCGAGCGGCTGCGCCTTTCATAAACGCTGCCCATGGGCAAAAGACAATTGTAAAACGGATGTTCCGAGTTTGGATATGATTGGAGACAGGGTGGTTGCTTGTCTTTATGTCAAAGATTAGTTTAAAATAGTAGGTATGTCGAGAGCACAAACTTGGATGTCAAGAAAACAGATTTGGATTGCTTGGGTCGTTTTTATTGTTTTTGTCCTAGCCCTTTCTATTTTTTACTCTTTTCGGACTGTCACTGTCTCAAATAGCCCTCCAGCTGGGCCGAAAAAACTCCTAGCCATCGGGGATGAGTATATTTTGGGGAGAGGCGCCAGCCAGACGGAGAATTCTATGGCCCATTTAGTAGCAAAGAAGCTCGGTTGGGAAATAGATGTTGTTGCTAAGGAAAAAATAAGCTCAATAGATATTCGAGACATTTTGATAGCCAATCAGGTTTTTGAAAAACGTTACGGAATCGCATTGGTAGTTGTAGGACGAAATGACGAATATTTTAATTTGCCGAATGAGACATCTTTGAATCGTATGGAATTTATATTTGGCAGCTTGCTCTCTGTTGGAACAATGGTTGTATATGCTTCAGTTGAGTTGGAGCCGAGCAATTGGCGAGCATCGATGGTAAAAGCTCTAGCTAGAAATATGGGAGTATTAGTCCTAGATGATATTGTGGAGACTTTGCAGAAGAACGGCAACCTATTAACGGAAGATAGTTACCCCAACGACGCGGGCCACGCATTCTTGGCCGACCTAATATATAAGGACATAGAGTCTAATCTATAAGGATATACAAGCTAAATCAGTTAGTAATTTAACCACTGCTTGACTTGCTGCGCAGCATATGGTCTACGTCGCTCGTGCCTAGAGGGTATGTCTTATGAGAAAACAAGCAAACCAAATCTGTATCTATACCTGTTTCTTGGCGACTACACTTTTTTGCAGTTCCTTTATTCAGTCTGCATGGGGGAGTGGATGGAGTAGTGGCGATAGTAATCGTCGTCTCTATACAACTTTTGAGTGCCCGGCGATGCATCCAGAATATGTGCGTTTGATGGGTCAGATTCGGGGGCTCAAGCAAAAGGTCGAAGAGAAAGCTGAATGTGGCACTCTGCGTAGCCAGGTCGATTCTCTGGCCGATTATGTTGGAACGAATCGAGCTTCCTTCGTAGCTGAAGTCACAAAGAAGAGTGATAGGATGCTGACCGTAGAGGAAAGTAGACGCTTGCAGAGTTATGCCAATGAAGCTTCCAAACGAGCCCTGTTTCTTATCGATCTTTTGAACGGAGATGATGGTTGTGTCGAAGAAGAAACAAAAGGACAGCTGCTCTCACGAACATCGTCGATAGTTTATGAGGCTGGTAATCTCTTATCTTCAGTCGCGGGTCCTTATGGAGTACCAATCGCAATGACGAGCTCTGTAATTTCAGGCGTATTAAAGGGTGTATTCTACTTCTATGAAAACCAAAGTGGATTCGACTTTGATGAGTTTGAACAACGACAATTTTATGCTGAATCTGTCTGTCAGTTTTACCGATTCCAACAGGAAGCAGAGGAATTGGTTAACCCAGTGGCCACGCTAGGAGGACTGCAAAAACTTAAAGACCACCTTGTAACTAAATTAAACGAACTAACGAGCAATTGTACAGAGTGCGCTGAAATGATGATCTATTATGCAGACGATTACAATCGCCAGGACGAAGATGTTTTTAATCAGAGGGTTGAGGAGTTTAGGGTTTCTGCAAATAAACTTTATGTGAAGCCACTAGGTAATGTCACTTTACAAACTCTTCGCACGATGGACTGGATCCAAGAACAAATGAGTAAGTACCAAACAATCCTTTCTCAAGAGCGAGCTAGTCAAGGGCTCAGAGAGTTGATGCGTGAGAGTCTGCAAATGAGCTCCTTTTTATTTGAAGAGTGGGCCCCAGATTTTTTGCGCTGGCACTTTCGTAGTGCTCATAAAGAATATCGTGAATTTCAGGTCTATGTGCATCGCTGGAGCACAGAAGTTTGGATGGATGTGATAAATAATAAGAAAATTGTTGAAAATGGCTTACGAAGAGTGCCGTCTATGCCTCTGATATACCGGACTCGAGATAATTTAGATTTTATAAAAGCTAATCAGAATGAGCTAGAAAAACAGTTTAGAGTACGTTCGAAGTGGCGCAAACAAGGGCAGTTAGTGCAGCTGTCTTTGCTTTCCATGCAAGTGCTGGAAGAGTATTGCGGCTTTTTCCAGTTAATTATGGAATATAACAACCTGTTAGCGACGCAGTGCGAATCACGTGGAGTGAAACGCTTGAAGGAGCAGCTCGCAATATTTTCACCAAGCAGCCCACCCCCACTCCCCCTCTTTTTTTCGCCGCTTTTGTTGGGGGGCGAGCGCTCATGGCAGTCGGCGATGGATGACGTGATTTCCCGTTGGGATTCTGGTTCAGAAAAATTTGCTATCAAGGACAGACAATCGTTATGATGCACGTCTAAATTTATTAGTGCGATGCAGAATTAACCATGCGCTTATTGAGTAGATGCGGCGGCTTTACTTTTTTATCAGAAAAGTAGTGCAGCGGAACCACAAGCATCCCGAAATTATGAGCCCCTTCTTTCGTCTCCACCAAGTGGTGGTGAACGTGCGCTATAACAAGTGCCCGCGTATACCAATTCCTTGCTTTCATAAATTTTAAGCGGCGATGAATAATGACTTCGTGGATAGTGAAATAAACAACGCCATAAGCAAGGATGCCATAGCCCACAGTTGCAAAAGTGAAAGACAACCAATAAGTACCAAATAAAATCAAGAAAAAAGAGGGGACGGCAAAAAAGAAGGCAAAGAAATCATTGTACTGCCACTTGCGAGTTCTATTCTCAATATGATGGTCTTCATGCAGTACCCACAAAAACCCATGCATTACATATTTATGGAGCGCCCAAGCAGCCCATTCCATCCATATGAAGGTGAATAAGAAAACACCCACATTTAACCAAAAATTTTCTAACCAAAAATCCGACATGATTTTCTCTTAGTTAGCACAGCTTTAGTCTTAGAACGGTAAATAATTGCTGATCCATCGAAGCAGCGCCGAATTTTTTGCCGTATCACAGCAAATTGTTTGCTGCGTAATGACGCATTTGGAATTTCTTTTTGCTTAATCACAATATTATCCACCACCACAATGGCATTCTTCTCGATTTTTAGGTCGCGACTTATATCAGCCCATTGGCTTTTGATTTCGCAAGACAGGGTATCTTTCTTGCCAACAATATCGACGTTGCGAATACGAATGCGGCGGCGGTAGGAAATCGGTTGCCCAAGGAACAAATTCGAAACGCGATTTTTTGTTTTCGCTAGCATGGTTTTGACAAACCAGTTTGAGGTTAAAGGAAACGCGGGACCAGCGGAAGTGCGAAACTCCGCATCTTTTTCCGTATAGATGAATCGAATATTTAGGTCTTTCACGATTCTAGAACTCAAATCATAATCTCCCACCTTCCAAGATTCCATCCGTCCTGGTTGGCCAAGAGTAGAAATGATTCGATAGTCAATACTCTTCTTGGAAGAATTCAAAGTAGCACCCGTATATGGAATTGCAGCTCTTCCGGAATAGCCAAGACTGCCGCTGACTTGATAGCTATGTGCTTTGGGATCGATGGTAACGATCGTATCAGCCTCAATTTTTGAATCGGTCGGAGTAGCTTTTGGGGTCCGTACTAAACGAACTTTCGCTGGATCTATTACAAGTGATGGTCGATCAATAATGTCCTCATATATCCCTTCAGAAAAGGAAGCGAGGTTTGTTGGGTCTAGCCAGTAATCTTTGTCTCCATCATTGGCCCAAACCACAGCGTGATTAAATGCGGCGACTCGTGGGAGCTTTGTTGGCGAGTGGGTTGGATTCCAGTCGCGATAGATAAAGCCCACACTTGCTTTATAACCAAGTTGGCGAAGAAGTGCAGAAACCAAAGCCGACATATCTTTACAGTCACCGAAGCCAGTCTTCGCAATAGTTGTAAGTGGGCGTGGCACGTGTCCACCATTAATTGGACGCCAGTCGCCTAAATAATGAATTTTCTCCGAAATCATCGAGGTGACATGATTAACTTGCTCTGGTCCTTTTTTCATTTTCTTGGCAGTCGTTAGAATTGAAGAAAATATCTTTGGAATAGGAGAGGAAATAATATTTTCATAAGTGCTCACCACAGGCGCGACCATGGATTCCCAGTGACTTGTCGAGGCTATATCAACCCAAGGATAAAAACTACCATCTACAGAAGCCAGTTCTTCGTCAACAATTCTACGATAGATTGGCCTGCGCAATTCAATTTTGTAATTGTAGATGTCTTTGCGCTTCCACTTGGAAAGTAAAACGTAATTACCAGGATCATGTTTCGCAACAATAAGTTTCATTTTTGATTTAATGTGGATTGAGTTTTTTTTGTCATAACGGTTGTTTCCAAATACGAATGTATTCGAGTAAAATCCCGCAAAGGGCACTTGATTAGTGTTGATTCGATATTTGAGCCGAATACGAGAGCCAATATCCACCTTGGGAAAGGCTATTAGCACTTGGCGTATTTCATCAAAACCTTTGCCCGTACTAGCTAATGGCTTGTCTTGAATATATTTCTGCTCAACTGGAATCTTTTTTCCTCCATTTATTGTATTTGCTTCAATCACTGTAAAAGTAGAAGTATTGGAATTGTACCCGGTGCGAAATGAGCCAGCGGAACGTCGTGCTGATTCCTTAAGAACTTCATCTTCAAACTCGTGGATATAGGAAAACGTGCCGTCTGCATTGACTTCAATTTCCATCTTGTTAATGTGGCGGATAAACGAAGCATCTTCTTTGGAAGCCCAGCGGGCATCGGCCAGATTGGCGCAAAGCAATAATGTCAATGTCATAGCTGCGATGGATGCTATTCTTCCGATCCAAAAGTGCCGCATAAAACCTTCTTTCTGCTGATCCAGCCTACATTTGAGCTTGTTGTATTTCTAGACCGAACCCGTTACATTCTATCGGAAAATTTGAATGCGGCATTAAGGGCATTAAGTGAGACAAAAAATAAAATACACGGTAGTAGTTTGTTATGGGTGATCTCTTTCTTAATAGTTCAAATTCTCAGTCTGTGGCGGGCATTGGAGCCCGGAGTTCTAAGGCCGGAGTTGAAAAACATGTGCCACTAGCCGAACGAATGCGTCCTCAGAAGTTGGAAGAGGTTGCCGGGCAAGTGCATCTAGTGGGTGAAGGGAAGCCTCTCACACAGCTGAATGGAAAGCTACCGAGTATTATTCTTTGGGGGCCGCCGGGAACGGGTAAAACCACGTTGGCGAGACTGCTTGCTGAGGGAAAAAGGTTTCGGCAGATTTCAGCCGTTCTTTCAGGAGTAAAAGACCTTCGTGAAATAGTTGCGGCAGAAAAATTTTCTGCTCAGTCCGTTATTCTGTTTGTAGATGAAATTCATCGCTGGAATAAAGCACAACAAGATGCCTTGTTGCCACATGTCGAAGACGGAACGATTACTCTAATTGGAGCGACGACAGAGAATCCTTCCTTTTCTCTGATTGCACCCTTAATGAGTCGTTGTAAATTATTTGTTTTACGCGCGCTGGATAACAAAGCAATTCACACTATCATGGAGCGAGCTTTACGAGATAAGGAGCGAGGACTTGGTCAGAAGAATTGTTCGGTAGAAGAGTCTGCTTGGGAAGCCTTGCTGGCAATTGCCGATGGTGATGCTCGTCGCGGCCTCAATACTCTTGAAGTCGTGGCTAGTTTGAGTAATTCCATTACGGAAAACTTAGTTCGAAAAGTGTATGAACGGAAAACTTTGCGCTATGATCGCGTCGGCGACCAACACTACGATATAATTTCTGCGTTCATTAAAAGCATGCGAGGCTCAGACCCGGATGCGGCTCTATACTATTTTGCGAGAATGTTTGAGTCAGGGGAAGACCCACGATTTCTGGCTCGACGGATGATGATTTTTGCTTCGGAAGATATTGGTAATGCAGATCCGAGAGCCTTACAAATCGCTGTTTCGGCTGCCGAAGCCTTCGAGCGAATAGGGCCTGCAGAAGGTTGGGTTCCTCTAGCCCAAGCGGTAACTTATTTGGCGACGGCACCAAAGAGTAATGCTTCGTATTCCGGATATAAATCTGCTAAAGATGCCGTCGATAAATTTGGTGATCTGGAAGTGCCTTTGCACTTGAGAAATGCAGCGACGAAGATCATGAAAGAGCTAGATTACGGGAAGGGCTATGAATATGCTCATAACGTGAAGGGTGGTGTGGTCTCGCATGAGCATTTGCCTGCAGAGATTGTCGGAACACGATTCTACCGCCCAACCAAGCGAGGGTACGAACAGCGAATTCGTGAGCGCATGGACTGGTTGCGGGGGCTATAAAATTATACATTGAGCACTTACCCCATGAATGGATAGCGATAATCCGTCGGTGGGTCGTAGGTTTCCTTGATCGTTTGTGGAGAAACCCAGCGATAGAGGTTGAGAACAGAGCCCGCCTTGTCGTTAGTACCTGAGGCGCGAGACCCACCAAACGGCTGTTGTCCAACAACAGCGCCTGTTGGCTTATCATTAACATAAAAGTTTCCAGCGGCGTGCCGTAGAACATCCATTGCAGTATTTACAGCGGGCTTGTCTTTTGCAAAAATAGCCCCGGTTAAAGCATACTCACTAGACTGGTCACAAAGCTCCAGAGTTTTCCTATAGTCTTCGTCCTCATAGATATAAACTGTTAGGACGGGACCGAAGATCTCCTCCACCATTGATTCATATTGCGGGTTTGTTGTTTCAATCACTGTTGGATGAATGAAATAACCCTCTTCTTTTGAGCATTCTCCACCAAAAATTATTTCGCATTCCGAAGACTCTTTGGCTCGCTGAATATAGCCAGAAATTTTATCAAAAGATTTTTCGTCAATAACAGCGTTAATAAAGTTAGAAAAATCTGTGACGTCGCCCATTTTCATGTCAGCTATATCTTTTTGCATCAAAGACTTTACTTCCGACCATAGTGACTTTGGAATATAGGCACGACTAGCGGCGGAGCATTTTTGGCCTTGGTATTCGAATGCACCACGAACTAGAGCCGTGCTTAATGCCTTAACATCAGCCGAGGGGTGTGCGACGACGAAATCTTTACCGCCGGTTTCACCGACAATTCGTGGATAGGATCGATAATGTTCAATATTATTGGAAATCGTTTTCCAGATGCTGCGGAAGACTGAAGTACTTCCAGTGAAATGTACACCCCCTAGGTCCTTATCCTTTAGAATAGGCTCTGCAATTTTAGAAGATGGGCCGGGTAAGAAATTAATTACACCAGCGGGCATTCCAGCCTCTTCAAATATCTTCATCACAATATAGTTTGATAGAACGGAGGTGCCACTTGGTTTCCAAACGGCAGTATTGCCCAACATCGCAGGAGCCGAGGGCAAATTACCAGCGATCGCAGTGAAATTAAAAGGAGTAATAGCAAAGATAAACCCCTCTAGTGGCCTATGCTCCATTCGATTGGAAATACCTGGAGCAGATTCGGGTTGCTCTGCATAGACTTTCTGCATGAAAAAGGCATTGAAGCGAAGGAAGTCAATGAGTTCACAGGCAGAGTCAATCTCAGCTTGTAATGCGCTCTTACTTTGCCCAAGCATTGTGGCGGCGTTAAGTTTTGCCCGGTACGTAGTAGCCATAAGTTCGGCTGCCGTTTGAAAGATCGTTGCCCGATCGCTCCAGGGCATTCGCTCCCAGTGAGCTTTAGCTTCCATTGCGGCTTGAACGGCCATGAGAGCATGCTCTTCAGTTGCCTGGGATACTTTAGCTAGGACAGAGCTATGCTTATGGGGCTCACGAAAATCAACCTTCGATTCCGTATGAATCTCCTTTCCATCAATGATTAGAGGGATATCGATGCATTCTTTTCGCATCTCTACGAGAGCGTTCTCTAGGGCCATTCGCTCCTTCTCCCCCGGTGCATAGTTGAGCACGGGTTCGTTGACCGGCTTTGAAATTGTGTTGCTAATATTACTCACGGAATTATTCATGACGCTCCCTCTCTGGTACCACCCTGTTTTTATTGGGTTTTTCTACCAGAACAGAGCCATTAAGTCACTATAGGAAATCGCCGACGAGTGAGTGAGGTGGTGTGGCGTGAATATGCGTAAAATGATATGCAAAACTAGAAATTTAGCGCTGCTGATCGTGGCTCCTCAAATCGTGGGCCCCCTGGTCGTGGTCCTCTTAATTTTTTTGTTGCCCGTTTTGCCACCTGTTTTGCCGTCTGTTGGTGTGGCCTGGGCCGATGACTCCTGTTTTCTTGGGTTTGCGAGGATTCAGAATAATTTCTATCGTATTGGCCAACATTATCTGCGGGAGGGCAAGTTTTGGCATCGATATGTCCGTCATGTCTTGCACCAACGGCAAGTGAGGAGAGCAGCTGCTCAAGAGACGAGGGAGCAATCCCGCCGGGAGCGTTTACCATGGCGAATTCGTGTCGATAACTCTTATGGCTCGTTCCGTGATGCTATGAGTAGTCGGCTTGCGACGAGCACTCAATCGGCCAGTAACTATGGGCGCGCATTAAAAGAGGATCCAATTCGGACTGCGGTCGGAACAGGTGGAGCGGGCTTACGTGTAGTTGGACGCGTAGCTTGGGATGCTGGCTCTTTTATTCCTAGAGTTGTGCTTTCCACCGTCGGTGATCTTGGCCGCGCTATGGGCAAAGGCCTAAAAGAGTGGTGGCAGAGTCCGGGCATATTGCGAAAGGGTGTGCGTATTTTAATTCGTCCAAGGGATGACTTAACGAATGCTGGAATACTGGGAAGAGCGAGTGATTTTGCCATGGATCCAATTTCCACTGGCTTGCAATCACACCTTATTCGCCGTGGTTTACAAACGGCAGTTGGTTTGCGGGTGCCAAAACCAGAATATATGGCAACGATGGCAACGTCTTTTGGGGTCTACGGTACATTAGCCTATCACTATGGGTGGAAACCGCTCGCCGAATCGAGTCAGCGAGAGTGTGTTCAAACCTTAGAAATTGGGAGAAGTCGTTCCTCCTTGGGGATAGAGTATCTCGACTCGTGGATCGCGGCTAAGATCTATACTGACCCTTGTGATTTTGCGAGCATTTTACGTGATCATGCTGCACAGATTTCAGATTGGCGACGGGGAGAGATCCATGTTTTCCCTGCATTGGTGGAATATCTACAAAGTGGGCTACTTGGAGAGAGTACAGCGGAAGAGTTTAAAAATGTGCAATCGGTCATTGAGCTATTGAATGACAGGAATCAAACGGATTCCCTGATCATGGCCGCTGCCAGTAAACTAACGACCAATGAACAACGTCTCTTCCATCGCGTTACAGTTTTAAACGATTTATTATTAAAAACACTCAAAGACACTTATTTAGAATCTAGGGCGCTTGATAGTCAGATTCGTTCGGGAGTGAAGGAGCGGTCTGAGCATATCCCGTTTGAAACAATGTTCTGGAAAAAATGGCAAGCTGCACTTGAATTGGATGAGGTGGCAAAGCCAATCATTGAAAATGAAATCACTAAGCGACACCTTATGGGGGTCTTTAATCCTCGTTTCAAAATTCAGAGCAGGACAGATTTCGAGTGGATACGATTAGCAGAAACTAAAGGCACAGGCGAAGAACTGTCGGAACTAATGCAAATGGCAGTAAGTGGCGCTGGCGAGGCCCTAGAAAATTGGCGAAAGGAGGAAAATCCACATCCTTTGC
The DNA here is from genome assembly GCA_011087955.1 of Oligoflexia bacterium. Lineage (GTDB taxonomy): Bacteria > Bdellovibrionota > UBA1018 > CAIPTA01 > JAALKR01 > JAALKR01. The sequence goes on from JAALKR010000009.1 coordinate 14,805, forward strand.
ATCATACTTGGGCAGTTTTAATGCTCGTTGATTCGAGTAATGAAATGGCTACTCGAGATAAAATTTATCAACGGATTGAGGAAGCAAAGGAGATTCCCGAGTTCTGTGCGCAGGCAGATTGTAAGGACATGTACCCAAGCTTAGTTCGTGCCCGCATTCCGCCGTTTACGGTTGGGCAGACCTATCATCCATTTTCGACGAATCTGGTTGAGAAACCTGGGCGGCTCGAAGAAGAGATGGATTACTGGAGACTTGCGTTCGAAGATCCGATTTTTATTGAATACGCTTCGGACAAAGCGAGTGGAAAGGTTCCTGATTCCGTATTATTGCCAAAACTTAGCCGACAGATTGAAGGTTATAGTGAGCTTTTTAGTTTACAAGCAAGAATTTTTGAAGACGCTAATTTCACTATCGGAGAGTCATTAGATGTCGGAAAGATCCCAAGGCCTGATCCTTCTTTGGTTTGCTCATTGTTCGGAGAAATTCAGATGGGTGGTCGACCGACCAGAGCAAATCACCTATTTGGTGGTGTACAGAATCGTCTGAATCAAGAAAGCAAAACTATGAGCAAAGAAAAATTCGATGCCTGCCGCTATTTAATCGGTGGCACGCTTTGGGAGTTTCATGCAATTGAGGGAATGATTTCTCAAAGAATGTCTACCCAGGTTGCGGCATTAGGGTTGCGTCTCGAAAAAGGATCTTCTGCGTATGATCGTGAATTAGGAAGAATTCGTGCAATTCACCAGCGAATGATTTTACGTGTCCGTCAGGACCTAGTGATAGAAACTGAACGAGGTACTTTCTGGGCCTTAGATCAAATTATTGCTACATGTAAGGACCCAAATTTTGTGATTTCAAATGGTACACAGCCAAAGGATTTGGCCTGTGAATCTTATCATCTATCGGGGGGCGCACCCTAAGCTACAAAAAAGAGCAGTTTAGTCAAAAAACACTTGACGTAATGCATTAAGTTTGAAATACGTAGTCCGCGATAAGAAGTTTGACTAAAGCTTTTATACTCGATTTTTGGGGACAAAATCTTTGATGTAGGGAATGGATGGTAAAGACATGAAACAATCAATTTTAAAAGGATGGGTACAAGCCTTTTTGCTAGGGCTGATCGTTTTCTTTGCTCCACTAGCCGACGCTGAATTGGAAAAGGTGGAAGAGGAAGAAACTGAAATTATCGTAGTGGACGATGAAGTGCCGGTTATGGTGGAGAAACTGCCAAAGGCTAAGAAGGTTTTTAAGAAGAAGAAAAAGTCAAAGGAGAGTAAGGCCCCACGAGTGATCGTGATTCGCCAAGCGGAGCCAGCAGCAACTCCAGCGGTGGCTGCTGTTTCAACGATGGTACCTGAGCCGGCTCCTGAGCCGATACCAGAAACGTTTGGACAGAAACTCTCTAAGAAAATCGATGCGAAACTTGATGCCGACCGCGAGGTCCGCGAAGAGAAAATGCGCAGGGAAGAGGCTGAGCGACAGGCAAACCTTCTTGAAAGAATAGATTCGGCACTTACTGGTGAAGAAAAGCCTGCTCAACCACAACAGACTCAGGTTGTGGAACCGACGTTTTCTACAATCGAGGACGTTGAAGCTCAACATAATAGCGGAGTTTCATCCCGTGAAGTCCCATCTGGTAACGCCCAGTTTAATGCATCTCAATCGGTCGAGCAGGAGGTAGAAACGCCTTTTGGCGGTTCGTCGGGTCTATCTATCTCTCCAAACATTGGTATTTCAAACTTAGACGCGGACTCTTACAACGTGGATGCAGGGTCTGCTCTTGGTGTTCAAATAGGGTATGAGCTGAACGACAATGTAGTATTCAACTTTGGTTACACTTATAACCAATATGAAATCAGCCTATTAGAGAGCGGATTTACATTTAACTCTTTTAATAATCAGTTTGGCTTCAATGATTTTTTCGACAACAGTCTAAATGAACTTGAGTACAAGCAGAACGTATTCGATGCGGGTATGCGTTACTTGGTGTTCGATAGCAGCTCAAAACTTCGTCCTTACTTTGGCGGTGGCGTTTCTTATGCCATTGGTTATCTGAACTATAAACAGAAGGCATTAGACACGTTCAGCCAGAGTTCGTTCTTTCGCAACTCTAACGCTCTAGACGACTATGAACTAACTGGTTTCTCTGGCTACCTTCAAGCGGGCGCCATCCTAAATTTTTCTAAGCAGTTTGGCATTGGTGCTAATTTCAAGTACCATACGATTCTTAGCTCAGCTGAAGAAGCTCCAATCCAAAACCAATTTGGATTCGCAATGAACGGGGACTTGAACGCAAACCAAATAGCCAATGACAGGAGTATTGTGGGCGGTACACTTGCGGACGCTAACTGGACGACTCTGGATCTGTCTTTAATGCTCAGCTTCTAAGAAAGAGTAAGAGGAGAGAGGTTCATTATGGCGGCAGCAGTGCCAAATTTGCGTGAAGTTGCGATTGTCGAAGGAGTGCGAACACCGTTTGTAAAGGCCGGGGACAAACTCGGCGTATTACCTGCCCAAGATCTAGGGCAGTACGCCTTTCGAGAGTTAGCAGAACGAATGGGCCTAGCCGATGGTTATGGCAGGAAGGCACGAGTAACTGTCGATGAAGTGATTATCGGCAACGTGGGCGGACCAGTCGATGCGTCCAACGTTTCACGTGTGATTTCAATGAATGCAGGAATGCACAAGGCCGTTCCAGCCTATACGGTGAATCGAAACTGTGCCTCTGGAATGGAAGCAATCTCCCAGGGTTATTTACGGATTGCAATGGGTGAGTCGGATGCGCTACTTGTGGGTGGCGTCGAGAGTATGAGTAATATTCCGCTTCTATTTGGAAAGAAGATGACGGAGCTTTTTACGAGTTTGTTTAAGGCGAAGACTCTAGGACAGCGTTTGACTGCAATGTCTAAGTTCCGCCCATTCTTTCTAAAGCCAGTGATTGCAATTCAAGAAGCGTTAAAAGATCCATTCTGTGGCATGAATATGGGGCAAACTGCAGATTTGCTCGCAAAAGAATTTGCAATCTCTCGGGAAGAACAAGATCAGTTTTCGATTGAGAGTCACAACAAGGCGGTCGCTGCTCAGGAAGCAGGTCGATTGGCTGAAGAGATCGTGCCTGTTCCACTTCCACCGAAATACGCTAGCTCCATTGCTGATGATATAGGTCCTCGCAAAGGCTTAACTCTGGAAAAGATGGCTCGATTTAAACCGTTCTTTGATCGTGTAAATGGTACAGTTACTGTAGCTAATGCCTGCCCCATCACCGATGGTGCAGTAGCTTTAGCCCTAATGCCATACGATTTGGCAAAGGAACGCGGCTATAACGTCTTAGGTAAAATCAAGGCAATTACAGCCGCTGGTTTAGAGCCAGAGAGAATGGGCCTTGGTCCAGTTTATGCGACGGCAAAAATTCTTAAAATGACAGGCATGTCTTTGCACGATATGGATTTCATCGAAGTGAATGAGGCGTTCTCCGCACAGGTACTTGCAGTTCAAAAGGCAATGGCTTCGAAAAGCTTTGCGGAAGAACGACTTGGAATGGGCAAAGTAGTCGGAGAAATCGACCCAGAAAAATTAAATGTAAACGGCGGAGCCGTAGCATTAGGTCATCCGGTGGGCGCTTCTGGCGCTCGAATCGCGCTAACCGCATTAAAGCAATTGCAACGCAGTGGTAAACAGTTTGCTCTATCGACTTTGTGTATCGGTGGTGGACAAGGACAAGCTATTATTTTAGAAAGAGTTTGATAATTGGGAAGGGCTTGATGAGGAGATGGCAAACTTTAGTCTGATAGATCGCGGTGACCAATGGTTCGAGTTACTCTTTGAGCAGCCAGGCTCGGTTGCAAATGTTTTAAATGAATCTGTCTTCAAAGAATTCTCTGCGCTACTAGATAATCTAGAAAAACGTAGCGACATAAAGGGGCTAGTTTTTACCTCGGCTAAGAAAACAATCTTTATCGCCGGTGCGGATGTAAATTTAATTAAATCATTAGACACTTTTGATAGAGCTCTTAAGGCTTGTAGTGGTGGTCAGCAGATGATTCATCGTATTTCTAAGCTTCCATTCGAAACGGTAGCAGCCATTTCTGGAGCTTGTTTAGGCGGTGGACTTGAATTGTCCTTGGCATGCACTAAACGAGTAGCTTCCACGTCAAAGAATGTGAAAATTGGGTTACCAGAAGTGCAGTTGGGAATTTTGCCTGGCTTTGGTGGCTCCATTCGATTACCGCGCGTAACTTCTCTTCCGTTTGCATTGGATATGATTTTGACTGGCAAACAGATTGACGGTAAGCGAGCGTGGAAAAATGCAATCGTCTCTGCCGTATTACCAGAGCAAGATTTTAATAAACGAGCCCTAGAGTGGGCGAAAAAGAATGCAGGAAAGCCGCCTAAGTACCCGAAGTCTAATTTTATGAGCTTCTTTATTAGCACTCCAATTGGACGTGCAATGGCTTTGAATACTGCACGTAAGGGCGTGATGAATAAGACTAAAGGTCACTATCCTTCGCCACTTAAGATACTCGATCTGCTAGGAAAAACTCTTGGTAAAAGTGATATGGATTGGTGCCTAGAGCAAGAAGCTAAGCATTTTGCTTCTCTAGCTATTACCCCAATTTCAAAGCGATTGATTGAACTATTCCTCTTAACAGAAAAAGTGAAAAAGAATAATGGCACGGAGGCAGAGCCTGCAGGTGTGGAACGTGGTGCAGTTTTAGGTGCAGGTATAATGGGCGGTGGAATTTCACATGCATTTGCAAACATTGGAATTCCTGTACGGATGAAGGACTTAGACAATGAGGCTATCGTCCTAGGCCATAAACAAGCCGCTGAGGTGTTTGGTAAGCGCCTCAAGCGTCGCCGTATGACAAAGACTGAGTTCGATGGTAAAATGAGGCTGATTTCGGGTACACAAATTTATTCCGGATTCAAAACAGTTGACGTAGTGGTAGAAGCAATTGTCGAGAATATGGAAATTAAGAAGAAGGTTATCCAAGAGACAGAAATGAATATTTCTGATAGTTGTGTGATTGCTTCTAATACAAGCTCCCTTTCGATTTCAGAAATGCAATCCGTCTCGAAAATTCCGGAACGGATTGCTGGTATGCACTTCTTTAATCCAGTGGATCGAATGCCGCTTGTAGAGGTAATTGCAGGCGATAAGACTTCGGAAAAGACGATCTCTACATTGTATGAACTAGCGAAACGTATGCGTAAGACCCCAGTCGTGGTTAAAGACTGTCCTGGGTTTTTGGTAAACCGTTTATTACTTCCATACATGAATGAATCCGTTTTTTTATTACAGGATGGAGTTTCCATTGATCGGATTGACAGGGTGATGTTGCAGTTTGGTATGCCCATGGGGCCGCTTCGTCTAGCAGATGAAGTGGGCCTAGATACAGCGGCGAAAGTTGCGAAGATTCTGAATGAAGCCTATGGCAAGCGAGCAGAGGCAGCACCTTTGACTGGCAAAATTGCTGAATCTGGTCGTCTTGGACGGAAAAACCGTAAGGGCTTCTACGTTTGGGAAAAAGACAAAGCTCGAAGGCCGGATGAGTCAATTTATGAATTTGTCGATGCAGGTGGAAAGAGTGCATCTCTCTCCGATGAAGAGCTAGTCGACCGAATGATTTCACCGATGATTAATGAGGCGGCTCTGGCTCTACAAGAAGGTGTTGTTAAGACTCCTGGTGAGCTAGATTTGGCCTTGATCATGGGTACAGGATTCCCACCGTTCCGTGGCGGTTTGCTGCGCTATGCCGACTCTATTGGTGTGGACCGCATTCGCAACAATCTAGACCGATTCTCTCAGGGCGAATTAGGAGAACGCTTGTTACCAAATCCTGCATTGAGTGAATTTGCCGATCGCGGTACATTTTATGGGTGAGCTTTGCTAAGACTTTAGGCCTACGATACCTGCGATCCAAAGAAGGATCTGCGTTCATTTCTTTAATCTCCGGATTTTCTGTTGCAGGTGTCGCGCTGGGCGTTTGCACACTTATTGTTGTTCTGTCAGTTATGGACGGTTTCGAAACTGTTCTTAAAAACCGCCTGGCAAAAGGTGAATTTCATATTTTGGTAACGGCTAGTGATAAGGCTGAGGATCAGTATTTTGCAGAGGACGATGCAAGGATTGCTGACATCTATAATCTAAGTTCCAATGTGCTGACCGTGAGTCCGGTCTTGAAAACAGAAGCAATCATTCGCACCAAGGATAGAGTTTCTGGAGTTTCTGTACGAGGTGTGAAGGAAGCCCAGTTAAATGCAATTGCAGGCTTATTGGTGGAAGCATCAGATGACAGTGGAGAGGAGCAAGTCATTTCCAAAGCCGGACTTTGGCTAGGTAAAGAATTAGCTTACCAGCTAAATATTTTGCCAGGTGATAAGGTGCAGCTAATTTCCCCAACGGAGACGGAAGGGCCGCTAGAGTCCATCCCAAGATTACGACATTTTGTTGTGGAAGGAATTTTTGAGACAGGTCTTCCGGAGAAAGATTTACAGGTCGCCTATATTCCCATTGAGGCAATGCGCGAGTTTTTGCGTAAGCCAGGGAAGATTAATCAAATTGAACTGAAAACCAATTCCTTTGAGGGTAGTATACCAATTGCTGCAAGGATGCGTTTTTCCTTTGGGGAGAATTACCGCATTCGAGACTGGAAAGAGCTCAACGCGCATTTATTTGCTTCCTTGCGTCTTGAGCGAATTGCGATGTTTCTTATTCTTTCAATGATTGTGATCGTGGCCAGTTTTAATATCATCACTTCTTTGAATATGCTTGTCTTGGAAAAACGGAAAGATATAGCAATCCTGAAGGCAATGGGAGCCACATCTAAGCAGGTTGGGCGAATTTTTTTGGTTCAGGGAGCCATTATCGGAAATATTGGTACAATTTTGGGTGCGATCGTTGGCCTCACAATTTGTTATTTACTTAAAACATCTAAAGTTATTGAGCTACCAGATATCTTTTTTGATCGATCTCTCCCGGTTGAAATATCTCCAATTTATGTCTTAGGAATTGTTGTGACTGCAGTCCTTATTGTCATGATAGCAGCCTGGTTCCCTGCTCGGGCAGCGGCGAGAGTTTCGCCCTTGGAAGGGTTTCGCGAATCGTGAAACACCCGATTGTATTTTTGCATGGTGCGAGTATGAAGGGACCAATTTTGCAGGTGGGCCCGCTACCCTTAGGTGATTATTGGCAAAGGCTGCCGGACTATTATCGAGCGAAGGGAGTCGAAGTTGCGGTCCCAGGTTTGCCTGCGAATGGGACAATTACTGAGCAAGCGATCGTACTAAAAGACTATCTTCGCAATAAATTTCCTGGTCGAAAAGTAAATTTAATTGGTCATTCCATGGGGGGGCTAGTGGCTAGATTCGTAGCGTCGATCCTGGATAAGGACCGTGAGATGATCGCATCCGTTACTAGCGTTGCAACGCCAAACCGGGGTTCACCACTATCCAACTGGGCCTGGGACCAGTTGCAGGGGAAAAAAATTTGGTACTGGGCTTTGCGCCTCTTCGGATATGACCTCAAAAGTCGTAAGTTTTTTTCGGAATTGCGTCCGGAGTACATGCAGAAAAAATTTAATCCTAGAGTGCCCGATGTGCCTGAAGTCAAATACTACTCTGTTCAAGCTTGGGGAGAGCCATGGACTTGGACTTTGAGCCCTTTGCTTTACCTGCCGTACTATTTCAATAAGCAGGAAGACCATCCGATGGCTAAAGAGCGGAATGATGGACTAGTGCCTTTTTCTTCTCAAGCTTGGGGAAAGGTGATTGTTCAAGTGAAGCTTGACCACCTGGGACAAATCAATCACCACACCTTTCGTGTCTCCTTAGAGCCCCAGGTTTTGAATTTATATGAGCAAATACTGGAACAATTCGAAAAAGATGGGTTATAAGCAACCTATGTTCGGCCTGTCGTTAGGACATCTTGTATTACTACTGGTGATCGTTTTGATCTTTAGGGCAAGGAAACTGCCAGAGATTGGCCGTGGTATGCGAGATTTTGTGGAAACCTTCAAGCGTGGCTGGAGAGGTGAAGAGTTGGCGAAGTCAAAGAAGCATCAAAAGGTAGAGGGACCAATCGAGCCTGATGCAGTTCTTCCAGCTCAGAAAAAAAACGGGGAGCAATGATGATTCCTTATGCGACATACAAGCTGGTTCACCTTGTTTCAGTTATGACTTTCTTTTTGTTAGCAACTGCTAGTTTTTATTCTACGAAGAAATCGAAGAAAATGGCGGCTGTGCTTGGAATTCTATCCATCATGATTTTTGCTGGCGGCATGGGGTTAATGGCTCGTCTGGGAATTGCCTCCCAGTCTTGGCCTACTTGGATTTGGGTAAAGATTGGAGTTCTTCTCCTGGTAGTTGGAGGGGCACATATGATTGCGAAACGTGTGCGGAAACCAGCAGTAATTGGTATTTCTTTTCTACTAATTCTTTTTACAATTGCTGCCTATGTAGCCATCAATCACCCCTAAAAGCGATAGGCACCATTTATAAATACCTGGTGGCGAGAGTATTGGTGATTGAGCGTGTCTTGTGATAAGTTGCGTGTGAAGTCCCAGCCCAATTTAATGAGATAATGATTTTCACGTTTGATATTCTTTCGTAGCATCACACTAAAATTAATTTTTTTCTCCCAACCTCGGGCAGGCTGATTTCTACGTGTGTCGAGAACTGAGAGCCCTAAATAAGAAATAAGCGTTAGGTCAGTGCCGTCAAGTAGAATGGGTAATCTATTATTAAGTTCGTAACGAATAGAGTCGGCAGAACTTTGTTTTCCGTATAACCAGGTTCCTTGCAAAGTTGTTGAAAGTTGTGCTGTCTCAGTTAGTTTAGATTTTTGGTTATAAGAAAAAATGAACTGCACGTTGGAGGAGGTGGGTAAATGGTGGTCATAATACTTGTAAGCAAGGCTGAAAGCGCTCGGACCTGCTTCCAAAATTTGTAGAGTTTCTGCAAATGAAAATTGAAAATACCTAGAAAAAAAGGCTACATTATCGCTTTGTCGGTGATCTTGCATTGTGTAGTTCAAGTCAAGCCCGAAATTATGATGAGCATTTTTTGTTAGAACATCATTCTTCTGGTCGAAAGAGAATCCCAAGGCGTAAATGATGGCATCGCTTTCAATAATTTCTGGTTCGTTTCTCTCTGTATGAAATTTAGCGCTCAATTTTGTATTGCCATTGAAGCTCCATTTATCAGACAGCCCCTTCGAATAATAAGCTCTGCCTGTAGTCTTGCTAACCATTGAGGATTGGCTAGAAGTTTGCAGGATTGCATTGTCTGCTTTGTTTATAACATTCGAGTCGTAACGGATATCCTGTTCAACCTTGAGCCTCCAAGCCTTATTGTGCGTGAATTTCGTTTTTTGCTTATCAATGAAGTCGATTCGATTTTGAGCTTCTTTCCCGGATAGAGACTCTTTGTCATAGTTATAGGCATGAACATAGAGTGATCGAATCTTCATTAGCTTGGCAATGCGTTCTCTTTCATTTTTGATTTTTTTTACGCGATCGAAATAAATTTCCGCAGTTTGGTAAAGAGCCGGTTGCTTGACCTTGTCTGGGTCTCTTTTGAGTCGAGATATTCTTTTGTAGTAGGAGAGCGCATTTTTGTTTTTATCTCGAAGCTGGTGGATATAGCCAATATAGAATGCAGAGGCTTGTGCCTTATGTTTACGTAGCAAAATCGATTTTCTGAATGCAGTAATAGCTCTTCTAAGGCGCTGGGCTGCATAGTAAGATTGGCCTAATTGATAGTAGAGATCTTCGGCCATTGCTCTCATTTTGGATGCTTTTTCAAAATTCAAAATTGCTAGGTCATATTTTTGTTGCTTAGAGTGAACGAGGCCTTTCCAATAATGAACGGTCGCCTTGATTTTTCTATTGCCACGAATCTTATTTAGCACTTCCATTGTGTCGTCATAATTGCCTTGTTTGTATAGGGCTAGGGCTTGCGCTAATGTCTTTTTTTGCGGGAGGGATTTTTGCGGAGGGATTTTTTGTGGAGAGCGTTTTGAATTTTGTACTGTTGCTGTCGGTGTTGCTACTGTTGGTGTCGTTGTTGCCGCTGCTGATAATGAATAAATAGAAAAAGCAAAAATGGAAACAACTAGTTTTGCTCTCAAGAACTGCCGCAACAATTCAGCCCCCTGCATTTAGATGTCGATTATAACAATAATGCTAGAGTCAGACGAACTATTTACTGTTTCTTGGTCCTCTTGTTCTGAAGCTATTTCGTCAAATTCGGCTTCTTCTTCTTCCTCCAGAGCGCCCTCGGCACTCTCTAGCGTATTACCAGTCGTTATGGGGGGGGCATCTGTTCTAGGGGTAATGTCTGTTGGGTCAAGCACTCCTTCAGTATCGGCTCTAGGCAATGGAGGGACATATCTCGTGCCATCATTTGTCATCAATTCACCGGCTTCAGAGATTACAGTGCCTTCCGGAAGGACTAGTTCACCGTTTTCGCCAACTTGCATTGCTGGGTTTGGAGTATAAACACCCTGTTCCGGATCAAAGGTAGCACCTTCTTCAACTCGGGGCTCTATGTATATGCCTTGTTTCAAGTCAACGTAGCCACCAGGTAGTGGAGCTCCATCCTGGGGCTCCACCGTTGCTTCCGCTGTTGTTACATTATCACCCGAGCGCTCCTCGCTCGCTCCCACAGTTTCATCCGTCTGCGAGCCCTCCTTCTGAGAAATTATTGCTTTGCTCTCCTCTATGACTGCATTCATAGCGCCTTCGCCTATTGCGGCTTCGAGGGCGCGCATAATAGCGTCGCCCTCTGAGGCAAACTCTAGCGGATCCACACCAGGTGGGATTGGAGAAATAAATTGTTGTTCCCTGGAGCCTGTTTGTTTAGTGGCGGTTTGAAGCATATTCTTGTTAGACTTAAGTGCTTCGAATTGTACCGGAGAGATTCGAGCCGCTGGCGTTGCTTCCTCTGCATTGGCGCGGACAGCAGAAAAATCACCTTCAGACACTAAAACTACATTCCTACTAGCTAGCTTCTCTGCCATTACAGCTACGATCTCAGAAACTGGTTGGTTGCTGAGTTCTCGGTTTTCTTGATTGAAGCTAGTGATCGCAATAGTGTCCTCAAAGGAGATGACCAAGGTGGATGATTTCCTATCAGGTTCGAGAGAGTCTGGATTATTACCCTCACGCGGAGTTGTCACGAGGAATTCCGTACCGCGAACACTCATGGCCGCAGTCTTTGTACGGATATAAAATTTATTTACACGCTTCCGCCTTTTCTTTTCTTCTTTCAACACGTCTTTGGTGATTTTTGCCCGGAGTTGACCACTAATTAGTTTTAGAACACTCGTTTCCTTCTCGTTATAGTGTTCAATCCTCATCTTTGAATTCGGGCCGAGGTTCATTTGGGAATTATCGGTAAAGAGTAATTTAACGAAGCTGCGCGGCCCAGTGGCGATGATGGCACCTTCTTTGATGCGTTCCTGGACTTTGAGGGGAACCATAATTTTATCGGTATTTCCACTTCGAGTGGCTTTTCCTCGCATAATAATTACTGTCGTCGCATACCCCTTTGCTTTTTCTGCAAGCGCAGTAAATGTAGTCAAAAGCCCAAAAAAAAGGAGAAGAGCTCCCCACCGCAACGTGTTTGCCATCCTTGGTCCACCAATCGAACAATTGAAAAAGCAAATGCCTAACTAAACTTTATGTATCCTTGTCCGCTAGTGCAAGCTTATTTAGTCGTGAATATAGTAACTCCATTGGAGGCGCCAGCAACTTCCTCTCACTCATTCCTTTTTCGCATAGTATCTGTTAAAATATAAGCATGAGCAGGGGTTTGATTCTATTTGCGTCGGCTTTGTACTTTTTCACTTCTACATTTGCTTCATTTGCAGAAGCTCAATCAAAGTTAGCGTCAGGTCAAAGGTGTATTTATAATAAGTCTTGGACAAATTGCACGCAGGACAATGACTGTAAGGTTATTAAAGGCACCTGTGGCTTTTGGGATGGGGTAGTGAGTAAAAAATATGCTCCCGCAGCCCGCCGCTATTTTATCTGCCAAGGTAAGCGCGGTGGCTGTAAAAAACCAACGGCCAAAAATAACCCTAAACCGAAAATTGGCTGCCGTGCCGGAACTTGTATGTTAACTCCACGACAGCCACAAATAAAATAGCCCGCGCCAATGTTGTAAATTAAAAATGCCAAGGAAACTTAGAGAAGTCCCGAGGTCGCTTTTCATTGAAATGATCACGCCCCTCTTTGGCCTCTTCCGTCCCATACGCCAATCGAGTGGCTTCTCCGGCAAAAATCTGTTGACCCATGAGCCCATCATCCGTAAGATTCAGTGCAAATTTTATCATACGGACTGCTGTTGGGCTTTTTGAGTTTATCTCGCGTGCCCATTCTAGCGCTACATGTTCAAGTTTATTATGGCTCACGACTTTGTTGATCATGCCCATATCAAAAGCTTCTTGGGCAGAATAATTCGCCCCTAAGAAGAAAATTTCCCGTGCACGTTTCTGGCCAATCATCTTTGCCAAATAAGCTGAGCCATAACCTCCATCAAAGCTTCCAACATCTAGATCTGTTTGCTTAAAGATAGCGTGTTCTTTTGAGGCCAATGTTAAATCACAGACAACATGGAGTGAATGTCCGCCACCCACAGTCCAACCAGGCACAACAGCCATCACAACTTTTGGCATCGTTCGGATCAAACGCTGGACTTCTAGAATATGTAAGCGACCTAACTTTCCACCACTTTCATATTGGTAACCATCTTTCCCACGAATCCTTTGGTCACCGCCAGAGCAAAAAGCCCAGCCGGAATCCTTCGGTGAGGGACCATTTCCAGTAATTAAAACGACTCCCACGTCATGCCATTGCCGGGCATGATCGAGCGCTGTGTAGAGCTCATCTACGGACTGCGGACGAAAGGCATTGCGTACCTCTGGCCGATGAAAAGCAATCCGGACTGTGCCCTGATCTTTTGCACGGTGATATGTGATGTCTTGAAACTCGAAACCTGGGACTTTGTCCCAAAGCTGAGGGTCGAATATTTCTGAAATTTTTTTTGTCATAGAACTAAACCTTCTGTTTTAAAGCAGACACTTCTTGGCGTAGTCGCTTTAGCTCGTTCAACATCTCAACACGCTCTTCATGACTTCTCTCAGCGCGCTCTTCAGCAGCCGTTTCTGTTTCAGCCTGCATCGAGTTGACAATTACAGCGATAAATAGGTTCAGCATTACAAAAGTAGTCGACAAGATGAAGGGTACGAAGAAAAGCCAGGCATAGGGCTTTTCTTCCATCACCGGCCGCACAATTCCCATAGACCAACTCTCTAGAGTCATAATCTGAAATAGGCTATAGGCACTCTCACCAATCGTGCCGAACCATTGAGGAAAATCATGGCCAAACAACTTAGTCGCCATAACCGCGCCAATATAAAAAAGTATGCTCATAATAGTGCCAACTGCACCGAGGCCAGGGATGGCTTGCAATAGACTATTCACTACTCGTTTTAATGACGGAACCACCGAAACCATACGGAGGGTACGAAGGATTCGCATCGCACGCAATACACTGAATGGACCGGATGAAGGAAATAATGCAATTCCCACCACAAGAAAATCAAAAATTCGCCAAGGGTCGGTGAAAAAACGTAGCCGGTACACAATCATTTTTGTGAGCAATTCAATTATAAAAAATCCTAGAAAGATTTGATCTATTTGCGTAAGTAAAATTTTATTTTCGTCGCTTAGGCTGGGAATAGTCTCCAATCCCAATGTGAACGCATTCAAAATAATGACGGAAATTACGAATTTTTCAAATTTGGTTGACTCAATAAGCCTGCGTAAATTAAAGAACAAAGTATCCACAAACATTGCTTTGGCGACATAAAAGGCGACCATTGGATTTTCATACATACGGCGAATGGAGTAGGGATGCCAATCCACACCATAAGGAACATATACACGAATTGGATGGCCGGTATTTTTAATTTCCGAGCGTAGGTTGGGCAATACTCCGTAGAGCATTTGAAATTCGTACTTATCTTTGGGGATATTGTGTTTTGCAATAATCGATTTGGCCGCATCCACAAGAACTTTGTCATGCGTAGCAATTGCAACAAAGGCGCCTTGTTCGAAAGCTAATTCCAAGCAGTGAACATAATTATCAACGATTTCCTGGTATCCCTGATAAGCGATTTCTTCTGGCTCTTTATAGATTCCCTTACAGATACGAACATTGAGTTCATTCTTGGTATGATTTTGAATGTCGTCTAAGGTTCGTTTTAAGTATGCTTGATAGACAATACCCACCCGTGAATATTTTGCTTTCAGCTCATTATAAAGACGAATTGTATCATCTGTGAATGTAGCGTTTTCCATGTCGATGCGTACAAAGATTTCGTGTTTGCAAGCCACTTCAATCAGTCGAGAGAAATTAGCAAAAGCCAGTTCATAGGAGACGCAAAGGCCAAGTGCTGTAGGTTTTACCGAAACACCGGAGGCGATTTGTTTGCGTATGATATCTTTCACTAATACGATATATTGGTCCGTATACGCAAGGGCAGCTCTCTCAGTATATACCGACTCACCCAGAATATCCAAGGTGCCCTTAACATTTTCGTTGTTTAGTTCCTGGGTTTTTTGCAAAGCAGTGTGGCTATCTTCACCGGCCACATATTTAAATGCGATGGGTTTAATCATAGCTAGCGGCAAGAATTCTAAGATGCGCACTAGTAATTGACTTAATTTTAGTAATCGACTTAATTTCATTGGTGAATTACCCCAAGGATTGGTATCAATATCACCCAGGTAATCGAGCGACAAGTTCAATTTATCCGAATTATTTATATGTTTGTATGTTTATATGTTGGGAGGAGGTGCGATCTATGGGAGCTGAGTTTTTCGGATCTGAGCTGAAGCTGCCCCTAATTGCGGCCCCGATGTTCTTAGTTTCTGGGCGGGAGCTAGTTACGGCGGCCACAAACCACGGAATCGTAGGCACCTTCCCAGCGCTAAACGCTCGCACGACTGAGAAATTCTCTGAATGGCTGGATGAAATTAAAGAGTCCGTTGGTGATAGGCCGTATGGTGTGAATTTGATTGTTCATCGCTCAAATCCTCGTTTAGAAGCCGATTTGAAAATATGTGTTGCGCACAAAGTTCCACTCATTATCACCTCCTTAGGAGCCGTTAAAGATTTAGTCGATACGGTTCACTCCTATGGCGGCAAAGTTTTTCATGATGTGACAAATGTATATCACGGTAAAAAAGCGGCGGACGCCGGTGTAGATGGAATCGTTGCCGTATCGGCGGGCGCAGGCGGACACGCGGGAACGACTAATCCATTTGTCTTAGCTTCTGAGATTCGTTCATTTTATAAGGGTAAGCTAGTCTTGGCTGGTGGTTTATCTACGGGTGCACATATTAGGGCAGCAAAAGTGCTTGGTGCTGATTATGCCTATATGGGGACGAGATTTATAGCAACGAAAGAAAGTTCAGTGCAAGATGGCTTTAAGGATATGATTGTCCGTTCCAATAGTGGTGATATCGTGCATACGCCAGCGGTCTCCGGAGTACCGGCTAATTTTATGGCAGAGAGCCTTGAACAAAATGGATTTGACTTGAAGAAATTACGAGAAAAAGGTGAAGTAGATTTTGGAGACAAGCTTACCTTGAATGACGAAGCCAAAGCGTGGAAAGATATCTGGTCTGCAGGCCACGGTGTAAGTTGTATTCAAGATATTCCGACGACCGGAGATTTAGTCAATCGCCTCGTTTTGGAATACGCGGAAGCTGCGGTTTAATCAAGAAGATCTACAAGACTAGGCATTTCCATCTAACCAGGGTACACTTTTCCTCATTAGGGTTACTTATTTGGGGAGGCTGCAGATGCTAGAGTTTACACTCAATGGCGATAAGGCTCAGGTGGATGTTCCAGGGGATACTCCACTACTATGGGTATTACGCGAGGAACTTGGGTTGACCGGAACGAAGTTCGGTTGTGGCCTTGCTCAGTGTGGTGCCTGTACGGTGCATATGAATGGTGATGCTATCCGCGCCTGCGTAATGCCGGTATCAGGGGTAGCTAATCAAAAAATAACTACCATAGAAGGAATCATGGCCGATGAGTTGCATCCGGTGCAGAAGGCTTGGGTGAAACATCGAGTCCCTCAGTGCGGCTACTGTCAGTCAGGCCAGATTATGCAAGCTGTAAGCCTACTAGAGAAAAACAAAAAAATAGATATGGATGAACTTATTTCGGGCATGAATGGCAATATTTGTCGTTGCGGTACCTATAATAAAATTAGACTCGCCCTTAGGGATGCAGCCAAGGAAATGGGTAGAGTTTAGTTTATGCAAGTGACTCGAAGAGAGTTCCTGAAAACCGGTTCCTTGGTAGCGGCTTTCGCTGTTCCCGGCGCGAAATATGCTTTTGCAGATGAGAATGCAAAGAAAAGTATACCTACCCATTATTTTGAAATTTCAAAGGAAGGAAAATTTTTCTTTACGTTCGATAAGGCAGAAATGGGGCAAGGAGTAATCATGGGACAAACGACGCTCTTTGGAGAAGAGGCTGATATCAATCCGGTTGACTTAAATACGCGAGTGGCTGGTGTAGATTCTCGTTATGCAACAATGATGGGGCACCAAGTGACTGGTGGTAGCACAAGTACCGCAGACCGGTGGATGGTATTAAGAAATGCCGGTGCGGAAGTGCGCGCATTGATGATTAAGGCAGCAGCGCAGAAATGGAATATTTCGGAAAAAGAATTAAAAACTGAAAATGGACATGTTCTGAACGGCAAAGGTGAGCGCCTACACTACGGTGAACTGGTTCAAATTGCCAGCGGTTTACAACTCTCGACCACACCTGCATTAAAGAAGAGAGCGGAATTTCGCTATATTGGTAAAGACGGCTTACCACAACCAGATGCGTATCCGAAGTCGACCGGTACCAATGAATTTGGTATTGATCTAAAACTTCCACATATGAAAATTGCCGTCATTGAGCGCAGCCCGGTTTTTGGGGGTAAGCTTAAATCTTTTGATGCAACTGAAGCGAAGAAAGTGCCTGGCGTGGATTCGATTATGGAGGTTCCAACCGGTGTAGCCATTGTTTGTGATCGCTATTGGCAAGCATTAAAAGCACGTCGTGTGCTTAAAATAGAGTGGGATTCGGGGAAAAATGCGAAGCTTTCTTCAGCGCAAATCATGAAAGACTACCGGGAAAAGATGAAGTCTAGCTCCGGCTCAGAAGTAGAGAGTAGAGGAGATTTGGATTCTGCATTTGAGGGAGCGGACTTGGTGGTAGAGGCAGAATATGACCTGCCTTATCTTGCTCATTCGACAATGGAGCCAATGAATTGTACCGTGGACGCAACCAAAGATGTTTGCGAAGTATATAGTTCCACGCAAGCACCTTCCCTGGTGCGCAACGGAGTAGCATACGCTCTCGGAATCAGCCGCGACAAGGTCTTGGTAAAGCCCGCAAAGTATCTGGGAGGTGGCTTTGGTCGCCGCAGCACAATTGACTATTCCGTAGAGGCAGCACTCTTATCGAAGGAAGTTGGTAAGCCTATCAAAGTAATTTGGTCACGGGAAGACGATACTCGACACTCTCCAATGCGACCAATTTCGACACATGCAATGAAAGGTGCATTGAAGGATGGAAAAATTTCAGCATGGCAACATAAGCTTGGCTGTGAGTCGATTATGCAACAAGTAATGCCTCGGTGGTTGCCGTTGATGGCGCCGGGATGGTTGCCAAGGTTTGTTGGTTCCACATTAGGTGGCGCTGCCGGTTTAGCAATGCGGGTAATGAATTTTTCACCGACCACAGCGGAAGGCGCGATTATTGATTATAAAGTCGATAATTTTTCTGTTCATCATTATCGCTTGGGGCTAAATATTCCTCTCCATTTCTGGCGCTCTGTCGGGCATAGCTATACAGGATTTGTCGTGGAGAGCTTTATGGATGAGCTGGCGCACCAGGCGAAAAAAGATCCGTATACTTTCCGCCGTGACCTATTACCGGAAGAGTCACGTATTCGAGCAACTTTGGATAAAGTGGTGGAGATCTCAGGCTGGCACGATTCTCGAGAAGCAGGACACATAGGACATGTAGAGCATGCTGGACATGGCCGGGGGATTGCCTGCCATACATCTTTTGGGTCTTATGTTTCACAAGTGGCAGATGTCACTGTTGAAGGTGAGCAGATTAAAGTCAAAAAAGTGTTTTGTGTTGTGGACTGCGGCCTTGCCGTCAATCCAGATATGATTCGTAAGCAAATAGAATCGGGCATTACATACGGCTTGTCCGCAGCCCTCAGTGGTGAGATTACATTAAAGGATGGCGCTATTGAGCAAGGCAATTTTGATACTTACCCTCCCGTTCGCCAAACAGAAATGCCAGAAGTTGTGGTTCATGTGATAGAGTCAAGTGAGGCGCCGACAGGAGTGGGTGAGCCCGGTCTACCTCCTATCGCAGCCGCGGTGGCTAATGCTATCTTTAGTGCTAGTGGCATGCGTCTACGGAGTTTGCCATTGCGAATCGGTATAGGAGATGCGTGAAGCAAAGCAGCTTCTAGAGTTTGTCCGTTCTGTGGATGCAGATGAATTTATTCTAGCAAGCATCATTGCGACAGAGGGCTCTAGCTATCGAAAAGCTGGAGCAAGAAAGGTGATTGCCCTGGATGGGAGTTCTGCTGGCCTATTAAGTGGCGGGTGCCTAGAAGGTGAAATCATAAATCGCGCTCTCCGAGTTTCGCCTCCAAGAGAAGAGCATGTTTTCGATACGATGGATGAGGTGGATCGCCTCTTTGGTTATGCGACAGGTTGTCAGGGAAAGATCACCGTTGCTTTTGAGCGCTTATCTAAAGATGAGCTATATCAGGGGTCATATTTAGGTATATCACCAGCGGATAAATTGGAAATTCGTGTGGTTGGCGCTGGGCCGGACCTAGATCCATTGCATGAACTGCTGCAATGGACGGGTTGGGATTACCACTTCTTTACACCAAAAACAGATTTACTGAAGGATCGAATGGCCCAGGGTTGGTTGATTCAAAAACTAGATAATCAGAAACTCAAGAGCTCTATTAATTTGCCCGAGCGCTCGGTGGTGTTACTCATGTCCCATAACTACCCCACCGACCTAGACGTATTGTCCTCTTTAGCCGATCAAAAATATGGTTATATTGGAATCCTTGGGCCAAAAGAACGCCGCGAAAAGATGATGGAAGATTTGCACAAAGTTTATCGGCAGGATATTTCACCAGAATTCTCCAAGCGAGTTTTTGGCCCTATCGGGTCGGTGAATCTTGGGCGGGGTGAAGTGGCTGTCGCTATGGCCATTGTGTCTGAATTACAGGCTCGATTTTTTGGAGAACGGGGCTAAAGCATTGATAGCAGTCATATTAGCTGCAGGGTTGGCGACAAGATTTGGCTCCTGCAAGCAAATCGCTAAGATCGATGGTAAACCTATGATCGGGCACGTCTTAGATTCTCTACCGGAAGATATTCCAAAATTTGTGATTACTGGCGCCTACCAGGACCAAGTCGTAGAAGCTTGTCGAGGACAGAACTGCAAGTTTGTAGAGAATAAGCATTATCGATTGGGAATGAGCTCCTCCATTCGATTGGCAGCTCAAATTGCAGAGCAAGAATCAGATGATTTATTGCTCACCCTTTGTGATTTGCCATATGTTCATCAATGTGACTATCAGCATTTGCTTAAGCAGTTCGGAGGTGAGACTCTCTTCTCTCGGTTTCAAGACTCCGCTTCACGAGAATTTTTTGGTCCGCCGGCAATATTTCCAAAATCTACACTGGCCATATTAACCCAACTCGGTGACGGAGAGCGCCCCAAACGAATTTTCCCCAAGGCTCGCTCCATAGTTATAGAGAATGCAGGTAGAGATGTGGATTATCCTCTGGAAACATCCAATTCTATAGCTCCCGTAAATGGCGCATAGCAATTTGTAAGGAATGGGAAAAGCGGCTCTTATTATTGGCAAAGAGCTGCTCAACTGGGAATATGCGCACCAATAAGAAGAGTAGATAGCCTATCGCAATTGGTCGCATCAAAATCCAAATGAGTGGTGTGGCATTTGTCTTGGTAAAGAGAAAAAAGAATGCGGTGATAAAGAGTGACAGAATAAAGAGAGGGTTCATTAAATCAAGGAGCGCTAATTTAGCGTTCTGAATAAAACTCAGTTTATGACTGGAACTTGGCTTGTCGGAGTTCTCTTGCACCAAATTCTGAAAGCGCGGCGCTGATTTTGCTTTCTCCACTAGATATTCATATTGGTCATTTACTAAATGACCAGGCAGGCGAATCGCTAGAACTCCTATAATTTGGCCGAGGAGTACTTTTGCTGTAACCACGGTCGCTAAAATCGCAACCAAAACTTCGGGGGTTAAGGGAAATACCTTTGCCAGTTTGTCATAAAAATAGTCGGCGATATGAATAATCGTTTTGCCGTAAAGCAGGTAATAAAGCAGTATGGGCTGAAGGAAGGCCCAAAGGCTTAGTAAAAGCATGCCGACTAAAATTCCGGCAGTGTTGATGCCGAAAACAATTACACCGATTGAATATAAAAATCCTTGGGTGGAAATTGCGAGCATGGGTGTGAGTTTTTTGCCGGCTGGAGAGAGAGACTTTAAAAGAGCCGCGATGTTTCCCATATGTACGGGTATGAAGCGTGCTCCTTTGTCATTACGCCGAGCGAGGGTAGCTCGACTCATTAAGAAGCCTTGATTTAAGGAGAGGGTATGGCCAGAAAACGGTAGGCGGAAACTATGCAAAATTGAGCCAAGGCCAATTTCAATTGCTGAGAGTAAAGCGGCTTGTTTGCCGATATGGTTAATAAGATTTTTTTCGCGCATGCCTTGTTGCTGCCTATCTTCTACTCTCAACCGGGCAAAAGCTCAGCAGCTTCAATCCAATTTCGTCGTCATACTCTCGCGTGACGTCTTGAGGAAAAATACGTAATTTTATTTCTACCGTTGCTGCTACAGTAAATTGAAAGAAGTGTCCCGCCAAGGTTTGCAAGGAATGATCGGAGATTACTCCATGTAGGTGGAAAAACGGTTCCCCGTCAATTCTACAAAAGTTTCCTTGTAAAGAAGATAGCTCATGAACTGCTGGGATTTCACGGCGATAATATCCTCGTTTCTTTAGGTCATAGGCGCCAAGCTCGATCTTCTCGATCGCTCCAATTCCCGAGACAAAACCTGCTTGCCAGCCTTGCTCTTGTACAAGGCTTTCCAGCGTAGAAAAAGCTTCTTCCCCTCGAAAGAGGCGGATAAATACATAGTCACTGTCAATTGCATATTTCATGTGGCGATGCTACCAAGAATTCTAAATAATTGGAGAAAAATATGTGGCTCGGTCTTGCGAAAGTAGTTGTTGCCGCCCTATTGATTAGTTTTGTCTCTTGGCTTTCTGGCAAGAAGACAGGGTTGGCAGGATTTTTAACTGCGCTCCCACTAACGACTTTATTGGCTTTGGCCTTTTCCCATGCGGAATGGGGGGACGGGAAGCAATCGGTGGCATACGCTAAAAGCGTATTTGTGGCAATTCCAGTTTCCTTATTATTCTTTATCCCATTCTTTTTTGCAGAGAAGTTAAGCCTGGGATTTTGGACCTGTTATTTCTCTGGGATTGCTTTGCTAGGAGCAGGCTATTTCGTCCATAATTTCTTAACAAAATTCGTTTGAATCAATGAAGTTTGTTTAAATCAATGAGAGTAGAGCGTGAGGCTTAGGCTTTCGATGTGCCCGCTGGCGGACCACCATAAATTATTTTTAACAATTAGTTTCCAGTCGCTGAGAGAGTTTAAGCCATGAAGATTGCTTAGCGTCGGTAATGAGTCTCCATTGCGTCCCCAAGTGCGGACAATATTATTCGTTCTAGCACCAGTACGATTGTGAAGTTCGATCCTTTGGCCGCTAGCAACATGCTCTAGGTGTACAACCAGACTCCCAATGTAGGGGTGTTGAATATTGATGGATAAAGTTACATCCGCGATTGGAATTTGCTCAAGGATAGAAAAAGTAAATTCCGAAGTTTGCTGGCGGGGCACTGGAATTCCAATGTTTGATTGCGCAAATTGCACAGCTGGAAGTGGTTGCACGAAAAAAGGGACTTCAATCCAAGTGCGATGTACTTGCTCAACTGCATCGCGATAGGTGCCCACAAATAACAGGGCTGCCGACTGCCCACGCTCACAATCTGCTTTCATTGTGATTCGAAATGGCCCAAGTCGCAGGCTGGCACCGCCGACAATAAGCGGTTGCGTCCATTCGCCGACAATATTTTCTACACAGGAACCAGTCCTGGCTTGCATGTGCACATCTCGCAATACGTAGGAGGAGGAGGAGGAGGAGGAGGAGGGGGCAGAGTTCATGACAGTGATGTAAATGTCGCCAGCTTGCCCCGGTGGAATAGCATCTTTGTAGGGACTTCCGATTGTCCCATAGTCAATAGATTCAAAACTGATGATCGAAGAAAGCGCAGGGGCAGCACTGAAAAATGTACAAAGTATGAATGGGAATAGAAAAGTAAGAATTTGTAATAGTTTCATAGCAGTGTCCCTTAAGTTAGTTAGCGTAAAGAACGAGGTTCAGGCTCTCGATGTGCCCATCGTCTTGGGACATCTCGTCTACCACAGTTAGCTTCCAGTCGCTGAGAGAGTTTAAGCCATGAAGATTGCTTAGCGCCGGCAATGAGTCTCCATTGCGTCCCCAAGTGCGGACAATGTTATCCTTATTTCTACCAGTACGCCTGTGAAGTTCGACCCTTTGGCCGCTAGCAACATGCTCTAGGTGTACAACCAGATCCCCAATGTAGGGGTGTTGAATATTGATGGATAAAGTTACACCCGCAATTGGAATTTGCTCATGGATAGAAAAAGTAAATTCCGAAGTTTGCTGACTGTGCACTGGAATTCCAATGTTTGATTGCGCAAATTGCACAACTGGAAATGATTGCACGAAAAAAGGGACTTCAATCCAAGTGCGATGTACTTGCTCAATTGTATCGCGGTAGGTGCCCACAAATAACAGGGCTGCCGACTGCCCGCGCTCACAATCTGCTTTCATTGTGATTCGAAATGGCCCAAGTCGCAGGCTGGCACCGCCGACAATAAGCGGTTGCGTCCATTCGCCGACAATATTTTCTACACAGGAACCAGTCCTGGCTTGCATGTGCACATCTCGCAATACGTAGGAGGAGGAGGAGGAGGAGGAGGAGGGGGCAGAGTTCATGACAGTGATGTAAATGTCGCCAGCTTGCCCCGGTGGAATAGCATCTTTGTAGGGACTTCCGATTGTCCCATAGTCAATAGATTCAAAACTGATGATCGAAGAAAGCGCAGGGGCAGCACTGAAAAATGTACAAAGTATGAATGGGAATAGAAAAGTAAGAATTTGTAATGGGTTCATGGACTCTCCTTGGTAGCATTTGATATTTTTTAGGTTACAATTCAGGGGAACGTTAGGCAAACTGTTTGAAAGCACAAGGATCTAACGCGAAACGTTATTTGTTGGCTTGGAAGTTTAAGGAGGAAGCAGATGTTTATTGTAAATGCCTTCGAGCAAGGCGGAATTTTCATGTATTTTATTTTGATTTTTTTCGTGCTGACGATTGCTTTTATCGTCGAGCGAACACTTGCGCTTTATGTCCATTTCAAGGATGCACCGAAAGATTTTCATAAAAATTTACTGGAGTGTATACGGCGAAACGATATGAATGCGGGCACGAATTTAGCGGCCCAATATGATGATACGGCCTTGGGCAGAATTGCGAAGCTTGGCTTTATGCTTCGTGGCGAGGCAGCAAGTGATGAGGAGTTGCAGGCGCGTATGGACGAGAAACTTAGTGAGGAGTTGGGGCGAGTAGATAAGCGCACAAATTTTCTGGCTATGTATGGAAACGTTGCGACGCTAGTTGGTCTTCTTGGGACAATCGGTGGCATGGTGATTGCTTTCGCTGGTGTGGCGGATGCTAACCCAGCTGATCGCGCGACCTTGCTCTCGCTAGGTATCTCCCACGCGCTGAACTGTACTGCGTTTGGCCTCTTGGTTGCAATTCCGGCGTTGGTTGCTTATGCAGTATTTCAGAATCGTACCGACGCAATTACTTGGGATATGACTCATGGGACGACAGAGCTCTATCATGATTTGCTTTTTTATACGGAAACGGGGGTGGAGTCCGGTCGTTCATCGCAAGCTAATACGCCTCCAGGCTCTCCGGAGATGAACGCCTAATGGCGGCAGCTATGGAGACGGGCTCGTCTTCAAAGCGAGCGCTCGTGGCAGATATTAACCTTGTTCCTTTTATTGACCTGCTGTCCGTATGTATTTGCTTTCTTCTGATTACGGCGGTGTGGGTGCAGTTAGGGATTTTAGAAGTTAAACAGAGTCAGGGTACTTCGGCCGCTGTGGCGGAAGGTGGTTTCGAGATTGGAGTACGGTTGGTGAGTCCAGCTGCTGTCCAGATGGAGTTGCGAAAGAACGGACGTGTGTGGCAGAGGAAGAAGGTTGTGGCCTCGACTTTAAAAGAATTACAGGCGGCTGTTGCAGGAGTTGCGCAAGAATTTAGGGCTCGCGCCAAAAATCAAGTAAGTGCAGCGCTTTTAACGCCAAATGCTTCGGTAGACTACGGGTACTTGGTGGCCTTGATGGATACTCTGCGCAGGAATGAAATTACAAACCTTGGTGTGGTTGCAGTTGGAGGGAGTCGCTAGTGTTGGGTGCTATTCGACTAAGGCCGGGATCTTTTCACCATCATTTGGTTGCTAGAAAGCATAAGCGCGTTCAGTCGAAGCGTACCTTGCTGATTGCGCTCTCGCTGACAGCGATGGTGGATATGTTTGCGGTGTTGGTGATTTTTCTGTTGCAAAGTTTTTCGGCTTCGCCGGAATTGATTGTCACTAAGGGGATTGAGTTACCGAAGGCAATTTCGGGGGGAGAGATCAGGGAGGCGCCGGTGCTGGCGCTAGTGAATGGTGAGCTCTTCTTGGATCAGGAGCTCATTGGTGCAGTTGGGGCGACGTTGAGGGCACCGAAGGAATTAATGGCCCGCCTGAAAGCAGTGCGTGAGGGGTGGCAGAAGGATTATCCGGAGAAGGAGTTTCCGGGTGAGATCAATTTGCAAGCGGACCAATCGATTCCAAGTACTGTTATAGGACAAGTGATGGGGATTGTTTCACAGGCTCACTATTATTCGATTCAATTGGCGGTATTGGCGAAGGGCTCTAAATAAGCGAGAGGTGCTAAATAGATGATGCGTTTCTTTTATCTGGTACTTACGGTTTTTTTTCTGGTTCCAACTGTGCATGCGAATGAAATGATTATTCGAGATGTGGAGAGGTTGCGCAATTCTTTGCCGGCAAAGGACCCGGCCCGTAAAGAGCTAGCCTTGCGCTTGGCGGATTTGTATTTTTTTGCCGCAGTCGATCAGGATAAGCAAGCGCGATTGGCGACTACGGGAGCGCAGGTGCTGGACCAAAAGGCGGCTCGCTCTCGACAAAGGGCCTTGAATTTATACCGCGAAAGTATTCGTCTGGGGCTTAATGGGGAAACGCGTATTAAGGTGGATTTCCAGATGGCGCGCCTTCTGGATCAGCTGGGTCGGAGTAGTGAGGCTTTGCCGTTATGGCGAAAGTCGTACGCGCAAAAGCAGATTCTAAATGTCCGTAGAGAAGCGGTTTTGAAGTTAGCTGAGCAAGCGGAGTCGAGTAATTCATTGGCAGGTGCTGAGGGTTTCTATAAGGAGGCTTTGTCTCTTTGTGAGTCTGCGTGTAATTTTGTGCGTTACAGGCTGGGGTGGGTCTATCGTAACCAGGGGCAAATTAAGCTAGCACTACGAGAAATCAAGAAAGCTCTATGGGATAAGAAAGGGCAGGTGCAAGAGGAGGTCCTGCGCGACTATATGGCCTTTCTTGTGCAAGAGCCTGGGGATGGTTCTTCGGCGGTGCTTGTTGTTGAGAACTTAATGGAACGAACAGGGCGCAAGGGCTTATTGGAGAATTTGGCCTATGGGTTTTATGCGGCTGGAAATAAGACGGCTGGAACAAATGTGCTTGCAGTCGTAACGGCTCACGCTCCAAATATTAAGAATCAAATTCGCTTATTAGAAGAGTATTACGGCTTGCGCAAGTGGGATCAATTCCGTGAATTGCGTGAGCGTGTGGAGCCAGCAGCGATTAGCGGTATGGATCTAGATTCACAGAAAAACGCGGAGAAAATTATGCGCCGACTGGCGGTTCAGCTAGAGGCGGAGCAGAAGCAAAACAGCTCAATCAAAGCGGAATTCTTGGCGACGAATAGCTTGTATCTCGACCTATTTCCAGAGAGTGAAATCGCCACAAAAGTAATGCGCTCTTGGTTGAGTGTAGAGGCTCACCAAAAGACAAAAATGACGAAAATCGCTGCTTGGCTTTCCGATCCGAGGCGAAAATTTAAGGACGCAGAAGCTCTAGAGTTGCGAGAGGAGCGAGCTCGTTTGGCGCAAGAGGAAAGCGATTTCTTGGTGCTGCGTGAAGAGATGGAGCGTCTGCAAAAGATGTATACGAGCGTGGGTAAGCGAGAAAAGGCAAAATACCTGATTGCACAATCTCATTATAAAGAGGGCGCGTTGGATAAGGCATTGCCGCTCTTTAAGGAATTAGCTGCTTTTACTGGGTCAACGCCCAGTAAATGGTCTATTCAGGCACAAAACCTAGCTTTGGATATCTATAACCAGAGGCAAGACTATGTAACCCTAATAGTTCAGGCTGATACGTGGCTTGGGCGAACTTGGGCGAACTCAACTAAGCCGACGAAGGAATTAATGGATATTCACAAAGTGCGAGAGCAAGCAAACTTTGAGTTTGCTACAGCTTCTGGGATTACGCCAAATGCCCTGGGTATTTTTTATCAGTATTGTAATGCAGGTGAGTTTTTGCCGAAATCCTGTGTGAATGCGAAGCGTCTTGCTGTGGCACTAAAGGACCAAGCAAAGCTAATGAACATTTTGCGTAAGACTAATGCCAAGGAGGAATTAATTAACGAATATGAAATTAGTGGTCATTATGCGAAGTCGGCAGAGTTACTTGTAGAGAAGACGCCACTTAAGTCAAATAAGTGGTCCTTTGAGCAGGGGATGAAGATAGCGCTCCTCTATGAATTGGCGGGTAATTTTACAAAGCGCGATCGTTGGTTGCGCCCGATTGCAAAGCGTTATCATCGTAAGGCGATTCCAGAGGCATCGGAGCAGCTCTTATATTCGACGCTAAAAGATGCGCGCATGCTTAAGTCGGCAGCTTTGAAAATTAAATGGTCTAAGCCGTTTAAGATGCAGTTGGTTCGATACCTTGAGGAGTCGGGGCAGAGTACAAAGCAGAGTAAAAAAATGTTACTTACGGAGAAGGAGAATCAGGGGAGGGCTTGGGAGTATTATCACCTGCGAGATCTATTCGAATTGGCTCGTCAGGAGCGGGTAATGAAATTTTATGGCCGTGGTTCAAAGCGAAAATTCCAAAGGCGCTTAGCTCGAATTAGGAAGTTTGATGAAAAGGCGAATAAGGTTCTAGAGCAATTGAGTTCAGAGTCGCGAATGCAAGTGATTGCGTTGCTACATCACTCTTATAATAATTTAGGTGCAGAGGTTCGTGCCACTCCGATCCCGGATGGTTTGGAGGAGGTGGCTATCACGCAGATTAAGGCGAGCTTAGAGGCAATGGCGCGGCCGTTTGCCGAAAAGGCTAGATCCTACATGGATTTATATACGACTGAATTAGCTAAGGTTACGGACTTGGAAAAGAAGGAAGTCCTAGCTGCTGTAGTTACAAGTGATGTGACCCCGAAGGAGCTGCTCACCCGGGCAGTTCGTCCGGAGCCAAAGAAGGAAGAGTTAAAGCCATTGGCAGGCGTGTTTCCCCTGTTAAGCGAGTTGCATAAAGATCCACTGTCCAGAGTCACAGTTGGTTCTTTAAAAGAGTTTTATACGAAACAAGGTCGTGTTCGGCTGGCCTCCTACTATGAAGGTCGACTGCGTCTAATGGATGGAGGGACGAAGTAATGCCTTATTGCTTGTTAGGACTGTTGGCAATTGCAATGAGTGGTTTGCCTAGCGCGGCAGTTGCTGCGAGAGGGGGGATGAAAGAGGGTGTGAAGACAAAAAAGACTCACGTTCGCTATAAGAGTTCCAAAGAAATCAATTTTGAAGAGTTATTGATTCAAGGGAAGCTGGAACGCCCAAACTTATCTGTAGTCACGGGCTCGGTGGATAAGGATAATTCCTCCTTGCTTCGACTGCGGAAGGATTTTTTAGATCGTGTATCAATGGATTTTGGTGAGGAAGCAAAGTGATTACAATAGCAAGTGCCAATGGAAGGTTTTTGCGATCGATTGCAGGTCTTACTGAGTCAGTAATTTACGGGTTTCACCGTCAGTTTGGCTTGGTCTCGGAGGACACGGCTGAACTGCGATTAAAGAATCGCAAAAAATTTGGTTTAGACCAACGAGACGACTGGCTTTGTCGTTTTCGCTTAATGCCCTCCTCTGATGGTGGCGTTGACATTGTCGCCGAAGAGGATTGTGTTGTCACTCGTCGCAATAAGGCTTGGTGGATTGAGAGTCCAGCGCTTAGTTTTCAGCTCTCCTATGCAGAGACGGAGTTTACTCCAGTAGAAACAGCAGCGACATGGAAAGAGCCTCGTGATCGAATCATTCCAGCTGTTTCACTCGCACTTTTGGCCCTGTTCTTGATTGGGTTATTTTTCCCATGGAAGGGTGAAGAGATTGCTGAAGAGGAGCCAGAAAAGCCTGTAATCGTTAAAGTCGTGAAGCCAAAGCGATCGGTTACAGTTCCAATGCCAAAAGCACTAAAGAATCTAAAGCAAGTCGCAAAGAGTAAGAAACAAGAGAATAAAGTTCGTCGGGCTGTGAGACAAAACCTTGGATTTCTGGGCATTCTTGGAGAGGAAAAACTGCGCAAAGCCTTGGGAGGAACGCCTTCGAAATTAAAGGACCTAAGTCCTGGAGCTGGAGCTGGTGGTAAAGAAGGTAGTGGTGGTGAGCTCCTTGTCGGTCTTGGTAAGGGAGTACGTAAAACTACGGTAGGAAATACGGGTACCGTTGGGCTTGGAGGCGTAGGTACTAAAGGTAAGGGTGGTGGCCAAGGGGGATATGGAAACGCGGCTGTATCTTCTGGTGTTGGTGGCTCGCTAGCAGGCATCCCGCTTGCGGATGATGTGGTCATGGAAGGCGGTTTGTCTCAGGCAGTAATCCAGGCGACGATTGCTAAATACTTGAGTCAAGTGCGGGCTTGCTACGAGGTGGGGCTGCGAAAGAAGCCGGGGCTAGCAGGTACGGTGGCAACAAGGTTTGAAATTGGGCCAAGCGGTAGATTGAATTACTCCAAAGTAGCGCGATCCACTCTAAGTAATTCACAAGTAGAGGATTGTATTGTTCGTAACATGAAGCAATGGCAATTCCCGCGCCCAGAGGGGGGCGTAAAAGTAAAAGTATCGTATCCATTTTTATTGAGGCCGGTAAGGCTTTAAGAGGAGGGCATGAGGATGAATTTTTGGTATAGATTGGGAGATAGGTTGAGCACAGGGCTGAGCAGAAGAGTAGGTGTAGGGCTCATTTGCCTAATGGTAATTACGGCCTGTAAAAATAACCCGTACCCGGAAGGTGTAACCTTTGAACCCGTTGACGGAAGCGATGAAGAGGTGGTCCGTCAAGAGCCAACCCTCTTCTTGCGCGCTCAAAATTTGATGCAATTTGTGGAGGGTGAAGAAGCCGTCTACGAGATCAAAGGCTTTTCGCAGTCCGGTGCGACGCAAATTGAATTGTTTGGGCTGCCACGTGGAGCTGAATTTGACTCAGAAATGGGTGAGTTAAAATGGACACCAGATTTTTTTGCAGCTAATAATCCACAAGATACGGAGGTTTTTCATCGCACTTATCCACTCCACGTCCGGATTTTTGACGAAGTCAATAGACGGATTTTTTTAGAGCGAGAAGTGACACTGCTCGTATTTGATTCGGCTCGTGACATGTTAATCTGGACGGACGCGGAAGCAGAGCTAAGCGAGGGTCAGTTTTTTAGTCAGGATGTTGAAGTCTTGGATGAGGACTACCCTGGTTCAGAGATTAATCTTTACTCTCCCGACCTTCCAAAGGGCGCAACCTTGGAGCGGATTGCTTCCGATAGCGCGGCGAGTTTCCGCATCACATTTACCGCTCCAGCCGATTTTGCGAAGTATGGTGGTAGCTCTGATGCCGACGGTTACTATAGAGATATCAATTTCCGCATTCAGGCCATTGGACCTCGGCAACATGTGAGCACGAAAGTGATTCAATGGCGTATCCGCGATATGGAACAAAAAATTCGTGTGGCGACTCCGAGTGAGGTCCGCGGGGATGACCGAGTGAATTTCACTGTGCATTTGGCGGATGAAAATTTTGAAACGGTTCCTCAGATGGAGATTGTCCATCAGCCAGAACAGGGCTCTTTTGTATTGCAAAGAATTCAAGAAAATCAAACGAGAAAGACGTCTGTCTATGAAGTGGTATGGAGTGAAATACTGCCGTCTATGCAAGGTAAGCAAGAGACTCTACACTTTCGTGCTTGTTCGCACGAAGATCGCCCTAATGCCTGCCAGGAGTTTAATGTTCAGGTGCTTTTAGATGGGGTAGTTCATCCGAGCCCCAAATTTACACGTAGCTCTTGGCCGCTTGGAGTGCTTAAGACGGCTGTCGTTGGGGAAGTAATTGAAGAGAAAATTCAAATTCAAGATCCGGAGGTGCGCTCACCAGTCAAAGATTTAGATATTGAAGTATCGAATCCGGCGCTGACGGTGGCTTGGGACCGAAGCACGAGTCGGTTGCAGGTGGGATCCACTGCGGTTGGAGTTTTCCAATTTAACCTACGAGCGAGGACAGCCTACGGAGTCGAAGGGTTGGAATCAATGATGGTAGAATTTTTGGCTCCAACTCCGACGGAGCCTTCTTCGTCAGACCTGCCGGCAATTTTAGAACGTTTAGGAGAGTGATTGTGAAAAACTATATTCAATCTATGAAATATCTTGGCGTCGGGCTGAGCTTAATTATGGTTATGCTTTTTTTGCTGCCAGTTATGGTTATGGCCAATGAAGCTGCTACAAAAAGCTCAGAAGCCCGAGCAACGGCAAAGCCGGTTCCACTAGCGGAACAGCTAAAAATTTTGGAGTTACCGGCTAATTCCGCGGGGGCCTCGGTCGCAAAAGAAAAGCTATACTCCGTTCAGGATCGTTATGTTCTGCTTAAAAATCGTTTTGAGTTATCGGTTGCGGGGTCGCATCAGGTAACCGATACAGGATTTATCGCCACTCAAGAAGCAGCGTTAGGCGCTCGCTATTATATCGATTCTAAATGGAGTGTGGGGGCTAGTTATTCTTACGCGTTCAACGAGTTAACTAATTCAACTACAAACTTCTATGAGCAAGAAGGAGTTCTACCGAAAGTACCTTTCGTACAATCCCGTGCGGATCTGACCGGGCGCTATTTGCTTTTTTACGGTAAATTTCGTTTGAGTATGGATACAGTCCTGTACTTTGATCATTTTGTTTCATTGGGGCCATCCATGATCACTCTGAATACAGGCTCTAGTATTGGTGCGGTAGCCGAGACTGGCTTCCTTTTTTGGATCGGCCGTAATTGGAATGCACTTTTCGGTGTGAAGAACTATGTTTTTTCTAAGACGATAAATAATGATGGCAGTAAGCAATTTGCCAATCAGGTGCAAATCTACTTCAGTGGTGGTTTCCTCTTTGGGGGTATCTAAATATGATGCGACGAAACTTAGTAGTTCTTTTTCTTTTTAGTTGTATGGTTTTTATGGGGTCTAGGTTTGAGGCGAGAGCTGAGGGCCGCTCAGGTGCCGATGTGCTAATGCAGTCGGCAAAGCCGAAGCAAGGCGGCTCTTCCAATCTTGTAGTGGAGCTCGGCTCGGTGGAGTTGAATAACCCACTCGTAATGCATTTTTTTACAGAATGGCAAGCTGCGAGCAAAATGAGTTTCCACCAAAACCTTTGGGCGCGACAGGTGCTCGAGCAGAAGTGGGGAAAAATAGCACATCTTTGGCCAACCATTCGCGACTCGGTCGACGATGAGTTTGCTGTCACAGCGCGGTCTGCGTATGTTTTTGCGCTGTGGAATTTAAACCTAGGGCAGACGTTTTGGAATGAATGGTTTGAAATGGCGCGAGTGGGACGCTACCGTGATTCAAAAGCCTTTATTGCGCTTAGTGTGAGCATCCAGCCGGAGTTTGCCAAGCGTTTCTATGATTGGGGCGTACACGTAGAGCGAGAGCAGGCCGAGTTTCTTTTGAATGAAGTTCAATCTGCCCATCCAATTTTTGATACCGTTCGGGCTCATATCTTACTAAGACAAACGGGAGCGCACGCTAAAGACGGAGAAACATTACTACTCCGAATGCCGAAGACGCATCCGTACTATTCTGCCTTAGCACGCACGCTGGCCTTACATTTTGCTCGCCAAGGAGATCTTGGAGCAGCTGGCTCCATTCTGAAGAAGATTGAGCCGATTACTTTAGGCAGTAAAGACCCGGAGCAAATTGCATCCTATTATTTGCAGATTGCGCGACTCCTTTATCAAAGCGGCAACTTATCAGCGGCCTCTGTGTTTTATCGAAAAGTGCCGAAAGGTTCTCGTGACTTCTTAACCGCTCGGGAAGAATTGGCTTGGGTTCTTTTACAGAGCGGTGAATTTGGGTCCTTGCGGGGTGAATTACAGACTTTCCGGATGGACGTTTGGAAAGATAAATTTTTGCCAGAGGTACATTTAGTGTCGGCGATCGGTAATTTGAAGCTTTGTTTTTACGGAGAAGTTCGCAAAGACTTCGATCTGTTTCTTAGTAAGAATAAAACGTGGGCCGGTCGTGTAGAGGCTGAGCTAGCGAAAGCTGATCCAAGCCGTCCGGAGCGTATTGATTTTTACATTGAACGAGCCGAACAAGCCCTTACACAACGGCAAGCAGAACAGGTGAAACTAAGAGATTTAGCGAGAGAGTCGAAAACAGCCGCATTACCCGCCGTAGGTGTTCAACCTCATTGGCTAGCCGCGGAAAAAGCGATCCAGTTTACGATGGAGCGAACTCGTAAGCGACAGATGGAAGAATATCGACGAGTGTGGCGGTCGCGTCGATTTGTTTTGCAAGAAGCGATTCGTAAAATGCAATTTGTGAAGGTCGAACTCATGAGCCAAATGTCACGTTTGGCGGCCAATACGGGTGGTACGAAAAAGTTACGCGGCAATGTTAAAACAAATTTGGTGGCTTCGAAGAATTCAATGACCTTTCCATTTGACGGAGTGGCATGGCCAGACGAGTTCTTCAATCTGCAGTCGGTTACGGAGGGCGAATGTTTATAGTTGCATGTTTTCGAGGCTGGATAAGAGCTTTGTGCCTTTCCGCTATTGCATTGATGGTCTTTACAGCTTGTGCAGACCCAGGCTTTGTTCAACGAGTGGATTCGGCACCCCAAATTCGATCTAACCGATCCTATACGGTGCAGGATTTAGTTTCTGGAAAAGCAGAGATTCTCTGGGTCATCGATAATTCCATTTCTATGGGGCCGTACCAGAATGAACTAATGCGTAATATGGATATTTTCATCCGCTCCTTTACACAGACGGCGACTGGCGCAGATTGGCGTATGGGACTCATTTCTACAGATCAGTCGGAACCCCCATATATTGGGTTTATGCCGTCAGATCGCTTAGACCATACCAGCCCAGACCCGGTAGGACAGTTTAGCTCTGCGATTCGACGGCTAGGCGTTAATGGCTCTATTACAGAGAAAGCGTTTCGCCCAATTGACATTGCTCTGACGAATTATCCTGATTTCTTGCGAGACGCTTCGGAACTCTTCATTGTCATAGTGAGTGATGAAGATGAGCAGAGTAGTATTAGTGTGCAGGGTTTTATCAATTGGTTACATACAATTCGTCCACCGGGTTCTATCTCTACGTACGGGATTTTTGAAATGCAAGAAAGTGGCTGTGGTTCAACACAATTCCAGGGCAAGCGCTATGGGGAGCTTATGAGACTCACCAACGGTTTGACCTTTCCAATTTGTTCGAGAGATTACGGAAACGGTTTAGCGGCATTTGGTGCGGATATCGCGCAAAAAATTGTCATACCTAAGATTTATCTAGAAGTGGCTCCCATTGTGGAAACTATTCAGGTGCTCTATGAGGGAACTATGGTGAAGGACGGCTCAGCCGAAGATGGTGGCTATTGGATGTATAATACGGAAGACAACGCTATTTTCTTTCATGATCTAAGTTTCCTCAGTGGGTCCGATACCGCAACCGAAAATGTTCAGGTCCTATTTGAGCAAGTTCCACCCCCCCCAATTGAAAACTGAAAACTGATAATAAGTAGCATAGATAACTTGTGTAACCATATCGTCAAATTTAGCATACTATAAGACCTTGATTTGACATGGAATTTACGTTAACCTCGCCCAAAGATGGCAAAGAAGAAAACTTCCAAATCCAAAAAAATCTTGAAAGCAAAAACTGTAGGAGTTGCAAAGAAAGCCTCCGCTGAAAAGAAAGTAGTAGCTAAAGTAGCAGGCAGAGTTGCCGCTAAAAGGGCCCTATCTAAGAAAACTGCTACCAAAAAAATTACGGTTAAGAAGGCTGCTGCCGACAAAACCATAACCAAGAAAAAAGCCAAAGCCAAAGCCAAAGCCAAAGCTAAAAAGACTACAGCAGCCCAGAAGACTAGAGCAGTGAAGGCGAAAAGTGCGGCGTTCGCTGCAGTAGAGAACCCAGAATTAGAACTTGCACCAGTTGAAACTCCCGTGGAGGCCAAGATGACAGAAAAAGTAGCGAAAAAGCCGAAGAAAGTAGCAAAAAAACGAGGCAAACGGAAAACCAAGAAGTCCTCTGTAGCGGAGCAAGAGGGATTTACTTGGCAGGGCCTGAATGATCATTTGGCAGAGGTGGAAGCAGGTTCCTATAGGATCGATGGACAGTTTGATGTCGGACAGAAAATTTCTCATAAAAAATTTGGTCTTGGGTTTGTTGTTCGCTTAGTTCCGCCAAATAAAATGGATGTCATATTTGAAAATGAGACCAGGTTGCTCATCAAAGGTCAGCAAGAAATTACTGATGAGATTTTTGGTTTAGAATAAAAAAAGCGCTAGCCGGAATTTGACTGAAGTAGCTTTCCGCTTAGGCGAGGCGACTTTCTACTTTGACTCTTCTTGCGATGACTTAAACTGGATATCGTATTTCTTTACCAATGCAACCATCTTAGGTTTTGTTTTCCCCATGCACTCTCGCTGTTTTTCAGGATTTAGCACTCCCATGCATTCCTTGATACTTGGACCTAATTCTTTTTCGCAATCTTTGAAGAAAGCAGGGGCTACAAGCTTTACAGCGCGTCCAGCGGCTAGTATTGAATCTTGCACCTTTCGTTTGAAGTCGCCATATTCGCCAGCTTTCCGTTTAGCCCCTTTTTCTTGAGCCTCTTTTGCCAGTTTTATCATTTTGTCTGCGGCAGCTAATATTTTTTTGTCCACATTTTTGGAAAAGACGGGCATCACTTTCTTCCCAGCTTTTTGAGTTGGAGCATATCGGGTTCGGACAATCATCATCCCCAAGTTGCCACAGGATGCCTCCACCGCATTCCGCATATCTATTTTCGGGTTTTGGTCGTCCTTAGAGCTGGCTTCTTTCTTATCACAGGCAGCAAGGAAAGAGCTAAGCAAAGCGAGGGGAATAATTACGCGTGGATACATGGGGGTCTCCTTTGACTTCTTCATCTTCTTCTACCACCCTATTGTATCGGATTTCGACACACTCTCGGTTCCGGTAAGGTGTAGAAAAATGAAAATATTTCAGATAAAGGTCTTCTTTTTAATCTTCTCAATCATAATTTTTTCGAAGCAAAGTGGGTCTTTTGCGTCTACAGAGAAAAAGGCCTGCTGTTCACAACGAATTTTATTCTTAACTAGCCAACGCAGGATATCCGAAAGTTTTTTATTCCTTCGATCTCGAAAGAACGGATCATTAGCTAGTGCATCTTTTGCCTTTTTCAAGGC
This sequence comes from Oligoflexia bacterium, assembly GCA_011087955.1. GTDB lineage: Bacteria > Bdellovibrionota > UBA1018 > CAIPTA01 > JAALKR01 > JAALKR01. Next base: position 50,902 of record JAALKR010000009.1, read on the forward strand.
ACGTAGCTCACCCTTATCCATTTTCTTTACATTGTAGCAATCTAGATCATATTTTTTAACGTCTTCCGGGAGCACACCAAGGAATCGAACTTTTGGAGCAGAGAAATCGGAATTTCGAATGAGCGAAGCGGCCGATCCAGCTTTTAATGTGCGGTAAATATTTTGCAGAGTATATGCGTCGAGGTCACCACAGAAATAAATTGGAACTTTAAGCTGCTCTTGAATCGTTTTCGTCCAACCACGTACGGCGTTCGACGGAACACCAGCAGCCCCCATAAGGATGCAATTATGCCGCTTTGTCATGCCCATCGAAGCTAAGGTATTTGCTGTGCCTTCCGATTCAAGGATTAGGCAGAAATCAATTTTCTTCTTAGCTTTTAGCTTCAATGATTGCGGCTTGTTCTTGGGCTGGAACGGAGTTGTACCGAGGCTAGATAGATCGATCGTTGCTTTTTCTCCATCAGGAAGAATTTCTGTCACGATCAAAGCTTGCGAATAGGTTTGACCGCCGCGGTCGTTTGCATAACAATTGAGTTCCTCCCGGTACACTTCCAACATATCGCAAATGAACTCAATAATTGGATCACTTTCATTTTGGTCCTCAAAATCGATCGCACCATATTTTAAATTATCACGAACTAAACCTTTGGCACGGTAATAGAGCTCTCTTTTTGTATTCACCGCACCAATGTCAATATTGTTCAGGAGTAGCTCCAAAAAGAAGACAACTCGGGAAAGCTTTTGCACAGAGCTTACATTTAGCTCCGTACGAATTTTTTTCTTACCTGGTGTAAGGTAGCCGATCGATGGTGAATAAATAGAATTGTCTAGCGAACATTTAATAGCTTGTAGCTCGGGACGCTTAGCTTGTTCAAGGGTTTGTAACATATCATCGCAAAGGCTTTTGGCAATTTTAGGTATGTTTTTGGTCTGTTTACGAATTTTAAGTAGTGTCATTTCTAATTTCCCCTAGCTATTGCGACGAGCGGCTTCTTTTGTTTTTAGTACATCAAGTTTTGTCTTTGCCTCTTCGAGTTCTTTCTTAGCGTCTCGTGTGTCACGTCCTAATAATTTGGCCAAACCCTCTTCTGCTTTTTTGGTTCGCGACTTTGGCGCTTTAGCAATACGGCCGAGAATATCGATTAGGATTGGACCGAATTTCTCGATATGAGCTATTTTCTTTTCAAGCTGAGATTCTTTATGTTCACGTCGAATATGGCGTGAAAGCTTTTGTCCCGCTTGCATCAACGCCCGGCGAATCTCTTCAATGAGTTCTTCCGAAGAGTCGATTGTTTCTTTGGACGCATTCTTAAATTTAATAAAGGGAGAAGTTATGGAAATAGCAAAAACGTATGGACCAAGTGGAATAGAACGCTTTGGTTGAGTAACTCCATAGGATCGCCAATTTACAGTTTCTAGTGCTTGTGTAATGGCACAGCCTCCTTTATCAAACTGAAGCGGTACTCGATTGGCAAAGCGCAAAAGTTGTACTGGTTCATCGGCGTCCCCGCGATTAATAAATCGAGCTAGAGCCACTTCCACCACGACTGGCTTGAAATCACAAATCCGAGGCTTACGCGTTACTACAGACATGAAGTCGACTTCACCCAGACGAGCAATCGACTTCGCAAGATTAGCTTCACCAATGGTAAGTACTGATTGTGTACTCGGATTCATTAAGTCCGTGCTTTGAATCGCCTGGAAGCAAGCTTTGTATTGATCCTGCGATAATTGAATGACACGTTTCTTTAATACATTTTTAGGTAAACCAGCAGAGACAAACGCTTTGATAGTTTGGTCTGTAACGCGGGAAAAGCCTTTCTTTAGGAAGGACGAGAGCGGTGTGTTGTCATAAAGATGGGCATGGCCAATAAATTCTCCAAGCTTCATTGTGTGAGGGTGGGGGAGCGTTGCCGGTGGGATTTTTGGAATATCCGATCGCACACGTTCGATCTTAACCCAGTCGTTTTCGAGTAATTTATAATTGATATCGAGGTGTGGGTTCACAAGAGTTGTGCCTTCAAGGTAAGTCAGCAAACCACCGTCACCATTTAACTGAACCCGTCCATCAATGCGGAACTCTACCTTTACACCGTGGGGCTTATTCCAATCAATGGTGCTCTTCTTTTTGATGATTCCTTTATTGCCTTTGATATTAACGTTGATGAGGGCTTTAACGGCTTTACGCATTCGTTTCGTTTTGGAAGTAACCGTAACCCCTTTGGCGTTTGTAAGTTGTGCCCAAGTGACGGATGCGGAAATACCAATCCCTTGCTGGCCACGAGAACATTGTCCGCGACCAAACTTAGAGGAGGCAAGGTATTCGCCAAATACTTTCGGTAATTCTTCTAACTCGAGACCAGGGCCATTGTCTTCAATAATGAGCTCTACAAGATCTGTATTGCGCCCTGACCCCTTGCCAACTTTCTTTATTGTAATATTAAGTTCCGGGAGAATGCCTGCTACTTCGCATGCGTCGAGCGCATTATCAACAGCTTCTTTCAATGTGGTAAGGACAGCCTTCGTCGGAGAAGAGAAGCCAACTTGCTGCAGATTTTTGGCAAAATACTCTGCCGTAGAGCTGGTAGTAATTTTAGGCTTCGTCAACGAATAATCCCCCCTGTGGCAATAGGAGCCCTATTGATTATATAATTCAAATAGTAGGGATTTTTTTTAGAGCTGACAAGGTATATGCGAATTTAGACGCGATCTGCACAGGCGGCAGCCTTATTAGGCGCCTATCGCAGACCATTCCGGCACCTGTCGTCGTAAACTATTCGGCGCTTGTCGCCGATCCAGGCTTATTGCCTGCACTTGGTTTGGGCGCAAAGGTGCCGTTCTTTATGCGAGCAATTGCTCCTTGGCAGACGATCGAATTGAGGCCAATACCAATACCTGCGGATCCGGTCGCTTCATCGCCACAGATACCTTGTGCAATTTGAAAATTACTCAACTCTGGCTCTAGAGAATCCCCAAAGGGTTTCTTTTCGCTTCGACCTAATGTTTCAAGAGCGCTCTGATCCGCTTGTTCATAGATACTGGAGACTACGTCAGAAAAATTTTGTGACACTAACCAGAGATTGATTAAGGAGCCAAATTTTTTCGAAAACTGATCGCAGGCATGTTTATTGTCCGGCTGATTCTCAAAGCAATAACTGTGATAGGCTTTGGCCTGGAGTGGGAGCTCTTCGAGCTCAGTAATTTTGTCAAATTCAATTTTTGTGGCATTTGGGGCGAAAGAGGCGACATATGCAGCGACTATTTTGTAATCATTTTCGGCAGCCTTTTGTTGGGCACTTACTACGCGCATAAACGCAGCCCTTTTATTGGGCTCCATATCTTTCGCAAATTTATTTTGAATTCCTTGTAGGACAGCGGCCTCTATATCACCGGCTGAGAAGAAAATAAGGATTAGGGCAGCGGATAGTTTTAATGCAGTATTCATATGAACTCCTACCTGTAGCACTTATCGGATCATTCGTCCCTGTAATTTAGGCCCGAAAGGATTTAGGGGAGGAAAACTTGTAATTTCGGTTACTTGGGTTACATCTGGCGCGCGCGTTTTTGCACAGCGAGAGCGGCTTCTCGCATCACTTCTGCAAGTGTTGGGTGAGCATGGAAAGAGCGGGCGATATCTTCTGAGGTCGCCGCAAATTCCATTGCTATAACAGCTTCGGCAATCATGTCTGAAGCTCTTGCTCCAAGGATGTGTACACCTAAAACTCGGTCTGTATCGGCGTCTGCAATAATTTTCACCATGCCTTGTGTGGACCCCATTGCTCTTGCGCGACCATTAGCCATAAATGGAAAAGTGCCAACGCTCAGTTTCTTCCCTGTGGCTTTCCCTTCCTCTTCCGTCATACCGACACTCGCAAGCTCGGGCCAAGTATAAATCACACTAGGAACAGTATTATAATTTACGTGCCCATGACCGTTAGCAATAATTTCTGCCACTGAAATACCTTCTTCCTCCGCCTTATGGGCGAGCATGGGGCCGCGAACTAAATCACCGATTGCATAAACATTTGGAACGTTAGTCTGGAAACGATCATTAATTTTTACAAAGCCACGCTGGTCCTTTTTGATACCCAAAGCCTCTAAACCGAGGCCTTCAGAATAGGGGCGACGCCCGATCGAAACTAAAACACGGTCAGCATTAATATTGAATTTTTCATCTTTTGAGTTGTTTACTACAGTTACGTCCACGTCCCCTGGGCCTTTTACGTTCACGCCCGTCACGGCAGAATTTAAATGAAACTCAAAGCCTTGATTTTTTAGTACTTTCTGTAGCTCTTTACACATCTGTGTATCCATGCTGCCCGCAAGTTTATCCGTAAACTCTACGACAGTAACTTTTGCGCCTAGACGGAGCCAAACGGAGCCAAGCTCAAGGCCAATTACCCCTCCGCCAACTACGACCATATTTTTTGGTACCTTTTCAAAGGACAGTGCTTCTGTAGAGGTCAAAACATTTGTGCCATCAGTTTTTAGGGCTGGTGACACTGTAGGTACAGATCCAGTAGCGAGCATAATATTTTTAGCCGAATATTTCGTTTTCATATCCAAGAGATCGGTGACTTCTACCTCATTGGGAGCGGTCAACACGCCAAAGCCATGGATCGAAGTGATTTTATTCTTTTTAAATAAGAAAGCGATGCCATCCGTTAAATCTTTGACGATCTTATTTTTTCGTTTCATCATTTTTGAAATATCAATCTTTAGATTTGAGACTTCAATTCCATGATGTGAAAACCCTGATTGCGCTTCTGAGAAATGCTCGGAAGAGTCGAGCAAGGCTTTTGAAGGAATACAACCGACGTTTAGGCAAGTTCCGCCAAAAGTAGGGTTCTTCTCAACTACACCAACCTTCAAACCTAATTGGGCCGCACGAATTGCGCCCGTATAGCCGCCTGGCCCAGAGCCAATAATTAAGAGATCAAAGTCTGCCATTCTTAAACCTACTAGATTTCTAAGAGGATGCGCGCCGGATCTTCGAGCGCGTTCTTAATATGAACCAAAAATTTTACTGCACCTTCGCCATCAATAATACGATGGTCATAGGAAAGTGCAATATACATTATGGGGCGAATTTCAACTTTACCGTTGACTGCCACTGGTCGATCCTCGATCTTATGCATTCCAAGAATACCACTTTGAGGAGGATTTAAGATTGGCGTAGACATAAGAGAGCCATAAGTCCCACCGTTAGAAATTGTAAATGTGCCGCCAGACATATCGTCGATCGTTAGCTTGCCATCTCGAGCCTTAAGCGCAGCTGCTTTAATACCTTGCTCGATATCGGCGATTGACATATTTTCGGCGTTCTTTAATACAGGAACCACGAGTCCCCGAGGGCTGCCCACTGCAATGCCGATACTGGCATAATCATGGTAGATAATTTCCTCCCCCTCAATAAAGGCGTTTACGGCCGGGTACTTTTTTAAGGCTTCGATAACGGCTTTCGTAAAGAAACCCATAAAGCCTAAATTTACACTATATTTTTCCTTGAACTTCTCTTTATATTTTGTGCGAAGGACTTTTACTTCCGTTAAATCGACTTCATTAAAGGTCGTGAGGATGGCGGCCGTGTGTTGCGCCATTACTAGGCGTTGTGCAATTCGCTTGCGAATCGTCGACATTTTTTCTCGACGATCACTACCTGCACTTTGTGTGGCTGATGTTTTTGCAGCAGGTGCTTTTTCGGCTGGTTGTGTAGGTGATTTCTTTACGGCTGGAGCAGACTTTGCATGTTGCATAATATCTACTTTCGTTACACGCCCGTCCTTTCCGGTGCCGTTTATTTGGCTTGGATCCATGCTATGCTCGAGTGCTGCATGTCGAGCTGCTGGGCTCAAATCGTTCAAATCTAGTTTTTCCTCCTCACTATCAAGGGGGGGCGTAATGGGATTATCTGCGTCTGGTAGAGAAGGTGCCGACGCGTCCGTATCAATGAACCCGATTGTCGCGCCGATAGCAACCGTAGCCCCGCCTTGCTCTTGAATCTTTAAAACTCCGTCATGCTCCGCTACAACTTCCACATTAGCCTTGTCTGTTTCAAGGTTTAGTAAAATCTCATCTCTAGAAATGGTGTCGCCATCTCTTTTTAACCATTCTGCAATAGTTGCCTCATTAATGCTTTCACCGACGGCTGGGACTTTGATTTCTGCTTTCATTATTTATCTCCTTACTAAGCTTCCACTATACGAAACAAGCTTTCAGTATCTCTTCTTGCTCTTGCTTGTGTAAATGAGGGTTGCCAATTGCTGGACTAGCGCGCTCATCACGGCCGATATAACGGAAGCTTAGGTTCGAGGTGCCGTTCTTATACATAAGCTCTTGTAATTTGGGGGCAATAGAGAAATAGGCTCCCATATTCTTGGGCTCTTCCTGGGCCCAAATTATTTGCTCCAATTTCGTAAAACTCTTTAAAGCTTTAGTGATCTGTGCACCAGGGAACGGATAGATTTGCTCAATGCGAATGATGGCCGTCTCCTCCTTATTGGCTGCTTTTTCTCTCTCCGCAATGAGGTCATAATAAAGCTTTCCCGTTAGGAGAACGGCACGCTTCACTTTTCGTGGACCCTCTAGTCTTGGATCCGGTAGCACTTCCTTAAATCCTGCATCCGTAAATTCTTTGTGTTTTGAAACTACGAGTGGATGTCGTAGGAGAGCTTTCGGTGACATTATTACGAGTGGCTTTCGGAACTCACGCTTTATTTGACGCCGAATTACGTGGAAAAGCTGTGCCGGAGTCGTAAGATTGCAAACCTGCATATTGTATTGAGCGCATAATTGTAAGAATCGTTCTGGTCTTGCATTGGAGTGTTCCGGGCCTTGGCCTTCATAACCATGGGGTAAGAGTAAAACTAAACCACTCATACGTTGCCACTTAGACTCTGCACTACAAAGGAACTGGTCAATGATGATTTGCGCACCATTAGCAAAATCGCCAAATTGTGCTTCCCAAATGGTAAGCGATCGTGGGTCGATCGTGGAATTACCATATTCGAAACCAAGCACAGCGTACTCGGAAAGCGGGGAATTCCAAATCGAAAATTCCACTTTCTTAGGGTCCGGACTCAAGGTCGTAATCGGATTGTAGGTCTTACCAGTTTTGGCGTCCGTATAGGTCGCATGTCGATGGGAGAATGTTCCTCGACACACATCTTGGCCAGTAAAACGAACAGGAAAACTCTCTTGAATGAGTGAACCATAGGCCAAGAGTTCAGCCATTCCCCAGTCGATCTTTCCACCAGCATCCAGCATCGCTTTTCTTTGGCCAAGGAGTTTTTGTAATTTACGGTGTACGGTAAAAGATTCTGGCACACTTATTAATGCATTGCCGATGGCATGTAGACGCTCCATTGTAACGGCCGTTTCTACAGGTTTATCAAAATCTTCCGGCTTGCCTCGACGAAGCCCGGTCCAAACACCCTGAAGTGTATTTACCTCTGGCTTGGCTTGCTCCTGCCGGCTTGCCTCCAATCGAGCTTGTAGACGGTTCATCTCAGCGTCCCATTTTTGCTTTATCTCGGTCTCAGTTAGTATGCCCTCACTAAGCAACTGCTTGCCGTAAATCTCTTTTGCTGTTGGATGCGTGCGAATTTTTTCATACATAAGCGGTTGAGTGAAGCTTGGTTCGTCGCCTTCATTGTGGCCATGGCGGCGATAACAAACGAGGTCAATCACAATATCTTTAGCAAACATTTGGCGGAATCGGAGTGCAATATTCATGGCGCGAATAGATGCCTCGATGTCATCTCCATTCACATGAATTACTGGAGCGTCGATTTGCTTTACTACGTCTGTACAATAATAAGTTGAGCGGGCCTCTTCGGGGGCAGTTGTAAACCCAACCTGGTTATTGACTACGATATGGACGGTACCGCCGATACAGTAACCTTCGAGTTCTGAAAGTTGAAAAGTTTCAGAAACCACGCCCTGACCAATCATGGCGGCATCGCCATGAATAATAATCGGCATTACATGATTACGCTCTTTATCCTGGCGTAGGCGTTGCTTTGCTCGAGTCATGCCCATCACGACAGGGGCAACGGCTTCCAAGTGACTGGGATTAAAGGCGAGTGAAATATGTACTTTACCATTCTCTGTTTTTTTATCTGCAGAGAATCCCATGTGGTATTTCACATCACCATCGGCAAAAAACATATTTGGATCATAGCGACCGTCAAACTCCGAGAAAACGACGTCGAGGGCTTTCCCCATAAAATTTGTTAGCACATTCACTCGACCTCGGTGAGTCATGCCGATGACGATTTCTTCTAGGCCCTCATGCAAGCCATGAGATGTAAATGTCTCTAGCATTGGAATTAGAGCATCTGAGCCTTCGATAGAAAATCGTTTCATGCCTACGAAACGGGAAGCAAAGAATTTCTCTAAAGCCTCAGTTCGAACGAGGTCATCGTAGATTTGAATTTTTTCTTCTTTCGAAAATTTACGAAGCTCACCCTCAAATTCGCGGATTACAAAGGCTCGCATCTCTGACTTCACACCTGCAAATTCCACCGCCATCGTGCCGCAATAGGCATGCTCCAAATGATCAAGAATTTCCTTCAAGGTGGCGTTTGGCATAGCCACTTTGGAGCCAGCTTTGAATGTGGCGCCCAGGTCCGCTTCTGAGAGACCAAAATTATTTAAAGCGAGCTCTGGGATTCGGCGTCCACCACGAACAAGTGGGTCGAGGTCCGCTTGATAGTGGCCAATATCCCGGTAGGCATTGATTAACGTCTGGGCGCTTAGCTCCTTATTGCCATTAGTGCCAGCTTCAAAAGTGTTGGGGACAGCGGTTGGTGTAGGGGCTGTGGCGGTAAAGCCCGTGGCGGTGGAGCCCATGCTCGGAATCGGGGTGCCGTTTGGCCCAACTAGGGGAGGGAGCTGGCGTCCAAATTCAACGCCTTCAAAGAAGCGCTTCCATTCCGGGTCCGCTGCTTCCGGGTTTTCCTGGAATTTTTGAAAAATTTCATCGAGATATTCAGCATTTGCACGGTTTGTGTAGCTAAGGTCGTTCAACTTAAAGGCTCCTTGGGAAAATACACGTTAGCCAGGAATATTTCTCAACTATTCTCAGCTATTTCACTAAAAGTTATCACTATTTACACGATTTTATCAAAGATATTGAAGGCCTTTAGGAAAAGCGCTGGATTTCTCACTTATCCATGTGGTATTTGACTGCTTTAGTTTTAACGAAAGTTTGTGTATTTCGGGTTTATACACTTTTTAAGGAGAGATTGTGGCGGAAGCAAATTTTATGAAGCGTAAACAGCGCCCACCGCGCGGGATGAGTTTTGATTACCGTGACGTGGAGGTTCTGCAGAGTTTTTTGAGTCCAGGAGGCCAAATTATAGCGGCGCGCGTATCTCGCTTGAACTCGAAACAACAGCGTCAGTTGGCTAGGGCGGTTAAGCGTGCTCGTAATGTCGCGCTTTTGCCAAACGGTTTCTATTAATCCATTCCATTTATTTGAGGAGAGAGCAAGCCATGGGCCTGTTACTGAAAAAAGGCGATTCGGTTCAAGTGATCGCAGGGAAAGAAAAGGGCAAAGAAGGCAAAATACTAAAGGTTTATCCGAAGGACTTAAAAGTGCTGGTGGAAGGCTTGAATAAAGTAAAGCGCCACACAAAGCCTAGCCAAGCTAATCCGCAGGGCGGAATCGTAGAGAAGGAAGCTAAGCTTGATTACTCTAACTTGTTAGCGGTTGACCCAAAGACAAGCAAGGGCGGGCGTTTAGGCGTGAAGGAAAAAGACGGCAAAAAAGTGCGCTATTTCCGCAAGTCAGGGTCTGAGCTTAGTTCTTAACAGCAGAGCGTGATGTGACCTCGGTGTTGCTGACTGCTAAGCAGCTTTTTCGGTGTCGCTGATTGCTTGCTCACCTCGAACACGGAAGAGTTTCGTGGCGCCTATGCCTTGTAGCTGAACCGTATCTTCGCGAAATTCGAATCCAGGTGGCGAGCTGTCCGCTTTTAGTTTTCCAAAATACTGTTCGTCAATCACAATTTCACCGACTTCGGCTTCTGATTCAATCCCAGCTACTAAGGTAACAAGGCCTCCTTGTGTGTCATAGTGTGCTTGCTCGATTTGTCCCCAAAGGCTTTCATCTACCATGCCATAGGCTACGGCAATGCGTACATTCGTTTTTCGTTCATGAAAGTGATGGCCAAATCGCTCCCAGTAGATTTGTTTATAATTTAAAAATGGCTCGTGTAGCCTGTCCTCCCGCGCTAGCAGCACTTGTAATTCTTGATGAAAGGCATGATCAAATTTGGCTAACTCCTGATTTGTTATCTGAAAAGCCATCTCTAGAACTCTTGGACCCATTTGCTCATCATCGGCAAAGCAGTAGATTGAGCTATCGCCTAAGTTTTTATCGAGGAATGAATATTTAGAGAATACTCGCTCTAGGCTAGAAGACCACATATTCTGAAACAAGCGCTTTACTCCATAAGGCATCTGACAAGTAGTAAGGGTATGGTTTACAACGTCCATCTTGAGAATAAAGGCTTTGTGACCATGAAGGCCTTGTTGAGCAAACTTACCAAAGAAAGCGAGTTCTTTTTGCTTTTTTGCATAATCTTCTACCGACAAGAATAACACTACGACTGACAAAAGGTTGATTACAACTTGATAGTCCATCCCGGTCATGCCGATGGAACTCATTGGTAGTAGGCTGGAAGAAAATATACCTGAAAGAATTGCAGCAACCGCAAAGGCTTTAGTCAGAGCAATTAACCGGCCCCTTTGAACGTATTTCCGTTGCATAACAGAGAATTCTGTCATCATCGCGTAGCAGGCTATTGTCAAACAAAGGATTGGAGTTACGGCAGTTAATCCCAAATCAACTCTTTGTGCAAGCATAGTAAACTTAGGACCTGCGGCGGCGAGACCGCTAAAGAGGCTCACCCCCGAGAGAACAAAGTACATATTGGAACGTGTAAGGAGATCTTTGATTACAGCTGGCATACGAATCGTTTCAAGCCAGACGCCAAGCGCGCCGGCAGAAATTAAAACTTTGCTGACACAAGTTGCGAAATACTGGGCTTCCGGAAAACGGATAAATGTGTGGGAGAAATATAAAGTAGCTCCTGCAAAGTAGATGCTTAACCACAAGTACTCATTATGAATTCTTTGCATGCGCATCATCAGAGTCAACATAATAAAGAGTGCTATCGTTTGCATAAACACTGCTAAAGTCGGACGAATATATAAAACAAAGAGTGCAGCTCTTTGCACTGTGAGATTGTTTGCTACTTCTCCAACTGTTACTCCTCGCTCATACACATGGAGTAGTCCCGGATACATTGTTGATTTTTCCGTCTCCACACGAATCGCTAGCGTGTGTTTGCCGGGTTTAGCTTGCACATGAGTGAGTGGAACCACTATAGGATGTTGGTCATAGCGAATATTGGCAAGGAGTTCCCCGTCCCAATAAATCGAAGCTCTATGCTTGATCGCGCCCAGAAATAAACTTGGATTGTTTAAAGAGGAACGAATGTCCACGCGCGTGCGGTACCAGAAGGGGCCTTCTTGCATGCGTTTGCGCGGATAGTATTCCTTGCCCCAACAAGACTTCGCAAGCTGAGCGCTTGCTTTATCAAGCACACGAATATCTCGCGGCATCGGTACAGCCACTGGACACCAAGTGGAATCATTAAACTCCGCATGAGCGAACTCAGGACGGTCCTTGAGAGTGAGCTTCCAAATGCCGGTAATGTCGGTCTCGCCTGGTTGTACTCCATGCGTCGACCCTTTAAAAATGCTGAATTCTAGACCTAGGGAAAAGAAGAGTGCGAAGAGCAAAATCGCAAACAAGTAATGCTGTCGCGATAGTGCCTGCTGCTGAAAAGGTCGAGTCAAAAATTCATATGCTTTTTGAAATAATCCCATGCGTCTAACGTATCGGGTGAAACTTGTTTCTAATGTACGCGCCTCCAGGTAGAATGGACTTAATGTTTAAGAAGATTGCAAAAATGTTTGGGAAGGTTGCAAAAACCCTCGTCACTTGTCTTCTCACTTCCCTCAGTTTTAGCCTGTATGACCCGGTACACGCTGAAATCACGCCGGTAGAAACTGAAATCAAATTCCCAATTCCAAAGTGGACAAGCGCCCCAGCAGTTCAAAGTGACGTGGCAAAGACTGCGCGCAAGCGTATGGAGTCGATAGCTTTTCCCAAAAAGAACCTCAATCCGGGAAAGCCACCAATTATCACTAATGGCCTAGTCGTCGTCAAAAATGGTGTTATCCGTTACGAACGCTATGCCAACGGGTATAAATAAGCCAGACCAGCGCCATATCAGTTGGTCCGTATCTAAATCAGTTACAAATCTGCTTCTCGGACTAGCAGTCCAAGACGGTAAAGTAAAACTTGAAGAATCGATATGTAACCATTTAAAAATAAAGAAAAAAATCAATGTGAAATTACCGTTCAGCATGTCACCCAACATAGCTCCGGCCTCGACTGGGTTGAGACATATGAGAAGTCTGATAAGCCCATAGAGTCCGCAGTCCTTGCAATGCTCTACGGCTCAGGAATGTTAGACGTAGCAAAATTTGTTTTAGACCGCCATAATGTAGAGGCTAAACCGGGCACACGTTGGCGCTATTCATCGGGTGACTCAAATCTACTTTCAGCTGTTCTCCAAGGGGCCTATGGCGTCGATTATTTCGCGAAGTTTCCTGAGGAGCGCATCTTCTCACCGCTAGGAATCAAGTCTGCCCTTTGGGAACAAGACTCTAATGGCGTTGTAATTGGCTCTTCCTACCTCTATATGAGCCCTCGGGATATGGCACGTTTCGGGCTACTGTTCCTAGCAAAAGGCAAATGGGGAGATAAACAAATCATCCATCCAGATTGGATCAAATTTTCAACCACACTCAGTCCAGCCATCGCCAATTCGCCACCTTGGAAAAGCCCAGGTGGTCGCACACCAGAAACCTATGGTGCTCATTGGTGGCTAAATAAAGCGCACCCAAAAACTCCAGAGAAAAAGCCTTGGCCTGATCTCCCTAGCTCTGGCTTTGCAGCCAAAGGGCATTGGGGGCAGTATATTTTCGTTTTGCCATCACACAATGTCGTGATTGCACGAACTGGTAACGACCGTGGCCCAAGTATGGACCTAAATGCATTAATTAAATATGCAGTGGAAATGGTAGAAAATGAATAAGAAATGGCGGAAGCGAAGTCTTATGCTCTTCGGAGTTGCCCTTGTCGGACTTCTAGCTTTTGTGCATATGGCCGGCTCCATGCAAAGTTCTAAATATGACTACATGAAACTTGAAATGTTGCCGCGATTTTCGGCTAAAGAGTTTTGTTCTTGCCTCTACGTCGTAGGACAAGAGGAAAAATATTGCCGCAAGTATATCAGCCCGAAGTTCAACTTTGGCGGTGTAATCATTAGGCTTCATTGGCTTGTTTCCACTTATATTGAAGACAAGGGCGCTAATGTTGAAGGCAACGATACCAAAAAGACTATACGAAGCCAGGTGCTTGGTTGGTATAACGCACGCGCCCAGTTTGATTCGGTATCTGGCTGTCGGCTCCTATTTTAGGTAGCATTGCCGGCGCTTATTTCAAACATTCGACTGTGTTCTCTTTGCAAGCTCCTTTCCTTGTGAAAGAATCTTCGCATGCGGAAGATTCTTTTAACTATAGCGGCCTTTGCCCTGCTTATTTCTGGTTGTGCCCGCGCGCCACTATCTGATTCCAGTGAAGCCCTAATTTCCTATGAAGAGACATTAGAGATTAATGATGACCTTGGATGGAACTCTTTACATGCGGCGATAGAGAATCTAATTAAGACTTGGGAGAAGAAAAATCGCGATGAGATGGCTTTACGTTTTGGGCCACACATGGTTCCCGCGTCAGTCTATTTTGCTGCTCTTGAAGGATTGCTCCTCGATTTACGTTTAGATCGTAGTGGTGGTCGCTTTGTGTGGAGCTTGCTAAATAATTTCGATGTTTACGTTGTTTATGGCAATGAGGAGCCAGGTGACGTGCTGGTGACCTCTTATTACGACCCAATCATTAAGGGAAGTCCATTTCCAACACGTAAGTATTCGCAAGCGGTATATAGGAAGCCAAAGGATCTAGTCACGATTCGTCTCGATCGCTATGAGGAAACTTTTCCGAGGGCTCAATGGGTAATTAAGGCGGAGCAGGACTTGCGAGGGAGAGTGGTGCGAGCAACAAATGGAGGTATGAAACCACCGCGCATTGTCCCCTATTATTCCCGACATGAGATAGATGTAGATCAAAAATTGGGTAGTCAAAAATTAGAAATTGCCTATGTAGATCCTGTTGATTCCTTCGTAATGCAAATACAAGGTGCGGGAACCATTCATATGACAAATGGTAAAAAAATTTCGTTAGGCTATGATGGCCAAAACGGACACAAATATGTTGCGCTTGAAAAAATTTTAGCGGCTCGAATTCCCAAGGAAGCAATAAATATGCAGGCTATTGAGAACTATTTGCGTTCGGTTCCAAAAACAGAAGCACAAGAAAGTATGGATCAAAACCCTTCCTATGTGTTTTTCAAAAAACTAGACGGACCTTCCAAGGCTAGTTTTGGTTCTTCTTTAATGCCGGGAAGAACGATTGCAACCGACCGTGGGCTATTTCCCAAAGGCACGCTAGCTTTTTTAGAATTTTCCGAGCCTCGGTTTGTGCAAGAAGAGAGTGGAAAGATTAAGCGCGATGAATACGGACGGCCTTATACAGGCTCTTGGGTTAAAAAATCTCGCTTTGTCATTGATGCAGATACTGGGGGAGCTATACGCGGGTCAGGTCGACTGGATCTCTACTGGGGGAAAGGTAGGGTGGCCGCAAGGGTGGCGGGTGTAATGAATCAGCGTGGGAGACTTTTCTATTTTGTGCCAAAACCTTCTTATATTGAGGCTTTAGGCCGGAGTTCTCGCTTGAAGAATGATTGACGCGATAATTCATTGAGTAAACTTTAAATTCGGGATAGGCTCTGGCTGCGCCTTGGTTTGTATTAGAGCTATAATTTACATTAGAGCAATAACTTGTATTGGAGACGGTGTTATATGGTGAGGATAAACCTAGTTCTATTCCTTTTAGTTGTTTTAGTTGTAGTTTTTGAGGCTCCTGCCTTTGCATTAAGTTCACCGGTCGAAATGCAAAAAATAAAGGCCGAGGCCGCTGAATTAGAGGCTGCTCTTCTGCGTATTAAAGATGTGAACCCCAAACGCTACCTTCGCATGCTCGAACTGCGAGAGAAGAACCCTGAACGCTATGCTCGGATGCAAAAAAAAGCGGTGAAGGAGTATCATCGGATTCAAAAATTACAGCGACTGATTCCTGCGAACGTTTCCTTGCAAGAGGAGGTATGGAAAAACCGAACGCGTCTTTCGGAAATTATGCGTAACTTACGTAAGGCTAAAGAAGGACCAGAGCGAGTGATCCTGGTGAGCCAAATGGAGGAATTACTCAAAAATCAGTTTGACTTGCGCGTACGCATGAAGCTAAATCGGCTAAATCGTGCAGAAAAGGTCCTGCAAAAGCGTATTCAAGCCTTGGATGCGGAACGCTCGAGCAAAGATGAGTTTGTTTCCCGTTGGAAAGGTCGCCTACTGGCAAAGGTGGGCTCTTCGACTGACTCGGTTCAGTCTAAAAATGCCGTACCGAAACGTAGGCGTTCTGCTCAGTAGATTAACATTTATATATTTGCGCGATATGATGGACTGAGGCGTGGGCATACGGGAATTTGTAGAAGTTGAGCAGTTAGATAAATTAGTGCAGAAAATTTCTCGTGTCTGTCGAGTGGAGACTATCTCCGAGGTTGCCTGTGGCGATCGCACCTACCCTATTACAAAATTGGTTTTTGGCCCAGATGACAAGACCTTGCCGACCTTCGGCCTCTTTGGCGGCGTGCATGGCCTAGAAAAGGTTGGAACCCATTTGGCTCTACATTACTTAGAATGTATCGCTGCTCAGTTAGAGTGGGATGAAGAACTCAACAAAAGGCTCGAGCGTTGTCGTTTGGTTTCCATTCCGATCGTAAACCCAGGAGGTATGAGCCGTAACTGGCGCTCAAATCCTCGTGGGATTGATATTATGCGGAATGCCCCAATAGAGGCAACGGAACCACCGCCGATGTTGTTAGGTGGTCATCGGATTGGGCCATTCTTGCCATGGTACCGTGGTAAACGGGGAGCGCCTATGGAGGTAGAAAGTCAGGCACTGGTCGATACAGTGCGCGAGGAAATCTTTCCAGCTCGATCATCGTTGTGTTTAGATTTACATTCAGGGTTTGGTTCCATGGATCGACTTTGGTATCCCTATGCTAAAAGTCGGCATTCATTTCCGCGCTATGATGAGACGAAGCGTATCGAGCGTATTTTAAATAACTCCTATCCATTTCATGTTTATAAAGTGGAACCGCAATCAAACTCCTATACAACTCATGGAGATGTCTGGGATTACCTATTTGATGATTTTGAAGCCCAAAATACTCAATCCGATAATATCTTCATTCCTTGGACATTGGAAATGGGGTCATGGATTTGGGTACGAAAAAATCCATTGCAAATGTTTTCATTGCTTGGTCCATTTAATCCGATTAAGCCCCATCGCTATCGACGAATTATGCGGCGGCATTATTGGCTGATTGATTTTTTCTTTAAGATTGCAGCAAAGGCGCCCCATTGGAAAGTGGAGGCGCGGTCGTGAATATTTTGCTTTTACGTGGTTTGACACGTGAAAAAAGTCATTGGGGTACATTCCTGCCGAAGCTGAAACGCTCGCTTCCAGAAGCACAGGTATTCTGTTTAGATTTACCAGGAGCTGGCACGGAAAACGAGAAAGAATCGCCTTTATCTATTGATGGTATAATGGAAGAATTGCGCTCGCGTTGGTTGAATGAGTTAAAAGGGAGCGGCCGTAAGCACTGGTTTATCGTCGGACATTCCTTGGGTGGAATGATTACGCTGGACTGGATAAATCGCTTCCCAAAAGATTTTAAAACGGCGTTTTTGATCAATACAAGTTCACGTGGCCATTCACAATTTTGGCGCCGGATTCGTCCCGTTGCGTTTCATGAATTTATCAAAATTGCTAGGGCTATTCCTGGCCCCGAGCGAGAGCAATTGGTTCTAAAACTTACATCCAATTTAAAGAGTGACAATGAGAAAATTTTGCGAGACTGGGTTGAATTTGCTCGACGTCGACCAATCAAACAAGGCACAGCCATTCGTCAAATTATTGCTGCTTCTCAATTTCAGGCAGAAATTAGTCCGAACGCGAAGTTAGTTTTTCTTTGTGCAAAAGCGGATCGGCTGGTTCATTTTCAGGCTAGTCAAGCATTAGCAGAAGTGGCTAGTTCTCCTTGCTATGTACATGAAGAGGCTGGTCATGATCTGCCGCTGGACGATCCAGATTGGCTTATTGAACATATCTGTGAAGAGATTCGTCATCGCTAATCTGAGTGCAAAATACGCAATTCCATGATTTAATTGGACTGTATGGGGGCCAAAAATAAGTACTTTTCACGCATCGAAGACGAGGCATTGGCGTTAGCTCTAGTGATACGTATGGCAAGTGGGTTGTCCAATGTTATTATTTGGACGAAGGACCAAAAAGCACTCGTTCGTACAAAATTAAGTGGCTATAGAGAGAGTAAAGAACTCATTTGCGTCGTTATTCCCAAAGGAATGAGACGCAATGAAGTGATGACCTTATTAAAAGAGCTCCGAAGTGAAGAAGTTTTTTTTGCGTAATCTCAGCTCATGGAAACATATTTTTCAAAACAAACTATGATTCATTTAATCAAGAGCAAATTCAATTTGCTCGTCCAGTAGAAGTCTTTAAGGTGCAACGGCGGAAAAATCTGCGAATGAGGGTTTACGATAATGTTCACTTAAGCTATCTAGAGCCGAACTCAAATGAGAGTGTAAATAATAGAGTCTTGGATATTTCTTCCGATGGGGCTGCAGTTCTACTTCCCATGGAACACGCAAAAAACTATACGATTGGATGCGAGCTGAAGCTTTTGACCTTTCGTATACGCGACATAAAAGTGACTGCATCTGCTACTGTGAAATATCTTATTGAGCAGCCTAAAAAGGAGATATGCCTAAATGTTGTGGGTGGCATAAAGGGCGCATAGCAGCTATCCT
>JAALKR010000010.1 GCA_011087955.1 Oligoflexia bacterium
CAGACCCCAAAGAGCCGCCACTTCCGGCTTCGAGAACAGATCAACCCTCCCATCCAGAAGACGAAGAAGACCCAGAGCTTCGGCGTGTTCGTGAGAGTTGCGAAGCGCAAGGGCTAATACCCACAGAAAAACACGGGCAGCCTTGGATTGGAGAAGTGCCGGGGTGGATGCGTCAGTTGATTCAGGGTGATCGGTCATCGTAACCTCCGGCTGGTGAGGGGCGGGCCATTTAGCCGAGCCGGGGTCAGACCGTCAAGTTAAGTATGTAATCCCCCATTTTTTGGCACTTTAATTGCTCCTCTGCAAAATTATTTTTTGCAAAGGAGCAACTTATGGAAAATCTATTCAGGAAAGTCAAACTTAGCCTACCGCTACTGCTACTAATCACAGGCTTAAGCGCCTGCAACAAAGAGAGCGACAGCAGCGCAGCCTCTCAATCAACAATGGCAATGGAGGAGGGAACAGCAACAAATCTCTCTAAATCTCCCTCGATTTCTGGGACGTTACCCCAGACTTCAAGCGGTTCAGAATTTAAACCAGAAGTTTTTCGACTCAACTCCAATTGGGGACGACGAGGCAGGCAGTTACTGCGACAGCTTTATGGACTAGAGTTTGACCATAGCTTTAGGTCAACAAATACGTACTTCGTTCTACCTTGTTTCTTAATGGCTACCGAGATGTCTAAGATTCAGAAAGATTTACTTGTATCGATCGAACAATGTTTCGCTGCCATGACCGAAGTCAAAATTCTCGCGCACTCAGTTCTTATGCGATATCAAGATAGCAATTCTGGAGACCGACTGCGCAACGAAATTAGTGATGAGAAACTCATCATACGAATCAACGCTACCTCAGCTCTAATAGAGGCAACCAAGCATAGTAGCTCTAGAGAAATCGCAAATATACTTACCAATTCCGCTAATATAATCAATCTCGCTATGACTGAAGAAGCAAGTCTGGAAACAGTCTATTTTGGAATCCAAGAGCTCATTCTTCAATTACAGGAAAAGCGCAGAAAAATAGGGGAAGCAATATTTGATCGATTTTATAGCGCTGATCCTGACCTGCAAAAGGCATTTCGCCAACAGACAATAAAGGGACTGCTCTTTCTTGGAAAGAAGCGCTCTCAATTAAGCGAAGGTATCCCTCTTCCAAGTAATGAGTATTCAACGTTCCAAACGTTAGCCGACCTTTCCAGACATCAATTAATTGAACTAGAAAAGATCAGAGTTAATATATTGAGCCAAGATGCATCAGATAAGGCACTGCAAAGTCTTTTAATTCGTATGCCAGTCCAATCGGCTCAGATCGAGGCATCCATTATTGATACTAATCATAGACTCGAAATCTCTTCTGAAAGAATTCAGCGCACGCTTCAGAAACAGTCTCTCAACAAAGTCCATCGTTGGTTTGTTCGCCATGAGTCTGACTTTGAAGTCGGCCTTGCAGCTGTCATTTCACTGCTGGAAGCTCGAGAGCCACAAAAAGCAGAGCGCTTACGAAAAATTGCTGGAACAGGGATAAAGCTCCACAATACGTTAATAGACATTGTTCGAAATGTAGGGAACTTACCATCCCTTCTTGCGATCACTATTCATTCCGCAGCAGATTTATTTGGTATAAAAAGCTCCACTGAACTAGAACGCTCATTGATCCTACAGCAGCTGGATATTGTTCATAGCAATCTGAGCAAAATCCACACAGAAATGTATGAGCGTCTTGGTCGCTTAGACTTTAGTTTGGCGCAAGCACTAAAGGGATTAGAAAAAATTCAAAAGATGCAAGTTCAAGAGTTTTCTGAAATCAAATCTCAATTATATGCATTACGTGAACAGCTTGCTAAACACGATAAAAGAATTCCAGGCACTGTGCGCCATATTCTAGAATCGGACTACTCACAGACGGAACGAGCGTGCCTTGGACCTAATAGCGCTCTTTTTGCTAGCGCTTCCAAAGTTTCTTCAGTTGAAGTTACAGCAGCAGATTCCTCTCCAGCTTCTTGCTTGGCTAATTTCGTTTCTCGTTCAAAGCAGAGGCTAGCAATAAGTGAAAATGATATTCCTAAAAGCTCATGGGATTCTTTACCAATTTTTCAATGCAAATACCTTGGCGTCTGTGATGGTGTATTGAATCCTAAAAATTGGTATTTAGGCGCTAATGCTTATTTGGACTATATATCAAAAGCTGGTTTAGTGAGTCGTCGCCAAGTAAATACTCTTCAAGAGTTAATAAATACGGGCGAAGAAATAATTCGAAACTGGCAATCGATGGGCTCCTTGGAGGCTCGTAAACAGGTTATCTTATTTTGGCAGAATCAAGCTCAGGAACTCCAAGAGTCGATTAGAGAAGGGATTCGAAACTATGAACTAGCCAATTTCCTTGGGATCAAAATGAATAAATTAGCGATTGGGGTTTATGAAAACCATGACCCAAAGAACACTCCACTTGAAGTTGGCTATAAGCTAAAGCGAATGTCGATGCCGGATTTCATAGAAAGCCATGTCGACTTCGGTAGGGGCTATACAGACTATAGGGAAGAATCGTATAAAATTCGCAATATAGGGACAATTGCATTGAGGTCTGGAACTAAAGCTTTTTGGGTTGAGGGTGATGGTTCTAAGACATTTCTAGGCTACTATAAAACATACAGTTATGCCGCTCGAAAGAGGTTCAATTTTGAATTCTGTGGTGATAGCAGACGACGCCCCCGAAGATATCCGAAAAATAGAATTGACTGCAAAATTGCAGTTGTCGATCATACAATTGAACGCTTCATACGTATCATACGTAAAGAGAGAAAGAATTTCCAACCAGAGCCTACGCATATTCCAGCTCTACACAATGAAATTACTAAGAAACTGAGAGAACAATATGCTCCGGTGATCGCTGAATGGAAGAAGCATCAAACTGAAGCACTAAAAGAAGAAAAGACTCAAACGCTCTTGCATAACTGGGTACAGACGAGCAATCAGCTAAAGCAATATCGGAGATTTTTCTTTGAAGCAGCTTTGCAAGCTGAATCTATGCCTGATATCAGTAAAAGCAGTTTTGAACCGCTATGGGCGGAAGCAAGCTCAGTTAAGGATTACTTTGGGCTTGTCGACCACTTTATCGACAGCGACGTAGATTATCCGGCGCTGCAAATGTTCGAAGAGGAGTTGACGATGGCAAATTCTCTTGATCTCTCGAAAGCTCAGCTACTTTTAGAAAAATTGCGTTGGGTATACGCCGAGGCAAATGCTCAATAGGCAACATTCAATAACCAATATGCTGACCCATTAAGAGAAAAGTTTATGGACAGACTCTTCTCTTTCTTTGCTCATCGATCTTTATTCACTGACCGGTAACCCATGAATTATCATATCGATTGTTCCGTCAATGGTCTGTATTTTTTCTCGTAATAGTGAATAGTATACACTAATTGTCGAACCACCCTTTGGCAGAAACTCCTGCTGCAGCCCCTGGAATTTAAAGCGAACCGCCTCTTTTGCTTTTTCTGGCTGAACTTCTAAGGCAATTTTTACTTTCTGCCGCTCTTTCAAAAGGTTAGTAATGTGAATATCGATTTGCCCTTGGCCGTCAAAAGCCACACGATGAGCCATAGCACTTGGGGCAATATCCATCTTTATTCTTGGGTCTACTTTAACGAGATACTGCACTAAAATTTCTCGCTCCACCGACTGACTCAAGCCCATTCCAGGCTCTTTATGCTTTGCCCTTCCAATAAAATAAATAACCACAACTAGGACCAAAAATACGGCCACTACACTGATAGCGGTTAAGGCCGTATTCTTATCTGTGCCTTTTGGGATGTCTTTATTGTCTTTTTTGTTGTATTGATTTTCACTCACGGAGTAGGGGTCCCCCAGTTGCCAAATTTAGCTTTGCACGAAGAGGTGCGAAAAGAGCACGGAGTCCATCAACAGGAACATAAATAGCGCGGTAATATAAATCAGCGATACCCAGAACAAATGCTTACAGTAGAGATGCTCTTTACGGATAACCATTTCGATCGTCTTACCGAGGTATACTAGATCTGCAACCAAGGTCGTCGCTAAGAAAAAGGCTGAAGTTTCGCCCAGAAAATATGGCAGAGTCGACACTGGGACTAACAACACTGTGTAGAGGAGGATGGAAATACGGGTATAGGCTTCCCCTTTTTTTACAGGAAGCATTGGAATGCCTGCTTTCGCATAGTCCTCTTTTAAAGTAATTGCGAGTGCCCAGAAGTGTGGGCAAGACCAAACCATAATAATAGCAAACAAAGACCACGCTAAAGGAGAAATAGTGCCTGTAGTAGCGGCCGAGGCCATAAGTGGTGCGGTCGCTCCCGCAATTCCGCCCCAAAATGTATTATGATGAGTCGTACGTTTCAGCCATTTTGTGTAGATTAAGGTATAGAAAAAAATCGTGAATAGACTCAAACCAGCGGCTAATAGATTCGCATGCAAAAGCATCATCATCACTGCGAGCACGCCAGAGGCTCCACCGACCCATAACGCGACTTCAGGCTTAACTTTGCCCAGTGGAATAACACGCTTCAAGCGCGTTCGATCCATGATAGAATCAATATCTTGGTCAATAAACATATTAAAGGCATTTGCAGAAGCTGCAGTCAAAGCCATTGCTGCTGAAACAATGAACCAAACCAAAGTGGTCGGCGCAGAGTACCCTTCCGCTACAAGCGTAATCAAACCAGTCACAGTGAACAGCACAACGATTCGCGGCTTCGTTAGGTTAAGGTAGTTTTTTACTGTCTGGCCGAAACTCAACATATGCACATATCACTAACGATATTAACGTCAATCCCACTCCTAAGTGCGTCACACTCAGTGGCGGCGGTATCCTCATGGATGTGAGCGTTCCTCCGAGCAGGATCATACCAACCCCAAGTAACCATTGAATAACCAACAATACCCCGATAAAGCAAGGGAATCTTGACCAGTATACTGGAAAGCTTTGCCCGCCCTTTGTCGAAGGTTTCGATGGAAGAACATCTTTCCAACGAAACATGAAAAAAAGCAATGCCAGTGTGGCAACGATGGCTCCTAGACGATGAATAAACTGAATTCCTACACGACCGTCGAAGCCTGGAAACCAGAGGCTATTACAAGTTGGAAAATCAGGGCAGGCCAGCCCGGCGTAATTCGCACTCACGCTTCCACCCAACATTATCTGCACAAACAAGACAACAATCGCAAGCCAGGTGACCCGTAAAAACCCTTTGGAAGCTTGTATCCTAGAACCGACACGATTACCAGACTCAAGATGATAAGCATGACGTGTTGCAATTAAGAGCAAGGCGAAAATTATGACAGCTGTTCCCAAGTGCATCGCGACGATTTCTGCTTTTAACAGCTCTGTTACCGTCAACCTACCGAGGTTAATCTGCACACCAAGCAATAAAAATGCAGCTGTAATCCAAGGAGCTAAGGGCTTGCGAAACGCTTTCTTTGTCCAAGACCATACAAGAGCTATTACTAAAATGAGCCCAACAACTGAGGCAGCCAGGCGATGGAAGTACTCGAGCATAATTCGATACTCCATTGGAGGAATCCATTGGCCGTGGCAAAAGGGCCAATCGGGACAAGACAGTCCCGCCGATTCAGTACGAACCCACGACCCGAGCAGGATCGTAAAGAAAGTAAATACGATTAACGACGTCATCAGGCGTGGCATAGATCGAGGCGCCCCCAAAAAAAATTAATAGATCGATAAATGTGGTTTATTCGCTTATTTTTTTTTCTCTTTCAGCATTTGGTCGATGGCAAGATCGATTGGAATTCCCTTGGATTGAGAGCTTGCTCCTCCCTCCTCACCGATGCTATCCTTATCCTTAAGAATGCTTGCGTATTGAGCATCAACTTTTCCATTGCCCTGTGGATCTGGAATTATTGTTCGAATGAAGTGGGTCAATGCTAAACGATCTTTTGGCGAAAGCATTGCTTGGTAACCGGCCATGCCTGTTCCTTTAATCCCACTCGTTAGCGTTACATAGATCGACTGAACGGAAGTACCGTTTGTCCACGCGGAAGAGTTGTCTTCAAAGTTTCTAGGCTTTGGGTTGAGCGCTCCACCAGCGATGCCGTCGCCCTTCCCTGCATTACCATGACAAGTGGCGCAGCCGCCTGCTCCGAGATAAAGCTCTTTACCTTTAGCCACGAGATCTGGAGAGGGGCGTTCCCACTCTTTAATTTCGGCCATAGAAGCTGCTGCTGCCGCAGACTTAACCTCTGCATATTTTGTGCCTGACTCCCATTCTTCTCGGTAGCCTAGGTCTGCGCCAACAAAGAAAAAGAAGACCGCTAAGAAAGCAATTGTTGCGACCATCGTGCCTCGGTTAAGCGCTGAGTCCCAACGCAGGCCCATAAAGAAAAATAGAACCAAGCTAGCTTTTGCTGAAGCAATTGCCATTGCTACTGCAAGGTTAGCTGCCATCGACCCAAAATTGAAGTAGGAGACCCCGACCGTTATAGCCGTCAATACAAGCAATCCACCTAGGGTGAAATAGTAATAGCTTAGTGGAACTATATGATGGTTATCGTGTTTATCTGACATCGTTTGCTCCTACTTTCTACAGGCTTTCTACACGACTAAATAAAAAATTGGGAAAAGGAAGATCCAAATTAAATCTACCAAGTGCCAATAAAGTCCAACGAACTCAACTGCGCCGAATCGCTCGGCTGTCGTCTTACCAATTTTGATTCTGTACATAATCCACAGCAGACAAACCATTCCACCCACTACGTGAATTCCGTGCAACCCAGTCATCATAAAATATAGTGAGAAGAAGAGAGACTGTGGGTTCTCCGGAGTGCTCGGGTTTGCGGCAAATGAATATAAAGCGCCAGGAAGCAATCCCTCATGAATTTTGTGGCTGTATTCAAAATATTTCACCACCATGAACGCGCCAGCCAAGAGGAATGTCAAAAAGAGGTTGAGCATCGCCTTGCCCATCTGGTTTCGCATCGTATAGGCAACACCAAGAACCATCGTCAGAGAAGAAATCAATAGAAAGACGGTGTTCAATGCACCAAGGTTTTTATCTAAGTGGTGGTGGGCCTCGCGAAATGTCTCCGGATACAGATAGTTATACATTGCAAATGCAACGAACAGACCGCCAAAGAGCATAAGCTCCTGCACCAAGAACAGCCACATACCGAATTTACAAGAGTCGAATTCATGCTCTTTCGATTTGAACCACTGCGGGAACCCATATTTCTTAATATCCGCCTCTACGTCCATTATTAAGACCTCCCATATTCATATGGCCCGGCGTTTACAATTGGATCTTGAACGAAATTGTGTGTGATTGGGGGAGAGGCCGTATCTGTCCACTCCAATGTTTTCGAGCCCCAAGGATTGGCTGGAGCTTTTGCACCCTTCAGGGCTGAAATAATCAAATTAGAGAAAGAGATAAATACACCTACTGCGATTAGCCATGCCCCAATTGTCGAAATTTGGTTTAGGTCTTGGAATTCTGGAATGTAGGAGAAATAGCGTCGAGGCATTCCGTTTGCGCCCAAAACGAACTGGGTGAAAAATGTTACATTAAAACCAATGAAGAAGAACCAGAAAGATAATTGCCCTAACAGTTCATTGTACATACGTCCCGTATATTTCGGGAACCAATGGTAGACGCCAGCAAATAGTGCCGTTGCCGTTCCACCAACCATCACATAATGAAAGTGGGCTACTACGAAGTAAGTATCGTGAAAGTGTTTGTCTGAAGAGATTGAGCCAAGAAATAGCCCGGTTAAGCCGCCAATGGCGAAGGTTAATAGGAAGCCAAGTGTGTAGAGCATGCCCGTTGTAAAGACGATAGATCCCTTATATAGCGTTGCTGTCCAGTTAACGATCTTAATCGCTGTTGGAATTGCTGTGAACATTGTCATTGCAGAGAACAAGGCGTTCGCCCACCATGATTCGCCAGAGGTGAACATGTGGTGTCCCCATACGAAGAAAGAAACGAGCGCTAACCCTATTGAAGAATAAGCAATGGCATTGTAGCCAAAAATCGTTTTGCGCGCATAAGTTGTGATTGTCTCGGAGATGATTCCAAATGCTGGAAGAATCATAATATACACCGCTGGGTGTGAGTAGAACCAGAAGAAGTGCTGGAATAGAACAGGATCACCACCTAATGCTGGGTCGAAGAAGCCAATTCCAAGCGTGCGTTCCATTACAAGAAGAGCAAGTGTGATTCCCAACACAGGTGTGGCCACTACTTGCAGGAGGCTTGTTGAGTAGATCGCCCAAACGAATAGCGGCATTCGCATCCAGGTCATCCCCGGTGCCCGAAGCTGATGTACCGTCACCATAAAATTTAGTCCGGTAAAGATTGAGGCAAATCCCATAATGAATACGCCAGAGACCATGGCGATCACGGAAGTGCTGGTTTGAGCAGAATAGGGAGTATAAAAAGTCCAACCAGTGTCAATACCTCCACTAAGGACGCCATAAAGGTTGATCAACATTCCAATAACCAACAGGTAGTAAGAGAACAAGTTTAGCTTCGGGAAGGCAACATCTTTTGCTCCAATCATCAGTGGTAAACAGAAGTTCCCCAGGGCACCAGGAATTGCTGGAATAATAAACCAGAAAACCATAATCGCACCATGGAGCGTGAAAATTTGGTTATACGTATTGGCGTCAAAGAAATCCTTCATGGGCGTCCAAAGCTCTGTTCGAATCAACAAAGCAAATACACCACCAATTACAAAAGACATCAGTGTGGTGACAAGATAAAGCATGCCAATTCGCTTATGATCGTAAGTAACGATCCAGCCCATCAGGCGCTCAAAAAAGCTCTTACCTTTATATTCTTCTAAATAATTTACTTCATGCGCGCTCATTATTGCTCTCCCTACTTAAGCGTCTTCACATAGGCGATTAGATGACGAATTTCATCATCCGAAAGTTGGCCTTTAAATGTGGGCATCGCTGGTGGATAACCCTTAGTGATGCGTTTCATTGGTTCAAATAATGATTCACGGAAATAGTTCTCATCGACTTTAACTTTAGACCCGTCCTGAGTCTCTTCCATAGAACCCCATAGCCCCTTGAATGTGGGGCCGACTAAGCGCGATCCGTCGATAGAGTGGCAAGTGCTACAAGTTTTAGAGATAAAGAGTGCTTTCCCCTTCTCTGCCATGGGAATCATAGATGTCCCGCCGCTAGTGTTGTTGCTATTTGGTGGGTCAATCGCCCCTCTCGACGTATTATTACCGCCGCGGGTATCACTGCTGTTAGCCGCAATATTGGCACCAGCTTTCTTCACATAGTCTGGAATTTTCATTAAGCCATTTTTCCAATTTTGGAAATTTTCTTTACTAAGGACAATTACTTCGCCCATCATTCCGGAATGGTCCGTACCACAGTATTCTGCACAGAATAGGTTATAAGTGCCCACTTTATTGGGAGTGAATCGAAGTGTAGTAAAGATCCCTGGCACCACGTCTTGCTTCGTACGGAAGGCAGGAATGAAGAATGAGTGCAATACGTCCTCTGATTTCATTACTAACTTAATCGGAATGTCGATCGGCAATACAAGTTGATTGGCAAGGCTAGCACCATGCTGGTACTGCATAGTCCAAGACCATTGGCGACCAATCACGTTTACTTCATATTCGTCCATCTTCGGAGCAATTTGATAGCGGTAATCAATCAGGCCCCAAACAAAAATTACAGCCGAGATTACAGCAATGATAAAGATGGAGCCCCACTCAATCCAATGGTTCCCATCAATGTAAGGGACTTCATCATTTTCCGTTCGTCGACGGTACTTAATTGTAAAGTACAAGCCAAAAGCTGTGGTTACAGCGAATAAAATTATGGATGTAACGGTGAGAAAATTAAATAACGTGTCGAAGTTTTGAGCAGTGTCCGAAGCAATCGGTGCCACAAATCCTGCAAGCAACATAAGCCCTCTAGTCCTTTCTTACGCCCGATCGCTCTTTCGACTACGTACGAACAGGGATGCATAGGCCAATAGGATTATTAGCACGGTAAGACCTCCGCCAGCTTTCATCACGCGGGTCGCTAATAAAGCATATTTATTGGCTTTCGGGTCGTAACTATAGCAAAACAATAGAAATTTTTCAGCAAGGTTTCCGATTTTTCCTTCGCTAGCCTCGAGTAATGCGAGCTTTAAATCACGCGCTTTATAATTGATCCCGAAGAGGACTCGAGAGAGTTTTCCTTGCGGCGAAAGAATAAAAATTCCAGCCGCATGCGCAAATTCGTTTGTCTTCTCATTCCACCTATAGCCAAAGCCTATTTCATTGGCAGTCTTACGAGAGTTTTCCTCTTTGCCAGTCAAGAAAGCCCAATCCTGCGGATAGCTCAAAGCTTTCTGACCATTCCAGGCGCTCATTACAGCGTCCTTTTTGCGTTGAGCGGCCCCCCAAGACTCTTTTGCATCAAAACTAATGGTTACCACTCGGTATTGACGGCCAATTTCCCAGTCTAAATTTTCAAATGCTTCACGAGCCGCATCGACCATCACTCCACAAAGCATCGGGCAACCGTAGTAGGCCATAATGAGGACTACCGGCTTTTGGCCATCAAAGTATTTACGGAGTGTGACATCCTCACCATTTTCATCCACGAATTGCGTGTCTAAGGAAATGGAGGTACTTAAGTTCGGGTTGATGCCGATACCTTCCAAATCTTTTGGTAGAGATTTGTCTTCACGCCTCTTTGCTGAGTCTGGAACGTATTCTTGCGCTTGCGAAATATTATTCGCAGGCGTAAAGCTAACGAACAACAAAAGGTAAATAGCCCCAAAGGCGGTACGCGAGCATCGGGTAAACATAGGGTAGATTTAGCAGCATCCTTACGGAAGAGCAATCCATGCAGATAAATATTACAGATTCAACACTAGAGCTGGAGCAAAATGGCGAGAATATCGCTGTCGATTGGGCGAATATTCGCTCTATCTCTTATCCACTCTTTGGCTCCTACCCTGTGGTTCGAACTCAATCGCAAGGGAAGCTCATCTTGCGAGGCACTGAGCAAGAACTTGGTCAGGTTATCCCAGAAATTTTTGCAGCTTGGATGAAGCAGAATCCGCATTTGGCGAAAAAAATGGCTTTTGACTATGCCGAGCCTCCAAAACAAGGAGCCTGGCTGCTGATTTGTCTGGCCACGTTATTTTGCTTCGTCTTAAGTGGGATGCTTTGGGTAGAAACTGCAACTCAGTATTCCTGTACAAGAGCATTGAAGGCGGCGCCGATTTTCGATCAGAACCCTGAGATCATAAAACTAAAGAAGAAACAGCGCGGGAATTTTCAGGTCACACTACGGTTTACTGCGGAGAATGGACAGGTTCTCGAAGGTAAACGTTTGACGCTCGAAACCTACAAAATGGGGAATGACCCATCCAAATTTTCTGTAGTTTACGGGAAAGGTAAGCCATATTGTTGGGTATTGAGTGAGAATCCGGACGAGATAGACATTAACTGGGCACGCCGGCGCTATCTAACGGCCTTCGATTTTTTCGTCGGACTTTGTTTCTTCATTACGGGGGTGGTCGCTCTGTATGCAGGTGTACGACGTCTCCGGGAAAAGCGACCTGGAAGAGAAGATATCATTTCCAGCATGGATGTAAATTTGAGCTAGAGGCTAACGACGGTGACTGGCTACGCATACTCCACATGATGCTTTTTTGACTCATGGAGGTAAGGATCCATCAACGGAGTCATCGGATTCTTCGCCCAAAATTTACGGACGATTAGGATAAAAAATCCAAGAAAACCGAGAAAGAAGCCAACATCCTGCCAGCCGAGAATAAAGCCTTTAGCGGAATAAGATGGCATAATCATCCAGTTTAGGTCAATCCACTGAGAGAAAACGATCAATGTGCCAACGGCAGCACAGTACGGAAGATTCCTCTTCGCTGCTCGAGGTAAAAGCATTAAGAACGGCATAACAAACTTAGAGAAAATCAGCACTATACCAACGATAGGCCAAGTGCCGACCTCGCGATTTACGTAGTAAAAATTTTCTTCCGGAAGGTTGGCATACCAAATCAGTAAGTACTGTGAAACACCAATATAGGCATAGAACACGGTGAAACCGAACATATACTTGCCTAAATCATGAATATGGTCAGTACGAACATATTCCATATAGCCGCTACGCTTCAGCAAGTAGATAGAAATTAGTATTACAGCGATTGTTGTCTGGATAAAACCAGCAAACATATACACACCAAAAATTGTAGAGAACCACTTCGGCTCTAAAGACTTAATCACATCTACAGCAAAAATCGTAAATAATGGCGCGAATAATACAAGGAAACCCGCAGCCAGCGGTTTTTGTTTATGGCGTAGCTCAATGTCTCCTTCACTGTCTTGGCGAAGTGAGTTACTCAATACCTTAGAAGAAAAATAAAGGACGACAGCAAAAAAGATAACCATCCGAGCAATGAAGAAACCCGTCGAGAAATAGCCAACTTTGTGATGAAGAAAATGACCTGAATGCATTAAGTCATGGTCCATCCACGGATAGATATGAGATAAACCAAACAGCAAGAACAAAGTGGTGATGGCGCCCATTTTCAAATAGTCCGCCATTGCTTCCGGAACCCGGCGAATTAAAACGAACCAGCCAGATCCAGCTAAGTAATGGAAGCAAAGGAAAAGCATTGCTCCAAAACCAAGGCCGAGGAACATAACATTATGGAGTAAATAGGCTCTCCAAGTGCGTTCCGCATCGGTGAACATTCCAATGCCAAATGTCAGAATGCCTAGTGCAATTAATGCAAATACGACTTGATTCGTAAAGCCGCTGGTTTGCAATTTTTCGTCAAATTTACCGACGGATATCGCTTCTGCATCCATACTAGTTAACCTTTCGCTGTTCTAGTAAGTCCAAGTCTGATTGTTTTGGATTCTCTGCCCGTTGCAATACGCGCAAAAACTGAATGATAGCCCAACGATCTTCGCGTGTAACTTGCGAAGCATAAGCCGGCATCACGCCTTGGCCCTTAGTTATCACGTGGTAAAGGTGGCCATCGACAAATCCTCTAGCTTGGTCCGATACTAAGGATTTCGGAATCGGATACGGTGGAACCACCGGGCCATCGCCAATTCCACGTTCACCGTGGCAAGCATAGCAATAAATATTATAAACATCTCGTCCACGATGGATAACCTCGCGCGAGAACGGAAGTGGGTTCTTTAGTTTGAGACCGGCTTCTTCTGCTGACTTCATGGTGTAGGGAAAAAAGCCTCGTGGAATGGTTCCTTTCGGTGGCATAAGTACCGACGCACCGGCGGTGCCGTCTTCGTAACCACGCTGTGGCTTCATAACTGGAGTTGTATGCATGTGTGGCATATATTGCAGAACAGTTCTTTCTGTCTTGCCGCCACAAGCTGTAAAAACCAAAAGCAACGTTGGAACTAGAGTAATAACTAGAATAATATTTTTCAGCATTATTATAACTCCTCCGTCACCAGAGAGACCTGCTCAGCGCCAAGTCCGTTTAAGAATGAATGCACTGAATTTTCCGATCCGTTCGCCGTTGAAAACGGAACATAAAGTGCAAATCGGTCATCCGTTAGCCGCGGGTTAATCGGCTTCTTGAAATTCGGCATTCCCATCAAATAGAAAGTGAAAGCTACTGTACCGAGAGCACCTAAAAGAACCGTCAGTTCGAAGATGATTGGAATGAAGGCTGGATAAGAGATAAATGGCTTGCCACCAACATTGATGGGCCAATTAGTTGCCGAAGTCCAAATCTGTAAGGCGTGAGCTAGAGAAAAACCTCCCAAACCGCAGACGAAAGTTGCCCAAGGAACGACCGAAAATTTAATGCTCAAAGCATCGTTCATTCCATGGACCGGAAACGGGGTGTATGTCTCTACACCCATCAAGCCTCTTTCCTTCGTCTTATAGGCAGCCTCTAGGATAGCCTTGGGCGAATCAAAATACGCTACTACACCATGCGCTCCGTCATTCATTGATGCGCCCCCGTTTTCATTACACTCGTTTTCATTACGTTCTTAACTTCTGAAATTGCTACGATTGGAAGTAGGCGACAGAAGAGTAGGAACAGGGTGAAGAAGAGACCAAAGCTACCTAGCGTAATCGCCCAGTCCGCCCAAGTCGGCGTATAGTACGCCCAAGAAGCGGGAAGGAAATCACGATGGAGTGAAGTCACGACAATCACAAACCGCTCAAACCACATGCCGATATTCACAAAAACCGATACGATGAACATCAGTGCAATATTCCTTCTGTACTTACGAATCCAGAAGACCTGTGGAATCACTGAGTTACAAATAATCATCGTCCAGTAGGACCAAGCGTATGGTCCAAAGGCGCGGTTAATGAAAGCATATTGCTCAAATGGGTTGCCAGAATACCAAGCGATGAAAAATTCAGTTGCATAGGCCAACCCTACGAGCATACCTGTACACATAATGATCTTACACATAGCTTCCATATGATTGACTGTAATGTAGTCCTTCATATTGAAGACCTCGCGCGAGATCACCATCAGAGTTACCACCATTGCAAATCCAGAGAAGATCGCACCAATAACGAAGTACGGTGGGAAAATTGTTGTGTGCCAACCAGGAATTAATGAGACTGCGAAATCGAAAGATACGATTGTGTGCACAGAAAGCACGAGTGGTGCAGAAAGACCGGCCAAAATACCATAAGCCTTCTCATAGTCATTCCAGTGCCGCGCAGCCCCACGCCAGCCCATAGCCATTAATCCGTAGATTCGCTTACGAAGTGGGTTAATGGCTCGGTCTCGAACGGTAGCCAAATCCGGAATCAAACCAAGGTACCAGAAAACTGCCGAAACAGTGAAGTAAGTGGACACTGCGAATACGTCCCAAAGGAGTGGCGAGCGGAAGTTCACCCAAAGTGGCCCCATATTATTCGGGTACGGCAGCAGCCAGTAAACGGCCAACCAGGGCCTACCAGTGTGAATAATCGGAAAGACCAATGCACAAATTACCGCGAAGATGGTCATTGCTTCCGCGGCCCGGTTAATACCAGTCCGCCAATCTTGTCGGAACAGGTAAAGAACAGCGGAAATCAACGTTCCCGCGTGGCCGATACCGATCCAAAATACGAAGTTAATAATTGCCAGACCCCAACCGTTCGGGTTCTGCAGTCCCCAGATCCCTATACCTTCCCAAAAAAGGTAGCCGATGACAGCAAAGCCGAATGACATACAGGTCACGGCAATCGTGAAACAGAGTAACCACTTCTGTGTTGGAAAGGATTCCAAAGGCCGGCAAATATCATTAGAAATGTCGGCGTAGGATTTCCTGCCCGTAACTAGATCTTCTCTTTCTAATTGTACCACTTCACTCATATATCAATCCTTATTAGTGACGGCCGCTCCCTATTGTTAGTGATGGCTGCTATCGCCATGCTCTTCGCTAGGTGTACGATTCCAAATCTTAGTTAAGTAGGACACTGAAGGCTTAATACCTAGTTCCTCGAGGACCACAAAGCTTCTTGGGTTCTTACCTTGTTGGGCAACCATGCTCGAACCATTGTTCATGTCACCGAACATAATGGCATCTGTCGGACAAGCAGCCTGACAAGCCGTTTGTAGGTCATTGTCACCAATGCGACGGCCTTCACGCTTACCGATGTTTTTGGCATACTCGATTCGTTGCGTACAGAAAGAACACTTTTCCATTACACCACGAGAGCGGATCGTAACTTCTGGGTTCTTCGATAACGGAATCGGATATTCCATTTTTCCGTTCATCGGTTGATTGTATTCATAGAAATTAAAGCGCCGAACTTTATAAGGACAGTTGTTTGCACAATATCGAGTTCCCACGCATCGGTTATAAACCATTTGGTTGAGGCCTTCGTCATTGTGAACCGTCGCCAATACCGGGCAGACTGTTTCACATGGAGCATCTTCACAATGCTGACAAACCATTGGGTGGTTTATTACTTCAGGGTTCTCGGCATCCCCTCTGTAATAGCGATCAATTCGAATCCAGTGCATCTCCCGACCACGAACCACTTCGTCTCGGCCAACAACGGGGATATTATTTTCCACATTACAAGCCATCACACAGGACGTGCAGCCCGTACACTTATTGAGATCAATTACCATGCCCCAGCGGTAGCCCTTATACTCGTGGCCATTCCAAAGATTCGTGATTTCTTTCAAATGGTGAACAATGCCGGATTCCGGTGCGTTCAAATATTCTTCATAGGAAGTTTCAAAAGAAACGTCTCGGCCCTCGGTTGCATGGTGCTCTTGCGTATTTGCTAAAGCTCGACTTTTCCCAACAACAGGAGTGATCTTTACGCCAGAGGCTACGTGAGTGACAATTCGATCAATCGTATTCAAAAACGATTGGGCACTTCCACCGATTTCATCCGTAATGCGTCCACCGACTCGGCCGTACCCCATGTTTGTTACGATAATGTCTGAACGAAGTCCTGGCTGTACATACACTGGAAGCTCAATGGCAGCATTAGAGTTTTTAAGGTTAACGAAGTCACCATCCTTAACGTTCAATGCTTCCGCGGTCTTTGGAGATAGGGAAACTGTATTTTCCCAAGTCATCTTTGTAACCGGATCTGGAATTTCCTGTAAGTGTGCGTTGTTCGATTGAGTGCCGTCGCGCAAGGCAATACTTGGCTTAACTAGCAATGTATACGTTCCCTCAGCACGATACGGCCGTAGGGAGCCTGCGGTCGAAACGGCTCGCTTTAGCGCCCCGCTGGAAAAGTTGCGAGCCTTGATCAGACCTGAATTCCGGTCCTTATTCTGATTCTTCGCACCATCGAAAAATCCCTCATGCAGCCCCTTCACCCAAAAATCCTCGAAATCTCCAGGTGCGGAGGCTTCGTCCTTCACTCGTCGCCAAGTGTTTCGAACCATTTCGTAAGAATTTTCTTCTGGTGGAGAATTTCCAGCTATTCCAGTCCAAACAATCAATGAATCAAGGAAGGAACGTGTATTCCAAACTGGAGAAATTGTCGGTTGAACAATCGCATAAAGATAATTCGAAGGGTTTACATCACCCCAAGATTCAAGGGCGTGACTTTCCGCCGCTACATACTGGGCCTTGCGCGCTGTTTTGTTGAAATAGGTACCAACAAATACAAGGTTCTTGACTTTGCGGAGTGCTTCTTCAAAACCTAAAGAGCTTGGTAGGTCATAGAGGGGATCCACTCCATGAACCACTAGGGTATCGATTGACCCAGCGTTCATCGCCGTAACTAGTCTTTCCACTTGCTCGACAGAACCTTGGTACAGGTTGGAAGTCATCTCTTTGCCGTCAATTACTGTGCCCTCATTACCGAGCGCGGAGTTAACAAAATTAACTACGTTTTGGACCGCAACAGCATATTCAGTCTTTGCGCCGACACCACCGGCCATGAGGAGGCTTTGGCCAGGATTGCGAACAAGCTGTTGGGCAGCTTCCTTGATTAAGTCTTCTTCCACTTCAGAACGCTTTGCAACGTTTGCTATAGAGAACGATTCACCTAAGCCGTCAATATTACGATCAATGAGACGGGAGACTTCTTTCGCAATCGCAAGAGCAAGGTGTAGGTGATCTTCCGGATGGATGCTCACGCGCTTGTCCGCATTCATTCCTGTCAATGTCATTGCGGATTCAAACATGAAGAGCTTTGAGTAACCATCGCCGTCCAATGAACGAGTGCTGATGAACTGCCGTGAGAACTCTTCTGGCGTAATCATTGTATCGAGGAAATCCGCATCGATTGAAATAATTACTTTCGCGCGGTCAAAGCGATAGCGAGGCAATACAGCCCGTCCGTAGGACTCTTGCTGACCACGATGCATATGTTCCATTCCGAGTGGATCAAATTGATAGTGGCTAGCGCGGAAACGCTCCATCACCCGCTTGATACTTGGGCTATGGGTAGTTCGTGTCAAGAACGCAATCTCCTGACCCTCATCGAGGGCACCCTTGATTTCACGATCAAAAATTTCCCAAGGCACATTTTCACCCTTAAATTTCGGCATACGCAAACGGTCTGGATCATATAAATCCAAAATAGTTGCTTGTCCTGTTAGGCCAATACCTTTCCCACCCTCTGGAAATTCCGGGTTGCCATCTACTTTAATCGGACGGCCTTCACGTGTAGTAACGATTAAACCCTGACCTGTAATTGGGTCGGCAGAGGAATAATAATTCGGAACACCTGGAGTGATTTCTTCCGGCTTATTCACGTAAGGAACAATTTTTTGCACCGGTCGGCGAGTACAGCCAGCCAATGATCCCAGAACTGTGGTTGCCCCCATCAGTTTTAAGAAATTTCGACGGTTCACACCGAGCTCGTCTGCCATCTTTTCTGGTAGCTCAAGAAATTCACCTTTTGTATGAGCATTGGACAAAGCCGGGGTTTTATACTCGTTCAGGCTCAACCAATATTTTTTTGGCGCCGTATTTTGTTTTTGCTCTTGCATAAAGCCTTAACTCCTAACGGTGACAGGTCGAACACTCGATTGGTGCTGGTGGTTTTTGTTCACGGTGACAATTCACACACCAGCCCATGGAAAGTGTGTTGGCTTGATATACTTTTTCCATCTCTTGGACATTGCCGTGGCATTTCGCACAGGAAACCCCGCGTGCGACGTGTCGCTCGTGGTTAAAGTAAACAAAGTCCGGAAGAACATATACGTTCACCCACTGAATTGGCTCCCCTTTGTTATAGGCATCCGTCAATTTTTTGATATGTGGTGAATCCTTCTTCACGTGTTGGTGACAGTTCATACACACATTCAAACTTGGAACGTTTGAGTGGGCAGAGCGACCAACAGATGTATGACAGTACTTACAATCGATCTTTCGTTCACCAGCATGCAATTTGTGACTGAAGGGAATTGGCTGAGATGGAGCATATCCAACGCCGCGTCCTGGGTAGAGGTAGACTACAAAAGCAGCTACCGTCAGAACGCTCGCAAGAACCATTACTACGATAAACTTACGGTCAACCTTATGTCCTTTATCTTCCACGCTTACAATGACCCACTTCACCAATTACCGACGCTGTCGCCAGTCGCCGCATTCTGTTATTTTGCTTTGCCCTTTTCTTAAACAAAATCCAACCTATACGCCATAGTTTTTTTGATATATGTAAGGATAATGATAATTCCGGGCACAATTCTTCGAAAAAATACGGCAGTAGGTCCTGTTACGCCGTCACTTCAGCCGATTAGCACAGAGCAAATGAATGGTGCGAAGCAGAAAAAGAACTCTCAATCGATAAATCGGCGAGAATATTTTCGACAAATTTTGCCGCGTTTAGGAAACCGCTTCACCAAGGGGATACGCGAAATTAATTCTGCGGAGCGCGACATTATGTCAACGTATTAGAGCCGATCTAACTTTAAAAGCAGCTAGCGCAACAAAAACGCATTGCAGGACGGAATAAACAAAAACCTCTGTGTTTCCACCACTAGAGAAACCATAGCTATGTAAACCGGCACCAAGGATAAAATTCACTCCGTACCAAGCCATCAAAACCAAAAGAAAGGCAATTATACAGGAAGCGAGAAACCCAAAATCTTTTACCATTCCTCTATACCGAGCATGAATTATCGCTATGTAACCAAGAAACGCAATTAATGCCCAAGTTTCCTTTGGATCCCAGCCCCAAAATCTTCCCCAAGAATAGTCGGCCCAAATACCACCGAGAATCGTTCCAGTGCCTAGCAGAACGACACCGATTTGAACCGATCGATACGCATATTGTGCCATTGGTTTAAGTGGAAATAACTTTGAAGTTCTTCCAAGAAAAACTAGTGGAGCGATTGCTAAATTTCCAAGCATTAACGACAAAGCAAATGCCGCATAACTAAGCGTGATTGTCAAAACATGAATCAATAACCAAAAATTTGAACGAAGAACCGGCTCTAGTGGATGAATGGAGTTATCAAGAACGGCGGAGCTTAGATCAGAAATCATGAGGCAAAGGATTGCAAAAATTAAGGAACAAATTGATACGACACGCCTTTTATTTAGTAATTCGATAATAAACCCGAAAAACATAGAGCCGAAAGCTACCCAAATTACAGATTCATACATGTTGGTTACCGGTGGTCTCTCTGCAATCATACAACGGAGATAGTAGCCGTAGATTTGTAGGCCAAAGCTGATAAGGAAAAGTCCTAAGCCCAAGAAGTAGGTCGTTGAATTTGGTAGCCCTTCTTTCATAGAAGCTACTGTCGAGCTGTCACGGACTAAGGAAGCCGACAGTAGAATCAGTGATAGTAGTGCTACCACCCAGGCCCATCGGAATGGTCTAGCCTCATTGTAGTGTACTTCTCGGGCCATTACCGTTGTGGAAGGATACACTTCCGTATTAACCAATGAGGCCATTTGCATAAATTCAGATACTTTTTCTTTTGTACGTAGCTGCTGCTCGGGGTCTGTGTTTTGAAAGGCCGCTGCAATCAACCAAAAACGAAGTTTTTGTTCTTCTGAAGTCTGATCTAGCCCCACCCACTTATCCGAGTCAGCTCCGGACTCTGGGGGAACTAGGGCTAGTATTTTACCAGATACAAGAAATGAAAATACAGAGACTTGATTCCGGATTTGGGAAACCGCTTGATAGTAGGGATCGAGTTTTTCATTCCCCGCTTCCTTGTTTTGCAGCTCTTGAGTTAGCGGCAGGATCTTCTGATTCAAGCGCAGCTCTTTTAATGAAAAATACTTACGATCAAGCTCCAACCCCAGGTCTTTTTTTAGCGGTGTATAGCGGACGGGTACTATAGGATGACTTTCCCAAAATTTCGGATGAAATAGCATGGAGAAGAAGATTTCTACCGGGTGACGACCTTTCACCTTTTCCTTGCCATGAAGTAAATGAATTATTTCTCTGGCTAGCGTGTCGACAGGCTTTATTCGTCCACCCGACTGCACCGGCAAGACTGCTATGCCCGCAACCGCCACTTTTTCTCTCGCCGGACGTTCTAGTGGGTTTTTAATCGGCTCACCAGTGCCCATTTTCCCAGGTGCAATTTCCGATTGCTTCATTTGATCGGCAAAAGTAGTTGCTGAAAAAATTGTAAAGATCGAAACCAAGATCCATATCCATTGAATTCGAAACAAATTACAGTACGAGCTCATGCGGTCACCTCCGTCGGCCTTTTCTGAAGCCATTTACTTTTTCCGCTATATATTGGCCGAAAATAAAACATTAAAATAATTCCTAGGGTTAGCATCAAGCAGCCTAGATACTTCGTCCATCTCCCCGGATCACGGTTGACAGACAATACCGAAATCACCGGGTTACCGTTCTGGTCCATCGAGTAAGAAGATTGATAGAAGGTGAAGTTTTTATGATGGAGTGGCTCATTCATTTTAATCAAGATTTGCTCAGCTGTATTGTCGACAGAGACCCTACTTTCGTAAGACTTGGGCCTTGTGCTACCTTCATAAAAGCTTATGTCGAAGCGACGCAAGCGGATGGGAAATCCCAGGGGAACCTGCTTCTTTGTGTATTGAACATAGAACAAATACTGGTCCCATAATATTTGTGCGGCAGCGCCCATTTCCAGCCAACGTGTCTCACTATTCAAACGAATTTCAATCGCCTCTACTGCACCCTTTGCCCCCTTTGGTGCTTTTGTATAACGGGTAGATGGAATCGCGGAGGCGTGGAACTCTTCCAAAAGAAACTCAAAATCCATCCAACCGAGGAGCATTCGATTCTCGGGCTTGGCTTCGCCTATCTTTTGGATTTTTATGGACTTTCGTGGCACTTGTGCCAGATGTGGTCGCAGTTTACCTTTAGAGTTCTTTTCCAAATAGATAAACAGAGTGCGTTTATCTCGACCTTCTGTCATCTGCGGGAGATCCTGATAGAATTCAATTCGAGCTGGACCTAAGTCAACTTGTGAGCCTTGCACCCCATTTAGGAATAGCCACTGGTCGATGTTGGCCCGGGAACCCATTAAGCGAAAATAAATTGCCGGCACACCTAAATTAGAACCTTTTGGTGGCTGTCGCACCCCAACATGCCGGTGAGCATACGGCCACCAGTCTAGCACCTCTAGTTTAGTTCTTCTATTGGCGTCGTTCCCATCATAGTCTTGTAAGTCAATGTTCCATTCTTCGGGGCCAGTAAAGCCAGAAACTGGGTTGTAATCGAGCCGTTTACTTAGGAGTCGCTGGTATTCCTTGCCTGGAACTGCCTGCCAGACATGGAGGTAATCCTCCTCAAGCTGAACTACTTGTTGAGTTTCGTCGACGCCCATGGAAATGTTGCCGTCTACTCCCCAAAGGGCCGTCATTAGTGAGCCAATTAAAAGGATGATTAAACCAAGGTGAGTGACCAAGAATCCGATATGGTAGCGCTTCCACGGCAAGCGACTAAGGGCTGCAAAAAGCAAGTTCAACATAAAGAGCACCAGGATACTAGTGAACCAAAACCCTCGATAGACGATGGAAAAGGCTACTTCCCGGTCATATTTGGCCTCATAGATAGTGCCCACGGCAGAAAAAACCGCGATGGCCAAAATGACAAAAACAGCTAATTCAATGGATGCAAGAAAGTTGAAAGTCTTATGGAATGCCCAACTTAGGCCTCTGTTGGCTAGTTGTTTCGTCGGCTTAGCTTTGGTCACCGAAATTTCCTCAGTGAGATAATTGATTTATTTAGTTTTTTTAGCTGCCGGAGGAGAGTCTACTACTTCAGTCTGTACAGCAGACTTAGAGTCATCAAAAATTGATTTGTCCGAATCCGTTGAATTCATACGTGTGATCGTGATTGACGTGATAACGAAAAGCACGCCTAGAATGGCGGTTACTTTTGTGAAGAAATTGCCGCCGCCGGAAGCGCCAAACAGGGACTGTGAAGTGCCGCCACCCATTACGAGTCCGCCACCTTTGCCAGGCTGTACCAAGACCACGACGGTAAGAAAGACCGCAATAACGCAGTGTACAACATTTAAGAAAGTGATGCTCATTCTAAATCTCCACTCTACAGTGTCAGGAACCTAACATTCTTTTGCTTCGGCAGCAATCCGGAAGAAAGAACTCGCCTCTAAGCTCGCACCACCCACTAAGACACCGTCTATGTCGGGCTGTTCTAGCAATTCCTTACTATTACTAGACTTTACACTACCACCGTAGAGAATACGCATTTTGTTTGAGGCGGAATCACCCCAGGCCTTGCGGAAGAAATCCCTAAGGTGCTGCTGAACGTCTTGAGCCTCCTCCGAAGTTGCCGTCTTTCCTGTGCCAATCGCCCAGACCGGTTCATAGGCTAGAACGAACCCTTCGGGCATCACTGAGGAAATTGCCGTGAAGGCCGCGCATTGGGCGTCCATGATCTCGAATATTTTCCCAGACTCGCGCTCTTCTAAGCTTTCCCCCACGCAAAGAATAGCCCGCATGCCATTCTCATGAGCAGCCAGTGCTCGGTTGGCCGCAGATTCGTTGGATTCCGCGAAATATTGCCGGCGCTCAGAATGGCCTGCCAGAACATAACGACAACCAAGCTCACGAACGAGACTAGGAGCTAATTCACCAGTAAAGGCTCCATTAGACTCCCAATGCATGTTTTGCACACCCCAAGAAAAAGCGGTGATTCCAAGCATATCGCAGCGCTTTTCCCCTTCCACACGCCAAAACTCCCGCACAGAGGAAAGAGTCGCAGATTGCGGAAATACGACATACTCAGCGTCAAAGTCGGCCGAATCCCGATCTTCAAATTTCGACCAGAAGTCACGGAGAAACTCTTCCGTCTCGTTGACTCCTTTGTTCATTTTCCAATTTCCGGCGTAGAGTTTCTTTCTCACTTCAACTTTCCTGCTTTCTTCCTATTGAGAATACTGATCCCCGGTAGTCCATGGCCTTCCAAGTATTTGAGACTGGCCCCGCCTCCAGTGCTCAACAAGTCATAATCTTCTGGCCTACCTAGGGCTTTAATGGCTGAGATTGTATCTCCACCGCCGGCTACCTTGAGTGCTTCCAGCCCACCGATTGCGTCAGCAATGGCTTGCGTGCCTACGGCGTACTTGTCACTCTCGAATAGACCCATTGGTCCGTTCCAGAAAAGAGTTTTGGTACCAGCAAGAGCTTGTGTAAATTTCTCGATTGACTTTGGGCCAATATCCAGAGCTGCCGCATCCTTTGGGATATTGATTTGTGTAATTGTCTCTGGATTTTCGAAATGTGGATCTTTCTCCGGGTAAACAACCACATGATCAACAGGGAGGTGAATCTCCACAGCTAATTGCTCCGACAAAGAAAGAATTTCTTTCGCTGCAGCCATACCCTCATTCTCGCATTTCGACTGACCAATCTCGTGCCCCTTTGCTGCCAAAAACGCATAGGACATAGCGCCACCGATGATCAAGCGATCCACATGGCGCATGAGATTTTCAATGGCCTTAAGCTTATCCGTTACCTTCGCACCGCCAGCAACTAAAACAAAAGGATACTCAGGCTTAATTAAGAGGCGGTCCAAGAATTGAAGCTCCTTTTGGACCAAGTACCCAGCCCCTGCCTGAGGAATATGCATAGGAACACCGTAGACGCTAGCGTGCTTTCGATGAGCGGTTCCGAATGCATCGTTGATATAGACATCCGCTAGTCGAGCTAGGTCGTGGACAAACTCCTCATCATTGGTTTCCTCGCCTGGATGAAACCGTAAATTCTCTAATAGAATAATTTCTTTTCCGAGGCCGTGGCGGGCTAATTGATGAACCCCATCGTCATAATACTTATCCGTCAAAATAACCTCTTCATCTAAGGCTTCTGCTAAATAACGTCCAACCGGTTCCAATGAAAATTGTGGGTCCACTTTTCCGCCTGGGCGTCCTAAATGCGACGATATGATGAGGCGTGCACCTTTTTCGACACAGAATTTGATCGTTGGTAGAGCTTCGTCAATCCGAGTTGTGTCCCGAATGTCACCAGTTACTTTGTTCATCGGAACGTTGAGATCAAGTCGTAGGAAAATCGCTTTACCCTCTATGTCGAAATCATCGATATAGTGGATCAAAGTTTTGCTCCAAGCATTTTAGCTAGGTCGAGCAAACGCATAGAATAACCACTTTCGTTGTCGTACCAGGTTAATACTTTGACCATAGTACTGTCGATAACTTGCGTGCTCATGGCATCGAAAGCAGAAGAGTGCGTATCCCCGTTATAGTCGCCGCTTACCAGCGGAAGATCACTATAATGCAGAATTCCTTTAAGCTCTCCATTAGCTGCGCGCTTCATGGCCGCATTTACAGAGTCAGTGCTCACTGCTTTTTTCAATTCAACCGTCAAATCCACAACAGAAACGTTCGGAGTCGGAACACGCATTGCAAACCCATCCAGTTTGCCCTTTAAGTGAGGCATCACCAAGCCGATTGCCTTGGCCGCACCTGTTGAAGTAGGAATCATATTTACAGCTGCTGCTCGGGCACGTCGTAGATCCTTGTGGGGTAAATCCAAAATTCGTTGGTCATTCGTGTAAGAATGGATCGTAGTCATCAGGCCGCGCTGGATTCCGCCGAAAACCTCATCGAGAACTTTAGCTACTGGCGCTAATGCGTTCGTTGTACAGGAGGCGTTAGACACCACATCATGTTTTCCAGTGTCATAGGAGTCTTGGTTGATTCCCATACAAACCGTGAGGTCCGCATCCTTAGAGGGGGCTGAAATTAGAACTTTCTTAGCCCCGCCGGCTAAATGCAATGCTGCTTTTTCTCTCGCAGTGAAAACACCGGTACACTCTAGGACAATGTCTACATCGATTTGTTTCCAGGGCAAATTTGCCGGGTCCCGCTCACTCAGCATTTGAATCCGCTTCCCGTCTACCAACATTACGGATCCATCTACAGTCACGTCCTGAGGCAGGTTGCCGTGAACCGAGTCATATTTGAACAGGTGAGCCGCAGTGTGTACATCGCCTAAATCATTGATGGCTACGATTTCGAGATCTGATTCCTCCAGCGCGAGGCGAGCTACTTTCCGACCAATTCGTCCAAATCCGTTGATACCAATTTTTAATGCCATGATTCTCCTCTGCAGCTGATTAAGCTCTATTAGCTGATTAAGCTCTATTTGTCTATTTGTCTACTTGGCCCACTTGTCTACTTCTCCTTGAGACATATTTACGATATGAGTAGCAGATGCAATATTCACAGCTTGTCGCAGAATTAGAGCCTCGGAAAGATATCGAGAGCGCCTTCCTCGTAAAGTACTTGGGACTACAGTTTGACAAAAAAGGTAAACCCTATCTTAACATTATGTTGATGGACCGAAGTGGTGAAGTAGAAGGCCGCGTTTGGAAT
This sequence comes from Oligoflexia bacterium, assembly GCA_011087955.1. Lineage (GTDB taxonomy): Bacteria > Bdellovibrionota > UBA1018 > CAIPTA01 > JAALKR01 > JAALKR01. The sequence continues at coordinate 26,270 of JAALKR010000010.1, forward strand.
GATGCAATAGGCGTTTTTGAGTCCGTGCAGGCGAAAGATATTGTGCGTGTGGCTGGAAAAGTGAACCTATATCAAGGCAAAAAGCAATTGGTGCTTGAAGTTGTGGAGAAGACTCCAGACGGCATGTATCCCGTGGATCGCTTTCTCCCTCATACTCCCTACGACGTCGAAAAAATGTACGGTGAGCTGCTGGCCATGGTGGAAGCCATGGAAGGAGAGTTTGAGCGGAGGCTGGGCCTTGCGGTCTTACAAGACCCTAAAATTGCTGAAGACGTTAAACAAGCGCCAGCGGCGAAGTCTATACATCATGCTTATATCGGTGGATTGCTTGAGCACGTATTGAGCATTTGTCGAATATTGCACTTTCTTGGTGACCACTACCGAGCCTATTATGGTCCGGCACTGAATAAAGATCTTTTGATCCTCGGTGGTATTTTCCATGATATTGGCAAAGTGGAAGAGCTTTCCTGGGGGCGCGGAACGGAGTATAGCGATTCCGGTCGCTTTGTTGGGCACCTAGTACAAGGTTGTGAGCTGATAGATCGGCACATTCAAAAAATTGAAGGTTTTCCGGAGGACCTTCGTTTGCAAGTGAAGCATCAGATTCTGGCCCATCACGGAAAACTTGAATTTGGTTCACCCAAGTTACCGTCCACGATAGAAGCCTTGATCGTGCATTATATCGATGACCTGGATTCCAAGGTAAATTCCATCTTCGGTATCATAGCTAAGGACGCGAACCCAGGCCGTTGGACCTCATATAGTAAGCATTACGATCGCTTGTTCTATAAGCCCGATCCATTGCCGAAGGCGCAAGGGGTGAGCCCTGGATTGTCGGACTAGAAGGCAAGCAGGTATCATCGAAAAACTGCTCCACTTCAGCAGTAGCCACAATGTATTATTAATGTTTGCCAAGCTCGTTGTTACGCTAGAGGACAGTAGGGGTGCTTGGTCACGTCTCTATGTCAGTGTTCGCCTTCGCGCAATATCCGGTCTGCCGCTGTTTCCAACGTGTGGTTGTCCTTATTTACTAGGACATAGATTTTTTTCTTTTCCCAATCTACGGCTTCCCAGACGTCTCCTAGCTCATCGACTGCATCATGGACAGCCTCAATTCCATTCTGGCCTGATTCGTCGAAGCATTGGTGGTACCAGGAGGCCACTAAGTCTACGATGAATTGAAGATTTTCCGTGAGTAGCTGAGGCTTTTCCGTAATGTTTGGGAGGGAGGGTAAGTCCATGGAAGCATAAAAGCTTGCAGCTCGTAGGACCCCTGCTTTCATAAGCGTCACACAAAGTAAAACTTCGTCAGGGTAGAATGCGCCATGAACAGAAAATGAGGCTTCTCCTCGTTGTTTTTCAAACTGCGTATTAAATAGGCTTGTAACATCTTTGATAAAATCAGCTGGCAGTTTATTGGCCGGCTGAGATTGAGGTTTCCTGGGCTCCATCACCATTCTTGCGGAGAACTGATCCTTCGTTATTTTATTCGTTGTTGTCTTATTCATTATTGCAGAAACTACGTCATATCCCGAACGTCGTCAATTTTCAGATTGATCTTTCATATCCATTCCGACAAAATCTTGACGAAAAAAGCTGGCTTCCAAAATATCCTGCTCTAGAATTTTGGTTCTCTGCTCCAGATCTGCAATGGTGCGTGCGACACGGGCTAAACCAATAGTTGCTCTTGCGGACAAGGTTCTTGAATCTACCAGGCGATTTAAAAGCTTTCTTGTGCCACTGTTCCAATCAAATGTATGGTTAAATACATTTTCTCCTAACCATGCGTTTGGTTTGCCCTGTCTAGACAGCATAGCTTTCCGTGCAAGCTCTACCTTTTTTCTAATCTCACAAAATTTTTGTGGGGAGGAATCCGCTTTATTTAGAATCGCTTTTATTTCCGGAATTAATTCTACCTGTAAATCAATACGATCTCGTAATGCTTGAGATAGTCGTTTCTGATAGCGCTGAATCTCTCCATGGCTTGACTTGGGTTGTAATTTTGGATGCCCCAACAATCCACAGGGACTTAGATTGGTCGCAGCGATTAGCTGAAACCCTGCGGGTACTATTGCTTTGGCTGTTCCACGGGCTAAGACTATATCGCGGCTCTCCAAAGGCAATCTGAGCTGCTCCAGCAAGGCCTTTGGAAACTCCAGCAACTCATCCAAAAATAAAATTCCCTGATGAGCCAAACTACACTCTCCTAGGCTTAACTGCACGCCTCCGCCAAGCAGTGCCATCTGTGTTACTGTGAAATGAGGTGAACGAAAGGGTCTGGAGTTCGGGCTTTTTGCTCCAACGACACTGTGGATAGCAAGAATTTGTTCCCACTCTTGGTCCGTAGGTAACGGTAAGAGCTCTTGAATGGCTTCTGCAAAGGAAGTTTTACCTGCACCGCGTGGCCCAGCCATTAAGAGATGGTGCGCCCCTGCGGCAGCAATGGTAGCTGCGCGCTTGGCTGTTTCCTGTCCGTGAAGCGCCAAAAACTTAACACCTTCAGGTTGAGTGGGTTGAAAATTACGTAAGCTTGGCATTAGCGGAGGCTCCCCACACTCCTCACCGGATAAATAAGACACCAATTGTGGCAACTTGCTAAAGCCACCACCATCCATATTCTTTTTCCAACGAAAATAAATTTCCGGAGACATCGCAACAAAGTCGAATTTTTCTATTCTTAGGAAGGCCGCAACGGCCTGTTGGCTTTGAATCGAATGAATCGCGCCATTTAACCCTAACACTCCGATGAAACACCCAAGTTCTATCCTTTTTGCCAAAATTTTTCCCATTGAAGCTAAAATTGCGACCGCAACAGGCAGGTCAAGGCATTCGGGCTCCACCAGTTGTGCTTCGAATCGAATGGAAACTGTAATTTTTTTATCTGGAAGAGCAAAACCACTTGCGGATAATGCATTTAAGATGCGCTCACGCATTGCAATCGCATGGTTTGTCGGAATTCCAATAATAGTTAACTGCGGAAGCGCCAAGATGGCCTGACATTCAATTTCAACTCGTGATCCATACAAACCAAAAGGCTGAAATCCGAAGGTTTGAACATAATTTTTTGCATTTGTTTGTGACATGCAAAGAAAAATGCAGAGATTATTCCATTCGAGTGGATACTTGTTTGTAAAATCGCGCCATTTTTTTTTGTTTAGGTTCGAAACATGGACAGACGGTTTCAAATCAGAACGTTAAAAAATATTATGCAATAAAAAACACCATTTTTTATTTGCAGACCGAAGTACTTTGCTTATACTTAAATTTATAAACACATTGGTAATTTGATTCGGTTTTTGTGAGTGTGGGTTTGTGGAGTGAATTTTTAGAACGAATTGAATTAACATGAGGAGATATACAATGGCTGCAAAAAGAAAAAAAGCTGCTAAGAAGACAGCAAAGACGACAAAGCGTAAGGCAACTCGTAAGAAGGCTGCTAAAAAGACAGCAAAGACGACAAAGCGTAAGACGACTCGTAAGAAGGCTGCTAAAAAGACAGCAAAGACGACAAAGCGTAAGACGACTCGTAAGAAGGTTGCTAAAAAGACAGCAAAGAAGAAAACTACTCGTAAGAGAAGAGCCAAGAAAGCATAAGTTTCTTGGCCTTTTTCTTTCTGTTTTCTTAAAAAGTCCTAAATTCGCCGCCAGTACCAATTCCAATAGCTCTAGCGCGGGGATTTAGGGCTTTTGTTATTTTTGAGTGGTTTCACGCAGGGTTCTGGGAGTGGTTCTTTACGACAGGCCCAGTTTCGCATTGCTCTCCATTCTTTAAGGCTTGCAATATCTGCGCAGCCAATTTTTGTATTCTTATCTCTATGGCATTGGGAAAAATACCTCAGCGCCTGTTTTTTCGAACCGACTAAGCGCTCTAATGTGACCAGAGCAAATAACGCGCGATACCAAGATTTAGCTGCTTTGGCTTTCGCAGGAATTGGTTTTCGAATAGCAGCTGTCAACATTCGCTTAGTCCGTATATAGTTATTCGCATTCAGAGCAGAGCTCAGCTGGTCTCTTTTAGTAGCTGCTGTAGCTGGAGCTACAGTTTTATTTGTATGGGCTAGGGCTAGGGGGCTTGTGAGACTCAAGGGCAAGGGCAAGGGCAAGGGCAAGGGCAATAGAATTAGAACCAGAATGGTTGTCTGTTTTAACCACTCCATCTGCTTTAGTCGCTCCACCTGTAACTACTAAGCTCTAAAACCCTGGAACGTGGAATAGCAAGTGCCGGTTGCTTCCGCGTTGGCTTCGCTTGGTTTGTTCGGCTAGGTCGTTTAGCCCCAGACCAGAAAGGATGCTGCTGCCCAGAGCGCGGCCAAACGGCTCGACTGCATCAAAAATAGATTTACGCTTCTTACGTGGATACACAAGCTCCACTTCATCCTCTTCATCAATCTTTGCTAGCGCTTTTATTTCTTTTACAGCAACAGAAAGTCCGCCTAGACGATCTGCGAGTTTATGTTTCAGTGCTTGTTCGCCAGTGTAAATTTGACCAGTCGCCAATTGTTTTGCACGCTCTAGGCCCAGCTTTCGCCCTTTTGCCACCGCACGAACAAACTGCATATGTACTCCATCAATCATTTCCTGCAAGAGGGCCTGTTCCTCCGGGTTCATCCCGCGGAAGTCGGACCCCACATCCTTAAATTTTCCACTCTTGATGTTATAAGGCTTCACTTTTGCCCAATTATAGAGATTAGAAAGATCTGCAAATTGCATGATGACACCAATGGAGCCAGTGAGTGTGCCAGGGTTGGCGACTAAGCGGTCAGCGGCTACAGCCATATAATAGCCGCCGGAGGCTGCAACAGTCGCAAGGCTCGCCACTATGGGCTTCTTCTCTTTGTATTCGAGGATTAAGTCATGCATCTCTTGGCTGGGTGCTACGGCACCACCGGGAGAGTTAATTCGAACGATAATTCCCTCAATTCGCGTATCTTCGATAAATTTTTTCATCTGTTTACGGAATTTTTTTGAATTTTCTTCCAGAATCACGCCCGCCACTGGTACGACGCCGATGCGTCTACCCTTATGGAGCGAAGCCAATGGAGATCCGCCGTCTTTTACAATTGTCTGCAACACAATAAAAACGAACATCATGAAGATGATGAAGAAAAAACCAGAGATACCTAGAATGACTAAAAGTGGATTTCTTTTTATATTCATGGGGTTGAGTTGCCTCTTTATCCTTTTCTATCTTTGTATGTGAAACCCACAGTCCATTAGAATACAAATATATGTGTCATTTCAAGCACTTAGTTTTATGCGGCGCAATGTTAGTAAAGGCTAGGAGCGCGACGAATTATTTATAATTATAAATAGTGTTAATAACTTCATAGGTAACTTAGTGAATAGAGGGCTGGGGTGGAAAAAATAACCGCGTAAAGTTATAATATACTAGGATGGAATTCAGTGGAAGGTCTTTATAGTTATAAAGGTTTTGGAAAGAATTCCGACGAGTAAACAGATGACTAGATCGGGGCCTGGGGACAGGAAATGAAACCGCAACTGCATAATAGCCTCAAAAATTTTATACGAGAAGAGTCTGGACAGACTACGACGGAGTACATCCTCATTCTCGCTGTTGTCGTGACGATGATCATGCAGTTTAAAGCCAAGTTCAAAAAGATCCTCGAAGGTCTACTTGGTAAAGTCGACGAACAAACCGATGACATCTTTGAATAGAGCCCACGTAGGCGCTATCTGCTCTGGTAGTCACGGCGCTTTGCGTCTATAATATAGCTACAGTACACAAACTTTTTTACCCTTATGGAAGAGGCGATGCTTGAGGAAGGTACACGAAAACCAGTAGCAAAAATTTGTCCAAAGCGAAGGCGTAAACAGTCTGGACAAGCAATGATCGAGTACATACTAATCTTTGTCGTTAGCCTTGTATTTGCGCGCTATGTATTCTTTCATGAAGAATTTGGCATCAATGCCATGTTAGATCGCATGATGATGCGTGTGGGGACCAATCTAGAGCAAAATTTAAAAACAGGAACGGCTCCAGGAGGAGTTGGCAAAGGTTCTTTAGCACCGTTTGCGGGAACGAATACTTGGAACAACTAAAGGCCATAGCTATAGCTGTCGCAATCTTTGGAGGCGTCTATGATCTCTTCACGCAGCGTATTCCCAATTGGTGGACTTTTCCTGCTATGGGAGTTGGTTTGATTGCTAGCGCTTGGATGGGCTTTAGCGAAGGCAATGTCTTAGTTGCACTCGGGCTATCCACCCTGGGAATTATCGTCGGATTTGTGCTCTACTTCCCCATGTATGCGCTGGGGATCATGGGCGCAGGGGATGTTAAGTTGCTGATGGCTATCGGCTCCTTTGGTGGACCTAAATTTGCCTTTTATGTCGCCCTATTCTCGATTATTGTTGGCGGAATCTATGCACTGATTGACGTAATTATGGTCGGACGATTTGTTCCTTTCATGAGAGAGTTATTTCGTTGGTTGCGTCCAGTCTTTTTCCGAGGCTATTTACGGGAAAATCCAGATATCGATAAAACGCGAAAATTTTCCTTTGGAGCATCCGTTGCTATCGCGACTGGGATTGTTATTTGGCTAGAGCATTCAGGAGGGTTGCAATGGCTTTGATGAGATCTATGGTGATTCGAAATCGTCGACGTGAAGTTCAATGTGGGACTCAACGCAGAGGAAGGTTGAGCTCGGAGTCTGGCCAGTCTATGGTCGAGTATATTCTGATGACCGGTGTGATCATTTTGATCGTGCTAGCGGTGTTCACATTGATGGAGAATACACAATATATCTACAAAAATCTCACGTCGCCGTTAGTGGCATTCCTCAAGTACAATTATAAATACGGTGATCAGAATGCACTGGGTTGGGATGAAACGGGCGGCCCACGACGACATATTCAAATTTCACGACCAGCGGCAGGGGAAACCTTTCGTATCTTTATTCCACAGAATTAGGTTGGGCAAACGACCGATGTGCAGCGAGCAAAAAAATGACTAACGCGAGACAGACAAAAACTAGAAGGAAGTTTCTGGAGGAATCTGGACAGACCTTCATGGAGTTCCTAATTGTTGTGATGGTGATTATTGCTCTGATTTTCGCATTTATTCAGATTTGCTGGGCAATGGCTTGGGGCCACTATATTCATTACTCGACTTATATGGCTGCGCGGGCTTACCTTTCTGGCCAACAGAATCAAGGCCAACAGATCGAGGCCGCTTCAAGCGTCCTAAGATCGATGGTGAAGCGTCCTGGTACTGACGAGGATCTCCTGGGTAATATAGCGCCGTCTAGAGTCGGAGACGCGCGAGACATCCCTGGAGATGAGCCTGTGGCGGGCAGCTTTATCGGCACACACCCCGTAGCGGAGGGTTTTGGTCTAGACCAACGATTTTTCTCTTGGGCTGAAGGAGTTCAGTATAATTTTAAATTCAAGCTATTTATTCTTCCTCTAGCCTGGTGGTTGAAGCGGGACGAGGGGAAGATAATTGAGATTGGCCCTCAAGGCAGTAGTCAGAGTGTAGTCTGGACTGGCTTTATCGACTTAGCTTCTGATGCCTTCCTTGGTCGGGATAGTACGAACGAAGAATGCCGCACTTTTTTGTTGAGACTTTCTGGCCTAAACCCCAGGAGCGATCGCACCGATTACATATATGATAACGGGTGTTAGATGCGAGGATAACAGGTGCTAGATGCATATATTTCGTAAACGAATAAAATTTATAAAGAATGAGCGAGGGCAAGCTCTCCTGGAGTTTATTTTAATGCTGCCCATGGTTTTAGCCTTCTTCTGGTACACGCTGAAGATTAATGTGGCAATCAATAAATCGATCGTTGCGCAAAAGCACCTGCGTTCGCAGCTTTTTATGAAATTACTCAATCATCGAGATTATCCGGTTATCGATGAGTACCAACGGAACCCCTCGGACCGTTCCGCCTATTTTATGGGTGTTTCCAACGAAATTACGACGACAATAGGGTCATTTTCTCCTGCACCGACCGTTCAGTTGGGTATCGGAACGAGGCCAAAAACATTTCCAGGATCACGTGATGAGCCCGGTGAAGCCGAAGCTGGTTGGCTTCGCCAGAATGTACGTATTCGCAGTGCCTACGGTATTTGCACTTCGCGCAAGCCATTTGCCGATAACACATTGGGCTCCTTCTGTGGGGAGGTTAATCCATGAATAATCGCGCGTTTACAATGTCATTTATTTTAGCAGCCTTCGCTGTCATGATGGTGCACTCCTATGTGGAGTCCAATCTGGAGCGACAAAAGGAAAAATTTGGGCAGATGGTTACTGTCGTCGTTGCTAAAGAAAATATTAAAGAGCTAGAGACACTTGACCAAATTAATCTTCACATCATTGAGATGCCGAAAAAATTTGTGCAACCAGGTGCGGGCAGGAAATTAAAAGATTTCGAAGGTGGTCTTGCAATTGCGCCCATTCAAAAAGGTGAACAAATAACTAGAACAAAAGTGACAGTGATTGGCTCGCGAACAGGATTATCACGACAAGTGACTGTTGGTCGTCGAGCGATAACGGTTCGGGTTGATGATGTGAAAGGTGTGAATCGACTGATTAAGCCTGGCGATCGAGTCGATGTAATTTCCATTATTGACTTAGGTAAAGGTGATCCATTTTTGGTTGAAGCAAAAACAGTGTTGCAAGATGTATTGGTTTTATCGACGGGTAAATTAATTACAAATACAGTGCCTGGAATTCTAGAAGCGGATCCGTATCGGAGAGGAAAACGGGCTAAGAAGGTTTCCAATTTGACGGAATATACAAGTTATAACTCCGTGACTCTCGAAGTAGACCCGATCGAAATGCAGCAATTGTTTTTGATTGAGCAACGTCTTGGTGGTGTGTATCTTGCGCTACGAAATAACGACGATAACGCGAAAGAGAATCTGGATACAGCCACAGTTCGTGAAATCCTCGGAAAGAATTCAAAGTTAGCGCGCGGCTCAGCCCGTGGCCAACAGGACGCTGCTCGAAAGCGCGCTTTAGCGAGCCCTGGTGGAGCTCGTGGTAGAGGCTTCCAGCCAACGAATCCGCGTACTCGTTAATATTTGTACCTGTTGCCGTGAAAAGGCTCACGTAGCGATGAGAAAACTAACAGCGCAAGTGGTCGAAATCACCAAAAAAATCAAAAGAGCTTAGCCGTTTTTGATAACGTTATATATGGGGTATTTCTCGCAAAGCCGCAATATTCAAAGCTGCACTATTTGGATCACGTTCGTGGCAGTCTTTGCCGCGTTCTTCTATGGCATGCTTGCTTCGGCACAAATTGCTCCGAAGGAAGATGATAACGACGAGGTGCGAGAAATTTCCGTTGGCTCTTTAGACACGATCGAATTTGACTTTCAGCCGAGTAAAGTCGACCCAGTCAAAAAGGGAATTTTGCGCATTGAACGAATTGCCACGGAACTTGCAGTGCAAATCATTCCGGTTAAGAAGGGTGTGACGGACGTTGTAATCTACGACTTGCAAGGTAAGGTTCGCCGTAAGGTTAAGTATATTGTCACGGCTACGGATTTATCGCTCCAAGTTACACAAATGCGTCGCTTGCTCGATACTGTTGAAGGACTAACGATTGCTTCCGTAGGCGACAAGATTGTAATTGATGGTGAACTTGTCGTTCCCAAAGATCTTGATCGAGTCCTACGTGTAGTAGAAGCTTTCGGTGGCTGTAAAGGGAATAATATTTGTCTCGTGCAACTTTCTAAAGTTTCCCAAAGGGCGATCGGAAAAAGAATCCAAGACGAAATTAATCGGCAGCCTGGTTCGGTGAACGTAACGGTGCGTGTGGCAAACGATACTTTCTTTCTGGAAGGAGTGGTGGACTCAGAAGCTGATAAAACTAGAGCCGAAGACATCGCAAAGACGTACGTGCCGGAAGTATTGGTTTCTCAATCTGTAGCTCAAGGCGTTCTGAAAGAAATCAAGAAGCAAGCGATTCGCAATTTGATCGATGTAAATGAAACACCTCCACCGCCTCCACCGAAGACCGTTCGAGTAACCTTCCATTTTGTGGAGATCGCCAAGGAATATTTCAACATCGCCTTCCTGAAGTGGGCACCTACGATTAGTGAGGATGCGGGTTTTAGGTTTGGTGTGACGAACACAGGCCAAGGAGGCGCTAATTCCGACGGATCCCTAGTTGCAACTATTTCAAGTTTAATTCCACGTTTACAAAAAGGCACGAATGGTGGCTATGCACGAGTGCTCTTTTCAGCTGTAGGGATTGGCCTAGATAAGGAGCAGATTTCCATTAGTCGGCAGGATCAAGTTCCGTTTATTGCCCAAGTTGTAAATGGAGTTCCAGTTACTCAGAGCCAGCCAGTTGGTATTTCCCTAGCCGTTAAGCCTGAAATCCAAGATAACGACATAGTTTTCTTGCGCGATGTGGAGTTTAATTTTTCTGCAATTTCTGGCGCCGGTGCCGGTTCCCAGCCGGCGGTTCGTAATACGGCGATTAAGAACCAAGTCTCAGTGCGCTCCGGTGATTCCGCAGTATTAGGTGGTCTTATTTCCAATAATATGGCGCTTGATGTGGATAAGGATCCAGAGCAAGCAGGTGAAGGTGCTGGCAGTGCGATCTTTACTCTTCTACGGTCAAAAGCGTTCCGCCGGAATAAATCACAGTTTGTTGTTTTCATCACTCCGCAGATTATTTCTGATGCTTCGAAAGGCACGGAAGATATTAAGAAGAAAATTATCGGAAATAAGAAACGTAAACGGAGAATATATCGCTAGGAAGCGTAGAAGGAGCTAGGATGGCTGGACATATTATCGCAATAGTAGGTGGAAAGGGCGGCGTTGGAAAATCCGTTTTTTCTGCTAACCTTGCGCTTGCCTTTCTTAAAGAATTTGGCATGCGTTCCCTTCTGATTGACCAAGACATGTCCGCTTGCGGTGACCAGAATCTTATCTTTGGTATTAAGCAGGGAAGATTGTTAGTTGATGCTGTAAACCACGTAGGCCACTACGACACAAATGCAATGCAGAAGCTCGTTACTCAGCACGCAAACGGCTTGCATGTGATCTCTGCTCCGAAAACCTCTAGTGAGGCCTCTAAAATTTCTCCGGACGCCTTGGGAAAGTTCTATAAAGGTGTACGCAATCTCTATCCGATTGTTGTTGTAGATTGTGGTTCGCGCTTAGACACCTGTACTATAAAGGCAATGGAATTTGCCACGAGTATCTTTGTTGTGACTATTCCAGATATTCTCGTTATGCACCAGACGATGCGTATGGTTCAAGATATTAACGAGAATATGTTCCCAAAAGAGATTATTCAAGTGGTGGTGAATCGTTTTTCTGGCAATGCAGCTGTAAATTCATCGACGATTCAAAGAAATTTAGGGTGCCCAATTTTGGGAGTAATCCCGGATGACCCGCAGGCAAATAATACGGCTCTTTCTCAAGGTAACCCAGTGTTAGTTTCTGTGCCGAATGCTTCTTCGACTAGAGGTTATCACGAGTTGGTACGGAAAATTCAGCAGCAGAATCTATTGACAAAGTTAGCTCAGGTGAAAAAGCCAAGGAGGCTTGGAAAGAAAGCAGCCACTGAAGTTAATGCGGCAATTGCAGAAAAAAGTGTGCCTACAGAAAAATCTAGTCTCCGTGGAGGCTCTACCGATGTGATTGATACACGCTCCGCCTTAAAACTTCGTGTACACAAAGAACTCGTTGAACGGGTTGACTTTAAGAAAGAAGGTTCTTCAGAGGCAGAAAAGGCTCGACTACGTGAGAAATGCAAATCAACCGTTGTTGACGTTTTAAATGGGGAAGATATCTCAGTCGTTGCTAAAGGTAGGGAAGAAATGCAGCGCTTGGTGAAGGAAATTCTTGACGAGGCATTGGGGCTTGGTGCGCTCGAAGACCTACTTGCGGACAGAGCAGTGAACGAGATCATGGTGATTGCGCGAGATCGAATTTATTGTGAACGAGCTGGTAAAAATTTTCTCTCCAAAACCACCTTTTCATCTGATCAACAGCTGATGAACGTGATTGAGCGGATTGTGATGCCTTTAGGTCGAAGAATCGATGAGAAGTCTCCTCATGTGGATGCTCGTCTTCCCGATGGCTCTCGAGTGCATGCCATCATTCCTCCACTTGCGATCAAGGGGCCGACGCTTACCATTCGGAAATTTCCATCGGAACGCTTGACGTGGAAGCATTTAGTGGGGTTTGGGTCAATGACCACAGAGATTGCAGATTTTTTGCGAGTCTGTGTAGAGGCGCGACTCAATATTATCGTAGCCGGGGGTACTGGTTCTGGTAAGACAACCTTGTTGAACGTTTTATCTAACTTTATTCCGACAGGCGAACGGATTATCACCGTAGAGGATGCGGCAGAGCTGGATTTGGGACAGGATCACGTGGTCCGCCTTGAAACTCGTCCAGCCAATATTGAAGGCGAAGGAGAAGTTTCGATTCGTGAGTTAGTGAAGCAAACATTGCGAATGAAACCGGATCGAGTGATCGTAGGTGAGTGTCGTGCCGGTGAAGCGCTCGATATGTTACAGGCGATGAACACTGGTCACGATGGTTCCCTAACAACAGTCCATGCCAATACTCCGAGAGATACGATTGCCCGACTAGAAACTCTTGTAATGATGGCAGGGATGGGGTTGCCAGTTAAGGCAATTCGGGAGCAAATTTCTGGCGCAGTAAACTTGATTGTACAGCAGTCGCGACTTTCCGATGGTTCCCGTAAAATCACTCATATTACCGAAGTTGTTGGGATGCAGGGAGAGACAGTAGCTTTGCAGGATGTATTTATTCATGAGCAATCCGGATTAGATAAGCGGCGAAAGATTATTGGTAAGTTCGTACCTACTGGCTTTATTCCAAAATTTGTGGAGCAAATGGAAGCCAAAGGCTTGAAAATTCCACGTTCATTATTTTCTAATACTCCAGAGCAGAACAAGGAGGGGAAACCAAAACCAGGTGCTAAGCCAGTCGTCAAATCGGATGCAAGACGAGGAATTAAGCCAGGTGCTAAGCCCGACTCCAAGCCTCGTGCCGCTGGTAGCGGTACACCACCAGCGAAAGCAGGAGGCATGTAGGTTATGTTAAGCGATTTAATGGAGCCGATAACACTAGCTATAATCGTCGGGATTATTGTTTTTGTAGTTTCTTATATGCACGCTCGTCGTTTTCTAGATTGGCTACGCTGGAAATCGATTGGCGCAAGAGATGACATTGTAGAGACATTGGAAAAAATGTTTATCGAGATCTCTCCCAATAAAGTTCTTCTCTATATGACTCTCTCAGCGATTGTTCCAGGCATTTTAGTGTTCTTACTAATTTTGCCACAATTCATTCCAGCACTTTGCTTTGGATTGGTGATTGCTATCTTTGGCTGGCATATTCCAAAGATAGTTGTCCGGAGAATGTTTGCGCAGCGAATGAATAGATTCAATCTACAAATGATTGATGGCTTGAGCTTGATGGCCAACGGTATGAAGTCCGGCCTATCCATTATTCAGGCTATGGGTCTTGTAAAGGAGGAGATGCCAGACCCATTGTCGAAAGAGTTTGATTATGTTTTACAACAGAACCGTCTTGGGGTGAGCGTGGAAGAGGCTTTCCAAAATCTTGCTAAGCGCATTCCTTCCGAAGATGTAAATATGTTTGTCACCTCTATCATCATCCTCAAAGAAACAGGTGGAAATCTGGCCGAGACATTCGAGACAATTGTGCACGTTATTCGAGAGCGTTTAAAGGTGCAGCAGAAGATTGCTGCCATGGTTGCCCAAGGTGTCGCTCAGGGGGTGATTGTATTCTGTATGCCTTTTGGCTTAGGTTTGATGTTCTACCTAAGTGACCCCAAGTTTATTGAGCCTCTTTTTTCGACTCCCCTGGGATGGCTGATATCAGCCGGTATTCTCACACTCCAATTTGTAGGCGGATTTGTGATTCTAAAAATTGTACAAATTAAAGTGTAGAAGTGGTAGGAGCGCAGGGATTTTTTTGCTTATCATTAAGCACCCTATTTGGGATGCCGAAAAGCATATGTGAGGTTAGAAATGACTGCTAATCGAGGAATGAGCACCAATCAAAGACCAAGATTCATTGGAACACTAATTTTTGGAATAGCTCTGACGACCTTTCTGGTAGCGAATCTGGCGGACGCCCTAGTTGCAATCACCAACGGAAATTATTTTACTGGCTTCGTAGATTTGAATCACCCGAATGCAGGACCGGGGTTTCAGTTAAAGCTAGAGCGTACTTATAACAGCCGCTCTCAATATAACGGCATTTTTGGATACGGTTGGGGTACTGAGTTTGAATCGTTTTTGGTGCCGGCTGCAGATGGTTCGGTGGTCATTCAGGAGTCTGGTGGCGGTGAGAAGACTCGTTTTACCCCTAAGGGTTTTTCAAATGGGGATATGAACAAGTTTATTACCGAGCTCATCAAAGCTAAGCAGAAAAAACAAGGTGGAGGATTCAATGCGCAAGCCTATACGGCTAAGTTGAAAAAGGACGCAGATTTCCGTGATGAGGAAGGTAGAACACTTGGCGTTATGCCAATGGTAAAAACTGGGACGAAGCTGTACTCCACTCAGCGTGGGGATAAGCAGGTAGTAACTGTGATCAAAGGTGGGTTTGTACGTGAATTTGGCACGGGCAAAATGGTTTATTTCACGAAAAGAGCAAGCGTAAGAGATTTCGGTGTGGAAGTGTCTCGGCAGCGTGTGGTGAAGGGTGTATACAAGATCACTCGATTTGTGGACAAAGTACAAGGAGTCGACCTTAGTTTCAAATATGATGAAACAGGGAAGCTTGTGGCGATTACGGACGGAGGTAAGCAGACTTTGCGTTTTGTAACAAATACAGATGGCAAGGTCAAACAGGCTACGGATCACTTAGGCCGTGCTTCTACGTATAAGTATTGCCGTTCAAGGCGCTATAATAGTGCGCAAAAGTGCTCTGCTGGGGATTTGGTCTATTCTAAAGACGGTGCGGGTAATGAATTTATCTATGAGTATGACAATATTCATAACTTAACAAAAATCAAGTACTCAGATGGCTCTTTTGAGGAAATCTCTTATTATCCAGCTAGCCCTCCAGGTGAGGGTGGTGCCAAAGAAGTGAAGCTTCGTCGTGGCGTGAAGATGAAGTACACCTATTGGTCAGATCCAAAAGATAAGCGTATGCATTTCAAAACAACGGTGGAGACGACCTATCGAAGTGGCCGGAAAACTATCGCTTCCTACGAATATTGGCGAAAGCGTCGCTCCGATGGCACAGTCTATAAGCAAAAAATGGCGACCAATATTAATGGCGATAAAACAGTTACGACCTACAATGAATGCTGTGGGCAACCACTAGAAATCAAACGCTCCAGTGGTACGACTACTTTTGCGTACTACGATGATACTGGGTTGCCAAAATTAAAGAATTCGCCAACGGAAAAAGTAGGTTGGAAATACTCGAAACAGTTTCATGGTAAGGTTACTCAAGTGGCAGTGTTAGATAAGACTAAGGGTCAAAAGAAGGCACTGATTACAAAGTATCAATACAATGCAAAAGGCAATTTAGTGAGAGCCAAGACTTCTGACGGTAGAGGCGTTGGATTGCTTTATGATAGTAAAAACCGAATTAAGGCAATGATCGATCAAGAAAAGCGCAAAATCACCTTTACATATAACAGCCTTTCGAAACCAGTAAAAATCACGCAGCAAGGAGTTGGAGGCATCACAGTAGAGTACGATGGCAAGGGTAGTATCAAAGAAGTAAACTCAAAAGGTGGACGTCAAATCGCTCTCAGCGTGACAGCAGCCTTTCAGAACCTCTTAGAGATTATCAAGCCTGCTGGAGTTCAGCCGTTATAAGGGAAATGAGCGTTATAAGGAAAATATCCTGCTAAATGCACTTTTTAGCTGTACAAGAATTAGGCAGATACACCTAAACTTGTCAGTTCGATTTTTAAATTTCCGTCTAAGTTGTTGGTTCTATTAGTGTGTGAGTGGCATATGCTTTGCAGTATGAAGAGCAATAGAACTAGGAGAAAAGATATGCGTATTATTAAGATCGTGGCTTTATTGATTTTTTTATCAGCAGTTCCTGCATTGGCAGTTGACAGTAGTGGACTAGGGCCTAAGGAAGACTTTGAAGCGTCTTGGGAAACTTGTTGCAATGCTGAAGTTGCTGCGAGTTCGGCTCAATGTAATTTTTGGGCAGACTCCAAAGCTGCAGAGCTTTTAGGAACACGCGCCCCTACAGAAGACGAGCGCGAGAAAGTATTGAACACTCGAGGCGAGTAATTGCCTAATATTGCCGACTAAGTTTTAAACTAAATCCTAGTTCATGAGAATAGGGAAGCCGACTATTACGGCTTCCCTTTTTGCATATATGAGCTGCCTTTATTGAGATGGGATGAGATGAGAGTGCTTATAGTAGGCGCACGAGTGAACTATTGGACGGGACACTGTTGCTTCTTTGAGGAACTGTCTCTCTCTTAAGTCGCTGTTTAAAAAATAGTCAGTTGGGGTAGGGGGGGAAGTTTAACGTACACCGGAATTTTTATTTAAATCATTGATTTCATAGGGCTATCTAAGGTTGCTCCCAAAAGGAAACACCTTGGCAAGATAGTTGCAACATAAGGGTAGTGAGCGATCAGTGCCTTGAAAAAGGTACTACACGAGAGTGAGTTGTCACAGTTATTGTAGTTGAGAGAGGTAGTAGCGATGAAGCGGTTGTTGTTAATAGTGCTAGCAGTAATGTCGTTGCAGTCGGAGATCGTGTTGGCCAAGGGTAAGTTACCCCTTGACCAAGCTATGATTGAAGAGGCACAACTGGCGGTTGGCATAGGTCAAAAGCGATTACTGTCAGAGTATACTGGCAAGAGCTTAGGGCCGAACAAGCGTACGGATGTTAAGTGTATTGATGAGGTTGCAAGCGCTCTAGGCGTTCGTAAGGCTGATATACATAGCGACATTACGACTAAAGATGGGATTTAATTCTGTTCTTTCGGGGCTTTCGAAGGAGCAGGATTAATCCACATCGCCAATTTTCTGCGAGCCGTATTGAAAGCTTCTGGGATTTTATGCCGTAGTTTGTCCGTTTGAGATTCAAACGTATTTTTCAATTGTTGTACAATGGCGCCCGTCCCTGTGCGCTCCACCACATGTTCCATATGACCCTGTAGAGACTTACCCTCAAATCGCCAAGGACTCATTACTAGTGTTGCAGCGAAAATCATACCCAAAAAAAATAACATCCTAGCCAGTCTCAACATTGAATTCCTCCAGGTATTTCTCCACTGTAAAATAAAACTCTGCGTCTGAAAATGGTGCAGTCAAAAGGTCACGGGCTCCAGATCGAATCACCTGCTCGCGAATTACGTTTGTCGTGATATCAGTAAAAAGCACCACCTTGCGCTTGCTATCTACCGTCACTATACGCTTACAAGTCTCATAACCCGGTTCATCCATCAATTGGAGATCGATGATGGTGAGGTGAGGATCAAAGTACGTCAAATTTGGTAGAATTTTTTCACCTTCATGCATGACTTGATACTCAATGTTCATGTCGAGTAAAAGGTTGCAGAGTCGCTTTTCATAGTGTTTGCGCTTTGTAATGATAAGAGCCTTAAAGAGCATAATTTGAGTTTAAACTGATCTACGGTCGAATGCTAGTTGTACACGGTTACGTATTTTTCTTCAGTTAGCTAGTTTTGAAATAACAACGGTTTGAATTGCACGATCAGATGATTTAAATACCTTAAATTTTAAATTGCCAAAGAAAAGCTCGTCTCCGGTACTCGGAATTCGGTTAAATTGCTGGAGGAGGAACCCGGAAAGCGTCTCGTAATCGCCTTTTGGCAGGTTTGCCCCGAGTCTTTCGTTAAGGTCATCAATCTCAATGGTTACATTCACCAAATGGGCATTCTCAGAAATTCGGTGGAAGAGAAAAGTATTTTCATCAAATTCGTCGGAGAGATTTCCTACCACTTCCTCGAGCACGTCTTCTTTCGTAATAACGCCAACTGCACCGCCATATTCATCAACGACTATGAGCATGACTGACTCTTTAGCGTTCATCTCTGAGATTAAGGCTTCAAGTTGTTGGTGTTCCGATGCGTAAACTGCTTCGCGCATATGGTTCTCTACTGTATCTTCCAAGTTGTCTGCCGCGAAGAGGTCCATAAAATGCAAAATACCTACAATGTTATCGACTCGTTCGTCATAAACCGGAATGCGAGAGTGACGGAGAGTCTCAAACATTTCAATTGCATCTTTGAGTGCTGCATTGACCTCAATCGCATCCACATTCACCAGTGGCACCATAGCTTTACGAACTGACTGAGAATAAAACTCTAAAATATTGCGAATCATGCGTTTTTGCGTAAAGCGAATTTCTGAGCCAGAGTCTTTATCCCCAAGGAGTGAGAAGAGTTGGTCTCGAGCTAAACGGCGAGCTGTGATTGTATCTGGCGCCCCCATACCAGCCAACCGGGAGACTTGTGCGGTATAAAAGGAAAGAATTTTTACGATCGGTGAAAAGAGACCGCTAATCAGAATTAGAGAATAGGCACAAGTCACAGACCAACGAACAGAAGCCGAACGGGCTACCACCTTTGGGATGGAATCACAAAGGAGGAGGATTGTTGGAGTCAATACGGCAACCACTCGCCAGTCGCCCTCGTTACCTAAATACAGCATGGCATAAATAGTAGTTAGAGTAGTGGTGATGGCGATCGATAAATTCGTACCGAATTGTGTAATAGTCAATAGGTTCTCGATGGAATCGAGCAAAATCAGGGCAAAAGAAGCCCCGGAGCTTCCCTCTCTACGGAGGCGCTTTAGTTGGTGGCGGTCTGCAGAGATGAGTGCGATTTCCGTGCCTGTAAAGAAGGCGGCCGAAACCATGCCAAGAGCTGCAAAGACTAGCAGGATAGCTGGGGAGGAGAAAAGTTCAATGAACCCACTCATACGGAGTCACTTTCCTCAGCAGTTTCTGCTAACTCACCAAAGATTTGTTCAAGGATCGTGCTCATGGTTACAACTCCCTCGACTGTCTTTTCATCTTTGGAGAGGAAGGCAATATGAATTCGCAATTGGCGCAGTCGCTTAAAGAGGTTTTCCACCGGCATCGATGGGTCAACAAAGACCGGATCCCTCATCAAATGAGAAACGGCTATTTCCTCTTCATCCCGATGGGCATAGGTCAACAGATCCTTAGTGTAAAGAACGCCCACAACTTCATTGGGAAAATCACCAATGACTGGAATTCGGCGATAGCCATGCCCCAAAATTTTGGGGATCAGATCATGAATAAAATCTTCTTTATGGATTGTAAAATACTCTTTTACCGGGACTGCAATTTCACTTGCGTGGTCATCGTCCAACTCGAATACATTCTCAATCAGCTCTTGTTCAGACTCTCCAATCGCACCCTTAGACTTAGAATCTTCCACAACGTTCAGAAAGTCATCTTCCGAAATTTCACTCATTTCACTATGTTTGACGCCAAGGAGCTTCGATAATGAGTTCACCACAAGCTCAATGAAAATTCGTAGTGGTGCCGAAATCCAGTAGAGTAACCAAACGAGTGGAGCCAAAAAACGCGAGGCACGTATATTCGCTTTTGCCGCAAAAATTCGCGGAGTTATTTCAGCAATAATAATTAGAGGTAGAGCCGTACATAGATTGATAATCGTGATAGTTAACCAAGAGTCAAAGTGTTTGTTATAGTAGGTGGCTAAAACATTAGAGAGGAAAACGTTTGCGCACTCATTTCCGATCATTAAGGTAGCTACTAATGAGGTCGGGCGCTCTAGTAGGTGAGAGATCCACTTATATTGACGTGGAAACTTGTCCGCAATCTCTTTAAGCTGAACTTTACTCAGCGAAAAGAAGGCCGTCTCCGAAGACGAAAATATGCCCCAGCTTAGTAGTAGCAATGCGACTGGTAGGTAGGGAAAGTCCATTACCGGGCTCTCTTGCTCTTTATGAGAGGCATACTCCTCTTACGGAAGAGCACATTCCTCTTATGAAAAGGCACAAGAACCCTACTAGGGTAAGTTTCTAAAGAGTCTGGTTCTTCAAGCTGCGTGTCCAGCTGCTGTTCTCTTGCCATTGTTGCGTGACCGTTTCTTTAACGCCCTATTTTTAGCCGTTCCACTTGGCTTTGTCGACGCAATTTTTAACGGTTTAGCGAGTGCATATTGGAAGCCATCATCGATGTGCTTTACGGGTAAGAAGGTTAGTTTCTCCTTGTACTCCTCATCTAATTCTTCTAGGTCTTTCATATTCTTTTCCGGAATGATGATCTTTGAAATTCCCACACGCATCGCAGCAAGTACTTTCTCCTTCAGTCCACCGATTGGAAGTACTCGACCAGTTAAGGAGATTTCTCCAGTCATCGCGATATCCTTACGGACAGGAATTCCCGAAATAGAGGAGATGATTGCACAAGCCATCGCCACACCGGCAGAGGGGCCATCCTTCGGAATAGCGCCAGCCGGAATATGGATATGGAATTCATATTCAGTAAAAATTTTGTAGTCGAAACCGAAGCGTTCCGCGTTGGAGCGTAAGAAGCCAAGTGCTGCGTGTGCTGACTCTTTCATCACTTCGCCCATTTGACCAGTTAGAGTTATAGTGCCTTTACCCTTACTCATACAAGTTTCGATATGAAGAATTTCACCACCACCCTGCGTCCAAGCTAAGCCAGTAGACACCCCTATTGAATCTTCAGCTTGTGCATCTTCACGATCATAGATCGCCGGCCCAAGCATCTTTGAGACTTCAGTCGGTGTAACCTCGGTGACATTATCGTCACCCTCTGCAACTTTACGAGCTACTTTTCGACATGCGCTTGCAATGGTACGTTCCAGGTTACGAAGACCAGCTTCACGTGTATAGTGTTGGATTAGATATGTCAGCCCATCATCTTTGAACTGAATATTTTTGTTCGTAACCCCATTTTCTTTCATTTGCTTAGGAATGAGGTATTGTTTTGAAATTTTCTCTTTTTCTTCCTCCGTATATCCAGACAGCTGGATAATTTCCATACGATCGTGTAAAGCCGGTGGGATCGTATCCATTACATTTGCGGTCGCAAGAAACACAATATTCGAGAGATCAAAAGGCATATTGAGGTAATGGTCGCGGAAAGTATTGTTTTGCTCTGGATCTAACACTTCAAGTAGTGCTGATGATGGATCGCCTCGGAAATCGGAGCCGAGTTTATCGATTTCATCTAGCATAAAGATAGGATTATTAGCTTTGGCATGTTTCAATCCTTGGATAATCTTTCCTGGCATCGCACCGACATAAGTTCTACGGTGACCGCGAATTTCAGCCTCGTCTTTTACGCCACCTAGAGAGATGCGCTGGAACTTTCGGCCAAGAGCACGAGCAATCGAGCGACCAAGGCTTGTTTTTCCCACACCAGGGGGCCCAACGAAGCAAAGAATTGGCCCCTTCATCTCTTTATTCAGTTTGCGAACAGCAAGATATTCCAGGCAGCGCTCTTTTACTTTCTTCAGGTCGAAATGGTCTTCGTCTAAAACTTCCTTGGCATGCTTTAGGTCTAAATTGTCTGTAGTATTCTTGCTCCATGGTAAATCAATCAGCCATTCTATATAGGTGCGCATAATGGAGGCTTCCGAAGAGTCCGGATGCATGCGCTCTAATCGATGTAATTGTTTCAACGACTCTTGTTCACATTCTTCAGACATTTTAGCTTCGAGAAGCTTCTGGCGCATTTCAACAAATTCTTCTGCTTTAGATTCACCATCACCAAGCTCTGATTTGATTGCACGAATTTGTTCACGTAGGAAATATTCCTTTTGTGACTTGTTCATTTCGTCCTTAGCTTGAGAGCGAATCTTGGCTTGCATCGCCAAAACTTCAAGTTCACGAACTAAGATTTCATTTACTAGACGAATGCGATCTAAGGCGTTTGTTTTTTCCAGTAATCCCTGAGCCTCTTCCATCTTTAGGCCAAGGTTGGAGGCTACAAGATCTGCTAGTCGGCCAGGTTCGGTGATATCATCCAATACCATTAGGATATCTGGAGAGAGTACTCGTCCTAAAGAAATAACTTTTTCCAGATTTTCATGAACATTGCGCATAAGCGCTTCAGCTTCTACGCGTTCTTCCATAGAGATTTCTGCTTCGTCAATTTTATCGATATTTACTTGAAAGAACGGATCAGTTTGGTTGTAGTCCTTAATTTTAGCTTTTGTTAAACCTTGTGCAAGAATTTTGATGCGGCCATCAGGTAGTTTGCGCATTCGCATGATCATTGCGACAGTACCCATCTTGTAGATGCCGTCTGGAGCTGGAAATTCGTCTCGAGTGTCCTTTTGAGAAACTAAAAAAATTAGTCGGTCTTTAGAGGCGAGTGATTCTTCAACTGCCTTGATAGAGCCTTCTCTCCCTACAAAGAGAGGGAGAATCATAAACGGAAAAACCACTATGTCTCGCACTGGTAGCATTGGTAAGTTTTCGGCGACCTCTATCTGCTCGCCTTCATAATTCGTCAGCATCCAAATACCCTCTCATGTCACGAAACTGTTCGGAAAGGGTCCGTGGAAGCTTAATGAGAAAAATTTAGCGTGTGTTAAAAAACTCTTTTAGAATCAGGGTTTTGCTAGGCAGTTCCTGACTGGTTTGTTTTTTCGATAAAAAAATTTTCAAATTTAATCTGTTCAATATTTATCTGGTAGAGGCGAATTTTTTCAATCAGGGTAACCTTTGAAATTTGTATGGCGCGCGCCGTTTGGTTAATTTTGCCATTGAAGCGCTTCAACATTGCCATAAGATAGGCTTTTTCAAACTGTGCTTTAGCGTCCTGAAATAGCAGTGGAAATTCAGAGATTTGATTTCTGCTACGGTGTAAGACGTCACCACTATATGCAGGAAGGTTTTCTACTTCGATCGTTTGACTCTCACAAAGGGTCACGGCAAATTCTAAACAGTTTTTGAGCTCCCGTAGATTCCCCGGCCACGTATGCTCCATTAATTTTCGCCGAGCTTGATCACTTAAAATATATTGCTGGCTATTTAATTTTCCGTGTTGCTTGAGAAAAAAGTCTATCCAATATTTCAGGCGTACGAAGTCATTTGCAATATCCGGGAGCGTGGTAGAAAAAATTTGAATTCGGAAGTAGAGGTCCTCGCGGAACTCACCTTTGAGGACCATGTCTTTCAGATTTCGATTGGTGGCTGCGATAATTCGTACATCTAAATCAATCACACGATTGCTGCCAACGGGAGTCATTGTTTTGCTGTAGAGAATATCTAATAATTTTGTCTGCATTGGTAAACTTAGTTCACCAATCTCATCTAGAAAAATGGTGCCGCCTTGGGCCATTTCAAACTTACCAATACGTTTTTGATGGGCACTGGAAAAGGCTCCTTTTTCATGACCGAATAACTCGCTCTCGAAGAGGTTTTCATTGAGCGTGCCTAGGTTGACGCTAATAAATGGCTTTTGCTTTCTTTGGCTGGCTTCATGAATCTTTCGAGCCAAATGAGTTTTACCTGTTCCAGTGGACCCTAGAATTAAAATAGTCCCTGTACCTGGCGCGACTTTTCGAAGTAATAATTCCTTGTTTAGTTCCTGCATAATATCCTCCCCCTATACGATCCAGTATATAGCAATATTTTAATGTGCTTATAAAGCACAAAAAACATTGATTTTTGTATTAAAAACCATACAAGATTTAATCTCCTGCAAATTTCCATGATTATTAGTCATACAGTTTTTTGATCTGCATTTGCAACCAAGGAGCAAGATCTTCCCTGGAATCAGCAATTGTCACTCCGGCCATTTCGGTCAATCCGATTGCCGTAAGGGCAGTACGAGGATTTAGATCTGCTCCTTGTATATAAATCCATGTACGTTTTGAGTTTTGTGCACCAGTCTTTATAAAATGCTGAAAAAATATATCAATACGGGGAGGTAACGGCATTGCCACTACACCGAAATCAATTGCTAGAATAGAGTGTTTCATTTGCTCAGCGGAGCGAATAATGTCTTCTAAGCTGGCAATTATGTCTACCTCACAATAACGGCTTTCAATCTTGCCTTTGACCATTTTTGCGAAGTTACTACTGGGACTATATAATGCTACATGCTCTGGAATTAGATCAACATAGGTTATGCGTTGGCCGACGACATTCTCAAAAATTGGCTGTGGAATCAGTATTGTAAGCTTTTCTTTTGTATATGGCTCTAGTGTCAAAGTAGATAGCCACACAATATATTCTTTCTTTGAGATGAAGAACTCTTCAGAAATTTTATCATCAGGAAATAAATTTTTTTCGAAGTTCATGACCAGATGGAGGTTAGTGCTGGATAGATGGCGAATAGAACGATCGAGTGCGCCAGTGAATTGATTGCTAATCTCATCGAACGCATCTGCAGTAATATTTAGAAACTCTTGGGATTCAATTTTCGATTTAATTACTGATTCAGACTGTTGCCGAAGATAACTACCAAGAACAATTGCTGAATTAAATTCAAAAAACATATAGATTTTATCATTGGGCTTGTTCTCAATGTCAATATTGACGATAACGGACTTTTTTTTATAAACCCTTAAGTAAGTGGCGATGGGCATTGAGAAGGCTTCAAATGGCGCCAATTTTATGGAATTTCCCATCAATATAAGCTGCAGGATGTTCTCTAGCTCAGTAGCTAACCTTTGCGAAAGCTCTTGGTTTTGTTTCGTAGGAGTTATTCGAATCGGTGGGAGCATTACTTACCAAAAAACTGATTTAAAACATCTTTTAGTTGCTTTGCAGAGAATGGCTTAGTGAGAACTTTATGTGCTCCGGCGTCAATCATTTTTTGCTGCATCTTAGGGGAGCTTTCCGTCGTAATCATAACGACAGGAAGGCTTTTAAACTTTTCTCTAATCACCTTTACTAACTCAATGCCATCAATCTCAGGCATGTTTACGTCCGATAGAACTAAATCAATGTCTCCTTTGGCTATTGCTGCCAAGGCCTCTTTGGCGCTAGCAGCCTCTACCAGGTCAAGTTTCGTGTACCCAGCCTGTCGTAACAATTTGGCCATCATCATGCGCATGGTTTCCGAGTCGTCTACTACAATGATTTTCATACTTCCACCGAAAATTAAATTACATTGCCTTTACATATTCTACAATAAACTTTTACGCTCCTCTATCCGATAGATTAGACAGAGCATATTATGTGGACCAAGTTTCTTAAGGACAGCTATGGAGTCTATTTCTGGGAACGTATCGGATTCCGGATAGCGATTGGGTTTTTAGTACCTATAGGCTTT
Organism: Oligoflexia bacterium; assembly: GCA_011087955.1. Lineage (GTDB taxonomy): Bacteria > Bdellovibrionota > UBA1018 > CAIPTA01 > JAALKR01 > JAALKR01. The sequence continues at coordinate 51,528 of JAALKR010000010.1, forward strand.
AATGTGTACACCTTAATATCCGTTGCCGGGTTTTCTGGCCTGCATACTGGAATCTTTTCTGAGTCCATGGAGAAGAAAGAATGGGTTACTCAAAAGTGGACAAACGTCCATGCCCACGAACTAGAATATCATGTGAAGATCTTCGAATCGAAATACGAAGTGGCGCGTTATTTAGGCTCGGATAACGATGCTTCTGTACGCCACAAGGCAATGCGCTTATTGAAAGAGGTCGAGCAAGGTATTCGTAACGCTCAAGCACTCTCGGGAGATAGTCAAAGACCAGAGTCAATGAAAATTTATATGGCGATTTTTACGCAAATTGAAGATTATAGCGGATATTTGTATCAGCTTGGGGAGCGTAGAAAGAGCGACAAAAAGATTTCACGAAAAGAGCGAGAAAGTATTCGTCGTAGAATGCTTCTCCTAAGTGATGGGCTAGAACAGGCGGTTCAACGGCTTACAGTACGATTTGAAGCGCTTGAGCTTCAGGATCAGGACAGTATCAAAGCTAGCTTCTCTCAGATATTAAATGGCTTGCAGCTAATGCTTCTCGTTACAATTTTTCTAGGATTAACAGCAGTTCTCCTTGTTACGTGGAATGTTACAAGGCCAATGAAGCTTGTGGTTGATCATTTCCGCGATATTGTTACGGGTGAGGGAGGTCTTACAAAACGAGTATCGGTCCGTGCAGTCGGCGAAATGGCGGAAATTTCTCGCTCAATGAACGATTTCCTGGATAAAACTTATGCAATTGTTTCGACCATTCGTGATGCTTCACAAATTATTGCTAGCAGTGTTAGTGAAGTAAAAGAGAATACAGACTCCACAGCTCTTTCTGCAATAGAGATCAATCGCAATATGATGACACAGTCGATGAATCTTGAGGATTGCTCGGTGTCAGTCTCTCGGATTGATGAACTATTGCATTCCTCAGATGAGAGTTCGCGTCAAGCCGCATCTTTGTCTAGATTGGCAATGGAGCGTGCTTTGAGGGGAGGCGGCTCCGTTCAAGAAACCGTTCAAGCGATGGGAAAAATTGAGGAGTCTGCTACTAAGGTTGACGTTCTTGTGTCGACGATTAATGGACTTGCGACACAAACAAACTTGCTTGCGATTAATGCGGCTATTGAGGCTTCGAAGGCGGGTGAGCATGGCAAGGGCTTTGCAGTTGTTGCGGAAGAGGTTAGAAAGCTAGCAGCACGGACTGGAAAACTAACTGGTGAAGTAAATGACTTAATTTCAGAAACTAGCGAGCGAGTAAAAGTCGGATCAGAGTTAGCTCGAGGCGCGGGCGTGGCTCTGGATGGTGTCATAAAGGATGTTGAAGCGGTGGCTTCCTTAATTCAGCGAATTGCTAATGCCTCTACGAAGCAGGCAGAATCTTCATCCAGATTTTTAGATGCGATTCAGAAAATAAACTCTGCAGTTCGGGATAATTTAGGTTCTATGCAGTTCGTGACCCGAGGTGCGGAAGTTGTCGATCAAGAAATTCAGAATCTTGAAGGAATGGTTAGCCGGCTAAACAATTTAGTAAATCAATTTCACCTACAGGACTACAGCTATGCCGAATATGGTAAAGATAGTAAGCCAGGATTGGCTCGCATCCCTGTAACAGAACCCGATAGCATGTTTATCGATGAAGCTAATGGCAGCAACGACGGCGATGATAACTTCTTTTCTGTAGAAGAACTCAAAGCACAGAAAAATTCAGTCGACTCAGATGAATTCGATGGAAAAGGAAATGCTGCATGAGGATCTACCGTCGAGAGCTATTTATTTTTGATATAGGAGGTGTACCGCTGGCGTTGCGAATGGAAGACGTTGAGTATATTTTGCCAGCTAGTGAAATTACATCAGTTCCAAAGACTGCTCAATTTGTTCTAGGATTGGCTGCTGTTCGCGGAAAAATTATGAGTGTGATCGATGGAGGACTACGTTTGAGGATTCAGCGTCAAGGTACAAGCTATTTTGTGGTTTGCCATGTTCGAGGTAATACGACGGCTGTACTAATCAACCGGCCCCTTGAAGCAAAGAATCTTTCGGTAAAAAAAATAGAGTCAAGTGATGTAGAGCGCATTCTTGCTCGACATAAGCTAAATCCGAAAATGTTTTCTGCTGCTTGGGAAATACTTAAAAAAAAGGACAGCCACTGGAGTGAGACTGGGCGAAAATTTCTGGAAATCAATACGGATCAGTTTGTAAGCGATCAAATGGCATCGAAGATCATAGTTGGTTAGGATGAACAATGACTATTGTTGATCCAATAATTTTTAATGCCTTTCTAAACGAATCCAAAGAGGCAGTAGAGTCCTTGGAAGCAGATTTAGTTAAACTTGAAAGCGATTTAGAAAATAAAAATTTGATTAACTCTGTCTTTCGTAGCCTTCATACAATTAAAGGAAACGCTAGCTTTTTAGATTTGGACAATATTACAACCGTTGCTCATGAAGCCGAGACTCTATTGGATGAGGTGCGCTCAGGAAAACGGAAGATAAATCAAACGAGCATTGATTTAGTTTATTCAGTAGTTGATGTACTTCAGGAAATGCTTGAAGATCCAGAGATGGCGCAAGCAATTAAATCTGTCAATGTGCTTAAGGTTGAAGAGTCTAAGATTGAGCACATAGTTTCATTAGTACATGAGTTAGAATTACTGCGTTACTCGATGGAGAAATTGCCAGCGCAGTTAGAAGGTGAAAGAGGAGATATAAGCGAAGGGCTTTTTAATCTAGAGCTTGCTACGTCGAAAGCTTCTAGGATTACAAGTGAACTAGGAGCAATCGTCTTTGGCGCACGTCTAGTTCCTGTGAATAACGTCTTTCGCCGCTTTCCAAGAATTGTGCGAGAATTAGCCAAGAAGCTGGACAAAAAAATTGAATTAAAAGTGTTGAATGGATCTGCAAAACTCGATAAGTCGATTGTGGAGGCCATTGCTGATCCGATGACTCATTTGATTCGAAACGCTGTAGACCATGGCGTGGAATCCCCAGAAAATCGCCAGGCTAAGGGCAAGAAGCAACAAGGCACTATTACACTCAATTCATTTGTAGATGGAAACCTAGTAGTTATTGAAATCAAGGACGATGGTAAAGGAATGGATCCGGATCTAATTTTATATCAGGCTGCAGAGAAGGGGATTATTTTTCGAGGCAAAGAGAATACAATGTCAGATAGCGAGAAATTAGGTCTTATTTTCGCTCCTGGGTTTTCAACAGCAGAACAGGTCACAGATATTTCAGGCCGTGGCGTCGGAATGGATGTAGTAAAATCAAATATCAATAAATTAAAGGGCATGGTGCAGATTGAATCAACACTTGGCATTGGCACGACAATTCAATTGCGTTTCCCTTTTTCAGTGGTTGTAGCCAGCTGTTTATATGTTTATATCGATGAAGTGTGCTATGCGATTCCGTTGTCTCAGATGGAAGAATCGATTCATATCGCTAAGGGGGAACTGTTCACCCAATCGCCACAGCGATTGAAGTCAGGTGAGGAGGCAATGGCTGTTTACTCGTTACAAGAACTATTGACTGGAAAATTTCAAATCAAGCAAGGGATTAAGGAACTACCAGCAGTAAGAGTACGTCGAAAAGATGGTAGGTTGATTGCTCTAATTGTTGATGAGTTCTCAATTATGGAAGAAGCAGTCATTCATTCCGTGGATTCCTATATTTCTTCCATTCCAGGTATTCAAGGTGGAGTAATTCGAAGAGACGGCTTGGTCTCTATCGCACTATCAATAGATTCTCTATTGGAAACAACATTCAAGAAAATTCCGTTGGCCTATGCTGTAAATAAAGAGCGAAAGCACCCCGAAATTACGGACCTGCAAAAACTTATTGAAGATGCAAGAGAGATCACTGATGGAGTTTTAGATTTTAAACTTTCTTAACTATGTGAGAACTGCTTTCGTTTCTGTGGCTGTCGATAGTTCTCTTCCTAACTCTCGAATTATATCTGCCGCGGCCGAAACCGGCGATTGTTTGCCAATGAGACTCATTCGGCAATTCATTAGTCAATTGGTCTGGTCCCAAATCCGTCCATTGCAAGTGGGGAAAAAATTGGTTGTTGGGCACTAACCGAACCAGTTTGATTCTTATATTCCAGAGATGCCTCGGGGGCTTTAACAAAGCACTCACGATTTTGCCATGACGCTTGTGGAGTGACCTGGAAAAGCTTTTGCTTTTGGGTCGATAAAACACTTCGCATAGTTTGATGCAATAGCTGCTTCCCCTACACCGGTGGCGATGAGTTTGAGTTTTGCTTCGTGGTGACAAACATCTCCCGCAGCGAAGACGCCGGGAAGGTTTGTCTCCATTTTTTCGTTTACCACAATAGAGTTCTTCTTCATCTCAATACCGGCGTCTTTGACAAAATCTAACTTGGCGACATAGCCGAGACAAATAATAACTTCGTCAACGTCTAAATCCTTGAATGTCTTTTCGATATTGTGTTCAAGTTTGCAGCGCAGTCGTTTCTTGCCGTCCTCGTTGTATTCTTCAATGGAGCGTAGCTCGTGGTTCTTTAAAATATTCGCGCCAGTGGCCGCAATCATATCTACAGTTGCTTCATGAGCGGTAAATCTAGACCCACGGTGAATCTGTGTTGTCGACCTCGCCAAGGAGTTACCGCCCTCCCCCTTCTCGGCCATTGCTAAAGTCCAATCGGCTGCCGAGTCGCCGCCACCAATTACCAAAACATCTTTTCTACGATAAAAATCTAGAGGTTTTAAAATGTAATGCACGTTTTGTCCAATTCGCTCATCCAGTCCATCGATCTCTAGTTTTCGTGGACGAAAAGCACCCATACCCAGCGCAAGCATGACTGTTTTTGTTCGAATAGGCTCAGAGTCTTCGGTGGCTAGCTCCCAATATTCCAAATTTTCTTGATTTGGAACTGCTTTCATCGATGTTACTCTCGTATTTAGCGTTATCTCCGCTTCGGCCGACTTGGCTTGTTCGAGTAGATCGTCGGCCAACTTCTTTGCTCGAACGACCGGGAATCCAGGCATATCGTAAATATTTTTTTCTGGATATAGGGCATTTAATTGACCGCCAACCTGCGGCAGAGAGTCGATCAAGTTAATGGACATTTTTCGCATTCCAGCATAGAAAACGCCAAAGAGTCCAACTGGACCCGCACCAATAACTGTAATATCGTAAGGCTTCTTTTCGGACATAAATCCTTTATTTTATATCATGGAGACTCAAGGATTGAAAGGTTGGTTCATTAGTCTAGAAGGGGGCGAAGGCACCGGAAAGTCGACACAGATTGCAGTGTTGGCCGAGGCGTTATCCGCCCAGGGGCTATCCGTTGTGGTCACTCGTGAACCAGGTGGTTCACCGAAGGCAGACCTAATTCGAAGCTTAATCTTGGACGACCGCATGGTTGGTTTAAATTCAATGGCTGAGCTCATGTTGTACGAAGCTAGTCGCGCGCAACATATTGCTGAGACAATTCGTCCCGCCTTAGAATCAGGAAAGATTGTGCTTTGTGATCGTTTTGCTGATTCCTCGATTGTTTATCAGGGAGGGGCCAGAGGTTTGGGCCTCAAATTAGTCGATGAGGCGAACCGAATTGCGACCCAAGGTTTGGAACCGGACTTAACTTTATTTTTTGATTTAGATCCGCTCGTTGGTCTGGAGCGAATCGGTTCCCGAGGCGTTATTGATCACATGGAGCGGGAGCGCTTAGAGTTTCATACCATGGTATACGAAGGATATAAGCGTTTAGCTCAAGAGAACCTAGTGCGTATAAAATCTATAGACGCCAGTAAAACTCGAGAAGAGATCTCAGAAGATATTCTCAAGATTGTTTTAAAGAAAATTAAGGATTGAGAATTTAGGATGCAAAGGCGAGAAGAGTTAGTTAAACGATTGCTTGCTTCTGAGTGTTCTGGAAGAGGCCATCACGCCTATCTATTGTCGGGACCTGCGGGGGCTGGCCTGCAATCCGTTATAGAACAACTATCGGCATATTGGATGGCAGGTACCGATGCAAGCTTTCAATTAACGCGGTCAAAGATTCAACAGCGTATTCACCCCGATTTCATTTGGATTCAGCCGGAAGGGCGCACATTAAAAGTGGACGAGATTCGAGGTTTGCCAAGGCAATTAAGCTATGCTCCTTTGGAGGCTAAAAAGCGCGTTATCGTGCTTTCCGATGCGGAGAAAATGTCCGTGTCTGCGGCGAATGCATTGCTGAAGTCTTTGGAAGAGCCACCGGATTCGGCTCGTTTTGTGTTGCTTGTGGAAGATGTCAATCGTGTACTAGAGACGATTCGATCTCGTTGCCAGTTGGTACGAGTACCGGCAATGCTTCGGGAAGATATTGCTAAGGAGCTTAGAAATCAATTTCCCTCCTTTGAAGAACATCAGGTTCTGGAGGCTGCAGCATTGGCTAGCGGCTCTCAGTCGAGGGCCGAGGCTTATCTGGAGAGCGATGAAGATCAAAAGCTTGTCCATCGTTCGTTAACGGCCCTGTTAAAGTCTTGGCAAAATCCATACATGGTACCGTCATCGGTTTTTCCATTTTTGGAAGCCACTAAGCGCTTTGACCAAGCCAGCCTTATTTTACAAGCCTGGACTGGACAGTTATCGGATTTAATGCGCATTCGTGAATCAAAGCGATTAGGGTTACAATATGAAGATAATGAACTCGTCTTTGCTCGCCATCGAAATGTGGTCGAAGGAATTGTCGAATCGGAAGGTGTGGGTTCGCCACGATTGCAGGTGATTCTCGATCGCTCCGAGCAGATCGCAACGGCGTTGCGAGCTTTAGATGGGAATGCTAATGTGCGTTTGTTGTTGACTACCTTATTTATAGAATTGCAAGCTAGACATGTACGAGAAGGATCGATTCAGCTTTAGCCGCGATCGAAATATTTTTTCCCTCGAACAAGAAGAATTCGATCTGATTGTTATTGGCGGTGGGATTACGGGCGTAGGTATTGCTAGGGACGCAGCGCTAAGGGGGTTGCGCTGTGCTATAGTGGAAGCAAGGGACTGGGGTGGTGGCACGTCCTCACGTTCTTCTAAATTACTTCATGGTGGCATTCGCTATCTCGAACAGTTGCACTTTGGACTGGTTGTAGGAGCTTCTCGTGAATGCCGTCTTCATTCCAAATATTTAAGCCCGCATTTAGCCTATTCTACCCCATTTGTAGTTCCGGCCTATAGTTTTTCATCTCATTCCTTGCCAGCAATTTGGGCGGGTGTTGGCCTCTATAATGCACTTTCATTGTTTCGCAATCAGGGAACAGAGTATTACGGAAAAGAATCCTTAATAAAAGCTATTCCTAATCTTTTGAAAGATGGGCTCAAGGGTGGAGCTCAATACCATGATGTGGTCATGGATGATGCTCGGCTGGTATTAGAAAATATTCGTTCGGCGGTATCGGTTGGCGCAGTTGCTGCAAACTACATGACTGTTCGTGGTTTTGAGAAAGACGCAAACGGCAAGATTACGGGCGTATGGGTTAGAGATGTGTCTCCATTAGCAGAACAATTAGCAGACAAGAACATGGGAAGCGGTGCAGATCTGTTGGTGCGCGCTAAAGCTGTAGTGAATGCTACAGGGCCATGGAGTGATTATATTCGTCGCTTGGATAATCCAAAGGTAGAAAAGATCTTACGGCCAACGAAAGGCGTGCACCTTGTCCTGCCAAAGGAGGCACTGGGCACGGATAAAGGATTTGTTCTCACCGCAAAACAAGACAATCGTGTGTTCTTTACGATTCCCTGGTTTGATCGTGTTTTAATCGGTACGACAGATACGGATTACAATCCAAATTCTGATGGGGATTTGCACGGTCTGCGAGTGAACGGGGACGAAGTGGACTATCTTTTGGAAGGCGTGAAACGGGCCTTTCCAAATTCCAATATTGGTGACCAAGACATTCATTCCACTTTCGCCGGGGTTCGGCCTTTGGTTTGTGAAGGCAAGAGTAAATTAGCTTCCGCAGTTTCTCGTGAGCATAGAATTCTTTTTGAAGATACCGGTCTTTTCACAATCGCGGGTGGAAAATATACGACGTATCGCTCGATGGCCGAAGAAATGGTCGATGCGGTTGTGGATTATTTAGGTAAGCATTACGCCAAGGACTTTCGGGACCGAAACATACAGCGCTGTCAATCGGACCTAGTGCCATTAGTCCCGAGTAGTCCGGAAGATAACGGCCGCTATGCAGTGGGTGTTTTGGAGGAATATGGTGCTCTTCTTGGTGAATCGACGGTAGCACATTTGCAAACTCGCTATGGTGCTCGTTGGCGGGAAGTGGCTCGCATTGGAGTGTCACAACGGGAACTAGCGGAGAGAATTATTCCGTCAGAGTCCGATATCTTGGCGGAAGCTGCTTATGTACGAAAGCAGGAGATGGTGATCGCCGCGGAAGATTTCTTCCGGAGGCGTACGATGTTGGCTTTAAAGGCGCCGTTGACAAAGCATCTGGATCGGATTGAAGTGGTCAATCGAATATTATTTGGTCGTGATCAAGGTATCAAGCCTGCGGAAGAAGACGTTCTGAGCTGGCAATCGCTAGATTTTAGGAATCGACGAGGCTAGGGCCAGTTGACGGGTTTGGTATTACCCAGCGTCAAGTTAATTTTTATGGTATACTGATCTTTACGGCAGCAAGGTTTTTGCAATTCGATTTTTGAAAATTTGGGGACGTACTGGTTTCGACGGTTAACTTGACGCCTGGACGTGCGAGTCGAGGTGCACCAGGCCTCGTAAAAAAGGTGCAATCTATACTTGGCGAACACCAAGCATTAGCTGCTTAACATAGTTTAAGCAGCCGATTACCGCGGGGGCTTCCCATGTCGTTTCGGATAATCGTCGTTAATATGGGATAGGATTAAATTGTTAGTTTACCAATTTAGTCCGAAATTTTAGTAAACTGCGGTCCTGGAAATTCTGTTTGTGGAAGTTCCGAGGCTAAGCTTAAAACACAAACTACACTCGTAGATCGCTAGTGCTGACGTTATTCGGACGCGGGTTCGATTCCCGCCGTCTCCACCAATTTTTGTCAACAGTGATTTTAGGTTCTTCTCACTTCATGGTGGGTCAGAACATAAAATATTTTAAGTACAGGCATAGTGGTTTCTCCTAGGTTGTTTTTGTTTCATGACTGAATTCTACCTAAGATGATTCGACTATGCTTTTTTTACGCCTCGCCTCCCACCCTTAACCGTGAAGAGCCGTTTTTTCTTACTCAAAACACACAAAATTTTAAATCCTCTTAAAAAAATCCAAAAGGTAATCAAAGCTGGGCTTATTACGATGAATAAATTTGTAACAATTTTTTTTATCCACGCCGTACTTTGTTTAAGCACTAACTGTTTAAGCCAAGCAAAAACTTCAAATGAGAGCCTCTCTCCAGAGTTTACCGGGCAAAAATATTTTGAATCAAGTGGGCTCTACTACTTCAACAATCGCTACTACGATCCTGCACTCGGAAGGTTTCTCACTCCTGATCCTCTACAACAATACGCTTCACCCTACAGTTATGCAGATGGAGATCCGCTTGGCAGAGTTGATCCCTCGGGGCTTATCTTTGAGAGACTTGCAGAACTCGCTAGCTCTGCCTTTAGAGCTTTGACGTCTTGTTGTCGAGGGGGAGTCACTGAAGAGCTAGGAGAATCTCTCGAACTAAGAAGCATTCGATCTCACAACGATACGAGCGCAGCCGCCCAAGGTGCCGTTGGAGGACGAATCAGTGTTAGTCCAGAAACTATCCAAGATATCTCACGAGCTATCTCCGAGAGTTCTTCCCTCTACTCAATTCCAATTGGTGTCGAGGAAGAAAGTATACAAGCAGCTTTTGACCTCTACTATAGTGGAATTCCCCAAAAAATGTGGAGAGTTTTTATCGAGCGACATTAATTGATTTTT
>JAALKR010000032.1 GCA_011087955.1 Oligoflexia bacterium
CCGTGAAGAGCCCTTTAATCGTAATTTAGTGCCACTTGTCGCCTGGGGACTGGTTCAACAGTAAAAGTAAGGAGCAGTGAGGTGTAGCCCAGCTCTACCCAGCTACGAAGGCCAATGCTACCCTGTGGTTGGACATGAAAATCCCATTGAGCTCCCACTCCGAAAAAGATTGGATCAGCATCCAGCCTTCTTAAAACAGAGCCGGCTGGAACATAATTTATACTGTCATTAGCGCGCACACCTCCCGTTGTAATGTCGGTGGAGTATCTCCCTGCCCCACCAAATAATGCGATTTGGCGAGAGAGCTCCCACTCAACCAGGCCGCCCAATCGGAAAGTTTTATCTTTATTGTTTACGAATAAATCACCGCGATAAGTCACGTCCTCTAGATTAATAAAGGTTGCTGCTCCAAATAGATGAACACTTAGGCGCGGGCTAAGAAAGCTAGAGCGCCAAATTCGTGTCGATAAGCCAACTTCAAATCCATTTTGAAAATTTTTTATGAGCCTGGTTGCATAGTCTTTCAACGCATAGCCTACCCAAAGGGCTGTGCCTGGCTTACGCAAAATATCCTCGTTTGTGGAAGAGCTATGCCGCAGATCGCCGGCTTGATAGAAGGGCAAAAAGCTACCTTCATGACCTCTTCCGCCCCCTCCTGGAAGAAACGGGGCGTCGACCTGATCGGATGGTACTGGCAGGAATAGATCTTCCTCCGCTGCACCAGGGCCCGATGGCCCCTGACCGATTTCACCAAGTACTGGTGACTCCTCCTCGTCCGGATCGGGTACTGGGAACCCAAGACCTTCCTCTGTTTCTACCTCAATTTCATCACCTTCTTCGTTGAGAAGTTCCTCAAGCTCATCTGCGGTTCGGTCGCTCTGCGCATAAGAAACTGGCAAGTTTCCTAGCAGCGCCACCGTAATCCCTAACAGCAAAAATAACTTCCGTGTCATAAGGAAAGTTTATCAAAGCCCTATTGAATAACAAAGGAATTGTGCTAATCCTCAGCCCTATAGTTACACAAATGCAACTACACCAAGGAAGCTAATGACTACGCCAGAGGATCTAACAGAAAAAACAAAGATCAAATATATCCAAGAATCGGATATCAAAGGACAGCTCAAAGTCTCCATTCAAGCCGGATTGGTTTCCGAACGAATGAACGAGGCGTATAAATTAGAAAGACGCAACGCGCAAATTCCTGGGTTCCGCAAGGGAAAAGTCCCTATGCATGTTGTAAAACAACAGTATAAGCACCAGGTCATTCGCGATACTTTCGAGCGCCTAGTATCGGACACCACCCGCATGGCAGCCATGAAAGAAGAAGTCCCCATCATTGGTGAGCCAAGGGTAACAAAAACAAATTGGCTAACTTGGGAGGAAGGCATGGATATGGAGTACACCGTAACGGTGGAACTCCTACCGAATCCAGAGCTCAAGAAATACAAGGGCCTGGAAGTAACTATTGATGACTTCAGTGTGGGTCCTAAACACGTGGACAAAGCAATGGACTCCCTCCGCAAATCGAAAGCGATTATTGAGACTGTGGAAAAGGAACGCGGAGTCCGAAGCGACGACCTGGTAATCATCGACTTTCAAGGTGAGCTAGAAGGGGAAAAACTAGAAGACGCCTCAGCTCAAAATTTCATGCTTGAAGTCGATAACCCGGATACTTTACCAGAATTCCAGGACGCTTTAATCGGAATGAAGGCAGGCGAAGAAAAGAAGGTTCCTGTGCAATACGCGGAAGACTATGCGCATCAGAGTATCGCGGGAAAGGAAGTGAGCTACCATATCAACCTTCACGAAATTAAGAAAAAGACCCTTCCAGAATGGTCCGATGAGTTGGCGAAAGAATTTGAAGCTGAATCGCTAGATGAATTAAAAGCTCAAGTCAAAGATAACCTGGTACATGCCGCTGAAGTAGAAGAGAAATCAGCAATCGAGGAACAGGTTCTAACTTCCTTAGTTGAAGCGAATAAATTTGGGGTTCCTCAAACTTTAATCGCACACCAGTTGAATTACATTCTACGTAAGATAGGGGCTGACTTAGAAAGGCAGCACTTTTCTAGCAGTGCAATCGAGGACTACATGAAGAGGCGCGCAGAGGAATTTTCTGCTCGAGCAGAGAAAGAAGTTCAACTTGTGCTACTCCTGTCAAAAGTCGTGGACGCTGAAAAGATCGAAGTTTCCGAAGATGAAATCAAAGGTCGAATTAAGAAAATCGTGCAATCGAGTGGCAAAGCCCGGAAGGAAGTAGAAACATTCTACAAGTCCGATGAACAACGCAAAAATTTGAAAGATCAAATCACTTGCGACAAGGGCGTTGTTTTCATAATCGAGAACGCCAAAGTTAAACGCGAAAAGCAGAAGGAGTAATTTATCCCCGTGGCACAGAAGTTCCTTTGGCTAGACTTGGAAATGAGTGGCCTGGATGTTGAGTCCTGCCGGATATTGGAATGTGCCGCTATAGTCACTAACGAAGACTGGAAAGAGTTTGGGACTTTTGAAATCATTGTAAAACAGCCGGACTCGGTTTTGGAGGCGATGGATGAGTGGTGTACTACAACCCATGGCAAATCTGGGTTAACTGAAGCCGTAAAAAAAGGGACCCTCGAGCCAGAAGCAGAATTAGGTTTTCTAAGATTCATTGATGAGCATTTTGCTGATGACGAGCAGGTGGTAATTGCGGGAAATAGTATTGGTCAAGATCGAAAATTTCTCGATAAGTATTGGCCGAAAGCTGCAAGCCGACTACACTATCGCATGCTCGACGTGAGCTCCTGGAAGCTCGTCTTCAACGCCTGCTATAATGAAGTTGTAGAAAAAAAAGGCACACACCGCGCTTTGGATGATATTCGTGAGTCCATAGGTGAGTTGAAACATTATCAAAGCTTTGTAGGGTATAAGAAGAAATAGTAAAAAACTAAAACTTAAAAGAACGGGCTAGAGAAGCACCAGTTTTTAACTCCTTTACATCACTAACTCCGACAACACGCCAATAATAGGTGCCCTTCTTTTTTAAATTCATATTGAGCCCTGGGTTCTTGGCGTTATAAAGCTTAGCATCTCGAAAATCACGAAATTGAGAAAACTGCAGAACATACCCCTTTGCTCCTTTGATTTTATTCCAGCGAAATTGTACTGGTGAGCTGGTCTTCTGCCCTTCATCTGGCGAAGTAAGCTCTGGCACTGGAGGGTTCTTTTTACCGTCAACAACCTGAATCTTAGCGACCGGAGAAGCCACTTTATTTCCATCCACCTCACATCGCGCACGCCAGTAATAAGTTGCAGGCTGTACTCCCTTTAAAAATAAACTCATCCTAGCTGATTGATAGGTTGCCAATAGCGACCCCATTGTCGGATCTACAGAGAGCTCTACTGTACATGGGACTAAACGATTTACCGGAGACAATTGCCAGTTAATCGTTAAGTCCACAGTGTTTCCAAGCGTAAACCATGGTGTCTTAGCTGCAAGTAATGCCTTTTCGATTTTGATCAACTCAGTGGAGCTAACTCTCCCTCTTGGTTCTGCCTTCGGCTTCGGTTGTGCTGCCTGCTTCGGTCGAACACCTTTCGAATCTGAGAATTGACCACTCGCCAGGAAATATACCTCTTTTCGTGGAGCCACACGACGTTCTTCTTTATCAGGTCCATAGCGACGGGTAATACGAAGTTTTGCATCAGAGCCTGCCACTACCTTCAAGTTCGTATAGTCACCAGCCTTAGCGCCCACCTTCGTGGATGTCACCTGCCAAACCATCGAGACATCGCCCTCATAAATATTCAAGGCCGGCGGGTTTGCCTGGGATTCAAATTGCATGGAACCTCCTCCATTCACTGCCATGCTCACTTCTCCCCAAGGAAAGGAAAAGCCCACTACCCTTGCTCCTCCAGTACGCATGGTAATGACACCGTCTACCCGAAAAAACTTATCTACATTGCTGCCACGGAGAAACTGCACCGTTGAATTGGTGCCAACGGCAATACTCTCCCCTTGACACTGAACTTCAAAAGCTAAATTGCCATCGGAGCTTAGCTTCGCTCCAGGATATACTGGAAAGCCTTTTCCCCACTGCAGTTCTTCACCACCAACTATTGCCCGTATTGTTGTCCCTTGTCGCTCCTCTCCCTTACCAGGCGTAAATATACGGCTCAATCGACAAATATAGGGGTAGGCAAAGAAATCGGGCATTCCTTCTGACAAAATATTGCGCACGCCCAGAGGTGTATAGGCGTCATATAACCGGAAGAAGGTAAGGGGGGCATTTGCAAACATGGAAGTAACAGAGGCATAGTCGAAATTCATAACCACTTCCTTGCCCTGATCCAATAAAACTGGCAAATTCTTGCTAGCCTTATCAATCAAGCCGGGGATATCTTCGCTGGCTTTAATCGCTTCCTGTCGACGATTCTCATCCTTAAGGTACCAACCAGCCCCTCCGCCTATGGCGAAAATGAGGAAGAGGAGAAGCTTTTTACTACGCCGCTTCTTTTTTCCAGTGACTTTCTGCTGCATAAAACTCCGTATCTGAGGAGAAGTAAATGCTTTTTTTTATTTTAACACGGCGTGAATAACTCGACAAGAAGGCCTCGATCAACTAACAATGCCGCGGGGGAAATCTGGGATATGAGTTTGATTTCAAAACTATGCTTTGCAACAGCCGTCTGGCTACAAGTTTTTTTACCAACAACATCATCTGCTTCGAATGTTTTGCCTCGCTATGCGGTTGGAGATCTCGAAGAGTTTTGGGCTTGGGACCTAACCGTCATGCCTCCAGGATTTCGCCGTGTGGAGGCGCGTGCCACTTCAGTTGGGCAAAGTTCTTACGTTTTTGTGGAAAATGCCGCGTGGGAATCTGGAGCCATTGACTTTGGCTTTGCTTCTGATTTGTACAATCGATTAGAACAACAAGGACTTCCAAGCTCTTTAAACCCGGAAAAGGGTATTTTGCCGCTACAACAGAGTATCTTTGGCCCGCTCCCAGACCGCATTAATACCGACCCTCGCGTAGTAATTCTGCTTTTGGGCCTAGGGGAATTTAATGGCCACCGCTTTGGCGGCTATTTTAACCCATTTGATCAAATGACGGAGCCTGAAGCGCAGAACTACCAACAACACTCTAACGAAGTGAATGTAATCTACCTGGGCATCAATCTGGATGGCGCCAATGACACTCACCAGGTCGCCTCGATCATAACTCACGAGCTCCAGCACCTTCTTAGCCATAACCGAATTCCGAATTTCCACCAAGCACCCTGGCTCTCCGAAGCCTCCGCGGAAGCGGCTATGATGTTTTCTGGATATTTCACCGATCAAAAAGCCGTGGAACGATATGCAGAAAAAACCTGGGGAATCCCGTTGGTGACTTCTGCTTACGTTCACTATGGAGCTTCTGCGCTATTTGCTGCGTTTTTAGTGGATAAGCTGGGTGGCTATGGTGCCTTCGATGATATGATGCATGCCGCTATTCCTTCGCGGGAGGCGGTGGAATATGCGCATTACGTGCGTACGGGACGGAATACCTCTTTTGATGCCATTTTCTCTGAATTCATCACCTACGTATATGTAAATTCCAATACGCATCAATCACTGCCAAATACCTGGCAGCATTCGATAAATGACGGCTACCGCATCCCCAATTTGACTAAGGTAGCAACGATTAGAACGCTTCCATTCAACTATAGTGGCAGTCTTCGACCCTATAGTTTCGCTGTCTTTGAGCTCGAACGGGCCCTACCCCCCAACGCTCGAGTAAGCGTAGAAATTTTGGCTCCCTCTCCTCCCCTGGCAGAGCTCCCACCGACAGTTTTGTCCGCAGAACTTCCATTGACGGAGATTCCGCCAGAAGTAGCAGATGAGAGCATCCTCAAGGATTGTAAGGATGATGTTCAAATTCTGTGGAAGCCATTGCCAAACGCTATTGCGGTCTACTCCATAGGTTGCAAGTTCGGTGACAACCGCAGTCAGTTGCGCTATAAACTGACCATTCGTGACTAATTCAATTGAGCTGCATAAGGTTGAACAAAATAATCTAAAAGGCTTTGACCTCAAGGTCCCTCTTCAGGAAATCACCGTAATTACTGGTGTGTCCGGATCGGGCAAGTCTTCTTTGGCCTTTGAAACACTATATGCGGAGGGTTCGCGGCGCTATATTGAATCACTCTCCACTTACGCACGACAGTTTTTGGATCAAATGCCCAAACCTGACGTAGAAGCTATCAATAATATTCCTCCTGCTATTGCATTAGAGCAACGAAACTCTATTTCGTCCGCTCGAACCATGGTCGCGGACCTGACTGAATTGAATGATTTTTTGCGCTTGTTTTTTGCAGCGATTGCCCGGCAAAGCTGTAAAGCTTGTGGCTGGCCAGAAGTTCGCATGAATCAGGTAGATACGATAACTGAGCAAATTATTGCTTTGCCGAAAAAGACCAAGTTCTACGTCCTCGCTCCGATGGATGAGCATTCTCCTTTCATGCCAATGAAAAGCGAAGAGGAAATAGAGACCGATGATCGTAAATCTGTCTTCCTGGGACAAAATCTTTTTTCCGCTGGTTTTCAACGAATTCTAGTAAACAATAATATTGTTGATCTAAATACCGCCGAAGGTCAGATATTTAATCCTACCGACGAAGAGGTTTTTATCCTCATTGATCGACAAGTGGTCAATGAAAGTTTACGGAAAGATTCTGCACGATTGGCTGAGTCCATTGAAACTGCGCTACTGCATGGTAATGGTCGGATTGAAGTCCGTAACCCTGAAGGGGACTCACTTTTGGTAGCCTCGCAAGGGTATTCGTGCCTGCGCTGCGGTACGCTCCACAGACCACCGAGCCCACCACTATTTTCCTCTAATTCTCCCTTAGGTGCCTGCAACACTTGTAATGGTTTTGGCGAAATTCTTGAATTAGACGAAGAACTTATAGTGCCTGATCCGAATAAAACATTGCGAAATGGCGCACTCGATCCGTTCTCTAAGCCTTCCTACAAGGAATGGGAAGAGAATATCCTTAGCTATTGTGAAGACAATGGCATTTCGGCTGGAACGCGCTATTGCGACCTAACCGAAGACACAAAAAAGTTACTTTGGAAAGGTGATGATGACTTCCCAGGGATCGAGGGCTACTTCGAAATATTAAAACAGTGGCGCTATAAGCTGCACGTTCGCGTTTTCATCCGGCGATTCCAAAGCCAAAGAATCTGCCCCAGTTGTAAAGGAACTCGACTCTCCGAGGACCCTTTACGCTTTCGAGTTCAAACCGCTGCGGATGAAGATGGGAAATCAATTGCCGACATTTTAGATATGACCATCGACGAAGCCTACTCCTGGCTAAAGTCTTTGACCCTTACCGAGCAACAGAAGGCTGCCTCCAGAGAGTTATCACGACAACTGTATGACCGGCTGGAGTTCATGCGTCGAGTTGGCGTCGGCTATATTAAGTTAAATCGAAAAGGCAACACCCTTAGTGGTGGTGAATTTCAGCGTATTAATTTAGCCGCCCAGTTAGGCTCGAAATTGTCTCAGACGCTTTACGTATTGGACGAACCCTCCATCGGGCTGCACCCGAGTGATACGGAGAGACTAATCGCTGTATTCAAAGAATTACGAGACAATGGAAATACGGTTGTCATCGTAGAGCATGAGCCGCAGGTAATGAAAACTGCCGACAACTTAATTGAGCTAGGACCAAAAGCAGGTGAATTAGGTGGCGAGCTTGTCGCAAGTGGGCCGAGTAAAGAGTTTCTCAAATCTCGCAAGTCATTGACAGCGAAATACCTAAGCGGTGAAATGCACATTCCAATTCCGAAAACTAGGCGAGAATTCAATAAAGACAAAGCGATTCGGCTCACCAACTGCACTGCAAATAATTTAAAGAATTTGGATGTAGAGTTTCCCACCGGCCTCATTTGCGCAGTGACTGGAGTTAGTGGATCTGGGAAATCTACACTAGTTCACGATACTTTATACCAAGTGTTGGCTAAGCTAATCCTAAAAGAGAATATTCCAAGCCACCAAGTTGGTACTTTCTCCAAAGCCTTTGGGGTTTCGAATATTCAAAGTGTTTCTCTTCTAAACCAGACTCCGATTGGTAGATCACAACGCTCTAGTCCAGTGACTTATTTAAAAATTTATGACGAAGTTCGACGAATGATGGCGTGCGCGCCAGAGGCCGTTCGCCTGAGCCTTACACCCTCTCATTTTTCATTTAATGTGGATGGCGGGCGTTGTGATACTTGTAAAGGCGATGGCACTGTGGAAGTAGATATGCACTTCCTGCCGAACCTTCGAATCACTTGTGAAGACTGCCAAGGAACGCGCTTTAAACCGCATGTATTAGACGTAAAATATAAGGGTAAGAGCATTTATGAAATTTTACGCCTAACAGTACTGGAAGCGCTCACACATTTTTCTGACATTCGAGCTATTACCGCACGCCTGTCAATTTTACTAGATGTCGGTCTGGGTTATTTGCGGCTCGGCCAAACACTAGACACCTTGTCCGGAGGAGAGTGCCAACGCCTTAAGGTGGCCAACACTCTCCTAAACCAGGCCTCAGCTAGACGGAAGCAAAATAGGCTGTTCATCTTTGATGAGCCAACCACAGGCCTTCATTTACATGATATCAAAAAGCTCGCCCATTTGTTTCATCGTCTTGTGGACGAAGGAAACTCCATAATCTTTATCGAGCACAATTCGGAATTGATTGCACAAGCGGACTGGGTTATTGACCTTGGCCCAGCGGCTGGAGAAGACGGTGGCACAGTCATTGCGCAAGGCACACCTGAGCATATCGCCGAGCTAGAAAAAAGTCGAACAGGCCAGTTCTTACGGCCTATATTACGGACTGGTGTGCTTAATTTCGCTCTCTAAAATCATATTTTGGTGTAGAGTTTCTTTGGTATAGAATCTCTATTAGGATGCGAACTAAATCTCTCCTTCTTTTGATAATATTTGCAATACTTATGCTTCCAATCGCCACTGATGCGACGAGCTTCACCTCATTCCGTGTGATCGATCAAATCAAAGAAGCCCATTACATTGTTCGCGGCAGAGTGGGGAAAATGGAAGTTCGTGAAGAGCCTACAACAACTCGCCCCTACACTTACTGGGAGTTCTCTATCATCGAGGTTTATTCGGACGATAAATTGCAGAACCGAATTGATATTCGTCAGCCAGGTGGTGAAATCGACGGTTTGGGCTATTATGTTTCTGCCTCCGCCAAATTCCAAGAAAGCGAAGAGGTTGTCGTTATGCTGCGAGACACCCAGGAAGAAGCTAAAGAGATTATAGGATTGGCAAGCGGCAAATACACGGTTATGAAGGATGATAAGGGCAATGAGTATTTGCAAAGTGGGTTAGGCTTTCCGTTGAAAGATGCCAATGCTAAATGGATGAGCCCAAATGAATTTGCTCAATTAGTGGACCGTGTACTATCTCAAGACACAACGGAAAGTGACCAGAGTATTCGAGCTAGTCCGAGTGCCCATGCTAGTCATTTCCAGCCGCCGGGGGTTGGGTTCCCTGCTTATATCAACGCGATGACTCCGCAGAAACCAAAACCAATGCCCACTGCCGCAGCGGTAAAAAAATCTGACTTATCGTTGAAAAAACAAAAAAAACAAATCGAGTCAATCGCAGCTAAATCCGATAGGAATCTAGCAAGTGAATCGGATGTCAACTGGATTCAGGTAATAGCTATAATAACTAGCTTCCTCCTGATTGCTTGGATTAGTTTTTTAGTTTTACGACCCACAGAATAGTTCACTCCATAGCTTGCCAAAAAGGAAGCTATGGATCTACACAAGCTAAAATGCTTCACTTCGATCTTTCAGTTGACCACCCGATTAGCTGTCGCTAGAACTATCTTAGTTTGCTTTCTTTTTTCTGCCGATAGTAGTGCTTTTGTTCGATCTCGCTCCATATCCGGCGTCCCCGTTTTTTGGTCAAACCCAGTAGTTCCAATATCGGTGAATCCTAGCAATTCATCTGGATTAAGTGAGAATGAAATTCAACATGCGTTTCAGTCTTCTTTCAAACAATGGACTCGATCCAATACACGCGCGGGAATTTCATACATTCAAAGTACCGCTACTCCTCCCAAATCTGGACATGACGGTCGGAATACAATCTATTTTGCATCGGAAGGAAA
Organism: Oligoflexia bacterium; assembly: GCA_011087955.1. Taxonomy (GTDB): domain Bacteria; phylum Bdellovibrionota; class UBA1018; order CAIPTA01; family JAALKR01; genus JAALKR01. The sequence goes on from JAALKR010000032.1 coordinate 10,156, forward strand.
TCGAAGATTGGGAGTCGGTGTCGTTGCGCTCACCGAAGTTTCCTATTTCGTTAACACAGGGATGATCGTGGGAGTGGACATGGTATTCAACGACAAAAAGTTTCTATTCACCATGGCTAAAGGCGACACTGGCGCCAAAGTTGATGATATGGATACAAAAATTTATCTTCCAGACGTAGCTACACATGAGGTAGGCCATGCTTTTGGATTTGATCATTCCAATGTACATAACTCTTCCTTAATTTTTATGGCTTTTAATGGTCAGTTTCAGACAGGCAAGGATGATATTCGCGGAATGCATGATGTTTTTGACGTAGAAGCGGGAAGTAGGCAAGGCACTGCAAGCGGTCAGGTCGTTGGTCTAAATGGTGGAATATTTGGAGCACATGTGAATGCCATTAACCTTAAGAGCGCAAAAATAGAGGGTGCTACTTTATCGGGGTCGGACGGTCGTTTTACAATTACTAAATTGCCTCCAGGCGACTACTCCTTTCTAGTTGAACCTTATTTGACCTCACCCACAATAATTTCTCCATTCTATGCGAATATCAGTCACCGCTTTTGTTCTGGCGCTTATTTTGCTCGTACTTTTTATTCTGCTTGTGGTTCGGAGGGTAGAGCCTCTTCCATCTCAATTAATAATTCGAGCGTTGACTTAGGAGTTATTTCACCCAGTTGTGAGAGAATGGAGAACGCCGCCAGTGACACAAGTGATGAAATCGTTTATGAAGTTGATGAAGCCGGTGGAGCGTTCTTTAATCCACTGTCTGTAGATCAAACCCATTATTTTCACTTACGAAACGTATCTGGTGAAATAGCCGTGCGAGCCATGAGTTACACTATTTTCTCTCCAATAGATGTTGAAGTAGATATATTATTCTCTGATGGTAATTCGATCCCAACTTCGAGTTCGGTAGACGATGTACAAACCTCAATGCCCGGTGGCTTGACGAATTTTGATTCCCAAGCGGAAGCATGGAGCCTCGCCCATAACGATTATCTAGTCAGAGTACGGTCTAAATCCGACTTCCTTTGGACCTTCCTCTTCCCCGCGGGTTGGCATCTAGTGGATAGAGCGGGTTACTATTTTCTCAGTATTGCAGTGAATAATGCAATTCCAGAAACCGGGCCTCAAGACATGAGCACCTGCAAAAATGTTCCAAATGTTCTCCAATCAGGTCTCACTTTTGGTGTCAGCACTCCTAGTACGGCTAATGAAGACTCGAGACTAGGCAGCGGCTGTGCAAGCGTCTCAACAAACACTACTCCAAGCGACCCCGGCAACCCTCTTGAGTCACCACTTGTGCTAACCATTTTGGTTGCATTGCTTACAAAAATCCTCGCACAACTTAGGCCCGCGGTTGCGGGTTCTTCTCGAAGACGGTAGAATCTATGGCATGTGGTGGATTATACCAGTTGTCGTGTTAGCCGTTGCTTTAGCACCTTTATCTCTAGTGCCCCTATCTCTGGAGGCTGCTCCCTTCAACTCCAAGTCAGTGATGCCTGCTTCAAAGGGTAAACATAATCAGTATATCAGCGATGGAATTATTCGTGGTGGAGATCCACTCTCCCACCCCACCACTCTGGATAAAGTTCGCTGGGGTAAAAAATGGGGTTACGAACGAATTGTTTTTGATTTGAAGAACAAAGGTATAGAGTGGGAGCAGAAAGTTCCACCATATTTCCAAGTTGGTGTGAACCCATTCCACGGGAAAGTTCAAATTGGAATTCATTATATTGATTTTCGTAATGTGAGCCAGAGTGCTCTGAATAAATCCATTGCAAAGAGTAACCTTATCAAGTCGGTGTATCTTGCACCGAAACTAGAGGGTTCATTGGCGTCACTAGAGTTTACAGTTTCTACACCGGTGAAGGTTGAAACATTTTATTTGCTGAATCCACCTAGAATCGTTCTAGACATGCAAACAAAGTAGAGTGAAGTGGAATAAAGTGGAGCGGAGTAGAGTGAAGTGGCATAGAGTGGAACGGAGTAGGTCGGTAAAAACGGCTTTCCTTACCTTCGCATTGGCATTTATTTTTGCTTTTGCTAGCCAACCGGCCGCTGCAAAATCTATCAATTTTTCTAAAACATTGTTTGGTATTGAGCTATCTGCATTAGGTATGAAATCACCAAAGATCTCTTTTTTGCCAGACTCTGGAAGTTTTGAATCGGAATATGCGTACGAATACCGTACCGCTCTTTTCCTCGACATGAGCTCTGTAATTTTACTTCGCCCGGGTTTTTCTATCCTTTCCATTTCAGATGCTCGTGCTAAAGGAACTGATTCAGCGGACAGTCGAAACTTTACACAATCTATAGAGGCTAGTGGCACCCTGTTAGCCGGCAAAATTTCCCTAGTCCCGCTTTTAAGCGCAGATAATAAGCGCCGTATCTATTTCGGTGGAGAGATTGGTATTGCTAACGTTTCAATCAAACGAAAAAGAACCTATGCAAGTGGCGCAGAGGAAACAAATTCGCAAGAGGCTTCTGGATCGGAGCTCTACTACGGCGGGCACATTGGCTTTGAGATGTTTTTTATACAAAATTATAGTCTTCAGCTTGAAGTCGGCTATCGTCGAATAGAGCTAAATAGTTTTGAACATAACTCTGGCACGAGTATGAAGGGTGCTGCAATTGATGAAGGCACTGAATTGCTCGATGAAGAGGGTCGCAACGAGAACTTTAGCCTGAACGGTCTATCCACTTCTGTGTCATTCAATTTACACTTCTAATTCGTAAAGATGCGAACTGCTAATCCAGAGGCGGAAGTGCGCCAGAACGTCCTTTTGACTTTAAGGTCAATCACGGCATTGGCTCCCAACTTGGCAGCCTCATTTTGCAAATGTACTCTGGCTCCATCTCCATTTCCTGAAACAACCACTGCTACCCTACCCAGTTTTTCATAAGCCAACTTCAGGTCTCGCTGAGGTGAAATTGCAATGGCAGATGGCTCAGTAGGTCCGTAGAATTTTTGTTGCTTAGGAATAAAAAATGTCCCATAGGAGCACGCGGAAACCGTTGTGATCATAACTGCTCCCCAAAGTGATTGTATGAGTGATTGCACAATTGTTGTGCCAACTCTACCACGCTTATTTGCCATACTTTACCGCCACTCCTTCGACACGTAATTCAGGAAAAACCCCCTTGGAGTATGAAATTGTCAAATTAGTGATCGCATCTGCGCCGAGTTCCGAAGCTTCAGCTTTCAATGCCTCGACAGCCCAGACAGAATTTTCTCCATGTCGAGCGACAGCCAGCAGTGCTAGCGGGCGAGCCTTCAGCGGTGGACCACCCAAATAAACCATGATGTCCCGAACTTTTGTCCTTCGTGTGGGTAATTGTTCCGTCAGTAAAACTTTAGTGGAAGAAGTGCATCCGCCGAGGAATCCAGCAAAGGCTATCGTGAAAAACAATATTGCACGCATAACCACTCTTAAAATGCCCATCCTAGTGCGGCACCGGGGAATGACTCCTTATCTGTTTCATGTCGCACGTATTCTACGAAAAGCGTAAGTCCATAATAGATTCGAGCTTCCACCCCTAGGCCGCTCATCACTTGAAAAACATCTTTCGTTTGGATCGCATATTCTAGTCCAACGATAATATAGGGTGATACGGGATAGGGAATTAAATTATAGAAGACATAAGCGTTATAAAACTGCTGACTATCAGCACCTTCCGTAGTCTCACCGCCTGATTCTGTTTGAAGCCTAGTGACCGATCGCTGAGACATAGAGGCTCCAATACCGACGCGATTCCATGAATAGTCAAAAGACAGACCAACCCCAGGCGTCCTTCCACCAACAGATAGAGATATTGTATTTGGTCTATATCCCTCCGCGCCCAAATAGTAGTGGCGGTAGCCCCTGGGAAGCTCCTCTAATTTCACTTTTTGGAGTAACCCATCATAATCGATATTCTCATCGGCATCGGAAACGATTGGTTTTGCCTCTTCGGAGGCCTCCCTCTCTGACTGGACCAAATTAAAGTCTTCATCATTAAAATCTTCGCTTTGAGCATAGGCTTGGTTCGTTCCCCAGTTGAAACCAGGGCTGAAACTGAAACCGGGGCCGAAAAAAAGCAGCCAAAAAAACATAAGGACGAGGCAAACATTCCTTCGTATGCACATGCCTTGATCCTACACTATTTTTTTCACTTACGGGCTTTCATTCAGAGAAAATCGAGTTAAAACCTGAAGATGGGAAAGATGTCGGTAAAACCTCCTTCTGGATTTCGTGATTTCACTCTGCAAGAGTCCGCCGCTCGAACGGCGCTGACTCGTCAGATCGAAGATACCTATCGCAGCTTCGGCTTTCAGCAAATCTCGACATCCGTTTGTGAAAGCTTGGCTACTTTGCAAGGCAAAGGTGGAGGAAAAGACAACGAGCACTTAATTTTCAAAATAATGCGTCGCGGAGAATCACTGCAAAAGGCTTTTGCTGCAACGACGGTAGAAACGCTCGATGAGCTAACCGATCTAGGAATGCGCTTCGAGCTGACGCTTCCCTTGGCCCGATATGTATCTCGGTTTCGCAATGATCTAGTCTTCCCGTTCAAAGCGTTCCATATTGGAAATGTCTACCGGGCGGAAAGGCCACAAAAGGGGCGTTACCGCGAGTTTATACAATGCGATGTGGATGTGGTTGGTTGTGACTCATGGGGGGCAGAGCTGGATTCGCTTCAAGCGATCCTTGCAGTTTTTTTTAACGCTGGCATTGAAAAGCTAGAAGTTCAGCTAAACGACCGGCGGATTTTGGATGCGGTAGCAAAGTCTTGGGGAATTTCAGGGCCCGATTGGGCCTCGATTCTAGTCAGTTTGGATAAACTCGATAAGGTTGGAACCAAAGGCGTACGCGAAGAAATTGAAAGAAAGGGATTTGCAAATCACTGGGAAAATATTGAGTCTCGTTTTTTTGCTGATTCCGCGAGTAATCTTGCCTCCTGGCAAGACTTAGCGCCAAAGGAAGTAGAAAATTTATCGCTTCTCTCCCAGGGTCTTTGTTCGTTTTGTGAGAACAGCAGCTTTTCCGTTCGCTTCAACCCAACCATGGTCCGCGGACAGGAGTACTACACGGGTACGATTTTCGAATTGCATCACCCGGACCTCCAAGGCTCCTTAGGAGGTGGTGGCCGCTACAATAAGCTCTTAGAACTCTTTGGAGGACCGAAGACGCCTGCCTTTGGCGGCTCCATTGGCTTTGAACGATTGTTCCTGCTCTACTCCAAGTCTATAGGCAAGTCTATGGATAAGACGCAGGCAAATTTGACTTCTCTAGAAGTGTTTTTCCCTGTTTTTGCGAAGGATTTACGACTGAAGCTACAAAACTATGCAAACCAGCTGCGCCGGCAAGGCGTTTGTGCGGAAGTTTTTCCGGAATCTAGCAAGTTAAAGCAACAGTTCCGCTATGCAAGCCAACGGGGAGCGAAGTATACCGTCAGTATCGGCCCAGATGAATTTACTGGGCAATCGGCAAAAATTAAGGATATGGCCTCTGGCGAGGAGATATCTGTTCACCTTAAGGATTTGGAAACGGAGATATTGGCAAGATGTCGGCCCTAAGCAATGAATATTGGAAACGAACTCATACTTGTGGCGAATTGACCGGTGAGAATACCGATCAGGAAGTCCTGCTTTGTGGTTGGGTAAACACTCGTAGGGATCACGGTGGGCTCATTTTTATAGATCTGAGAGATCGCTACGGAATCACGCAAGTCGTAATTGATCCGGCCCAAGAGGCCCAAGAGAAGGGTAATAACAATAACCTAAACAATCCGAACAACCTGCTCGACCGAGGCTCTGAGATTCGCAATGAGTTCGTGCTTAGCGTACGAGGAGTTGTACGGGGTCGACCGGCCAATATGGTGAACTCAAAATTAAAGACCGGAGAGATTGAGCTCCTAGTTAAAGATTTAACACTCCTCTCTAGAGCAGAGACTCCACCGTTTGTGGTTGAGGACGATGTGGATGCTTCGGAAACTCTACGATTGAAGCATCGATATTTAGACCTGCGCCGCTCTACTATGCAGAGAAACCTTTTCGTTCGAAGCCAATTCATTCAGATAACTAGAGAGTATTTAGCCGGCGAAAATTTCATGGATATTGAAACCCCCATTCTCTTTAAAAGTACGCCGGAAGGGGCACGAGACTACCTTGTTCCTTCTCGAGTAAACCCTGGCGCTTTCTATGCACTTCCACAGTCGCCACAAATCCTCAAACAGCTTCTGATGATTTCTGGAATGGACCGTTATTATCAAATCGCCCGTTGTTTCCGCGATGAAGACTTACGCGCAGATCGCCAGCCAGAGTTCTCACAAATTGACATAGAGCTTTCTTTTACCGATGAGGAAACGATCTTTGCCTTGCTGGAAGGATTGATGAAACGGGCTTATAAAGAAATTCTAAACATGGACATCCCAACGCCATTTAACAGGCTAACATATAAAGAGGCGATGGAAAACTATGGCGTGGATAAACCAGACACCCGTTTTGAATTGAAACTGCAGGACGCTGGAGAAATTTTTGCAAATACTGGCTTCAACGCTTTCAAGTCCGTTCTCTCTAGTGGTGGGCGTATTAAAGGAATTTGTGTCAAAGGTGCTGCAGAGGGTAATGCTGCATTTTCCCGCAAAGATTTTGATCAATATACGAAATACGTGAGTAACTTTGGAGCCAAGGGGCTGGCCTGGTTAAAAGTTATAAAAACAGGACCGGAGACTGAACTCAATTCTCCGATTGCAAAATTTCTTAGCCAAAAAGAACAAGTGGCTTTGACGAAGACCTTTTCGGCAAATGCTGGGGATGTGATTTTTATTATTGCGGATAAAGATCCAGACGTGGTCTTTGCCGGGCTTGGTGCTCTTAGACTTCAAATTGGCCGCGACCGAGGATTGATTGATCAATCGGCCTTCCACTTTCATTGGGTGACCGAGTTCCCAATGTTTGAATACTCTGTGGAAGAAAAGCGTTACGTAGCCAAACATCATCCGTTTACACAGCCACTGGATGAAGATCGAGAAAAATTTTTAAAGGATGAAGATTTGCCTAAACTTCGCGCAGCAGCCTACGACTTAGTTCTGAACGGACATGAAGTGGCTGGAGGCTCTTTACGTATTCATGAACCCGATATTCAAGCCGCAATGTTTCGAGCTCTAAATATGTCAGAAGATCAAATCCAGAGTCAGTTTGGCTTCTTTATGGAAGCCTTGAAATATGGAACTCCTCCACATGGTGGAATTGCGGTCGGAATAGAGCGAAATATTATGATTTTGGTTGGGACGGAAGCGATTCGAGACGTTATGGCTTTCCCAAAGACGCAAAAGGCAAGTTGCTTAATGAGTAATTGCCCTAGTGTAACTGCTCCAGAACAACTGGCTGAATTGCAAATTTCCTTATTAAAGCAAAAGCCAGGGTCCAGCCAAAGATCCGATATGATGAAATTGAAAAATTAAAACGTCTTAAACAAAGCTATGGAGATTTGGACCGAGCCGCCGATATTGCTGGCGTGAGGTCATCGCGTGAATTTGCCAATCGGATGATTTCTCCGAGTGACTATCTTTCCGGCGGCGCAGGGCTTTTATATGGAGGACAGTCAGGATTAGGTCGCGCAGCACTTGGCGCTTCAGTCGGACTTGCCAACAAAGGATTAAGAACTTACGAAAATGCTGGGCGCGCTAAAATTCTTGATTTTGGTTCGCAAAAAAATATTCCCACGACTCGTTTATTTGAAATGATGAGCGAGAACCCTAGAGCGATTTCCGTTCTTTTTCAGCGTAGTCTTTCTCCTTGGGGAAGTATTCAAGAAAAGGAGGCACAATGAGTTTCGATTCACCTTACAGCGTGAGTTACAATGAACAAGGATTCTTAAACACGGGTAAGCGCGCTAACTACACCATCTTCCCAGACCAAAGAATTTTAAGTAGACTC
>JAALKR010000011.1 GCA_011087955.1 Oligoflexia bacterium
TCGTAATTCGTAATTCGTAAACAGATTTAATTCAAGACTGAAGAACAAAATCCCACCGAATTTTGATAAGTCCATCTTTTTCAATCAGTCCAGATGGTGGATTTGGAAATGGACCTGCGCGATTGAACGCTTCCACTGCCGCTTCGTCAAGCTCTTCCGCACCTGAGTCATCTAAAACCTGAATCCTAGTAATTTTTCCATTTTTATTCAGAACTACTACCAGACGAGTTACGTATTTAGACTCCTTTGCAAGTTTTCTACCCTGCCGGTAATAAGAAAGAAACACAGAACGAAGCTCCGAATTCCAAGACTGTTCGAGTTTTTGACGAATACGGTGATAATAGCCGTAATAAACAAACTCCTTAGTATTGAGTAATGTTCGACTGCCTTCTTTTACATCTTCCAGATAATCATTATTCGCCGGTTGCATACTGCCACGCTCACCCACATTTCTGGGCCGCTTCTTTGGGGGCTTTCTGAAGGCAAAATCACCTGGATCCAGTGGCTGAAACTCCTGTTTTGGTGCAAGTTGCTTCAAGCTAAGCTTTTGACCTGATTTCAACTGCCCTTTACGAAAGATATCGACACGTGCGACTTTTGTTTCCTTTTCCACTGCCTGCGTCTTCTTACCTAGAAGCTTCGCGTCTGGGGACTCCTTCGCCTCTTGCACTTCTTCCGTTTGCACAATTTGCTGCAGCTGTTTCTCATCAATCATATCGAGTAAAGCAGGATCGATATCAATAGTTGTCTCTTCTTTGTTGAATAAACCGGAGCTGTGATGAGAGAAATCAATATGTGGATAGATAAGGAAGACGAAAAGATGCAACAAGATAGATGCTGTTAGAAATATAGTAGGAAAACGACGTTTGCTTCCTTGCTTTTCGCGCCTATTGGTCACGAACCGACCTCCTACCTATTCATCGTCAAACAAGCCGTCATCATTAACGATAATCACCACTAATGGTACATGTGAAATTTAGGTTAAAAGTCTTCCTTAAAAAAATCGCTTGAATCAGGTACTTGAGAGCTTTTCATTTTCACGCTTGGTTCGGTTCCTTCTACAAAAGCGACCTTTACCGCTCGAGAATCACCAGCCGAGGCTAAAGAGCCATCCTTCGGGTTTATTCGAACAAATACAATGCCTTTTGGCACAGAGTACTCGTCGCGACTATAGGCTTTGGTGGCCTCCTGCATGAATTCTGTCCAAGATGGAAGCGAAGCTTTCGACCCAGTTTCACCTGGCCCCAAAGTTTTTGGGGTGTCATATCCAGTCCAAACGCCTGTAACTAACTCAGGCGAAAACCCTACAAACCAAGCATCCACAAAGTCATTGGTCGTGCCCGTTTTACCGCCTACCCGCTTTTTGATCGTGGCCGCACGGCGGCCAGTCCCACCTGGATCATGAACGACCTGCTGTAATAAGTCAGTCATAATATATGCAGTCTTTTCGTCCATTGCACGCATTGGATTTTCAAATGTTTGAGCTTTGATGTGCTTCTTGCGCACACCCCTCACACCTTTCTTTGCTATAGCTGCTGCCCCTGGCTTCGCAAGCTTTTTTTCCTGATTAGTAATACCTTTAGCCGCCTCTAAGCGCTCCTTTTCTCTCTGAGCCTCTCTTAGTGCCAACCACTTCGCTGCCACCGCAGCTTCCATATCTCCCTGCTTATGCTCAAAAAGGATTTGGCCCTCACGATTTTTTACAGAGAGAATGTAAATTGGCTCAATTCGTAACCCATTACGTGGAAAAATTGCATAGGTCTTCGTCAAATCAATCAACGAAATCGCATTCGAACCTAGTGCTAAAGAAAGGTCTCGGTTAAGGCCTTCCGTAATCCCGATATTCTTAGAGTAGTCAATCAAGTATGGAATCTGAATATCTTGCAGTAATTTAACTGTAGGGACGTTCCTAGATTTAATAAAGGCCATCCTCAAAGTCGTATCACCGTAATAGCGTCCACCATGGTTTTCGGGGATCCATTTCAAGTCTTGTTTACCTTGGTTCTCGAAGATGATGGGCGAATCAATAATGATCGATCCAGGAGTATAGCCTTTATCGAGGGCTGCGGCATACAAGAAAGGCTTAAATGCAGACCCGGGCTGCCGCGCCCCTTGTAAGACACGATTATATTCACTCTCTTCAAAATCACGGCCACCGACCATAGCGACTACTTTGCCAGTATCCACCTCCATACTGATAAGCGCACTTTGTGCTGTCCATTTTTGGTCCAGAGTAACACGAACTAGTTCTGCTTCTTGTTGCTTCTTTGTTTTCTGTTTACCTGCCGCAAGTTCTTTCACTACTGGAATGCGCAATACTTTTACGTTGATCACATCACCAACTCTAATTGCTTCCGTGATATTTTTGATCTTCTGACGATATGCAAACTCACCATCTCGAACGCGCTTCGCCCAACGCATGGGCTCTACAGAAATTCTTGTCTGAATCGGGCCAACCAATACTCGGGCAGATTTTTTATTTTTCTCTATCTTTGTGACAATACCCTTATACACTTCGCCGATTTGTAGGAGTTCGCGATCATCTTTAAAAAGCCCTAACTTTTTTGAGCGCTCATAGGTATGCTGTTTCCAATCCTCGCCGCGGTAATGCTCGTCTGCAGTTCTTGGTAGATATACAAATTCGAATTTCTTCTTAAACAGGTTAAGCCGAACTTCCCTCAAAAGTTCAAGCATCTTTTCTTTATCTCTAACCTTAATCTGCTCAATCGGGCCCTTATAGCCTTGACGCTTACTTAAATCATAAAGACCGTCACGAACCGACTTACGAGCCTTAATCGATAGATTGTAGTCAGCAGCAACCGTAACCTTTAAGCCACCACGATATAATTGCTCTTGCCCGTATTTAGCAATCAGTTCTTGACGGACTGTCTCTACGTAATAAGGAGCAATATCTAGATTCATATCTTTCCGCTGGAAAAGTTTAATCTCTTCTATTTTTGCTTTTTCAAACTGCTCTCGGTTAATTTTCCCTGTCTGTAGCATTCGATTCAATACATATATCTGGCGCTTCTTCGCCGCAGGCGAGTTATTCAAAGGAGAATACTTGGATGGTGCTTGCGCAAGACCAGCTAATAGAGCACATTCTGCAACTGTCAACTCTCGCACCTCCTTGCGAAAATAATTTTGAGCAGCCGCAGCAACGCCGTAAGCACCGTGCCCCAGATAAATTTGGCTCAGATAAAGGAAGAGGATATCTTCCTTCTTGAGATATTGCTCCATTCGGCTGGCTAAAATTGCTTCCTTGAACTTACGCTCAAAGGATCGTTCTGAGCTAAGGAGAATTGACTTCGCAACCTGTTGGGTAATAGTTGAGCCCCCTTGCACCACGCGACCAGCTTTAATATTTGCAATAGCCGCACGTAAAACACCTTGGAAGTCAATGCCAATATGTTCAAAAAAACGATCGTCCTCGGCTGAGATAAATGCGTCTTTGACTAGCTGGGAAAGCTCTGTAGACGGCTTAATATAGCGCCTTTCCTTAAAAAACTCACCAATCTTTCGGCCATCGTTCGCATAGATCTCAGTTACGAGTGCAGGATTATAGTCTTCTAGGGTTTTAAGTTCGGGAAGATCCTTAGTCATAATGAACAGGAGAAAGGCCATACTAAGCGTACCCACAATACCTGTGACGACAAGTCCTAAAAAAATACTTTTTAAGATTCTCATAAAATTCTAAACCTTTTACTACCTAAAGCGCTTCTCCATACGAGAGATCATCTCGCATGCGGTTAATCAATTCCTGCATCGCCAACTTACCCTGCTCTATTATCTCTACACGACGATTAAAATCAGTGAATCGAAAATTTTTTAGCTTAGGACGCAGAACATAACTCGCATTCTGCAGTTGATAGCGACCAATATTTTTCGCCAGCAAGAACTGCTTCCAAATAGCTGCATCTCGCTCCTCTAGTCCCTTGCTTGAAAACGAATCGGATAAGAGGTCAACCACTAAGACATGGGTCGCGCCAAGTTCAAAGGCCTTGCGCACTGGGTAAGGCGTCGACGCTATCCCACTGAGAAACTCCCCAGTATTTTCAATTTTCTGGCTCTCAAACACCTCTGGCAAAGCAATCGATGCTAAAATCGTGTCCACCCCGGGGCCGTTTTGTAAGACCTCTGGGCTACCTCCCGGCAGAGATGTCACACCAATCGCAACTGGAATCTGATAATCATCCAAATGTGTGTAGCCTAAGTATTCTTTTAATACTGACCTCAATTTTTTTGTGCGCGCTTTAGAGGAGCGAATCGCTGAAAAGAGTGGGTAGTCTAAATAAACATTTTTCTTAATTTTAAAGACCTGCCACTGCACTTTGTTTAAATTGCGGTTCATGGAATAGAGTACACCCACTAACGCTCCCACCTCCACACCAATAATACAATGAATCGGCAGCTTTTCTTTTTCAATAATTTCTAAAACGCCAACGTGAGCCATTCCCCGCGCCATACCCGGACCTAGCACCAAACACAGTCGCAAGTCATCTGACCATTCTTTCGAGGCATCTTCATCGTCCGAGGCACCTTCATCAAATTCGATTTCTTCGATATTAACAACTGGATCTTCGATGGCTGGGAAGGGTCCCTTACCTGGCTTACCTGGCTTAGCTCGCTTGCTTGCACAAGCGCTCAGCCCGAGACTTGCAGTTATTGAAACTATTGCAATTATTATTGAGGCGAAAATTTTATTACTCATGCTGTGCATACAATAAAAATTCTTGGTTTCCGTCTCCGCCGCTAATTTTGGCAAGTGCGCTTCCTTTTACACAGAAACCATATTCTCTCATACGTTTGGACACCTCATTAAGGTGTTTTTCTATTGGTGCGCCTCTCTTAACTATTCCGTGCTTGCCGACATACTCTTTTCCAACTTCAAATTGCGGCTTAAATAATGCAATTAATTGTGTCCCATCAACGGCAAAGCCCTTGATATATTTTATAATTTTCATCAAAGAAATAAAGGAAAGATCTATAACAATGATATCAATTTTGTCACTAATTTCCGCCGGTGAGAAATCCTTTATATGACAGTTTTCACGAAACGTAACCCTTGGATCATTTCGCAATCTTTCATGAAGTTGCCCTGAGCCTACGTCTACACAATAAATTTGTTTTGCTCCATTTTGTAGAAGGCAATCTGTAAACCCTCCAGTACCCGCGCCGACATCCAACGCTACGCAACCGTGTACATCAACAGAGAACTCCTCGAGTGCGCCTTCCAGCTTTAGCCCGCCACGTGAAACATATGGATGTAAAGCGCCAGAACTGATAACTTCATTTTTTGTAGAAACCTTGAAACTTGGCTTTAGACAAACTTTCCTCTCGACCTGAATACGACCACTCGTAATTAGCTCTTGCGCCTGGGTTCGGCTTTCTGCCAACCCCTCTCTCACAAGATAGAGATCTAAACGTATCATTCCTCGATGAAGGGTTTAGTTTTTACGCCATTATCGTCGACGGTTATTAACTCTTCAATTTTCTGCTCCGCAGATTGAAGTCGATCCTGACAAGTCTTTGCAAGCTTTACTCCCTCTTCAAACAGCGTAATTGATTCTTCGAGCAAGACCTCATCGGACTCAAGACTCTTTACAATAAATTTCAGCCGATCTAGCTGCTCCTCGAATTTAGGTTCTGTCTTCGATTTCATCGATTCCTTTTCTTTTGCCATAGTGAAGAGGCATTAGCATATTTATCATCTAAGGCCGACTGATTTCAGATCAGCAGTTATTTCAAATACTTAATTGAGCATTTTTTGTTGCATCATTTATTCAGTTCAATTAACATATAAATACAGTCAGATATTACGAATGAAAATCCCAGGGGGCGTGAGTGTCGCATCTGAGGTACATCTGGGCAGCTCTCTTATTCGTTATCGGGGTTTTGTACTGTCCGCAAAGTCTCCGAGCAGGGGAGCGCGTACAGGCTCCGACCGACAACGCCCGCGCTGCAGCCAGTAATCATCCTAAAACCAGGCGCTTTATCGATTTGCAGCCCTACCGTGGAATAAAATCAGTGAACAATGTAAGAGCTCCAAGCTCCCATGATCAATCTCGACATACTTTTTTAATTACACATTTGGGTATGACTAATTTAGAAGCGAACGCCTTCGAATACGTAAATCGCCGGTACTCAAACAGAATTTCTGAAATAGTTATGGACCACGATCCTGCCGGGCTCGATTCAAAATCACTTGAAAAAATTGTCAAAATAAATGACCAACGCGACGACTGGCTTAAAAAAAGACTAGGCGAATCCCAATACCAGTTATTTTTGGAGTTTGAAGAACGCGAGTTCTTCCGAAATGGGAATTTTTAGCATTGAACCCTTAAACCTGTTTTGCTACCCTTTTCACAGAGTATGAACATCTGTTTCAAGATATGAACAGTCCATTTCACCAGACTTATAACTGGCACTTTGAAATTTCCTCAAAATGCGCCCTTCGTTGCCCACGTTGCGTGCGAGAAGAAGAGCCTGGCTCCTTCACACAGAAGGAACTATCCCTAGCATTCTTCCAAAGAAATTTTACGCCTGAATTTTTGCGCGACAACGTTTTACGAATTACTTTTTCTGGCGGTCTCGGGGACTCAATTTACAACTCTCAGCTAATTGAGATCGTGGACTATTTGAAAACTGCCCACCCCGATTTCCAGCTGGTTATTGTCACCAACGGTTCCTATAAATCTCGCGATTGGTGGACAAAGCTCGCCGCTAAAATGAACCATTTGGATGAAGTCATCTTTTCAATCGACGGCTGGAACCATGAATCAAATATCCAATATCGAATTAATTCGGACTGGGAGAGCATCATGACTGGAATGGATGTCATGACAAATAGCCTTGCTTTTATTCGTTGGAGCACGCTTGTCTTTCGTTTCAATCAAGACCATCTGGCTAAAATTCGAGACCTTGCAAAAGTAAAAGGTGTTGATCAATTTCATACTGTTCTTTCCGAGCGATTTGGATCAAAGTTCTATAGATACGGCAATGAAGACCCTCTTGCACCTTCCAAAGAACTCCAATCACCGATATCAAGAACGCTTCGTCTGAAAGAAGAGTTTGACCAAGGAAAGGGCAAGAAGAAAAAGAGCCGCATTATTTACCAAAAAATTGACGCAGCTCTAGAGAAGCACACTAAAGATACTGAAACTCGGTATGGGCAGAATGCTATTCTGCCAACTTGCAAGTTTGGCTATCGAGGTGCTTTTGTCGATGTCGAAGGGTTCTATTATCCTTGCTCCTGGGTGGCCCACCCCTTTAAGGAAAAACACTCTGAGTATGTTGCAGGCAAGATAGAAAATTATGACGAATGTTTTGGGCAATACAAACCTCGCCTCTCCCTGCATACGCGCAGTCTTGCGGATATTTTAATGGACCCAATCTGGAAGGAGATTGAGCTGCGCTGGGCTGACTTAGATACTGCACCAATCGTTTGTGAGCGAAAATGTCTAAATAAGCCCATCTATAAGGATACTATCCACACAAAATCTATTATGCTCAAAGGAGAAGTGTTGATTTAGCGTCCAGGCACTTTCAAAGATTTCTTCCGAATTCGCAAATGCTTCGGGGTCACTTCCACAATTTCATCGGTATCGATCCACTCCAACGCCCGCTCAAGAGATAAGTTTGTGTACGTAGATAACTGAATCATCTCATCTTTTCCGGAGGCACGAATATTGGTAAGTTTCTTTTCTTTCAACACGTTCACCGGCAAATCATTATCACGATGGTGCTCCCCAATCACCATGCCCTCATACACATCTATTCCGGCTGGTACGAACAAACGTCCGCGAGCTTGCAAATGAAACAAGGCATAGGCAACCGACTTCCCCGGGCGGTCTGCCACAAGCGCGCCATTCACTCGCATAGGAATCTCTCCCGCATATGGACGAAATTCTAAGAAGCGAGCATTTAAAATGCCCATGCCTCGAGTCTCCGTCATAAAATAACCACGAAAACCAATTAGCCCACGCGATGGAATTTCGAAAGTAATTCGATTTCGGCCATCATCCCGCGTTTCCATTCCTTGCATTACGCCTTTCCGTTGCAGCATATATTCAGAAATGGCACCGACGTAATCTGAAGGCGTATCGATCAATACCTCTTCAAAGGGCTCATGCTGGATGCCATTGACCTCGCGCATAATCACCTGTGGCTTGCCAACAGCGAGCTCAAAACCTTCGCGACGAATTTTTTCAATAATCACAGAAAGCTGCAACTCTCCCCTGCCCACAACTTCGAAAGAGTCCGAAGTCTCACCTTCCTCCACACGAATGGCAACGTTGCGAAGTGCTTCCTTACACAAACGATCCCCAAGCTCTCTAGATAAGAGTGGTTTTCCATCTTTGGAAGCTAGAGGAGAAGTATTCACAAAAAAAGTCATGCGTACAGTCGGGGGCTCCACTTCTAATCGCTTTTGAATTACCGAGGCATCTATCGTGGAAATCGTGTCGCCAATGGTAAACTCCGGTACGCCTGTAAGAATAACAATGTCACCGGCAAAGGCTTCTTCCACTGGCTTTTGCTCCAGCCCTACATATTGTAAGACCTGCTGCACACGGAAGCCTCTTCCTTTGCCATCCTTACCAAAAAGGCCAACAAAGTCGCCTTTATTAATTTTGCCTTGTGCGATTCTACCTACCGCCATTCGTCCCAAATAATCGGAGTAGGCGATATTAGAAATTAGAATGGAGAGCGTGGAGTCCACTGACATTTCCCCCTTTGGCACGGTTTTATACAGCAATTCAAACAGCGGCTTCAGACTTGGTTCTACTGAATCTGCTCGCACAGTGGCATCGGGCCTATCGAGTGTTGCATAGCCTGAACGTGCAATTGCATAAATTGTTGGGTACTCCATTTGCATCTCGTCTGCTCCCAAATCAATGAAAAGATCAAAAATTTCGTTTTCCACTTCTTGGACGCGTGCATCGGAGCGATCAATCTTATTGATGATCACGAGCAATTTTAAATTCTTCTCAATTGCTTTCTGTAAAACAAAACGAGTTTGCGGCAGCGGCCCCTCGGCGGCATCCACCAGCAGGCAGGCCGCATCGACCATGCCAAGTATCCGCTCCACTTCCCCACCAAAATCAGCATGGCCAGGAGTATCGACAATATTAAATTTTGAATCGCGATAGGTGAAGGAGGTATTTTTAGCCTCAATCGTGATACCACGCTCTTTTTCCTGATCAATACTATCCATTACCCGCTCTTCAACCACTTCGTTTTCCCGAAAGATTCCACTTTGTTTCAATATAGCGTCCACAAGAGTAGTCTTGCCGTGGTCGACGTGAGCAATAATTGCAATATTTCTGAAATCCATACTTTCTTACTTATGAGGCACTACCCAAAAAGATGCAAGATGATTGACCTTTTCCTTGAACAGGTTTAGAAAGAGGTCCCATTTTGGAAGGAGCGCCTGTTTAGGGTAACTCTAAATTGTTTTCTAACTGTCGGGCAGTTAGCTCAGTCGGTAGAGCGCCTCCCTTACAAGGAGGATGCCGGGGGTTCGAATCCCTCACTGCCCACCATTTAACCGTGAAGAGCCCAAAAACCCCTGAAGAACCCTTAGTGTGCGACGTCCGGGACGCCTCCCCCTTTATGCTTCTTTCGACCTTTTGGCGGGATCGTAGCTTTTTGAGTGGCTGCGACTGGTTTACGGCCTTTTTTCTCGTTCACCATAAAGCGTTCGGGGCTCTCAATATCAAGAGCAATTCGTAAAACCTCATCGGCGTGCTCCACTGGGTGAAGCGTAAGTCCTTTAAGAATCTCGGCAGAAATTTTTTGCAATTCCTTTTCGTTTTCTTTCGGGAAGATCACATTGTCGGTACCGCCCATTTTAGCTGCAATGAGCTTCTCTTTGAGCCCACCAATAGCAAGGACTCGACCACGGAGAGTAATCTCACCGGTCATAGCAACATTGCGCTTCACTGGAACTTCTAAGAATGCCGAAGCAAGTGCTGCAGCCATTGTGACACCCGCCGATGGACCGTCCTTAGGAACAGCACCTTCCGGAACATGGATATGCACGTCTATCTTGTCATAAAAGCCTGGCTTCAGCCCCATAGACTCGGCGCGAGAGCGCACGTAGCTCATTGCTGCTTGCGCTGACTCTTGCATTACATCACCAAGTTTTCCGGTAACCTTTAGGTTTCCTTTTCCTGGTAATACGGCAACTTCAATCTGCAGCATGTCGCCACCGACTTCCGTCCATGCAAGACCATTGGAAAGCCCAATGATTGACTTCTCATCAGTCTTAGAGAGAGTGTATTTCACTGGCCCCAAGTACTTCTCGATCAGTTTTGGTGAGACCGAAATTGTTTCTGCAAGTACTTCTTGCAGCTTTGCTGTATAAGTCGCGTCTTTCTTAATCTTACCTTTGGAATTTTTGGCAATTACATCGGAAAGCTTCGTCACCACTTGATGAGCTGCTTTACGGCAGATACCACCAACTTCTCTTTCAAGGTTACGCACACCAGCTTCACGAGTATAGCCGTGAATTAAATGACGAACTGATTTCTCATTCCAGCTCATGGATTCTTCTTTAAGGCCATGCTGTTTGATTTGCTTCGGAATCAAGTGTTTCGAAGCGATATGAATTTTCTCATTAATGGTGTATCCAGGAATACAAATCACTTCCATACGATCAAGGAGTGGCTTCGGAATCGTATGCAACGAGTTTGCCGTCAGAACGAATAAGACTTTCGAAAGATCGAACTCGACTTCTAGGTAGTGATCCATAAATGAAGTATTTTGTTCCGGGTCCAACACTTCTAGAAGTGCTGACGCTGGATCGCCGCGGAAGTCAGAACTCATTTTGTCAATTTCATCCAGAAGAAAAACTGGATTTTGCGTTCCGGCTTTCTTTAGTGACTGGATGATTTTGCCTGGCAGAGCTCCAACGTATGTTCTCCGGTGCCCGCGAATCTCAGCTTCGTCTCTTACACCGCCTAGAGAAGCACGCACAAATTCTTTTCCAACTGCTTTTGAAATGGAGCGCGCTAGAGAGGTCTTCCCAACTCCCGGGGGGCCAACCAAGCAAAGGATTGAACCCTTTCTATCTTCTGTAAGAGTGCGAACCGATAGAAATTCGGTGATTCGCTCCCGAACTTCTTCTAGCCCATAGTGGTCAGACTTTAGCGTTTCGTCAGCATGATTTAAGTCCCAATTGTCTTCAGAGAATTTTGCCCACGGTAGCGTAAGGACCCAATCAATATAGTTACGGACTACAGTCGCTTCAGCTGACATTGGCGACATTGACTTAAGTTTTCTAAACTCTTTCTCCACCTTTTCTTTAGCTTCTTTAGAAAGCTTCGTCTTCTTAATTTTCTTTTCGATTTCTTTGAGCTCTACTTTGAATTCATCCTTCTCGCCAAGCTCTTTCTGAATCGCGTTCATCTGCTCATTAAGATAGTATTCTTTCTGATTTCGCTCCATTTGTTTTTTGACACGCGAACGAATTTTTCGTTCCACCTGCAGGATTTCAATTTCACCTTGCATGAGCGAAAGAATTTTTTCTAATCGAAGTGATGGATCGACTAGTTCAAGCACCATCTGTTTGTCTTCTAGCTTAAGTGTTAAATGAGCAACAATCACATCCGCTAGCCTTGAAGGCTCATCGATAGATGAGATATTCATCACCACTTCCGGTGGGATGCGCTTATTGAATTTCACGTAACTCTCAAAGACGGCTTTCGTTCCACGAATGAGTGCTTCTTGTTTCACCGTATCTGGATCTGGTTCTATAAGTTCATTCACTTCCACTTGCATAAACTGGTCATTTGGAATGATCTCTTTAGTGCGAGCACGGCGCTTGCCTTCCACTAGCACCTTAACTGTATTGTCTGGAAGTTTTACCAATTGAACGATCGTGCCGAGCGTTCCAATTTGATAGATATCCTCCTGCCTCGGACTAACAACTGAGGCATCCTTTTGTGCACATAAAAATAAATCAAGTTTATTTTGAATAGCAGCCTCAAGTGCGGCTATCGACTTTTCTCGACCCACAAAAAGTGGGACTACCATGTGTGGAAAAATAATAACCTCTCGAAGTGGGAGTAGAGGTACAACTAGCACTTCACCGGGCAACTCCTTTACCTGATCGCTCTTATTCTCTTCAGACATATGATCCTCCTTGAACCTAAATTTTACTATTTTTTGGGAGGACCTAGCTATAGGGAATTAAGAGTAAAGTTAAACAATCGTACCGGGTGCTCCAACTTGTAAGAGGTAAATTTTTGTGTCCTGAGATAATTTTTAGAAATGATTTGCCTTGTCTTTACCAAGCACGGTCGACTGAGATAAAATTCACCCCGTCTTAGAAGCGTACTGCCCACCGTGTATGGACCTTCACGGTTGCTCATCAAACTTAGTACGCGTGACTTCTTTCAGCTTTGGTAGCTTTTCGAGTTCACTGCTCCACTCATCTGGCGTGCCTAACACTAACAAATATAAATCATCAAAATTCAGGTGTCTTTCGATTGCTTTCAGCATGCCCTTATAAGTGACTTTCTTGAGTCGAGCTTGGTAGTCATCAAAAAAGCCTTTCTTTAGGTCGAGAAGGTCTTCAGAGACTTTATTTCCAAGACGTTTTTTGATCGTGTCTTGAAGGAATGCACTTTGGTTTACGAGACTTTTCTTGGCAAAATCGAACTCAGATTTGGAAATTTTACCTTTGGAAAATTTCTTCAGCAGCTTCAAAATTAGTTCTACCGCTCCGACGGTGTCCTTATTAGAAGGAGTTGTGGAAGCCATAAAATAGAGTGGGTTTTTGGCGTTTCGGTAAAAAGAGTAAGCCCCGTAAGACCAACCGCGTTTTTCTCTGACTTCTTTCATTAACCAAGCGGAAAAAGAGGACCCACCCAGAATGTGATTTGCCATGATGATTTCGTGATAATTCGGGTTTTCGTAGCCAATGCCTTGCGCACCGATCACGATTTGGCTTTGGGTGCGGTTGGGCTTCTCTATGATATGCAGTTGCCTTCCTTTAGGAAACTTAGGCGCTTCGACAGAATCAATTTCTTGCACGTCATTATTAAACGCTTTGCTTAGACGGTCGAGCTTCAATTCCAAATTTTTTTTACTGAGGCCACCGGTGGCCGAGAAAATAGTGTTGGCCGAGCCGTAGAATTTGTCGTAATAGCTCTTAAGATCGTCTGGAGAAATGTTCTCTACTGACTCAAGGCTTCCACCTGTTAAGCGCCCATATTTATGGCCGGCTAACGAATATTCTTGAAAACGGCGGTCAGCGATTGCATCATCATCGGAGAGCTCATCCTTTAGGCGAGAAAGTGATTGATTCTTTAGTTTTTTAAATTCACTTTCCTCAAAACTCGGTTCGGCAAGAACTTGCTCGATTAGATCAAAAAATTTATCTGCATTTTCCGCAAGGCATTCACCGACCAAGCGAGTACTCTCCATATAGCGGCCAAGGAACAATTCACCACCGATATCATCTAGTTTCTCGTGGAATTTTTCTGCCGTTAAATTTTTTGTCCCTCGGAGCAACATGGATGCAGTAAGGGAAGAAACACCTTCTTTTCCTTCTGGATCCATAGTGGATCCGGCTTTCAGCGCAATGTCCACAAATACTAATGGGGAACTTGGGTCAGAAATAACAATTTTCTTAACCTTCTTTGCCCTGAGTTTGCCTTTTTTCTTAGTCATTAAAATTCCACCTACGCAGAGACTGCTTGTTCTTTTGGATTACCCACAACGATGTTGCGATTGGTTTTTCGAATATATTTCCTGGCGCAGTTTAATAATTCCTTACCGGTTATTGAATCGATTTCAGCAAACTCCCTAATCTCTTGCTGATAGTCTTTATAAAGAATCTCGCTATGACCAATGAAGTTTGCGATCGAGGAATTCGTCTTGAACGCCTGATAAAAATCGACTTTCGTTTTATTTTTAGCTCGGTTGAGTTCTTCTTGATTAATGCCATCCTTTTCAACTCTTTCCAAAGTTGCATCGATTGCATCAATTAATTCATCGGAAGTTTTTCCCATTTGCGCTGTCGCTGTCAAATACAGAAGCGCTGTGTCTTTGGATTCTCCAGTCACGGCGCCCGCATCCACAGAAATACCTTCATCCACGAGTGCCCTGTACAATTTGGAGGATCGACCGGAACTCAATAGCGAGCAAAAAAGCCCGAGTCGCAAAACATCCGGGTGGCCGGCGGGAGGAATTTTATAACCTATATAAACTTTCGGCACCATTAGGTCGAGAGTTAAGTCTTCGCGGCGCTCCTCGGTTTGGTCTGGCTCCTGTTCTATCTTTGGGAAAATAATCTCTGATGCTGGAATTTTTCCATATTTCTGATGAATGACTTTTAGAACCCCTTCTTCCTTAAGGTCGCCAACAATTACAATCACAGCGTTATTTGGGGCGTAGTATTGCTTATAAAATTTCAGGAGATCCTTCATCTTCATACGGTCAAGATCCTCCCTGTAGCCAATGACAGGCCAGCGATAGGGGTGCTTCTTAAATGCAATGGCCAATAGTTTATCGAAGATAACACCTTCCGGGCTATTCTCTGAACGCTCCTTGCGTTCGTTGTGCACTACTTCTCTCTCGGAGTCGACTTCACTCTTCGAAAGCATAAGCTTCGTCATCCTTTCCGACTCCAGATGCGCCACGGTTGAAAAAGCTTCGATAGGTAGACTTTGAACGTAAGCAGTGTAGTCAGAACTCGTGAAAGCATTTAAATCACGAGCGCCACTCGACTCCATAATCTGATCAAACTCACCAGCTTTCCGCCCCTTGATGCGTTTAAACATCAGGTGTTCAAAAAAATGGGCCATCCCGGTATGGTTGATTTCTTCGTCGCGGGCACCCACGTTGTACCAAGTCTGGTAGGAGAAAACCGGAGCCACTTTCCGCGGCACAAAAGTAAGCGTCAACCCATTTTTAAATTTATACTTATTGACCTTCAGGCCATCCATAATTTTGCCGGTCTCTTTCGATACAACCCCATATTTGGTAAGTTTTTTAGTCACGTCCCATTGGTCCTTTCATACCCTGTTGGTCCTTCCGATCGGTTTAGCAACCCTACCACCATCCCAATATGTGGACTAGAATTTTAGGAAATAACGACGAAATTCAAAGCAACGCTGGCACTTTGATTGCAGTTGAGTCGGCATGACAAACACTCTATTGCTCTCCGCTCTGCTCCTTTTTATCCCTAAGGTTAGAAACAAAGTTGACCAATATATTCTCGAGGTAGCCCAAAAATTAAAAACCCTAAGAAACCAGCAGGAAACCGAGGAAGAAGCCAATGTCCGGTGGGTTAATTTTTTAATCAGTAGAATTCGTTCTGGTTACGCTGCCCAAGACGCTCTACTTCAGTCTATCGAATCGATTAAATTGACTACCCGGCAAACAGCGACCATAAAAGCTATTATAGACAAACAGAGCACAGAGTGCGCTATCGGCATAATCTTAAGGAATGGGATAGTCTCGGGTGGAAAATGCCTCAATCCTCTACGAAGAACTAAAAAAAACATCCAACAAAGAATCCATGCCGAGAGAAAAGCTAAGGCGGCTTCTTTGCAATGCAGAGCCCAAGCTGTAACAATGTGCCTCCTGCCATGGGCTCTTCTAATCGCTCAATCTCTAGCCTCTCCAGTTCTTTTTGCCAAATCAATCGAATCACCAATCATGCTAGCTTCCATTGCACTTGCTCTTACACTCACGATTTTAGGCTTTAGCTGGATGCAAAAAATTATCAAATCAGTCATCCACGGTAGGCCAAAAGGCACACAAACATTTGAGAAAAAACTTCACTACACTCTCTTTAGAATTCAAAGCGAACTTTCCGCCGGAGAGGTGCCAAATAGCTCGTCCAATGAACCAAGCTACAAGGAGTTAATGCAATCTCGTAGGCTCACAAAGAAGCTACCGAACCAGCTCGTTTCCATATTTGATGAGCTTCAACAGGCAATTAACTCATCCCAACAACTGGGTGCTCCAATTGGCGAGCATATTGATGAGCTAATACTAGAGTTTAACGAGTATCTAGAGAATAAATTATTGGAGCGCGTACAACTTCTACCGCTCAAATTACTATTACCCATATCAACTACAATACTTCCTGCTGCGATCCTCACAATTATCGCTCCTATAATCCCACTCGCGTTAAAGGCAATGGACTTTTGAAATGGAAAATGAAGAAACCACAATTGAAATCGATACCGATAAAAACCATAATGATGCTAATGAATTCCCACTTATAAAAATGGCTCTTCTTGCAACGCTTGTAGCAGCTATCTACGTTGGGACGCCGGTAATCCCTGGAAAGTCAAGTTCCTCGCTGAAAATGCTACCGCCTTCAGCATCAAGCCCATCAAATCTGCCAGTCTCGTCAAACACCATAGCTGCAGAGAGCATTACCAACAGGACTAGAAAGAAAACTAAACCCTTCACCTCTCCTCAGAAATTAGTTAATCCAATCATTAAATCTCAAGCACTCACTTGTTTACGCGAACTCAATAAGAAAACAATAAACGAAATAAAAAACCCTTTTCCTCGATGCAAGGGGATTTTCTCCAAGCACCCAACCTGTGATGAGATTCAATATCGTTATGCATACCGGTTGTTTTTGCTATCCTATGCTCTGCAGCAGTCATTCCCAAAAATTTCGCTTTTGAACGCAAAAGAGTCGATAGGAATCTGTAACTCATGTCACTCCAAAAAATTCAAACAACTCAGAATGCAAACAAAATCAATCATCAAAGGTGCTCTCAAAAGAGTCCAGGAACTCCGAAACTGAGTGAAAGCTATCCGTTTCTTCCATAAATAATGAGCGGCGAAGCAGATCATGAACCCAAGTCGGTGCAATTGCAATTTTCCGCTTGAGAAAACTTGAGGAACTAAGAAGAGCTAGACTGGCTGCCTCATGCCCTAAGAGTGGTTGCCCCGTTACCCACTCAAATAGAATCGAACCTAGTGCATAGATCTCATCATCCACTGTATTTACCCCAGAATTAGCGCGTCGAGGTGAAAGATACGAGGGTTTAGCTCTAAACCGTTTCCGTCTCTTCAGATATTTTTCATACCCTTCAATTGAATACTCTGACCAATCAATCAATCGATAATGAACCCTATTAGACTCACCATAACTTCTGATAAGGTTTCCTGGAGAAATATCTCCATGTAGAATTGTTGGGTTATGGTTATGAATCCTACTTACTGCACGCAAAACCTCTGCAAATTCATGCCTTAGCTGATTTCTCAACGAAGGATTATCAAGAATTTCACGTAATGAAATACCACACACCCAATTATGGCTTACTCTATTGTCCGTTCTACAAAATAGATCGACGGACACTTTGACGTCTGCAACCACAGAAATATGCTGAGAGAAGGTCAGCCTAACAATATCATCGATTAGTCTTTGCATCGTACACCGTATTTAGTAAAATTTGTCCTTCTTCTACTCCAGAAACTTTTGCAATCGTCTGTAGCCTACGAACCCCATTTATTCTTCCCATATGAACAATGTAATTCAGTGAATTTGATATAAACTTTCTTGCCACTACTGGATCCATCCGCTCTTTGGCCATCAAGCAAAGTAGTTCGAGTCTATCGATCGCTTCTCTCGTAGAGTTTGAATGTACCGTACTCATAGATCCGTCATGCCCAGTGTTCAATGCCTGCAATAAGTCAATAGTCTCTTCTCCCCGACACTCACCAAGCACTAGTCTATCCGGCCGCATTCTCAACGATTGTCGAACTAAATCTCTAATTCCTACAGACCCAATGCCTTCTGAATTCTCCATGCGCGCCTCACATCGCAAAAAATTCCTGCGATCTACGAAAATTTCTGAAGTATCTTCGATACAAATTATTCTCTGATTTTTTGGAACCTCGCATAGCAAAGCATTGATTAGAGTAGTTTTCCCTGAGCCGGTGCCGCCACATACAATAATGTTTTTTCGTTCGTGGACGATTTGTCTTAGCTCTTTCTCCACTTCAACTCCAAAACTTCCCATACAAACAAGATGATGAAGCGTACGCAGGTGGGAGTTAAATTTTCTGATGCTTACATGCATGCCAGCATGAACAATTGATCCAGACATGACAGTAATTCTCGAACCATCTTTAATCCGTGCGCAAACGTAGGGATTTAAGCGATCAATTTTTCTACCTATAGGCCTTAATTTTTCTTCAACAAAAAATCTAAGGCCCTCATCCGTATAGAATTTGGATTTCTCCAGAAAAAGGCTTCCTGAGCGCTCAGTCCAAATTTCGGTAGGTCCATTAAAAAGAATTTCGCTTACACTAAGATCGCCAAGTAATTTTTCGACGTGAGCAAATTTCACGAATTCATTTATGACTTTATCTCGGTACCCAAAAATTGCTGAGTTTTCTTCAATAACCTTTTCTATGGCCAAACCAAGATCTAAGTCTACATTGCTAAGCATTAGGTCCTTTGCAATACTCAACGCCAAAAGACAGATTTTTCGAATTTCCTCTGAATCCGCTTCGCTCTCTTCATTATTTTCGCTACTATCACTTTTATTTAAATACCCCTGGGCATCTTCGCATTTATGCAGCTCAATACTTTCCTTTCCCGCTATAATTAGTGTCGACGTGGCCTTAACAACATAGTCCTTATACGACACCATTTTTTCCCCGTTTAGAACTGATCCATTTTTTGAACCTAAGTCGCTGGCGATTAGCAAATCACCATCTACCTTAAATTGGATATGTTCACGAGAAACGGCAGGATTATCGATTAGCAGCCCATCTATACATTTTTTCCCCAAGATCAATGGCTTACTTTGCTCAACATCCAAGATCTTGTTCTGATAATGAACCTGCCAAAAAATCATCTTGCGCCTCCAGGCACTGCTGCAACAGCTATCAAGAGTTCTGACTTTCGCTCCAAGAACGAACGAGATTTAAAAAGCTCCCCCAAGATAGGAATATCCTTAAGCAAGGCTATACCCTGCTCATTCTTTTGCTTTTGCGTTTGCAATAGCCCGGACAGAAACACTGTCTTTCCATCACTTAAATCTACTTCCGTTTCCATTTTATTCACTCGCAGACCTGGCAGACCATCAATTGCGTTTGAAAAATCTAAATCAGAAATTTCGATTTTTATTTTTGCCCTGGTTAAACCGTTAGCATGTCCAGGCACCTGAATCTGCAGCAGCAGTCCATAGGACTTCCAAGAAATATTTTGCCGATATCGAGTTTGAATTTTTAATGGAATCTCTCCACCAACTCTGAGCTCTGCCTTGCCACGTTCATTTACATAAATCATTGGCTTTGAGAGAACCTTTACTAACCCCTTATTTGCGAGAATATCGAGACTTGAATCGAGTGAGAAATTTCCTTTTGTGAAGTGTTTATGAATCTGGAAAATTTTGGGAATGTTTGTAGACCAGCTAAATCCCACTCGATCTTTATCGGCTCTTAGAGCCTCTAACATCTTTATTTCAAAGCGTAGAACTTCTCCCGACTCAAACGCAACTTCGATATGAGAATCAATGCTTGGATAGACTGAGCGCGCAATTGTTTCTGCAACTGTTTTGTCTCGTTTACTCGTTACTTTTCCTTCCAGCCAAATTGCCTTTCCAACAGTTCGAACACTGACCCCCTCGATACCTGCATCTTCAAATAGTTCCTGTAGTTTGTGGAAAACTACATTTTTTGCAGACGAAGACAAACCGCCCAGAAATTTTATTTTCTTTGGGGCGTTCGCACTAAGTGTCTGAATTTTCTCAAAGTCCTCAACACTATGAGCCTCCCCGCTAATGATCCAGTTATTTCCATTTTGCTCAACCCTAACTCCCGGCATACCCCTCAGAAGCCCTTGAACGTCCTTGGCAAACGCAGCAGATCTCTTTGCAAAGACTCGAAATTTATAAATTTTTTCATTTTTCCCGGAGAAGACCACAAGATCCGAAAACCCCAAGCTCCTCCCTTGCACAAGAAGCATCGAGCGGCCGTTAGCGCCGGTCGTCGGCTTAACTCTTATGACCTCTGGGTTGCCGATAGAAAATCGACTCCCTTGAGCTACTGGTAGTTTGTACTGCTCTCCCTTTGCTAGCTGCACCTGCTTAGAGTTTGTCCCCTTAAAGCTCGTCTCTGCGGATATTGGAAAAGCCATCAGACATGGAAAGACTATCAGGCAACCGATGGAAAATATGGATTTTTTCATCATATGAACTCCTCAATCAGCTGCACATGGAGCAAGTCTTGCGCCAAGCAGTGCCCACTCTCGCATTCATCCCCCATCTCTCGTATGCATTACCTGCTCCTCATGTTCACGGTGAAATAACCGGTAATTTCCCCCTTTCACGTTGATTTTTCCTGCTCTGTTCGATATACGTAAGTCCTTGATAATGTGCGGAAAGAGGCAACTATGGCATCAATTACTGGCGTTACAAAAGTTCGAAGAAAGATCCGTAAGGGAAAGGCGGGCAAGAAGCGTAAAGCGCAAAACCGCACAAAAGGGACTACTCCCAAGTTTGCTATCCACAAACAGTAAGAATTTATTCGACATACTATTGGTTCCACTCTTGAACCGTTTTTTACAGCTTGTACAATTTCTTAGTCTCAATTTTTTATTTATTTTATTTAATTTAACTGAAAGGTGGGGTTGAAATGCTTAAGAACTATCTATTTACCTCGGAGTCAGTCACAGAGGGTCATCCAGACAAAATGTGTGACCAGATATCTGACGCTGTTTTGGATGCAATGCTTGCGCAAGACCCAAGCTCCCGCGTTGCATGTGAAACAATGCTGACTACCGGTGTTGCTGTGATTGCTGGTGAGGTTACTAGTAAGGCTGTTGTAGATATTCAACACGTCGCTCGCGACACAATCAAAAAAATCGGCTACGACGATTCATCAAAGGGTTTCTGCCACGATACATGTGCAGTCCTGGTTTCTCTTGACAAGCAATCCCCAGACATCGCCCAAGGCGTTGACTCTGATTCTTCGAAAGAGCAAGGCGCCGGTGACCAAGGTATCATGTTTGGCTACGCTATCGATGAGGGCCCTGAGCTCATGCCATGGTCAATCGCTCTATCTCACCGTATAGCAGAGCGCTTAACAGAAGCTCGCAATAACGGGTCTCTCGAGTTCCTTCGCCCAGACGGCAAGACTCAAGTGACTATGGAATATCGCGATGGCAAGGCGGCTCGCGTGGACGCGGTGGTCGTCTCTTCTCAACATTCTGAAGAAGTAACTACTTCCACTCTCGAAGAAGGTATCCGCGAAGAAGTGGTCAAAAAGATCATCGACCCAAGCTTAATCGACAGCAACACAAAATTTCACATCAACCCAACTGGACGCTTTGTAATCGGCGGACCGCAAGGCGACTGTGGTCTAACTGGTCGTAAAATCATCGTAGATACATACGGCGGACATGGAGCCCACGGTGGTGGCGCCTTCTCCGGCAAAGATCCATCAAAAGTAGACCGCTCAGCTTGCTATATGGCTCGCTATGCTGCAAAAAACGTCGTGGCCGCTGGCCTGGCCCAACGCTGCCTTGTACAAGTTGGGTATGCCATCGGCGTTGCTGAGCCAGTTAGCTTGCTCGTAGACACTTACGGCACAGAAACCGTAGACCCAGAAAAAATTTCAGCTGCTGTTCGGGAAGTCTTCCCATTCAAGCCGGCCGACCTGATCAAAAAATTAGACCTACTTCGTCCAATTTTCTCTCCAACCGCCGCCTACGGCCACTTTGGTCGCCCAGCTGGTGAAAGCTTCACTTGGGAAAAGACTGACATGCTCGACGAGTTAAAGAATCTTGGCAAATAATGGAAGACAAAATGTACTACCTAGCCAGCTCCCTCCCTTTTTGGGCTATCCCCCTTGCCCTTACTTTCATCGAAATCGGCAATCGTAGTCGCGTGCGTAGAGAGACGACCAAAGCCAGTGCCGCCTTTTTCGTCTCTTTTTGTTTGCTTACCCTGACCGGTACATTTTTGTACTTCGGCGGGTATAAGAATTCATTAGCGCTTCTTAAATTATTCACAGAGTAAGCTAAACAGCTTAAACTGAGCCTCAAACTCCAGGAGCCTTTGTGGAAAAAACGTATAACCCTAATAGCTTTGAAAATAAAATTTACCAAAACTGGGAATCTAAGGGATATTTCAACCCCGACAACTCCCAAGCCGCAACCGATAACCCCAACAAAGATAAACCCTTTCTTATCACGATGCCGCCGCCAAACGTCACCGGAGTGCTCCACCAAGGTCACGCCCTTTTCGCATCCATTGAAGACGCCTACGCTCGCTGGAAGCGAATGCTCGGATTTAAAGTGCTCTGGCTCCCCGGTACCGACCACGCTGGGATCGCCACTCAACTCATGGTCGAGCGCCTTCTCGAAAGTGAGGGCACTTCCCGAGTCAAAGTCGGACGCGAAGAATTCCTCAAGCGCACTTGGCAATGGAAAGAAGAGCACGGCGGAATCATCCAAAAACAACTCCGCGCTCTTGGCTCCAGCTGCGACTGGTCCCGCGAACGCTTCACCATGGACGACGAGTCCAATATTGCCGTGAAAGAATCCTTCCTGCGCTTCTACCATAAAGGACTTATCTACCGCGGCGAGCGACTCGTAAACTGGTCTACCGGATTAGACACCGCTGTCTCCGACCTAGAAGTCGTAAAAAAAACCGTAAACAGTAATCTCTACCATATTCGCTACGACCTAGAAGACTACTCCGGCTCCCTGACTGTCGCCACCACTCGTCCAGAAACTCTATTTGCCGATACCGCCGTCGCCATCAACCCAAAGGACGATCGCTACAAAGACTACGAGGGCAAAAAAATTAAACTACCGCTCACCGATCGTACCATTCCTATTATTGCCGACGAATACGTCGATACAGAATTTGGAACAGGTGCACTAAAAGTAACCCCAGGCCACGACCATAATGACTGGAAAATCGGGCAACGCCATAATCTCGAATCCCTTTCCACCATCGATCGCAATGGCCTCATGATGAAACCAGCCGGCGAATTCAAAGGCATGAAAGTTAAAGACGCACGAAAAGCCACTATTGCAAAACTTGAAGAACAGGGCCTGCTGCTTAAAAAAGAACCTCACACCCACGAGGTCGGCCACTGCGACCGCTCCGGCGTAGCTATCGAACCTCTAATCTCCACTCAATGGTTCATGAAAATGGATAGCATGGCGAAAAATGCTCTCGCTGCAGCCAAAACCTCGAATCAAGAAAAGCGTGCCCTTCGCTACTTTCCAGAGTTCTGGGATAAAACCTATTTCGAATGGCTTGAGAATATCCAAGACTGGTGCATCTCACGTCAACTCTGGTGGGGACACCAAATCCCAGCCTGGCACTGCTCCGACTGCCTACAAATTACCGTTCCAAAAACAATGAGTGACGGTGAGCCTACAAAATGCATCCACTGTGGATCCGAAAAAATTACCCAAGAAACTGATGTCTTAGACACTTGGTATAGCTCTGGCTTATGGCCCATCACCACCCTCGGCTGGCCCAATGATTCTGCTGACCTCAATTTCTACTACCCAAAAACGAAATACTCCGACGAGCGAGAGCCTAAAGAGCTCTACTCTCTTATGGAAACAGGCTCTGATATCATCTTCTTCTGGGTATCGCGTATGCTAATGATGTGTACCGAACTCATGGATGGACGTATCCCATTCGAAGACGTCTACTTGCACGCCATGGTCCGCGACGAAAAAGGGCAGAAAATGTCCAAAACCAAAGGCAACGTCGTCGACCCAATGGACATTATTAATGAACACGGCGCTGACGCTCTCCGCTTAACCTTGCTCGTGCTATCCGGCGGTGGACGTAATGTAAACTTCAACATTAAACGACTCGAAGGCTATAAAGCCTTCTTGAATAAACTATGGAATGCCGTTCGCTTCACAATGCCGAATTTAAGCGACAGTGAAGTCAATGGTGAATCTGGTGGTGGTAAATCTATCCCTTACAAACTCCCAAGCGAAGCTGAGCTAAGAGAGTCAAATTTTGTAAACCGTTGGATCCTCAGCCGACTCAACGAAACAATTCAAGAAGTAAACAAGTACTTCCAAGACTACCGCTTCGATATGGCCTTCAATACAACTTATCAGTTCGTCTGGTACGAATTCTGCGATTGGTACCTTGAATGCTTTAAAAGCTCAGATAAATCAAAAACAGACAAGCAAACCCTTGCTTTCTGTATCAACCAAATCCTACACCTGTTACACCCAATCGCACCGTTCATTACGGAAGAAATTTACCGCGCACTACCGGGCAACGCAGATAAAGCCCTGATGATGCAACCCTATCCAGAAGAATATGACTCAAGTACCCTCGGCAATGTTGACGATATGAAAACCTTCAGCAACCTGAAGGAGCTAGTTGAAGGACTTAGAAATTTCCGCACGGAGAACACCATTTCTCCGAAAAAAGAAATCTTCGCTTGTCTACTCAAACGAGACGAAGCCACATGGCCAATGATTGCAAAATTTGTCGAACCCCTCGCCAGACTGAAACTGAGCCTGAATGAGAGCGATCTCGAAGGCAAATCCACCGGTAAGGTCTCCACAGCAAACTTCGATATTGCAATTCCACTCGATGGACTTGTCGACTTTGAAGCTGAGTCAAAGCGCCTCAATACGCAAATTAATAAAATCTCCAAAGAACTCGAAGGCTTAAATAAAAGGCTTTCCAATCGCAGCTTCCTCGAACGCGCCAACCCAGCTGTTGTAGAAAAAACAGAGAAGGAACAATCCAAGCTTTCAACAAAATTGAAATCCCTCGAAGAATCCTTGGCTGCATTAAAGGCTTAGCTCGAAAAGCTTGCGCCGCGAATTAATCGCTCTTGATTTCTAGAGCTTCGCGCAATGTATCCTTCGGATGCTTTTCTAAAGGCAACGGTTTCAGAGACGAATCAAATGGAGTAATCCAATCATTATTGGCAAATGGTGAGTAATAAACTGCTGCCATGTTCACATCCGGATTCACTAGATGTCGAAATGGACGAAAATTAAGTGATGCTAAAACCTCCGCTTTAATCACTGGATATCGAATATGCAAGCGCTTACGAATATCATTGGCCACATATTGAACATACTCATACAACATATGCGGCCGCCCCCCCATCTTGCGCACCTGTCGCGGCATCAAATGCTCATCTATCGGCACCGGCCACGTCAATCCCGTATTCGGATCAATCACCGTTAACTTCACAAAAGCTTTCTTATCTCGAAGCTTCATATGCCAAGAGAAATTATGTGCCTCTTCCGACCAAGATACATAATTGTCATAAAAGTGATGCCGAAAGGGCAGTAACACCTGTAAGGCCACGTAAATGGCCACAAAATATCCTATTCCCCTCAACTGCCAGGACTTATAGTTATGGCTACGGCTAGACTCAATCGAACTCACTGCTTCGACTAAACCTTGTTCTAAACCTCGCTCTAAATCATAGCGAGAGATTTTTCGAATTGCCCACACAACCGTCTCTCGCTCCAAAAACAAAACCGTCGTACAAATCATCAAAACTGGAAACACACCTATCGAATACATAAAATGATTCGAACCATGGAAGAATAATACTACTGGTATCGCCAATAAACGTGTCTTGCGATACCAAAGCATAAACGGAATCACTAGATCAAAAATCAACCCGCCATAGGAGAAAAAATAAACTCCAACTTCTGTTTTATAAAATTCCCCCAGTAACGGTGTATTGCTTCGGCGATATAACCAGTTGCGCAATGGCTCCCCTTGCAGCCAATCCCAGTTAAGTTTGGCTATACCTCCATAGAAATAAACAATCGCGATTTGAAATTTTAACACCCAATGATTCCAACGTGGCACCACTGGGCTCCGCCTCACCCAACCCAAATAGGAATCTACCGAGAAGTGTCGGTGCGGACTCATAAATACCCACACCCCACACACGATCGACATTAAATAATAGTGATTATTATAATCCGTCTTATCGACAAGGAATTGCCATGTATAGGTAATGAAAAGTACGATCGCCGAAATACGATAGGCAAAACCAATCATAAAACAAAACGCCGCTATCGCCATTACCCCAAAAAGGTAATACATCCCATCTCCAGGCAAGGGCTCTACCCAATCAAATAGATAATAGTGAAAATGAAAAGTACGCTTGATAAAATAATGAAAAATTTTATCGTAATAGAAGTAGCGGCAAGCTTCCCAAACAAAGACAGCTCCCCAAAGCACGCGAAATACGGAAACATGTGCACCCGAAACGGGTGTGAAGAGCCAAGATAAAAGGCGGTCTTCCCAAATTTTAAAAAATCGCATCTCCTAGTTAGGATAGCGTAGGGCATGGATTCCTGGCAAGTTACGATAGGTTTCTTCTAAGTCTAATCCGTAACCAATCAGGAATTGCTCATCCACAATCTTGCCCACATAATCGACATGCACGTCAACCAAGCGTCGTGAACGCTTATCCAATAAAGTAGCAATTCTGAGGGAAAGTGGGCCTGCCGCCTGCAGGCGATCGTACAAAAACTTTAATGCGCGACCAGAGTCAATGATCTCTTCCACAATGATTATGTGCTTGTCACGAATATCCATGGAAATGTCTTGAAGCAACGTTACTGTTCCCACCGTACTCAGGCTTTTGCCATAGTTTTTCGTGCGCACAAAATCAACGCGTACATCTGAGTGCAACTCACGCACAAGATCTGCCATCACCATAAAGGCGCCCTTCAGCACCCCGACCAGAACAATCTTGTCATTCATTTCGTAATCTTTGTTGATCTGCTCGGCGATAGAGAGGATCGTCTCACGAACTTCTCCCGGAGACAGGAAGCTGCGGAATTGTCGCTCATCTACAAACATCGAGCGTCATTCTCGCATTCGAACTCAATCCATGCAAGGGCTTCTTAACCAGCGGTGATTCTAAAAATTTTTAGATTTTCCTTTGCGTTTCCATAGTTACTTAGCTTAAATTTGCGTCAAAAGGGATATTACTATGCAGAAGACTCCAGGGTTTAACCCAAATCGAATTTTTTCCAATAAGGAAAAACGAGACATTGCTTGGGCCATCCTTGAGCGATACACCGGCTCCAAACACGAGGAGTTCTACCCAAGAATATTGCTGACTAATTTTGATTATTATTTAGACCAATTCACTAAATTAGGTGATGCTAAGCACTCTAGAGGCTCTGCCATGGCCGCCGCCCATTCCAAGAAATACGGCGTCTCCCTCATAAACTTCAATATCGGTGCACCAACTGCAGCGCTTATTATCGAAACCCTTTCTGTCGTGCACCCGCATGCTGTCTTACTACTCGGCATGTGTGGCGGCCTCCACCGCTCTCTAATGGTCGGAGATTTTATTATTCCCACGGCAGCTATTCGAGGAGAGGGCGTTTCCCCACATTTCATGCCGCCTGAAGTGCCGGCGCTTCCAACCTTTAAAATTCAGAAATACGTCTCACAAAAGCTCGTCGAAAAAGGCTTGGAGTATCGGACGGGAGTTATCCACACAACTGACTATCGTTTTTGGGAGTTCTCCGAAAATTTTAAACAGAAGTTGCACACGCAGCGCGTAATTGGAATTGAAATGGAGACCGCCGCCGTCTTCACCGTCGGTTTTGTTTCCAAGGTTCCTGTCGGAGCGTTATTGCTAGTTAGTGACCTTCCACTGAGAAAAGATGGTATAAAAAAATCTGGTAAGTCAGTATTTCAGAAATACACTGACCTGCACTTGAATATCGGCATCCAGGCGATATCTGAGGTGGACGATAAAGGTGATCCAATCCGTCACTATAAATGGTAAAAACGATAGAATAAAAATGGTAGAATAAGAATGCTCAAAAGCATGGGGCTCTAGATTTATGTTCAAAAAATTTTTTAACCTATTCTCAAACGACCTTGCAATCGACCTAGGCACGGCCAACACGCTTGTTGTGGCTCGAGACCGAGGTATTGTAATCAACGAGCCTTCCGTTGTAGCCGTTCAAAAAAACTCGCGCGGACAGACCAAAGTTTTAGCCGTTGGAAAAGAAGCAAAAGAGATGCTTGGACGCACGCCGGGCTCCATCACAGCGATTCGCCCAATGCGCGACGGTGTTATTGCCGATTTTGAAGTAACTCAAGAAATGCTTCGTCACTTCATCAAGAAAGCCAATCGCGAGCATTCTATTTTCCGCCCACGAATTATTATCTGCATTCCTTTCGGCATCACACAGGTGGAAAAGCGTGCGGTTAAAGAGTCTGCTCAAATGGCGGGCGCAAGAGAAGTGCATCTCATCGAAGAGCCAATGGCCGCAGCTATCGGCGCTGGACTTCCGATTATGGAGCCCATCGGCAATATGATTGTCGATATTGGTGGGGGCACTACAGAAGTCGCGGTCATTTCTCTTGGTGGTATCGTGTTCTCGAAGTCAGTTCGAGTTGCAGGTGATAAATTTGATGAAGCGATTTTGAATTATATTAAACGAAAATACTCTCTTCTCATTGGTGAGCGCACAGCAGAAGAAATAAAAGTTGCAATCGGTAATGCATACCCGTTCGAAGAAGAACGTGTTTACGAAGTGAAAGGTCGTGACCTCATTGCAGGCGCACCCAAAACAATCGAAGTCAATTCGGAAGAAATTCGCGACGCCCTTGCCGATCCAGTCTCTGCGGTTGCGGACGCCATTAAGATTGCGCTCGAAAGAACTCCACCAGAACTTGCCGCAGATATTGTAGACAACGGGGTTATCTTAACTGGCGGTGGTTCACTATTAGCAAACCTAGACATCCTTATTAAAGAGAAAACAGGCCTGCCCGTCGCACTTGCAGAAGATCCGTTAACTTGTGTAGTGCGCGGCTCTGGCACAGTCGTACAGGACCCAGAACTAATTCGCCAGGTCACCATTAACTAGAGTGATTTATTTTTATCTAGAACTTAGGATCTAGCGTATAAATATGAGTCACAGCTATATGAGGGTAGCGAAGGTGTTTCATTTTCATCTGATTAAGCTTCAAAAGAAGCTGGTTACGCTGCTCCAAATCTTGGTAGCGAATTTTTTTAATTTGGCTGTCTATGAACTTCACCGACTCTCGTGGGTGAAAACAAAATCCAGAAACAAAACAATAGGCATTTTTCCCCACTGGAATAACCCGTGCTTCAAATACATCGCCTTTGGAAAATCCGTAGCTATAGCGTGAATCCTCAACTTCCATTTTTTTTCGGGTACAATATTCACGCAATGTCAACCTATCACCCCTTTGCTTCAATACTTCAAAAATGGAATGAATGGTTTCAGTGAGAGCCGAGAATTTCGAAAATTGTTCCTCACTCATATTTTCGCGGTTGCGGCGAAAGTAGAGCTTCACTGGTGAAAGATCATGGCTTGAAAGTGGGCGATCAAATAGATACCAACCCATAAAAATATCCATCTGATTTTCAAAATCGGGATCGTCCTCACTCACCACACCAGACTCTAAAAAGTACTCTTGCTTAGCTTCGAATAATTCGCGGTAAAATTCACCAGTAGAAAATTCTTCAGTTAGGAGCTCGAGACATTCTTGGTACTCGTTCATCGCACATATTATTGTCGAACGAGACGTAGCTCAGGTCAATTAAAGAAGCTCTTAACAAGCGACAAAAACTCTTCAAAGTGTATTTCTGCATCTCGCGGACCCGGATTTGCTTCTGGGTGATACTGAGTCGAAAATGCTTGATATTTAGGGATAGCCATACCTGCAACTGTATTATCATTAAGATGCACCTGGGTAATTTCGGCACCTTCCGGTAGTGACTCCGGATCCACCGCATAGCCGTGGTTCTGGGAAGTTATCATTACGCGTCCCGATTTTTTATCTAGAACTGGTTGGTTCGCACCATGATGGCCAAATTTCATTTTAAATGTTCGAGCACCGACTGCTTCGGCAAGAATCTGGTGGCCCATGCAAATTCCAAAGATCGGTACTTTACCAAGTAATTGCTTCACAGTATCCACCGCATGCTCTACCTGATCAGGGTCGCCTGGGCCATTACTCAAAAATACCCCTTTAGGTCTCGCTGCCAAAATTTCTTCCGACTTCGCTGTCACAGAAAAGACCTTTAAGCGACAGCCGCGCGCACGGAAATTTCGTAAAATATTATGCTTAACTCCTAAATCAAGCACAGCAACTAACGGATTCGATGGATCCTCAATCAATGCATCCTTTCTCCATTGGCCATGGAACTCGGTAAACTTCTCGTCCCATTCATAATTATCACTAGTGGAAACTTGGCCAACTAAATTAGCCAAGCCAAACGGAGGCATCTTCTTTAGCTTTGCCGTCATATCTTTCAATGAAGGTTCGGGGGGCGCTGGACTAAAGATCATTGCGTTCATCACACCTTTAGAGCGAATATGACGAGTCAAAGACCGTGTATCAATCCCGCATAGTCCAGGAATATTGTGCTCTTTCAAATAGTCGCCAAGACTTTTTTTCGCCCGAAAATTGGAGTGGTCTTTCACATATTCATGCACAACAAAACCGGAGACAGCGACTGATTTTGACTCCCAGTCTCCATCGTTAATTCCATAATTACCAATCATCGGATATGTCATTGCTACAATCTGACCAGTGTAGGATGGATCCGTAAGTACCTCTTGATAGCCTGACATCGCTGTATTAAAAATTACTTCACCCAGTATACCGTCGTGATAATTCTCGGGCTCAGCACCAAATGAGTAACCGTAAAAAACTGCCCCATCTTCAAGAAGCAAAGCCGCTGTTTTTCGCTTTGGACTCAGAAAACTATTAGCTTTCATCATTTCCAGTTCCTTTATTTACAATCTCCCCGCCGACAATCGTCATTAGCACTACACCCTGCAAGGTCTTACCAATAAATGGGCTATTCTTCGCCGAGCTACAGACTCGATCACTTGTATATTTGTACTGTTTGTCTGTGTCAAATATGACAATATCCGCAGGCGCTCCAACTTTCAGCGAGCCCAAACCTTTTTCATGAAGGCCAATGACCTTTGCTGGGCCAGTGCTAAGTAGATAAACCATTCGCTCTAAGGAAATTCTCTCCTTACGAACCAATTCTAAGACTAGAGGCAGTACGGTTTCAAATGCAATCATACCAGCTGCTGCATCTTCAAAAACTAGATCTTTTGCCGATGGGCTTTGTGGCATGTGCATCGATGCGATCGCATCTAATGTGCCATCGCCAAGCGCTGTAGTGATTGCCTCCACATGATCTTCACCACGAAGTGGCGGAAAACACTTAAAATTAGAATCATAAGTGCGAATCATATCGGAAGTTAATGAGAAATACTGAGGGTTAGTTTCCGCTGTAATCTGAACCCCTTCTGATTTCGCCGTACGAATTAACTCTAACGACCCCTTTGTCGAAATTGAGGAAAAATGTAACCGCCCACAAGCATGTTGCGTAAGGGTAATATCTCTAGCGACTATGACTTCCTCAGCAGCCGCAGGTATTCCCCGCAATCCCAGCCGACAAGAATTTAAACCTTCATCC
The DNA here is from genome assembly GCA_011087955.1 of Oligoflexia bacterium. Taxonomy (GTDB): domain Bacteria; phylum Bdellovibrionota; class UBA1018; order CAIPTA01; family JAALKR01; genus JAALKR01. The sequence goes on from JAALKR010000011.1 coordinate 31,465, forward strand.
ATTACACCGCGACCAACAAGAGCTGGGTCCTGCGGAAAAGAAAAAACTGGAACATTGAAGGCTTTCGTATACTCGATCGCTTTTCGCATTAAATAGGAATTTTTAATACAAGTCGAGTCATCACCAACAGCCACCACTCCAGTATGAACCATCGTACCGATCTCAGCCAAATACTCACCCTTACCCTTGGTGGTCAGGGAGCCGATTGGGAAAACTCGCACGCAGGATTCTTCATGTGCTTGGCGAGAAATAAAATCTGTGACAAAAGCATTATCGTTATATTCTGAAAAACTCGGCATACAGGCAATCGATGTAAACCCACCAGCAGCAGCCGACTTCGCTCCCCTATTCAACGCTTCCCGCGGATCGGCTCCAGGCTCCCCCATTCTGGCGTTCAAATCAATAAAGCCCGGAGCAATATATGCCCCTTTTATATCGATCTTTTCCGCCTTAAGTCTGCTTGCTTTTGTGTCCAACTCGCCTGGCTTAGCAACCGCAAAGACCTTGCCATCTTCCAATAAAAGATCGCTAGGCTCATTCCGCCCATGCAACGGGTCGATCAGGTGACCTCCTTTCAAGAGTTTACTCGAGGAAGTGCCTTGCACTACTCGCTTCATACTCTACCTCGATTTCGGTCTTCTTCTAAACAAGCAAGGATCGCCATTCGAATGGCCACACCATTAGTTACTTGGTTTAAGATTACTGAATTCGATCCATCCGCAACCTGAGGGGAAATCTCCACTCCACGATTCATCGGTCCTGGGTGCATAATGATTGCGCCCCCTTTTAACTGCCGAGCTGTATTGTTGTTCAAACCGTAGAGGCGGTAATATTCAGCATTACTTGGAATCTGCTTTGTGTTCTGACGCTCAAATTGGATTCGTAATATCATGACAACATCTGCATCCTCAATTGCTTCCTGCACAGAATACGTTTCCCGCACCTTGAGGCGCCCTACATGTGGAGGAAGCAATGTCGGCGGTCCACAGACCGTTACTGTAGCCCCCATTTTGTTCAGCAAATAAATATTTGATCGTGCTACCCGCGAGTGGGCAATATCGCCGATTATGGCCACTTTGAGACCTTCAATAGATCCTTTGGTGGTCTCGATTGTCAATGCATCCAGTAACGCTTGAGACGGATGCTCATGGAATCCATCGCCCGCATTGATCACTGGAATTTCTAATTTCTTTGACAAAAGCTGAGGTGCGCCCGCAGACCCGTGGCGTAGCACTAGAAAGTCCGGGCTCATAGCTTCCAGGATCTTCGCTGTATCGATAAGGGTCTCCCCTTTTACAACGGAAGTCGAACTATCTGCCATAAAGTTGATGTTGTCAGCATCCAAGCGCTTTGCAGCCATTTCAAAAGAGCTGCGAGTTCGAGAAGACGGCTCAAAAAATAAATTTACCACTGTGCGCTCACGCAAATGAATAAATTTCTTCTTGCCCTTTTCCAAGTCGGATTTGAATTTTTTGCCTCGATCTAACAGGCGACGAATCGAGGAAACTTCTAAATCCTCAATTCCGAGAAGATGCTCTAGTTTCTGTGCGTCCGCCATAGTTACCTAGAGTCGGCCAAAATAATTACGCTCTAATGCTGAGGCCTTAACAGACTCATTTACCTCAATTTTGGGAAAATCCCTAACAGGAATCCACAATCTGGAAACTTTTCCGACAATTTTATTGATATGCACAGGGCCAAAGTGACGAGAATCTGGGCCGTCCCAACGATCGTCGGCTACAACATAGACAAATTCGGACTCCAACGTACTTCTGCCTATGTCTGTGTCATTATTCTCCTTTTGCTTCAAAGGACGCACGAGGAAAGATACTCCGTCGATAGTTTGCCGACAATGGGGAGTCGTGCTGTCTTCGATTGGACATGGAATATCCACTTCTCCCGCATCTTTGGCGCCTAGGCTGGCTTTTTTTACAGCCAAATCAATAATTTTTACTTCCTCCCCGTTGACTGTAATTTCTCGTTTCTTTTCATTACCAATCGCAACTACCCGCCGCAAAAGGATCATAGGCGGTTCGCCTACTCCGTTCAACACGACGAGGTCACCAGGTTTAACATCGCTCCACTGCACCAGCAGTGCGCCAGAGCCTGGCACTCGCAAACCATAAGAAACCTTCGAGGCAATTACCGTATCCCCCGGAAATACAGCCGGAACCATCGCTGTACCACTCACAGAAAAAGTCTCAAACACACAGGCTCGCAATCCGAGCGCAAGTATGAATGCAAAAAGAATTTTCTTCAAAATTAACGACACTTATTCTGCCCTCAACTATTCCACTTTCAACACAGCGAGAAACGCTTCTTGTGGAACCTCTACAGAGCCCACTTGCTTCATACGTTTCTTACCCTCTTTCTGCTTTTCCAAAAGCTTTCGTTTTCGGGTGATATCCCCACCGTAACATTTGGCAGTTACGTTCTTTCGGAGCGCTTTAAGACTTTCCCGCGCTACAATACGGGAACCGATCGCCGCCTGAATCGCAACTTCATACATTTGCCGGGGAATGATTTCCCGAAGCTTTTTTGCCAGTTCCCGCCCTCGGTACTGTGCGTTTGACCGATGGGTGATCACTGACAACGCATCAACGGCGTCTCCGTTTAGCATCATGTCTAGCTTCACTAAGTCACCTGCACGATATTCCATTGGCTCATAGTCCATCGAAGCATAGCCACGAGTCGCGCTCTTCAGCTTGTCGTAGAAATCAAAAACCATTTCGCAAAGTGGAAGTTCATAGGTGATCGACACGCGATCACTCGTAATATAATCCATGCCCTGCTGAATTCCTCGTCGATCCTGAAAGAGACCGAATACCTGGCCAACATAATCACTTGGCACATGTACCGTGCATTTAATATATGGCTCTTCGATTTGCTCAATCTCGCCCGCATCCGGAAGTTTGCTTGGATTATCAACCATGACGATATCTCCGTCATTTTTGATAACTTTATAAATCACAGAAGGTGCTGTCGTGATGAGGCTCATCTTGTATTCACGCTCTAGGCGCTCTTGAACCACGTCCATATGCAGCAGACCAAGAAATCCGCAACGGAACCCAAAGCCAAGCGCCGTCGAAGTTTCTGGCTCAAAGGAAAAAGCTGAGTCATTCAACTGAAGCTTTTCTAACGCCTCTCGAAGTGCGGTGTAATCATCGGAAACCACCGGATAGATACCACTAAAAACCATTGGTTTTACTTCTTGGAATCCAGAAAGGGGCTCAGTGGCAGCATTGTCGGCGCCAGTGATAGTGTCGCCAACCTGCATTTCCTTAAGACTCTTTAGCCCAGTGATGACCGCACCCACTTCTCCTGGCCCTAAGGCTTGAGCCTGCACCATGGACGGCGTGAAATAGACGACCTTAAGAATGTCGGCTTCGGCCGACGTGTTCATCATTTTGATCTTTTTACCTTTTTTCAACTCTCCACTTACGACCCTCACCAAGGCCACCACACCTAGATAGGAGTCAAACCAAGAGTCAAAAATTAAAGCGCGAGTCGGAAACTCTTTAGAATAATCCACATCATGCTTGGGCTCAGGGACATTTTTTACGATGACTTCCAAGACGTCCGAAATATTCAAACCAGTCTTGGCAGAAACTTTCGGACAATCTGTTGCATCTAAACCAATGATTTCTTCAATCTCTTCTGCACGCCGCTCTGGCTCCGCACTAGGTAAATCAATTTTATTTAAAATCGGAAAGACTTCGAGGTCATTTTCCAAAGCTAAGTAGACATTCGCAACCGTTTGGGCCTCTACACCCTGAGCCGCATCCACCACTAAAAGTGCTCCCTCACAGGCAGAAAGCGAACGAGAAACCTCGTAGGAGAAGTCCACATGTCCCGGAGTATCGATCATGTTGAGAATATATTCTTCACCGTCTTTTGCTTTGTAGACCATGCGTACGGTTTGCGCCTTAATCGTAATCCCCCGCTCCCTCTCTAAATCCATAGAATCGAGGAGCTGATCAGCCATTTCGCGCCCACTCACTGAGCCAGTCAGCTCAATCAATCGATCGGCCAAGGTCGATTTGCCGTGATCAATATGCGCGATTATCGAGAAATTTCGGATCTTTTTTGGGTCCATAGTATAGTACTGGCGCTGAGTATCATATGGTGCGAGATTTCCTCAAGTTTTTAACTTTTCGGTGACAAATAAAATGCGCCATGCCAGACTAGGCACGATGTCCGCCGGTACCGTAAAAACACGCCCGCAGCTACTAACCTCGGTTTGTTTCCCGTGATGCTCGCCCCTGTTATTCGCTATTTACGATTTTGGGGTGAGCTTGCCAGCTTCCTCTGGCAGACACTTACGGGGCTAAAGATGGTCTACCGTCGTTTCCCCCTCATTGTTCAACAAATTGATTTTATTGGAATTCAATCACTCACTATTCTCACTTTTAGTGGAATTTTTATCGGCGCTGTAATGTCCTTTCAGACCTATGTCGCGCTCGATTTATTTGGGATGGAATCTTTTTTAGGTGCTTCCGTAGGGCTCGCACTTTCTAGAGAATTAGCTCCAGTGTTTGCCGGAATCATGGTGGCCGGACGCGCGGGAGCTGCCATTGCCGCCGAAATTGCAACCATGCGAGTGACTGAACAAATCGATGCACTCGATGCTTTAGGGACAGACCCTTATGATTATTTAATCACGCCGCGGTTAATTGCCGGCGTATTTTCCCTGCCGCTTCTTTATGGCTATTTTCTTTTGGTCGGATGCTTGGCTGGGTATTTTGTGGGAGTCGTCATCTTAGATGCAGATGGTAGTATTTTTTGGTACCGTCTCGCTTGGGCCGTTGACATTAATGATATTTTCCAAGGCTCAATTAAGGCTGCGATTTTTGGTTTCTTCTTAAGTCTGATGGGATGTTTTTATGGCTTCAATGCCAATAATAATGCGCAAGGTGTGGGGATTGCTACGAATCGTGCGGTTGTAATCACAAGCCTACTAATCCTATTTAGCGATTATGTACTAACGGCTTATTTACCCTATGACCCGAGTAATTTAATTTATAATGGCGACTAAAGCGGGCAGCTCGGACAACGTAGGCGAACGATTCAACGGCGAATATGCCGTTGAAATTAATGGTTTACAAAAGAGCTTTGGTCCATTTCATGTGCATCAAGGCATTAACTTAAAGGTTCGCAAGGGAACAATCACTTATATCATGGGTGGATCCGGAGTTGGTAAGTCCGTCCTGTTAAAGCAGATTATGGGGTTTATTCGTCCGGACGCTGGAAAAGTGATTGTGAATGGGGAAAGTATTCACGAAGCGAGTATGCGCGATACAAAACGAATCCGCCATAGCATGGGAGTTTTATTCCAAAATGGAGCTCTTTTTGACTCCTTAAGCGTCTATGACAACGTCTCATTCACTTTAAAAGAGCAGCTACATTTGCCTAAATCTGAGCTAGATGCCCGCGTTAAGTCCCTCCTCGAATCTGTGGGGCTTACCTTCGAACATTCGAAGAAAATGCCTGCTCAGCTCTCCGGTGGGCAAAGAAAGCGAATCGCTTTAGCCCGAGCGATCGCTATGAAACCATCGATAATGATGTACGACGAGCCCACTACGGGCCTTGATCCACTGACGACAGACATGGTAACAAAACTAATTAGAGAGACTAACGATCAATACAATTTGACGAGTATCGTGATCTCTCACGATACGAATGTGGCTTTGGATGTAGCCGAGGAGCTGGCGTTCCTGAAAGATGGGATCGTTCAATATGTCGGTGAACCCAAAGGGGTATTTTCGGATCAGAATCCGGACGTACGAGAGTTCTTCGCTTCAGGAAGAAAGCGCTTAAAACTGTAGGGAGCACTGTTGTGGAAAATACAATGGAACAGTATCTAATTCGCCTTGGAATTTTCACTGCGATTGGTGTTGCTATAATCGTTGGATTTAGTTTTTATGTGAACGACCAACCGTTTTGGTACCGCACCTGTAATGACATAGACATCGCAGTGAATGACGCAACAGGTCTGCGCCGTAAATCTCCAGTGAAAACGCTCGGCCTCGATATCGGCTACATTAAGCACGTAAGTCTGGCTGGGGAACACGTAGTAGTTTCTGCTTGCATTACAGCTCCTGTTCGTTTGCGCGATGATACCCGCGCATACGTACGAACAATTGGTTTTTTGGGTGATCGTTTCTTAGAGCTCAAGCCTGTAAAGATTATAGGCGAAAGCCCGCACGCGAAAAAAGTCCCCGGCGCTCAGAAGCCAATCCAAAAGCCAATCCAAAAGCCAATCCAAAAGCCAATCCAGAAGCCAACCCAGAAGCCAACCCAGAAGCCAACCCAGAAGCCAATCCAGAAGCCAGTTCAGAAGATAATTCAATCTGTAATGAATATACTGACTCCTTCAGCTAATGCAGCCGAAGCGCATGCATCCTCGGTCATTAGCTCTGCAAACGCGAACTCTGCATATGCGCAAACACCAAAGACTCTTACTGCGTCGAGGGAAGCAGAGCTCTCGGACACAATGAAAAAAATTGGTAAGCTCGTCGATCAACTTACTCTGCTCGTTAAGGACTTCCATAAAACAACTGCCAAGGCTGAATTCGAAGAGTTAATTTCTAACATCAATAGTGCATTTAAAAATATGTCTGATCTTTTGGCGCCAGAGAGTCAGCTCACTCGCGACCTGCGTCAGTCCATGGCGAAATTAAAAGATACTCTCTCTCACGCGGAAGAAGTAATGGACAAGGTCCGCCGTGGAGAAGGCTCCATTGGAAAACTAGTTAATGACGACGATCTTTATGAACAAGCAAAGGCTGCTCTTCACGGCATCAACCTTCTTTTGGGTAAGGCAGGAAAACTACAGATCTATATCGACTTGAACGCCTATCAAGTGCCTGCCTACAACGGTACAAAATCACATTTCCTGTTGCATATTGAACCGAATCCTTCCCGCTACTACTTGATCGGTGTCTCAACGGATCCACGAGGTACGCAAGAGCGCACGACTACAGAGACCATTGTGGGTGGAAACTCCACGGTCGTGGAAAAGATCGAAACGAAAGAAAAAGGTTTAAAGTTCACGGTTGCTTTGGGTAAATATTTTGGCCCACTTGACTTAAAAATTGGTTTAATTGACAACGCTGGAACCCTAGGTATCGGCTTCTGGTTCAATCCAGAACACCGTATTGGCATTCACTCCGAAATTTATAAAGCATCGAAACTCGACCCAATTCGTTACCGCATCTTTGCTAGAGCCCATGTCTACTCTGGTCTTTACCTTAAGGCCGGAATGGATGACGTTAAGGAGTCCAACGGAGAAACCCCTTATTTCTTTGGCGCTGGACTCTTCTTCAACGACCAAGATATCAAATATCTGCTTGCCTTCCGCTAATTTGAATTTGTTAGGAATAGGAACCGAAATGATTATTACTATTATTGCAGGAACGAATCGTAAGAATTCTAACTCTGGAAAAATTGCTCGCATCATTAAAGAAAAAGTCGAGAACTCTGGCGATGAAGTTAAGCTACTCGATTTAGTCGATATGCCTTCAGAGCTATTTGGACCTGAGAGCTATGGCGACACTCCGACTTCTTTTGCTCCATTCCAAGATGCGATTACTCATACAGACGGAATCCTTACCGTCGTTCCGGAATATAATGGTTCCTATCCCGGCGCCTTAAAATTCTTTATCGATTTATTGAAGTTCCCAGAAAGCTTGCAAGGCAAACCGTCTTGTTTCGTTGGCATTTCTGCCGGTGTGTTTGGTTCTTTGCGTTCGGTAGAGCAGCTACAGATGGTCTTCCAATATCGAAATGCCATTCAATTCAATCAATACGTGATTCTCCCGAAGGTGAATGAAAAGCTAGCGGCGGACGGACTATCTTTTTTGGATGACGCATCTGACACACGAATCGATAATTTGATTCGCAGCTTTCAATCCTTCTGTTGTTATAGCGCCAAGGCCGAAATCATTTACCAATAGGACGCGTCTACTTCTTGCTATTTCCTTCAGCTATGTTAGTGGTTCGCCTGTAGATTGAAGTTCTGGAAAGAATTGAGGGTCTCTGAAGTTATCATTGAGTACGGCAAACACAGTGGAACAAACCTGCTTAAGCACTGGGTGGGCACAGTTCATCTGAAAAAAGTTGCTCCAGGAGTTATAGCATTTGCGGTACGCAACGAATTCGACAGCTCACGCCTCAAGCGTAGAGAAGTTGAGTCAGCCGCACGTCAACTTTTTGACAAGCTAAAGGACTAAAAGAAAGACTGAGTCTAAGACTTAGACAACTTACGTCGACGATAGACCCAAAATGCAGCTAATCCATAAAGCGCCAGGCATAGAGTGAAGCGCCCCCAGTTGGAGAGCTTCTCTTGCTCTGCAATTTGCACCCAATGATATTGCCAAAGCGGAGCCCTTGGTGCCATTGGATTGACCGCAAAAACCATGGCTCGGAAAAATAGTGCTGACCCTAACGCCAGCCAAGTCGTCCATTGCAACCAATTCGGAAATTTATCAAGCAAGAAGGCGATCGAAAATGCGCAAGGAATGAATATACTGGAAAGGTATCTTGGTCCGGCTGTGTTTCCAGCAAACCAACCACCATAGGCAGAGTTCAATAACAATAATAGGAGAAAGCCAAAGAGCGCGATTGATAGAATTTGCACTTGATCGGTCGAAAGCCGGTTGCACAGCCACAAATAAATCCCAACTGGAAACCCTACAAGTACCCAGGCCTGTGTAAATAAAACGCCTCGCTCCGCTCCAAATAAGAGCTTCCAAACAATGGATGGAGTCGGAAAGGAACGAAATATACCCAGATAATTTCCCTGTTCCTTTACGTCCACATATATTGGATTCTGATATTTATTAGCGACTGTAAAAATACCGCCGAAGGCGACGTAGTGGTACCAACACCAAAGAATAGCCGGGACCAATGCGCCCAATAATATCTGTCCGAATACTTTGAATGTTTGCCCAGATCCTTTGAAGCTAATAAAGCTAAAGCCCTCCCGCCAAAAGAACACGACAAAAAAAAGAGGAAAAAGCACGGCGACCACATAGTCGCAGAGCAACCCACAACCCAGGGCAAAACCGAATATTACCCAATGCCTTTGTAGCAATGCGAAAAATGCGGCGAATACAAAGCAGGCCGTAAACCCATGGCCCGACCAATTATTCATGAAAATTGAAGAGGTATTTCCCCAAAGCGCAGCAAGCGCAAAAAAATGTATGGCTAGTGCTGATGCTCCATGGGTGAGCAACCAAAGTGAGGCAACCCAAACAAGAAAGCAGAGCGGCAACACCTGTAAAAAGAAGGACAAGCTGGAGCGCAACTCGCGACCAGGCCAAGACCTTCGTCCATGTACATCAACTTTTCCACCTTCGGTCCACTTTAAGATTTTATCGACGGACCAGAACAGTGGAAAAGGCAACAATACCGGGCCAGGAGCGCGGTTATTATAGTAGCGACCGTCAGGAGTCTTCGCCCATTCGTCGGTCCAATCCAGATAACGGCCGATTTGAAAGGTTTGGTGCTCTGACATCGCCCGCATCGTCAACATTCGCGGTAACTCCAATTGGCCACCGTTCTGTGGAACAGCCAAACAACCTATGACAAATGTCAGTAGCCAGGGAAATACCATTGCTCGATAAGCAAGTAAAAAAATCTCTCTTAGTCGATTCAACGCTCGCCCTTTGTAATGAACTCGTCTTATAAAAATAGCATGGCTTGACTAATTTACAGCACTCCAATACACCTAAATAAGCCAATAAATTCTTCAAGCCTCGTCGATAATTCGGGGCACAAAAAGAGGTTGTAATGCCAAAGGCAATTCTACTCGCTGGCGGACTAGGCACACGACTTGCGGAAGAAACTTCCGTGAAGCCCAAACCAATGATTGAAATTGGTGGCAAACCTATTCTTTGGCATATCATGAATATTTATGCTTCCCACGGATTCAAAGAATTTATTGTAGCACTCGGCTATAGAGGCGAAGTCATTAAGGCTTATTTTGAAAACTTCTACCGCTTAAATCACAACCTCTCTATAGACCTTGCTACCGGCAAAACTACCGTTCACGAAGGTGAGCATAAAGTAGACTGGGCCGTGGACCTTGTAGATACAGGTGAGCTAACGCAAACCGGTGGACGTCTCGGGCGCTTGCGCGATTGGGTGAATAATGAAACTTTTTTTATGACTTATGGGGATGGCGTTTCCGACATTAATATTAAAAAAGCGTACAAGTTTCATAAGAGCCACGGAAAACTAGCAACGATTGCAGCGGTGCGACCGTCAGCTCGCTTTGGTGAGCTGGGAATTGAAGACGGGCAAGTAAAAGAATTTAAAGAAAAGCCACAAACGGAGCAGGGCTGGATTAACGGCGGTTTCTTTGTACTCGAACCAAAAATTTTTGACCTTATTACTGATGATGATTGCATTTGGGAGCGTGAGCCTCTTGAGCAGCTTGTTAAGGACGGACAGTTAATGTCTTACCAACATAACGGCTTCTGGCAGTGCATGGACACACTCCGAGAAAAGCGCATGCTCGAAGATCTATGGAGCTCTGGGAAAGCTCCTTGGAAGCTTTGGGATTAACAGCAGTCGATAATAATCGAAGGATTATATGAATTTTTGGAAAGATAAAAGAGTTTTTATTACTGGAGCTACCGGCCTCGTCGGCTCGAGCCTAGTAAAGAAATTGATCCATCAAAAGGCTTTTGTTGTCGCGCTAGTGAGTGATGTAAATCCAAACTCAGAGATGTATCGCAATGGCACTGCTAATAAGATCACTGTAGTAAACGGTCGCTTGGAAGACTACGTTTGCCTAGAGCGCGCTATCTCTGAGTATGAAATCGACACTGTTTTTCATTTGGGCGCGCAAGCAATCGTTACAGTTGCGTATCGCAGCCCGCTTTTGACTTTTGAATCCAATATTCGCGGCACTTATAATTTATTGGAGGCTTGCCGCGTCCACCAGCCATTCGTAAAGCGCATTGTAGTTGCTTCTTCAGATAAGGCTTACGGTGATGTAGACGCATTGCCGTACACAGAAAAAATGCCTCCAATGGGTCGCTTCCCATATGATGTTTCAAAATCCTGCACAGATTTATTGAGTCGCTCCTATTACGAAACATATGAGTTGCCTACAGTCGTCGCTCGTTGCGGAAATATTTACGGTGAAGGTGATATTAACTGGAGCCGTATTATTCCGGGTACAATTCGTAGCCTTTGCAATAATGAACAACCGATTATTCGCTCCGATGGGAAATTTACGCGCGATTATATCTACGTAAAAGACGTCATAAGCTCCTACATGATGCTTGCCGAACAATTAGAAAACCCGAAGGTAGTGGGAAAGGCATTTAATTTTGGGCCAAACAACCCGTACTCCGTAATTGAAGTGGTCGATGGAATTCGCAAAGCAATGAATAAGATGGATATCGGACCAAAAATTCTAGACTCTGCACAAGCAGAAATTCGCGACCAGCACTTGGATTCAAAAATGGCTACAGAGACTCTAGGTTGGAAACCAAAATATTCTTTGGATGACGGCATTAAATCAACGATCCCTTGGTATGAAAAATTTTTGAAAAATTTGAAAGAGACGAAAGTATGATTGATAGTGTAGCAATTCGTCCGCTCAAGGTCATCAAGGATGACCGCGGACAAATCATGCACATGCTCCGCAATGACGTGGATCATTTCTCCAAATTTGGTGAAATATATTTTTCCCAGGTTTTCCCCGGCCGTATTAAAGCTTGGCATATCCATAAAGAGATGACCCTCAATTACGCAGTGCCCGTTGGTCGCATTACTATGGTTCTCTATGATAGTCGTAATGACTCCCCTACTAAAGGAGAGTTAATGGAGATTGATCTTGGAGATGAAAACTATTCCTTAGTGACCGTACCACCGGGAGTCTGGAATGGGTTTGTGTGCAAAGGTAACATGCCCGCACTCATTGCCAATTGCGCAGATTTGCCTCACGACCCTGAAGAAATTTCTCGAATGGACGCTTTCGATAAATCCATCCCGTATAAATGGAAGACAGACTATATCAGCGCAACCTCCCACGGTTAGGAATATTCTATGAGCGCAAGCGAAAATGCCAACGCCAATACGATACGCAATGAAATTAAAGCCCTTGCTGAAAAATATTTTGCAGCGAAGTGGCCAGAAAAAGAATTTGAGCCTGGCAAAACGCATGTCCAGGTCAGTGGAAAGGTCTTTGACGAAAAAGATCTCTGCTCCTTAATCGACTCATCTTTAGATTTTTGGCTGACTGCTGGACGATTTGCCAATAAATTTGAAAGGCGATTTGCAAAATATATGGACCGCAAGCATTGCCTGCTAGCAAATTCTGGCTCTTCTGCAAATTTACTAGCCATATCTGCATTAACGTCGGAAAGCCTAGGTGATCGACAATTAAAGCCCGGTGATGAAGTAATCACCGCAGCGGCTGGATTCCCAACAACAGTGAACCCTCTATATCAAAACCAATTACAACCTGTGTTCGTAGACATGGACATTCCAACGTATAACGTGAATGTCGAGCAACTCAAAAAGGCTGTCTCCCCTAAAACGAAGGCGATTATTCTTGCTCACACCTTGGGAAACCCATTTAACCTCGACGAGGTTACACAAGTCGCCAAGAAAAATAATCTTTGGTTGATTGAAGACTGCTGTGATGCCGTCGGCTCCATCTATGATGAAAAGCTAGCCGGTTCCTTTGGGGATATTGCAACGGTTTCTTTCTACCCTGCCCACCATATAACAATGGGCGAAGGTGGGGCTGTTCTATGCAATGACGATAAGCTCAAAGTCCTATTGGAAAGCTTTCGAGACTGGGGGCGCGACTGTTGGTGCGCTCCGGGAGTATCCAACACCTGCCAGAAACGCTATGAGTGGCAACTGGGTGATCTACCTTGTGGCTATGACCACAAATATACCTACGGACATATCGGCTATAATTTGAAAGCTACGGACATGCAGGCTGCAGTCGGCGTTTCGCAGCTAGAAAAGTTACCTGCGCTTGTAAAAAAGCGGAAAGAAAATTTCAAATTCCTTAGGTCTTGCTTGCAAGACTTTAAGAACGACTTAATTTTGCCAGAGGCAACGGAAAAAGCAGATCCATCCTGGTTTGGCTTCCCAATCACAATGAAAGAGTTTTCTAAGGTAACTCGCAACGATATGGTGCAGTCCTTGGAGCGACAAAAAATTGCTACACGCCTCTTGTTTGCAGGCAATTTGGTACGGCAGCCTGCTTATAATAAAATGAATCATAAAATTATCGGCGATTTAACAAATGCAGATAGAATTATGAACCACACATTCTGGGTGGGGGTTTTCCCTGGCCTAGGCGAGGCTGAGCTCACATATATTGCAGAAAATATAGGGAAGATTTTGAATGGAAATTGATCCGCATGACGCCGAAAAAACAGCTAATCATAAGCGCCTAGCAATTTTTATTCCTGCGTTTAATGCAGCAAAAACGATCTCTACTGTTTTGGATCGGATTCCGAATAACCTGTGCGAAAGTGTCGTAGAAATTTTTGTGATCGACAATGATTCCACAGACGACACCTCGATAGTGGCGGTCAACTACAAAAAAACTCGCGGCATCCACAACCTGGAGGTCATTAAAAACCCAAAGAACATGGGTTATGGTGGCAGTCAAAAAATTGCTTACCTACGCTGTATTGATAAAGGCTACGACGCGGTCGCCATGCTTCATGGAGATGCTCAGTACGCCCCAGAGCTGTTGAGTACGCTTATTCGCCCAGTTATGGATGGTGAGGCGGATATGGTTTTTGGTTCGCGCATGGATGGGAATCCACTTAAGGGTGGAATGCCGATTATTCGCTATCTAGGAAATAGGGTTTTAACGACGCTACAAAATATCTTCCTCAGCACTAACCTTAGTGAGTTTCACTCCGGCTATCGAATTTTTTCGGTCGACGCATTGAAGAAAATACCGTTTGAGAGATTTTCTTCTGACTACCACTTTGATACAGAAATTATTATTTTGTTTGTTGACCAGAAGCTCAAGATCAAAGAAATGCCGATCCCTACTCATTACGGGGATGAAGAGAACTATGTGAATATATGGGACTATGGAATGAAGGTTTTGATTTCCACATTCTCTTATTTCCTACATCGCAAAGGAATCCGCCACTCTCGCAATTGGTCTAAAATCATGGATGGCACTTCGCAGCTATCAACTAAAAAATAATCCGAAGCAGTAGCGGCCGCCAAAGTCGCAGTTATAAAAACTCTGCCTTATCCTTCACAAGTTTTGTGTAGGTTTTTTCATCAATTTTATAAACCCATGTTCCACGCATTAGGTTAAATCTTTGCGCTCTATCTTGAGCTTTGGCCATGGCCTCAATCTTCTCTAAGTCTTCTTTGCTGTCATCTCGTTTAACCACTACTCGACGTGGCATTGAGTCTGCCAGAGCACTAACTTTTAAAAAATGCTTGTCTTTCCTTTTTGCCAGGGAAAGTTGATAGCGAATCTGATTTTCTAAATTAACTTTGATTTCATCAGAAAAGTTCAGCCCTGCCACTTCCGGGTCGGCTGATGAAAAATAGTCTTGAAATCGAATTACACGGAAAGAATGGAAGTATTGTTTCACTTTCTCTTCTTTATATTTCTTTACTTTAGGGGTAGCTATGATATATTTTTCGCCCTCTTTTTCAAATTCAATATCTGACCTACCCTTAACCGTGATTTTCTCTATTTTCTTTTCATTGACCTTAAGCAGAACTGTATCAATAAAATCCTTATAAGATGAATTCAACAATAACGAATCGCCAGAAAGGTACACGGCCTTTCCGTCTTCCTTGTACAAATAGTTCCCACGCCCCCCCTTACTTGCATTGCCAACTGTAAAAGCCACCGTTCGTTTGTCTTCACCATCAAACACCTCGACAAAAAATTTTCTGCTTGATTTGTTAAGTCCAAACTTTTCCTTTGCTACCTCACTGGGCCCTCCTGAAACTTTTTCTTTCACTTGAATGCTGGCAATTTTATAAATTAAATTATTCACTTTTTCCGTCGCAGCCGGATATGACTTGTGGTTTTCAAGTACAAAATGTTCGGAATCACGCACCAAAACAATGTTCTTGTCGCCACTAAAAGACAGGGAGATTTTATGGATTTTTTCAGCATCCATCCCTTTTATAAAATCACTCCCAGCCACAAGATCCGTGCCTCTTCTGTTTTCAAACACAAAAACAGTGAGCGCGATAATAAACAAGACACCAGTGCTGATGCTAAGTGTTTTTATATTCATACTTCACCCCCTACACTTTTTAGTACCTTATTCTCTACTGGCTTTTCTTCCTGAGGAGCGCCAAACTGGCTCATTCTCCACTTCCGACGGTTGGAATACCATATGCCCAGAATAATAACGATTATGGGTATAAAAACTGTATTTAAGAGTTGGAAAAACTTACCTATGCCCTCAATGCGCTCTCGGCCAGATCGCTTCACCTCACGCAGCTCCCTCTTTAGTCCAGCGATCTGCTTTGCCAATTGTTTCTTCTTTTTCAGGCCAACATTCTGCAAAATAGCAATATTTCCCTCATTCGCTTTTCTTCCCAATTGACTTAACTCCGCCTGAACCTTGGCAATGCTAGCGTTAATTTCTCGAACTTTATCTTTTGTCCCTTTTTCTGCTTCAAGTTCAATCGCAGTAATTGCATTAAATGGTCTAGACACCATCCCCTTTGTTCGAACTGAAAGAAGATCAACACTACCGATTAGCGCTTCCACTGCATTCAAGAACAGCGTAGAATTCTGATTAGCGATTGCTGGCCCCAGGAAACTCCGCTTAAACGCAAACTGATCATTGATAATATCTACATCAGCAACTATCACTACCGCTGACTCCTTCTTTGATTCCATTAGGTGCTCTGCTTTCTTCTTTTGCGCTTTAGCTGCCTTAGCTTTTTTCCCTTTCTTTTCTTTCTTCCCGTCAGGAGGAATCCCGTCAGGATATGCCGTTTTAAATTTACCCACTGATTTATAGGCCATCACAACTGGCTCAGTGCCCTCAGAAAACTTGCGCCAAAGTATTTGTGGGCGATTAAGCTGAAACCCGCTTGCTGTATAGGAGTTGCCGCGATCTGTTGTTGCAAGCAGCGCGCTATGTTTTATGCCTTCAACATCTTTTTTGACCAGAGCCCCTGGAAACACCATGGTGAGATTGTTCAACCCCCCCGTAATCGGACTATCATTTCCCTGAGTGCAAGCTTGATTACAACGCATAATCGCCAGCAGGCGACCAGGGGGCTGATTGGGATCAAACCTACCCGAGGCACTCAAGTGCTTGTCGCCAGCAAACGTCTTTGGCTTCAATTCAATCCCCCATTTTTCCATCAACTTTGCAAACCCTGGATCCGGGGAACTAGAAACTCCACCTGCTGTCGCAACAGACGGATCAGAGATGGCCGCAGGATCAACGAATACTAGAAGCTTACCACCTCCTAGCAAGTACTGATCAATAGCGTAATTAAGTCTCTCGGAAAACCCTTTGGGATGAATAACTACTAATACATCGGTTCCTGAGATTTGCTCCGAATCAAGAGCTATTTTCTTTACCTCATGAAACTCACGGGCAAGGTTCGTCACAAGCCACGAGTCTTGTACACTTTTTCCTTGCATCCGCATAATTTGCGCAACGTAAGGACTTACTTCTTCATTAATCACGTCCAACGAAGACAAAACGCCGATTATTTTTTTCTTCGGATTCAAAGCAGAATATATGAGCTTTGTTAACTCATACTCCGTGTTACCCTTTTGAGCAGGATCAAAGAATTCAATAATTTTTTCAGTCCCCGACTCATTCTCAGCGACTATTCCAAAGAAATAAGTCTCTGTCTCTGTGAGATGAAATTTCCGTAGACCATAGGCTAGAGCGTCTTCCTCCTCCGGAGTATCCGGACGAGGGTCGATTACCTCAAGCTCAATATTATTCCGTGAATTTGCTACGTAGTCACGCAGCAACTCCCGAATATAGGTAAAGTGATTATTAAAAACCCTTAACCCCTCTGTACCCTTTTGTGCTGCAGTCTTTGAATAGTAAAGCTTTAACTTAATCGGGGAGTCTAACTTTGCAAGAATAGACTTTGTACCATCGGATAGCGCATACAACCGCTCTTCAGTAAAGTCTATCTTCACCCTCTTTAATAAAGTCGTACCACTATAGAGCAAGAACACCATAGAAAAGAGACTCAATATTGCACGGAGATAGTTTTCTTGTTTCTTAGTCATCGCTCAGCTCTCCCTTCTAGCTCGCCCGATTCTCTTTTAAAAGAATCATGTTACCATACAGCCAGCAACCAATAGTGACCGCGAAAAACCATATGTTGCTCATTTGCAAAACACCCCTTTGCATCAACTCAAAGTGATTCAAGACACTCAACGACTCAAATACGTCCACCACAAACTTAGGCGAAAACGTAGAAATAAAATCCAAAACTGGTGGCGAAGCCGCCATCAGTATCACTGAGCAAGCAACAATAGATAAAATAAAACTAATCACTTGGTTCTTAGATAACGCAGAAAAAAAGCATCCAACAGCAAGAAAGCTGCCGGCTACAAGGAATGACCCAAGGTAGCCAAGAAAAATCACTCCCCAATCAGGATCTCCCAGATAAGCCACAGTGAAGAGAATCGGGAAAGTGCCCAATATAGCGACCGAAATAAAGGCCCAAGAAGCAAAAAACTTCGTCAGCACTGCTTGCCGAATCGTGATAGGGAGAGTGAACATCAACTCAATAGTCCCGCTCTTGCGCTCTTCTGCCCAGAGGCGCATACCAACGGCAGGAACCAACAATAGAAGCATCCATGGAATATAGGCAAAAAAAGACGTTAGAGACGCTTCACGCATAATAAAAAAGCTACCCCGTCCAGGCTCAAACGTAAGATACCCCGTGCCAAACAGGAAAATTACTAAAAAAACATAGCCAAGAGGAGTCTTAAAATAGGAAGAAAACTCCTTCCAAAACAATTCTTTACACACACGATTAATCATATCGCCACCCCCTCTATAGGACGCCCTGTTGTGATCACACGAAACACATCGTCAATCCTTTGTTTGTCTGACTTTGCCTTCAGCTCACTAGGAGTCCCCTCAAAAAGCTTCTTACCCTCACCGATAATGATACAACGATCACAGATAGCCTCAACCTCTTCCAATATGTGGGTTGAAACGAGAACCAATTTCTCCCTCGCCAGCTCTTTGATCATTGAGCGAACTTCCGCCTTTTGATTAGGGTCCAAACCATCGGTTGGCTCATCGAGGATCAGAACTTTTGGATCATGAATTAAAGCCTGCGCAAGAGAGACTCGTCGCTTATATCCCTTTGATAAGGTATCAATAATCTGGCCCTGCACAGATTCGAGAGCACACTTCTTAATAATTTCAGCCACTCGATTTTTAATCTCCTCTTGCGGAACCTCTCTAAAACTTGCAATTTGAGTCAAAAACTCGACGACATACATTTCTTCGTATAAGGGCGCATTTTCTGGCACATAGCCAATTATTTTTTGGGCTTCAAGCGTATCTGAAACAATAGAGTGCCCACAAACTGACACGTCCCCCATCGTTGGCTCGACAAAGCCAGTAACGATTTTCATTGTAGTTGATTTACCAGCACCATTCGGACCTAAGAAGCCAAGAACCTCGCCCTGATTGGCTTTAAAACTAATATCCGACACCGCTTTAATATCGTCAAATGACTTTGAAATACTCTTTACTTCAATCACAACCTACCTCATAAAAAATTAATGGCCGCCACCTTCGTCAACTAAATTATAGGCAGAGCCGATTAGAAGTCAACATGGCCTACAATAAATAAGTTCAGGTAGTTTTTGTGAAGCGAAGTTGCTGAGCTGCAACTTTCCCAAGTTATTCATAATTAAATAGGCTTTGTCACGTATGGTTAAGAGCTTTCATCCATATGAGGATACAATATTTCATAGAATTCAGGGAATGTTTCTTCTAGTGAAGTGCCGCGAGTTTTATCTAAGAGAGCGATATACTCTTGAAATTCACAAAATCGCTTGGACCAATCCTCGCTATACATGAACTTAACCATACTTCGTAAGCGTTTGATCCCGTAATCATGCTCAAGAAATTCTTGATTGCCAGCAAATCGCTCCTCTAGCCAAACAATAAGTTTCTCCACTTTGTCATGAATCGCATTCTTGACTGGCGTCGGCAGTGTTTTCACATTCAAGTAAGCCGGATTGTGCACAAAGTGAAAGTTAATTAAACCAGCGCCAAGAGGGTAAGCATTAATTTTTTTGAAATCCTGACTAAGCTTCCATTGGATGAATTCGGGCAAATAATACATATTGAGCGCCTGAACTGAGCACTCCATGGCTACTTCAATATTGCTGGGCGTATTATCTAATGTTCGCAAATTTTCCCCGATATCAGCCCACTTCGAAGGGTAACGAATATAAGAGTTCATAGCCCCAAAGCTATCCAAACTAAACCCAAAGCGGACGTACTTAAATTTTTGCCAAAGCGTAAGCACCTTTTCCGGAATATAAGTACCATTCGAGTTATAGCGAAGCATAATGTTTTTTGCGTATCCTTGGCGAATGCACTCTTCCAAGAATTCAAAATGTTCTTTTAAGATCAGAGGCTCTCCGCCGGCAATATGCAGTCGCTGCATATGAGGGATTCGTGACAACAGATCCGACCAGACCTCGGGATTTTTGTACCACTCGTAGGAAGCGCCACCTACTCGACCTTCATTATGCCAGCCCATAGTTTCGCGCAAGCGGTCGTCCTTGATTTGAGGATTAATAATTTTCCAATCCTTAATCCATGAACTTGAGTCGTGGGAGTTACACATCACGCACCTCAAATTACATAAATGACCAAAGCGTAAATCCATATATTGAATTTTCTCCGGCACTGCACCATTTTCTTTAGTGTTAGCGACTAGCTCATCGATGCTCACTCGACGAGACCAGAATGCAGTTTCCCAAATTCGTTTTGAATTAACTCCGCTAGTTTCTTCCTTAAAGCATTTTTGGCAAGAAGGAGGCATTTCTCCTTTCAGCATTTGGACTCGTACGGTCTTTATGTAGTCCGAGTTCCAAAATTTACGTAATCCTGATTCTGTGGAAGCAAGACTCAAAGACTCCCTGTGCTGGGGGGGGGGATGAGGAGCAACGCAACAAAGCTTCATTTCACCGTTGGTTTTTGTGGAGACGTGGATCCATGGCAAAATACAAAAGGTCTTACTAACTTTATTGTTTACAATTTCTTTTTTGCTCATTGGCATTCCTTCTTGAAGAGGTCAAAATCATGTTACAAGCCGCACTATGCGCACGCAAGCGCCAAATGAAAAAGTAACAAGTGAAGCGCTAGTCACCATTGGTTTCTTACACTCCAATCACGGCGCAGCTCGCTATAGTCAACCTTTAGCGCTGTAAGCCTCGACATGCTCTCCAGAGTTTGGCTATGATTGCCTATTGCTAGGGCTTCAATGAGTGATGATTTAAATTTTTCAGACTACGATTTTACCAAAATTCCATTCGATCGATTGGTTCGAGTGGGGCAACGATCGCTTTTAGGCAAAGATCTTTTTTGCGTGTCTTGGCTGCTTGGGAGGTTTTGTAATTACCGTTGCACCTACTGCTGGCCTTATGGAAGATCGGACAAAAAGGACCATCGGCCCACAGAACTTGTTCTAAGTACTTTGGATGAAATAAAACGCCAGGCGAGAGATCGTGGATTCAACTCTTTTCACTTTTCTTTTTCCGGAGGAGAGCCCACGCTTCACCCAGGTTACTTAAAAATTTTGCACCATTATAATGACGATATTAAAAATTGTAATTACCAGAGCGTTCATATGACAACAAACCTCTCTGCCGGCATTGGTTGGTTTAAAAAATACGTTGTCGCAACAAAGGATCTGCATAGAGTTAGCATTACAGCAAGCTTCCATAAAGAGTTCGCCAACCAGGAGCAATTCCGCGATAAGTTAATATTTCTCCAAGAGAACAAAGTGCAGACTACAATCAATATGGTCATGGTGCCGGAGCGCTTCGAGTTGCTCTGGGAGGACGCATTGTTTTTTCATGAAGCCGGTTTAAACGTAACTCTTAAACCACAATCTAACAAAACGGCCACAAAAATTGTTGAGGGCTACACCGAAGGTCAACTAGACCGTTTACAACAAGGAATGCCTCAACGTGACTACACCACTGCGAGACTAAAGAAAAAAAAGCAAGCCCCTCCACTCATGCAAGTGGAATTTATCGATGACAAGGGTAATCCTTGGTATATGGACCAAGCGGAGCGATTCAACTGTTATGATTTCAATAATTTTAAAGGCTGGGAATGTAGCGCTGGGTATAGGAGTATTATCATTCGCGAGCCAGACGGTTCAATCAAGCGCTCGTACTCCTGTAATGACGAACCTTTAGGCAATATTGAAACTGGCTTCAATCTTTTTCCGACTCCGAAGCTATGCATGACTCCTCATTGCGTAAGTTCTGCGGATTCAAAGATCCCAAAGCGAAAACTAGGCACAAAGCTTCCGCTCTGGCCTGGCGATAAAACTTTTGAGGCTCGATAGTTTGTACAAGTCTAGTGAAATTAAGACCGTACATTTGGAGATTACAACGAAGTGTAATGCAGCTTGCCCGATGTGTTTGAGAACGGTGCAGGGAGGGAAAGTTAACCCTAAAATGCCCCTTACTGAGCTTCATCTTTCAGACATCAAGAAAATTTTTCCGCTTGCGTTTATAAAACAACTAAATCGAATTTATATGTGCGGAAACTACGGTGACCCGGCTGCTGCTCAAGACACACTGGAGATCTTTGAATATTTTCGTAACTCCAACCCCAATATTAAGCTAGATATTTTTTCTAATGGATCGATACGCACTCCAGAGTGGTGGGGCAAGCTAGCTAAAATTGTGAATCATGCCCGCTTTGCCATTGATGGACTGGCCGAAACAAACCACCTATACCGCCGAGGCACTTCATGGAATCGCATTATTGAAAATCTAAAATCCTTTATTGATCAGGGAGGACATGCAGAATGGGATTTTATTGTTTTTCGGCACAATGAAGATGAACTAGAAAAGGCCCAAGAGCTTGCTAAGAAGCTCAGGGTTACAAAATTCCACATCAAGAAAACAGGGCGATTTTTTTCAAATATAAAATCCACAGGAAAAGAGCAGCAAGAAGTTTTTAATAAGGACGGAGAAGTTGAGTATTGTATAGAAAAGCCCATTAACCCTAAATTCCAAAACAATGCGCTAGAAAAAGAACAAAAATTAATCGAAAAATTTGATGACATGAAATCTTATTTTGATTCCACTCCTGTAAATTGCAAAGTGGCAAAAGAGAAAAGTCTTTTTATAAGTGCCGAAGGCTTGGTCTTTCCATGTTGTTGGACAGGAAATCAAATGTATCCTTGGTATTTCAAGGATCGTGGTGGTGAAATTTGGAGTCACATGAAGCATTACGATTTCGATAAAGAAAAAATTTCTGCTATCGATAACCCAATTGCAAAAATTATTGACGGCCCATGGATTCAATTTTCCTTTCCCAACTCATGGAAGAAGCCATGCTTGGAAGACGGGAAACTTCGAACCTGTGCGAAGACCTGTGGCACAGATTTTGACCCCTTTAAGGACCAATTCCAATGAGTGAAAAAGAAGTTGTAAATAATAAAATTAGTAAGACTTTTTGCATTTTGCCATGGATCCACGTCTCCACAAAAACCAACGGTGAAATGAGGCTTTGTTGCACTACTTCTGCATCCAGTGCAGGAAAATCAAACGATAAGAAATTTGGTGGTAAGCTGGGGGTTTTTCGAAGTGACACAGGAAGCCCATTAAACCTTGCGTCTGCAGGATTACTGAAGTCCTGGAACTCAGATTACATGAAGACCGTGCGGAGCCAAATGCTTAAGGGAGAGATCCCCTCCTCTTGCCAAAAATGCTTTAAGGAAGAAGCTAGCGGAGTTAATTCAAAACGAATTTGGGAAACTGAATATTGGTCTCGTCAAGTAAGCATCAATGACCTAGTCGCTAACACTAAAGAAGATGGTGCAGTGCCAGAGAAAATTCAATATATGGATTTACGCTTTGGTCATTTATGTAATTTAAAATGCACAATGTGTAGCCCCCACGACTCAAGCTCATGGATTAAGGATTGGAAAACTATTAATCCTCAAATCAAAAATGATCACTTGCAGGGGATTATGAGCTGGGACAATGAAGGGCGAGCAGATGGTGCTTCCTATGAGTGGTACAAGAACCCTGAATTTTGGTCGGACCTATTGTCGCAAATCCCTCATATGCAGCAACTATATTTTGCCGGTGGAGAGCCTCTGATCTTAAAAGAACATTTTGAACTCTTGGAAGAGTGCATTCGCCAAGGATACGCAAAAAACATTACGCTTCGCTATAACTCGAACGGTACTTATATTCCGGAAAAGGTGCTTACGCTTTGGCAAAAATTTAAGTACGTCCGCTTTGGGTTTAGTTTGGATAGCTTTGGGGCTATGAACTCTTACATTCGTTACCCTTCGAAGTGGGCTGACATCGAAAAAAATTTGCGAGCATTAGACAATACGCCCAGCAATATTGAAGTAACCATGGCCTGTGCAGTGCAGGCCCTCAATATGTACTATCTGCCTGAATTCATCCAATGGAAGCTTAGTCAGGATTTTAAAAAGATTAATGCTTACCCCCATGGCGCTGGCTTAATTAATTTCCACTTCGTGTACCATCCGGCAAACTTAAATGTAAAAATGCTGCCGACGCCAGTCAAGGATGCGATCCATGACAAAATGGAGAAGTTTATTGTTTGGCTAGAGGAACGATTTGCCGGCAACAAAGAATTCCTCAAGAACAATTACGGAGTCAAACGCTTACGAAGTATGGTTAAGTTCATGTATAGCGAGGATTGGTCCAATCGATTTTGTGAATTTCAAGAGTATATTGCTCTCTTAGATAAAACTCGCGGCACTTCACTAGAAGAAACGTTCCCTGAGTTTTATGAAGTATTGCGTCCGCATATGGATAAAGCCTATTTCAGCGTAAGAGGCGATACAGAAATTTAATCGTAGTATTTGGCCTCAACCCATTTCTCAGGCAACTTCATTGACCGTGAAAGGTGTAATGCCTCGCTCGCAATGAGTTTATGTTCACCAAATTCAGATAGAGGGCCTCGCCAAGGTGATCCAATACAAATAGTCATTTTTTCCTCAGGGGACGACTCAACTGCATGCGCATGACCACCATCTAATACGTAGACTCGATATTTATTCAGGACATAAACCTTTTCAAAATGCTCATCAAAAAAATACAAGCCGTCAATTTTGCCGCTCAATGCCACTCGCAACTTCTCTTGCATTGAACCCATTTCATCAGGACTTGTATCTATGTGCGGAGCGAGTGATTTTCCCGGCTCGGTTCGTAAGATAAACACTCTTGCCTCAGACGGCAGCAGTGGGAATATTTCTTTTTCTAAGTAACGTTGAAGCCTTGGAGTATTTTTCCCAGCCTCGCTCCAAACAAATGGTTCAGCATGGCTCATTGTATCCGTACCCATGCGGCCACCGAGATACGCCCAAAAGTTGTGGATCATAGCCTAGGCAACTCCCTCTTGGTTGGATGAACTTTCTACTAAAACTCCGTCCTTGTAAAGGGCCCCTGATAAAAGTTTATCAATATCTTGGTAGCCTCTTATTAAATGCCATCACTTCTGCTGCAGTGACACTGCCTGCTCCTCTACTTGCTGCCG
>JAALKR010000012.1 GCA_011087955.1 Oligoflexia bacterium
GCCCTACAAGGCAGCCCTACAAGGCAGCCCTACAAGGCAGCCCTACAAGGCAGCCCTACAAGGCAGCCTATTAATATAAGCCTATTTTAATCATATATAAATGTCAATAAGAAGGTTGATTGGTAATCACACCATAGACTTGAGCTCCCATTAGTCGTCCGCCCAGTTGTCCAATAATCCAGCTCGGATTATTAGAATTGAAAAAGAGGTTGTAGAAGAGGAGTACAGAATTATGCCAGCGTTACAATATTCTTTAGATAAGGAGAAGAGGCAGGCATCAAGAAAGGCCGCGAGGAAGGCCGTGAGGAGACTGCGCTGCGAATGCTCGAAGAAGGAATTGATGCGAAGATCATTTGTCGATGCACCTGGCTTACTCCTGAATCCGTAGAGAAAATGCGAGAGAAAATGCGCAAAAAGAACGACAGCGAAACGGAGTAACCAAAAAGTTGGCTCTACATCACATGTAGAGCCATTGAAATTATGGAAGCAAATTTAAGCGCTGGCTTCCGTTTGCGAACTCTGGTCCTCGATTCGATGACCTAAAAACTTGATGTCTTCACTTTGGATTTCAGCCGTGTAGCGTTCCTGACCATCTTGATCTTTCCAAGAGCGGGTTTGCAGATAACCTTCGACATAGACTCGTGATCCGCTCATTAGGAATTGTTTACAGGTTTCAGCACGCCTGCCCCAAACTACCACGCGATGCCATTGCGTGTCCTCAACCCAATTCCCTTCTGTATCTTTCTTTGAACGATTAGTTGCAATGGAGAGATTTGCGACGGCTGTTCCTTTGTTAGTAAAACGAAGTTCAGGGTCTGTGCCTAGATTCCCCATTAGAATTACTTTGTTAACATTGCGTAAGCTACTCATAGTTTTCCTTTCGTTAATAGTGATAATGAGAGGAATAATGCAGAATTCTAGCCGAATAGATTTGAGAACCCCTTGAATAATACTGAAGAATCATCCTATGGTGTTTCACAAATACCCGAGCAATGTTTGATTCATGTAGATGCCTTTGTTAGTACTCCTGTATGCTTGATACTGAGCGATTTGTTGATATTAAACGACTAGCCTCCGAGGTAACGAGCGACATTCGTCATGAGCTAGCACTCGCTGTTTTGGAAGGCTTGTCTAAGCTACCCAAAGGACTTCCGTCACGACTATTTTACGATGACAAGGGCTCAGAACTCTTTGAGCAAATCATGGAGCTTGAGGAGTATTATCCCACCCGCTGTGAGGCAGAAATTCTCTCACAACAAGGCTTAAAGATTACAGATTATTTGGTGGGCTCCCAACAGTTCAATCTGGTGGAGCTGGGGTGCGGCAATGGTGCAAAGACAATATTACTATTGAATGCCTTTATTGAAGCCAAGAAAAAATTCTCCTACGTACCACTAGACATTTCGAGCACAGCTGTAGAGTTCATCATTACAAACTTTAAAAAAGAATATGGTGAGATCCCTTTTTCCATACAGGGGCTAGTGGCGGAGTATTTTCAAGGCATCAAGTGGTTAAATCAGAATATACAAGCTAAAAATTTTGTACTGTTCCTTGGCTCAAATATTGGCAACTTTAATAAATCAATAGCGCTACGGTTTTTACGTCAGCTCTGGTATTCCCTCAACGAGGGCGATTTTATCTTGATTGGCTTTGATTTGAAAAAAGACCTCGACGTGCTCTATGATGCGTACAATGATTCGAAAGGCATCACAAAAGAATTCAATTTTAATGTCTTAGCCCGAATAAATGAGATGCTCGGCGGCGATTTTGACCGCAAACAATTCCAACACCAAGGATTGTATAACGTTCAAACTGGAGCTATGGAATCTTACCTAATCAGCCAAAATCGACAGGTGGTGACGCTCAAGGAACTTGATAAGCAATTTAAGTTCAAGCCCTGGGAAGCCATTCATATGGAATACTCCTACAAATATTTACGAGATGATATTTCAGACCTTGCTGGCGGGACAGGGTTCGAAATTGTGGAAAATTTCACGGACTCTAAAGGCTATTTCATCGACTCGCTGTGGCGAGCGAAGAAATAGCCACGGGACACAGTCATGTGGCATAGCCACGCAACACATAGCTGCGCTACTGTGCCACTACTGCGCCAGGACCGCAGTATTTACACCGATGTAAAAGCGAGTTTCACCGCCAAATTTTTTATCAATACCTTGGTGAACACCAATCGCCACTTGTGTAGGTGCATAGTAAGCAATCGTACCGTTGATCAAAAGATCAGCGCCAATGCCAAAAATGAAGTGCTCGCCAATATCAAACCCTCGGTAAAAACGAAAAGTGTTGCCAACATATCTGCCAATACCAACTGCTGTTCCCGCATCCCCATGCAAACGAATACCAATAGTCTTAAAGAAAATAGGATGTACATCCCAGCCGCTGTAGGGGCGAGAAAGCGGGAGGGTGTAGGCAAGATTAAATGTTGAAATTTTTTGTCCAAAGAGAACATCCTCCGGATACCCACGAACAATAAAGGAATCGTTTGAGTTCAAGCCAGTTGTTGGACCACCACCTTGGAAATAATTGGAAGCAACAATGCTGTTTGTCGAAAAAGCACCTTTCACGGTGAGTTGTGTAGAGTGTGACGCCATTAAACCCGGCAAAAACAGAGCTCCATAAGGGCGAATATCAGAGAATGCTTTCTCAGCCCCTGAGGCTGGATAAAAACCAAAATAGCTAGAGAAAGCATAACCACGATTTGGACTAATGGCAGTCGGAGTTTGCCGAGAACTAGAGCGCCCTAAACTTACAAAACCAAAGCTATGGTTGGTACGAAAACGATCCAAGCGCCTTTGCTGAAAGCCGCCACCAAAAGCCCCGTTAAAGCCCAAAAAGCTGTGAGTGAATTGCCCAGTATAGGCATTATTCCGGTTAGAGGAATTCGAGCTGGAGAAATAATTATTTGATTGAGAGGCTTTGATCCCGAAGCCGAGCTTGAATTCTGTATTCGTATAACTCACGGAATAGGTAGGGAAGGAGGCGCGATTATCGTAAAGGCCTAAGAGATAATAACGATTTTGTTCTAATGGATCCTGCCCACTAGTGGTCGCACCAACTTGAAAGCCCTCGGGCATCGAAAAAAATAATGGAATCCAATACTGCGGCCAGATGCTCGTCGCTGGTGTTTTAAAAATATTGTACTTTTCTTTGGATTTAATTTTCTTATATCGATCGTGATCTTGCTTTTGGTGAGTAACAAGCCGATTGGGAGACCTTCGGCGCGTTAAGTACGAATGTAAGGAGCCCTGCGTTTGGCTTGTGGGAGCTATATTCTCTGAAGAACGATTTGTTTCCAAACGAACAAGGTTAAGTCCAGAAGTTGTATAAGAAGAAACTAGGACTTGGTCATCTTCAATTGGAATAGGCCAAAGACTAAAGCCAGACTCCGACCATGTCATGCGTTCTGGAGCGCGATTGCCTGGCTTATAGGAGTAAATTTCTGCTCGTAGCCCATCGAAAGATAGACTATTTTTTTTATATGTCGCTGAATATATAACTGTTCCATCACTCATCACGAACGGGTGTCGCTCCGAAAACTGGCGCCCTTTCCCAAAGTCCGGAATTACAGGCTCTGGGGATGAAAAGGTCTTTTCGACTAAATTGGAAGCCATGATCTCCTCTTTGCCTGCATTATTATGCAAAGAAAAATAAACTCGCTTACCCCTAATTTGTGGTGCCGAAATCCTTTGAAAGAGCTTAGACTCAAAAACAGTAACCTCCTGTTCCAATTCCATATGGCGCATAATTAGAGCTTGCTTGCTATTTCCTAGATTCCGTACATAGACAAGATGCTTTCCGCTATCACTAAAGTCTGGATCTCTTGTACGCATACCCTTTGTGATTCGGCGTACTGTACCCTCCTTCACATCGTAGAGATGGATATCGTAGAAATAACGAGTACCAAAGCGACTTAACATAGCGTACGCAACCAAGCGCCCGTCTGGAGTGATTGCTACTTTTGAGCCAGCGCTACCGGTAATGCCTTTTACTAAAATTTCAAACCTTGGCTCTTCGGAAGAAGGGTCATAACGTCGAGTCTCCTCATCGTCGATACAATGCTTATCCCGATGAATTCGGGCGAGTACGTGACCAACCTTCGGATGATCAGCAATAAAATAGAGCCAGCCATCGGGGCCCATCGAAGCTCCACCAGTAAAGCGACCAGCTTTCGTCAGCTGGCAAATACGGGAAGAAACATTTTCTTCCCGAGAGTAACGAGCATGTAGCTTTTGAAGCAGCTCTCGCCAGGCCTCCTCCCAATCAATACCGTAGATATTTTCAAGGTTTCCATTTAGAGTAAACGGAAATCGTCCTGCATTACCGGCAGAAAGCATTCCTGGAATGGATTGTGTGTTCTCCGATCCCGCATTCAATCCCGCATCTGGTGCTGCTTTGATTCGTTCTCTATGACCTTCGAGTGCAGCTTGAATGACGTAACCATACAAGTACGGCGTGATGCCTGATGGCCACCAAAATACTCCAGAGTTTAAGCGAGAGAGCGTGACGTAGTCATCGGTGCCTAACATATTCCGCCGAACTGCAGCTCGTATTACGCTCTCCGTAAACGGGGAGCGCCCGCGTCCGCTCAATGTTCTTTCCGTTTCTTGATAAACAGCTAAACCTTCAATCAGCCAAGCTGGCTGAACCCCGTTCGGTCGCATGGAGTTACCGAAAATGAACTTTAACGCCTTATACGCACCAAAAACGGAATCGTTTGCGATGATATGGGTCAACTCATGAATCGCTAGCTCCTCCACCCAATCGTAATACTCACTAACCAAGACTTCCGTATCATACGGAACTGGATAAACCATAATTTTGTTATAGGGAAAGGAGGAGGCAAAAGCATTCGAGACATCGGTCCGATCATTGACGACAATATCAACTGGATCTTCTAGTTTCCAGTTCAGGTCGAGCTCAAGTTCTCGTAAGTGCTTTTCCAGAAAATAGCCAAAACGATGGGCAAAGGCTTGCTGCTCTTTTGTGTGGTGAATATGAAAATGTTCGAGTCTGGTAGTGATAAATTTCATATCGTAGGGCACCACGGCCTTCGCCTGAGACTCATCAGCTAAAATAATAGTTTTAATCGAAACAAAAATATAAACTAGCGCCCAATACCAAGAAAGAGAGTTGCGTGCTTTTATAGTACTATGTGCTTTTATAGTACTATATGCTTTTGTAATACTGTGTGCTTTCATAATGCAGGCTACACTGTACCGAGAAAAAAGCGTTAAGAGAAGTGCCAAGAAAACTGATAAGAGAACTAGCATGTTGAAATATCCCTTAATCGACCCAGTGATCTTTGAGCTGCCCCTTAACTTGGGGTTTACGACACTTACTCTTGCGCCGCGCTGGTATGGGTTTGTTTACCTTTGTGGGTTCCTCTATTGCTATTTTTGCCTGCGACGCCATTGGCGCTGGATTGGTCTGAAATCGATCGAACAAGTTGATGAATTACTGGGGACGATGATTCTATCCATGATCCTCGGCTCACGCCTCACATATGTCTTGGTTTATAATTTCAGCTCATTACAACAAAATGGAATTATGGAGCTTTTTGCCGTCTGGAAAGGTGGGCTCTCCATGCATGGTGGGCTTTGGGGCTGTATGCTTGGTTCTATCTATGTGTCTTGGCGCTATAAGATTCGCATCCTTAGTGTTTGGGATTCTTTCCTCTTAGCCACCCCACTAGCTGTGGGATTTGGGCGTATCGCTAATTTTATCAATGGGGAGTTGTGGGGGAGGCCAAGTGATGTGTCTTGGGCCGTAGTTTTTCCAGAAGCTGGTCCCGAGCCGCGCCACCCATCTCAATTATATGAGGCATTTTTCGAAGGATTTTTACTCTATGTCGTTACTTGGTGGCTTTGGAACCAGAAGCCACGCCGAGGGGTCATCGCAGGATTTTTTGCAATGTGGTATGCGGTTTTTCGTTCGCTTATGGAGCAGTTTCGCGAACCGGACCGACAGCTTGGCTTCATCTTTGCCAATGTGACAATGGGACAAATTCTGTCTGCATTCTTATTTTTGATGGGCGTGGCCATCATTTATTTCTCCTATCGGCGACCACCCACCGATGTAGAAAAGGACTTGGAAACAATTCGCGGAAAGATGCACTCTTGGGATCTCGGTACTACAAAGGTCTAACGGGTAGTTTCAAGCAGAAGCAGGTATTTTTGCCCTTCTCATAGTGCAGGTCACCGCCATGATGTATGGCAATCCGCTTCGAAATACTGAGGCCCAATCCCAGTCCAGACCCAAATTCAGATTCAGCATCCTTTGTCGTAAAAAATGGGCGGAAGATTTTTTCAAGCACATTTTCATCAATCCCAGTTCCAGAATCCTTAACTCGAACGTAATAACAATTATCCATTTGGTTGAGTTCGATAAATAGCTTTATCCACGCGCCATCTGTTTCCTGTACGGCATCGGCTGCATTATTGATTAAGTTTACGATCACTTGAGAGAGCTGTACCCCTTGGCTTTGTACAGACATAGAGTCGAGCCCTTTATCCATTATTATCTCAAAGGGAATTTTGTGCTTTGATAAACGAACAAGTGCAAGCAGCTCAATCTCCTTAATTACTTCTGCCCAAACAAATTCCTTAAAAGAATCATTGGAAACATCGCCAGGGGAGCTTTGTGAAACCTTGTGCATACTCTCTACGATATTGGAAATTCGTCGAGCCATGGACTCAATACTATCCATTTGTTTTTCAACTATATCTTTTGGGATTGAATCTCGATGTAATGCCTTTCGGAGAGTGGTGGTTGCTCCCATGATTACGGCTAGTGGATTATTTATTTCATGGGCGATCCCAGCAACCATCTCGCTTAAAGTAGACATTTCAACTAAAGGCGGTAGTCTAGAATGCTCAGAAATGGAACGATCGATGGGTTGAACATGAAATAGAACTCTATCTTCAGACAGTCGGAAAAAAGAGCATTGTACTTTTTGTGCTTCTTGCTCTTCTTGTGCTTCTGAGGATTGCTTCGAAATAAAATCAATCAGCTTTTTGCCTTTTAATTCATTTGCCGTCGAACCTAGAGCAGACGCGGATTCTTCATCAATTTCCTGCACGCAGAGGAGTTTATCGAGGATACAATAACCAGAGCGAATCATATTGCTTGCCCGTTCGAACTTTCAATCTCCTCAATAAAGCGTTGAATAAAGAGGTGGGCGGGGGGGCCGCTTGGATTCATATGGGAGCCCTGGGAGCCTCCGCTCCAAGAATGGTCTAATCCTTCAATGGCTAAGTGCCATACATAAACTGCTTGCGTATTCGTATTCTCAAACATACGCAGGAGATAATCCATGCCGCCTTCACTTCGCCTGCTTTCTTCAGACACAGGCTGAAAAGTGACGGATCCATTTAAGCTGCCATCATCGACGAGGTCGGCGCGGATACGTGTTTGCTCCAATGCTTTTTCAGAATTTACCGGGTTCACCGTTCTATCCTGCTCGCCATGGATAAGAAATAATGGGCTTGTTCTATCTGAGCCTGAACAAGCGATTGCATCTTTAGCGGAGTCTAAGGGGTTAACGCGACTACCTCGACTCATCGCTATAAACGCAGAGCCCACAGAATTAGCCGCCTTAAATGGCAGGCCAGCAACAGCTACGGCACCAGCAAATTTTTCTGGGAAGCAGGAATTCATGACAACCGCCATAGCAGCACCCGCCGAAAAGCCAACGACATAAATGGGAAGGTCCGTGATTTGCTCTTTTTTAAAAACTCTCTCCAGAACTCCAATAAATAGGCTTGGTTCACCAGAGCCCCGGCTTTGGTGAGCAGGCTTAAACCAATTCCAGCAGCGGAAAGTGTTACGGTTTCTTGTTTGTTCCGGAGCAATAATCAAATAGTTATGCTGATCTGCTAACTCAACAAGGCGTCCGTTATTCGCAAACTCTAATCCTGACTGTGTACACCCGTGCAAAGTCAAAAGTACTCGTTGTGGCGTCTCGCTGAAGTTATCAGATTTGTAGACATAATAAGGGATTTGTTCTTGACCATTACTAATCCAGCCAAACCCCCAGCCAGCCATCGCATTCGTAGGACCCACAAAGATAAGGCAATAAAAGGAAAATATGGCCAAAATAGCTCTCATCGACAACCTGTACATTAAAATCCCCCCAGCACGCCAAAATTTTCCCAGAAAGGTGAGAGCTAAAGAAGCACTCTTTTAATGGTGCCCAGAGAGGGAATCGAACCCCCGACACAAGCCTTTTCAGGGCTCTGCTCTACCGACTGAGCTATCTGGGCGCTCTTTGGTCGTGCCGATCGAGGACGAAAATTATCTCAAATAGTTTCCAGTGGCTAGACTTTTTCGTGAAATTCTCACCCTATAAAATCAACAGAATGAGTCAGTTTTAAAGTATGCGTCTTTGAAGTGCTCCTCCCTACGGCCTCTACTCTAGAGCTTTTTACTTTTCGTGAGTGCTCAAGTAGGGTGAACAACGAGGAGACTGCAATGCCTAAGTTTTCTGACGTTCCAAGGACGTTGCGCTATACGATCATTGCGCTCTATACGCAGCTAGTTCTGGGGCTTGTTTACTTTTTGATGACTTATGATGCGACCGTAGCGGCAATCCCTGCACGCAATCCTGAATTTACAGAGGATCAAGTTCGGCAGATTTCGCGATCGATGATCCTCGTGCAATGCTTAAATACTTTGATCTATGCAGTACTCTTTTACTTCCTATTGCTACGTAAAAACTGGGCGCGAATCGTATACTTAATTTTAACAATTGCGGGCTTACCATTTTTGGTGCCTGCGTTTCCGCGCTGGCTAGAAAATCCGATGGCCGGCATTACTCATCTAGTTACGATTAGTATTTCAATCTATGCCATTTACGTGCTCTTCTTCGCTTCGACAAAAACGTATTTTCAAAAACAAGGCCTGTGATCATTATGCGGCGTGCTTTACATTAAAAACG
The DNA here is from genome assembly GCA_011087955.1 of Oligoflexia bacterium. Classification (GTDB taxonomy): domain Bacteria; phylum Bdellovibrionota; class UBA1018; order CAIPTA01; family JAALKR01; genus JAALKR01. The sequence continues at coordinate 8,954 of JAALKR010000012.1, forward strand.
CCATTTCTTGCATTCTCGCTAGACATAGCATACTAGATTCAGTGTTCATTTAAACGAGGTACCCATGGCCAAAGATGTTTTTATCTATGATGCCGTTCGCACGCCACGCGGACGAGGGAAAAAAACAGGGGCGCTTAATCCGGCACGTCCCGTTGAGCTAACGAAAACAGTTTTAGATGCAGTTCGCGAACGTAATCAGCTTGATACAAAAGATGTGGAAGACATAATCCTGGGATGCGTGACTCCAGTAGGCGAGCAAGGTGCTGACATTGCGAAGCTTTCTGCGCTCTATGCGGGCTACGATGATTCCGTTGCAGGCGTACAAATAAACCGATTTTGTGCTTCAGGTTTAGAGGCAATTAACCAGGGAGCCTGTTCAATTGCTGCAGGTTATACAGACCTCATCATCTCCGGTGGGATAGAATCCATGTCCCGTGTGCCGATGGGCATGGACGGCGGAGCATGGATGATTGATCCACAAGTCTCAGATCGTATTGCATTCGTGCCACAAGGAATTTCTGCGGACCTAATGGCAACTCTGGATGGAGTAACTCGAGAAGATGCTGATACGTTTGCGATTGAGTCGCAAAAGAAAGCTGCCCAGGCTTGGGAGGAGAAACGCTTTAAGAATTCTATTATTCCAGTGCAGGATGAATTTGGTGAAACGCTTTTGGACCATGATGAGCATATGCGTCCAGATACAACTCTAGAAGGCATGGCAAAATTAAGCCCCAGCTTTACTGAAATGGGACAGAAATATGGCTTTGATGCTTTCACAGCCCGCAAATATCCACACCTAGAATCGCTGAATCATATTCACCATGCTGGAAACTCTTCTGGAATCGTCGATGGCGCGGCAGCAGTATTACTTGGTAACAAAAAGATTGGCGATCGCTACGGTTGGAAAGCCAGAGGTCGCGTGAAGGCAATGGCCGTCACTTCTACGGAACCAATCCTAATGCTAGCTGGACCGGGACCGGCTTCGAAAAAAGCTCTCGACAAAGCTGGTATTCGTGCCAGTGATATCGACCTTTGGGAAATCAACGAGGCATTTGCAGCAGTAGTTTTACGCGCGATTCGCGAACTCGATATTGATCCGGCAAAGGTAAATGTCAACGGCGGGGCGATTGCATTAGGCCACCCGCTTGGAGCAACCGGAGCGATGCTTTTAGGCACCGTTCTCGATGAACTTGAAAGACAGCAAAAGAACTTAGGATTAGTCACCCTGTGTATCGGCGGCGGTATGGGCATTGCCACTGTCGTAGAGCGCGTGTAGGTAGGAGCAAGAGATGTTTACCAGAGAAGAAAAAGACGGCGTCAGAATTTTAAAATTAGCCCATCCTTCCCAACCAATGAATGTTCTAGACGAAGCGTTTATGGACGAATTCGAAAACGAACTAAAGGATTTAGAAACCAATCAGGGTCAGTTAAAGGGCGTAATTATTACGTCAACAAAACCTGAGTTTATCGCGGGCGCAGACCTTAAGATGATTGCTAAGCACAAAGAGTTCGAGTCGGCGAAAAAATTTGTACTACGTTTGCATGATATGTTCCGCCGCTTTGAATTATTAAAAATGCCTTCCGTCGCGGCTATTAATGGTGTCGCCCTTGGCGGGGGCTATGAAGTTTGTTTAGCCTGCCATTATCGAGTGGCACTCAATACACCTAAACTACAGATTGGTCTCCCAGAAGTTGGACTTGGTCTGTTGCCAGGTGCAGGCGGCACACAACGCTTGCCGCGTATAATTGGCTTCGTGAAAGCACTTCCACTTCTTATGCAAGGGAAGAAACTTCGTGGCGAGACGATCCTTAAAGAGGGGCTTGTTCATGAAATGGCAGATTCTACGGAAGAGATGATGCAAAAAGCGATGAGATATATTCAGGAAAATCCGGAATCGCAACAACCCTGGGATAATAAGAAGTTCCGAATTCCTAATGGCGACGTGCATACGCCGAAAGGCTACCAGCACTTTGCCAGCGCCTCAGCAATGCTCGAAGATAAAGGCCGCCGCTGTTATCCTGCTCCACGGGCAATTCTTCGTTGCGTCTATGAAGGCTTGCAGATGCCATTTGATAAAGCACTCGAGTTCGAGGCCAAGCAATTTGCCAAATTATCTACTGGCAAAGAATCAAAAATGATGATTCGCTCACTCTTCTTCGGCATCAATCAATGCAATAAAGGCGTATCTCGATCGAAAGATGTGGAGAAAAAAGAGATTAAAGAAATTGCAATGCTCGGTGCAGGTATGATGGGCGCTGGTATTGCCTACGTGTCCGCAAAAGCTGGCATTGAAGTACAATTGAAAGACGTCACAAAGGAAGCAGCAGAAAGAGGTAAGTCTTATTCACAAAAGCTCCTAGAGAAGGCAGTAAAGCGCGGTTTCTCTACAGAAAAAAAAGCAAAAGCACTTCTCGACAAGATCCACGCTACAGATAATCCGGCATCTGTGGCGAATGCGGATATTGTGGTCGAAGCTGTGTTTGAAGACCGTGGCTTAAAGAAAAGGGTGACAGAAGAGTCAGAAGCTGCAATGAAAGATGGAGCAATTTTTGCTTCCAATACATCCACCCTACCAATCACCGGCCTTGCCGAGCCATCGAAACGGCCAGAGAATTTCATTGGCCTACATTTCTTTTCCCCCGTAGATAAAATGCCGCTTGTAGAAATCATCAAAGGCGAAAAGACGAGACCAGAAGCAATCGCACGCTGCCTAGATTATGTTCGTCAAATTAAAAAAACGCCAATCGTCGTGAATGATGGCCGTGGCTTTTATACTTCTCGCTGTTTTATGACCTTTGTGGAAGAAGGTATCTTTGCTCTACATGATGGCGTACACCCGGGCGTGATTGAAAATGCCGGGCGCGCGGCAGGCATGCCGGTTGGTCCACTTTGCGTGGCCGATGAAATAAGCCTAGACCTCATGCATCATATTACCAAGCAAACAATAGATGACCTTGGTGAAAGTGCGATCTCTAAAGAGCTCTGGCAGACAGCAAAGCTTTTTGTCAAAGAGCTTAATCGCAATGGCAAAAAGGCAGGCAAAGGCTTCTATGAGTACCCAGAAGAGGGCAAAAAATTCCTCTGGCCAGAACTCACTAAGCGTTTCCCAGCAAAGGAAGAGGCTTCTTCCTTTGAAGAAATGCAGGAACGGATCTTAATGAGGCAATCTATTGAGGCGATTCGCTGTATAGAAGACGGCGTAGTAACTAATCCAGTAGATGCAGACGTCGGATCCATTTTAGGTTGGGGCTTTCCTGCCTATACCGGTGGTGCCATTTCTTATGTAGAGTATGTAGGAATGAAAAAATTCCTCGAACGTACAGAAACCTTTGCCAAAAATTTTGGTAAACGCTTTGCGCCACCAGAACTTCTCCAAAAAAAGGTAAAAGAAGGAAAGGGCTTCTACGATAAATAAGCCTGAAGATACAAAAAAGATTGATTCCGCTTCGATCACTTCCGCCTCATTCCCTCCTCTTGCAGGAGTAAAGGTCTTGGATTTTTCTAAGCTCATGCCAGGGCCTATGTGTACACAGCTACTTGGCGACCTTGGTGCGGAAATCATCAAAGTGGAGCCTCTGGACGGAGAACCCACTCGTTTTGCTGTCCCTCGTGGTAAGCATTCCTCAGAGGCTTTCCAACAATTAAATCGCCACAAAAAATCTATCGCCCTTGACCTAAAGAGTGCGGAATCGGCAAAAATCATCGAACGTTTAGTTCAAGGCGTAGACATTGTGATCGAGACCTTTCGTCCAGGAGTAATGGACAAACTAGGCTTCGGCTATGAATCAGCGACGTTTTGGAACCCTAGGGTAGTCTATTGTTCACTTTCCTCTTGGGGGAAAGATGGGCCTTATAAAAATAAGCCTGGCCACGACTCGAACTATCTATCCTATTCGGGGCTGCTAGACCAGCTTGCCCCCGAGGACGGAAAGCCACATTTAGTAAACTTGCAGTTTTCTGACATTGCGGGCGCTTATACAGCAGCAATCGGCTTGCTTGCAGCAGTAATTTCTGCCAAAGAAATCGGTAGGGGGCGGCACGTAGATATATCAATGATGGATTCCAGCGTCGGTACGGCCTCTATTCCTTTCGCTCATTTCGCAGCGACAGGAGAAGCTCCAGAACGAGGTAATGACATACTTAGTGGCGCGACCGCCAATTACAATCTTTATGAGACAAAAGATGGGAAATTTATGGCGCTCGGTGCATTTGAGAAAAAATTCTGGGTAAATTTTTGTGAACAAATCGGACGTACAGACTTAATTTCTGCACATTTACAAGCTGGTGAAGAAGGGGAAAAAGCGACTGCAGAAACACAAAAAATTTTCAAATCTAAAACTGCCTCCGAATGGGAAAAAATTTTTAAGGATCACGAAGTTTGCTTATCGCGCCTTCGTAACTTGAAAGAAGCCATAAATGACCCTCAATTAAAAGCGCGCAATATGTTTGTCAAAGTCAACGATCCGTGGGAAGGAAAAAAGGATTTGATTGCGTGCCCCATTAAAATGTCCGATTTTGAATTTGAAATCTCGCAAACAGCACCACGCTTAGGCGAGCACACACGAGAAATCCTCCATAAATTTGGGTTTTCTGAACAGGAAATTCAGTATGCAGACTCCAAAGATGCGATTCGTATCTTAGAATCCTAAGCCCGGAAGGATGCTGTTCGATCACTAAAGTCGTTAAAAAAATAGACACTTGGTAGAAGCAGCAGTTAAACCAGTCTTATCTACCTATACCTTTCATTGGCTAATGTGTATGCTTCTTCCCACCGTGACTATGGGCTTTGCCGCGACCGCTATCTCTACGATGGCTATTTCTTCGGCTACGTACACCATGATTATGACTACCACGTAGGCGTTTATACAAACGTTCTTTCCTCATATCTTGATGATGGTGAACATGTTCATCTCTGGGAAATCCATATTCATCCGGATTCGACGTATGGAGATAGCCGTGCAACTGCATAAGTAGCAGCATAAACCCTGCGAGAATAATGCTGTCATTGGCAACCTTAGAGAAACGCTTAAAGGATTTCGTTTTGCGCCAGCCATGCAACACACCAAGCATTACTACCAATGCAGCAATTTGGCCGAATTCAACCCCGACATTAAAGGAAACAATTCTTAGGAGCATGTGCCAGGAGTCATCCCCAAGCGGAAGCTGTTGGAGTCTCGTCGATAAACCAAAGCCGTGAATTAAACCAAAAATAAATACCATCAAAAGAAGGTTGGGCACTCTTTTCAGGCCTAAATAATTTCGAAAACCATCGTTATTATCAAAACCTTTGTAGCAAACGCTGATTGCAATCACTGCATCGACAAGCCAATAGTTTGCCGTGACTCCGGCAAACGTTGCGATGATAAGGGTGATGCTATGACCAATCGTAAAGACGGTAATGAACTTTACAATGTCTTTTACAGTTGTAAGAAAGAAGATGATACCGAAAAGAAAAAGCAAATGATCGTAACCTGTGATCATATGAGTAGCGCCGAGCCAAACATACTTCAGATAACCGCCACCCAGCATTGCCTGCTTATCTGCCTCTGAAATTCCGTGCCCAAAAACTTCGGCGCTCGTTAAGAAATAAAGTGCAGCAAGAATGAGGGTCCGCATAAGCTCTCCAGTGAAATGATCAACTCCGCGATCAATATTTCACCATAGGCTGGCGACGATGAAAACCTAAATGAAAGAATTCTATGCTATGGTCTAGGTAAATTGTGCCACCTCACATGGGGAAGGAATAGAGCTCAATGTTCGTGCCAGGAATAATTGCCGCCGGAGCCACGTCTGCGTTGTTGGTCGGCTATTTCACAACTTTATATATGGGTATTGCCACCCTTAGCTATTCTTTCCTCTGTGGCGGTCTTTTACTACGCAAAAACCGCAAAATGCACATCGGTTTTATGAATGCGGGCATTGTACAGGATTTATTATTGGTTTTAACCTTAGAATACCAACGATCGGCTATCAATACTGCCGCCCAATTTTCTCTTACACTATTGCAGCAAACTCACATAATTATTTCTACTTTGGCGATAGCTTTTTATACTCCGACATTAATTCTAGGCTGGCAACGCTATCTCAATCCAAACATCAAAGAGTATAGGAAAATATGGCATATTCGCTGTGGCATAACAGCATTTGTATTGCGTACAATTGGCTTTTTTCTGATGTTCTCGATGCTTTCTGTGACTTCAGCAAAAGCAGCCGAATTTAACTGGCGAGCAACCTTAGCCGGCCAGTCTATGGATGACGCGCTCTCGGAAGCAAAGATTGTCTCGCTTCGAGGCGATGTTCGGATGAGGCATAAATTTAAAGCTCCGTTGCTAGTACATATCGAAGCTGGAGTTTTTTTAGAGACGGGGAGTACACAAGCGCTCTTCACCGATGAATTTAATCCAGAGCAAAATTTGACCTTTTTGGAGGCGAAAATTATTTGGAAGCCATTTTCAATTTTTGGTGTCCAAGCTGGCGCTATCAATCAAAGTCATCACGGCTCCTTATTATTTATCAATAACATTGCTTTCCCTGCAGTCATGGAATTTTTGGAGTGGGAATACAGTAACTGGAGACTCAACATCAACAGTCAGCAAGCAATCGCCACCTCTACCAGCTTTTCCACACGTGCGGTTGGTAAAGAAAGCACCCCCTACCTGTTAACTAGTGCGCTTAAGGTCGGATTTAATGATCCTAACCGATTCACCTTCGATGCTCGCGGTACTTATTTCCAATTTCGCAACCTAACTCGAGGAATTGCACACGATAGCCGATTTTATGGCAATACCGTCGTAGGAATTGGTCCTGAAGGGGCGCACTTTTTTCATAACTATGAGGGGTTCGAGGCTGGAGCTGATGTAAACTATAATCTGCATAAGAACTGGCGGGTCCTTGCAGGGAGCTCCTATATCTATAATCAAAAGGGACCAGGCGGTGGCAATGTTGGAACCTATTATTTTGGCGGTTTCTCCTATATCCAGCCAGATCTCCAGATTACACCCCAATTTGGGTTCTTCAATAACGAATCCGATTCTTCAGTGGCCTACTATACAAGTCGGCGCTTTGGCCACAATAATCGAGAAGGCATTGTTGCAGGTTTGGAGGTCAAACTTCCGAATGACAAAATCTCAATCGATGGTCAGTACATAAAGGCAAATTTAATCAATGCGAGCCCGATCCAGGCTGACAGGACTTACTATGAACTGCGTGTTGTTACGGACTACCTGTCCTTTTAGGCGTTCTAGCTTCGCTTGCTGCCCAACCAAAAACCCAACTAAGTATAAGGACCCAGTGACAACCAACATCTCACCAGAAATGAGCGAACTCTCTATCCGGTGTAATGCTTCAATAGGGTCCTTAATAGTGGATGCGACCCTATTTGCAACCTCACCGTAGTCGTCTATCTTCATTCCGCGAAACGGACTCTCCGTAAGATGAATTTCAATTGGAAGACCTGCGCTGTGCAGCTCTGCCCAAAATTTAGTGGCATCCTTATCCTTACCCATTCCTAAAAGGATCTTTATCTTTCGAATAGATGTATAATGCTGCAGAATTTCAACTAATGACTGAATCCCCTGTTCATTATGATCCCCAGAAAAATAGACTGGGCTAGCTTCTGATCCTAACCAAGATATCTCCTGCATTCGACAAGGCCAAGTCATCGAGCTTAATGCAGCAGCAACTTCCTCATCAACCTTAAAGCCTAAGCCTTCAAAAACTGTAACTGCTAACGACAAATTCTCTACACCTCGACGACCTTGCATGAATATTGGTAGCCAGGTCTCCTTAAGTCCTAGTTGCCATTCCGGATGATTTTTACGAAAGGAAACACGATAATCTAATATTTCAGATTCTATCCACGTAGAATTTGTTCTCTCTTCTACACTCCTTCGCAATTCCATTACACTCGGATTAAAATTTGGATGATAAAAAACCTGCGCCTTGGATCCGACAATACCAAATTTATTTCGCGCAACAGACACAATATTACCCCCAAGAAATTTTGTGTGGTCTAAGCCTAACGCAGTCACAACCGCGATATTATGAGGAATTGCATTGGTAGCATCCCATGTGCCACCCATCCCCACTTCGAATATGGCCCAATCCACTTGCGGAGCCTTCAAAGTCACTGGATCTCTCTCATAAAAACATTCGACTGCCATGGCCGTCAGCATTTCAAAATGACTAAGCTCCAGATTTTGTAGTTTTCGAGCCACATCATTAAACAGCTGCACAAATTCAGATTCAGTTACTGGTCGACCATTTATACAAATGCGCTCAGTAGTAGACTCAACATGAGGTGACGTATAAAGCCCGACCCTTTGTCCAGACGCTAAGAGCATAACCTCCAAAGCTTTTGCGACTGTGCCTTTCCCATTTGTGCCAGCCACGACAATCACACGATCAGGATCGATATTTTTGAGAAGTCCCAAACGCAACAAAGCTTCAGATATTCGCTCCAAAGACGGAACTCTATCGGGCATAGTGCCCTGCGACTCCAAATAGCAAATAATCTCCGAATAATTATGCATAATTCCCTAGGGCCAATTTTGCGTGAAATGCACGGATATGAACACCAACATCGTGTACACGTAGAATATCAACCCCAAAATCAGCTAGGGTCAACGAAACTCCGACAGTTTCAATATCACGATCTTGAAAGTCTTTCTGTGTAATCGTACTTAGAAAAGATTTGCGCGAATGCCCCACTAGTAGACGATGGTTTTCCCATGGAAGCTCCCGTATTTTTGCCATGAGTTGCCAAGATTGATTCGACTTTTTACCGAATCCGATTCCTGGGTCCAGAATTAGCCTATCTCTCGCTAGGCCTTGGTCATCCCATCGCGCAATTAATTGCTTCATCCAATCGCTCATTTCTGGAATAGGATTTTTGTTATCTGCAATAACCGTTTTTCTCGATGTAGGGATCGTAAGCGAGTGCATGGCGATGAATTCTGCCTCTGTATGCGCCGCTAATTGTAACATTCTTGGATCTGCAAGTCCCGATACATCGTTGATGGTGTCTACGCCAAGTTCTATCACCTTCTCTGCAGTGCTAAAATTACGCGTATCAATCGAAACCCTGGGACGAAAAAGATACCCCTTCCACTTCTTACATAACTCTTCAACTACTGGAAACAGACGGTTCCATTCTTCCTCCGGTGAAATGGATTTAGCGTCTGGGCCAGTCGACTCAGCCCCTAAGTCCACATATTGTGCCGCAGATAATCGCATCGATTCCGCTGATGCAATTGCCGTCGACTGCTGAAAATGTTTCCCTCCATCGGAGAATGAATCTGGAGTGATATTTATAATCCCCATTAAGGCTGGCTGACGAAATCTATGCATTCGCTCGTAATCAATAACATGTTTATCTGCTTCATCAGAGAATCGCCAATTGGGTCGAATCCACGCTGTCGGCCCAAGAACAAAAGGCCTTTGGCGCGCACTTGGATGAGGTATCTTTAATTCAGAATCAGATTTAAATTTACCACCAACATTGCTGGAAAATTTTACGTCGATAATATCAATATCCAGTGGCCGCGGGGACCAGCGTTGGCGATTATCTCGGCCAAACTCCTGCTCTAAAAGCTTTATTCGTCGTAACAATTCACATGGATCTATGTCAGTAATAATCTCAACAGTGGAATTCCAGTAAATAGAATCCCACTCACTGGGGGCGTCCTCCGGCATCAGGGCTGGGCTCTGGCAAGGAGAGGAAGCAACTGTAACCTTGGCAAACTCCTTCAATTTTTGCCCAGCGGATTCAAATGTATCTAATACATTACCAACATTTCCGCCTAGAGAAAGAAGGTAAGTCTTAGTCATAAAAACCCTTACCTTCCAATACAAACTCAATCGCCTCATAAGGCATAGCAATGGGTACATTTGCCTTTGATACCCGGACTTCATAAGAACGAATTAAGGGCTTATACTCCTCAAGTGATTCTTCTATTGTCGCTGCTACTTTCTCCAGAAGCCGAAACTCTTTATTCTCAACCCTATCTTTAATTTTTTCTGTTAAATAACCATAGCAAATGGTTTCTTCTAGGCTGTCACTTCGAGTGGCATTTGGAACTCCATTCAAGAATAGCTCCAGGCTTATACAGATACTTTGCAAGTCCATTCGCTCTTGTTCAGTCCAACCAATATAAGCAGAAAAGCGCAACCCCGTAAGACAAAGTCGCGCTCTTCTTGATTGCAGGTTCTCTTTTTTCGATTGCAAGTTCTGATCAAGCACAGTTACTGAGACTTGCTTCAATTTGCATTCGATCTAAGAATCGATTTAGAACATCTACCGCCGCTCTTGCCGCAGACTCTGCAATCAGTTGCTCAGATTCTGGCAATTTTTGGATTAACTCTCTGGACACGCGACTATGTTCGACGTCTGCCTTTTCATGCACGGTGAAAAATGCGGTCACCTTAGGGTCACGAATTCCATAGAACTCCTGCAGTCCATCAATCTTAGAACGAGCAACAGATGGGATCTGTGACTCATAAGCATAAAGCACGCCCAGACCTGCAGAATAGGATGATTTTGCCGCCCCTAAGAAGGTATCAACAATTGCCTTGGCTTCGGGAAACCGCTCAGCGTCTTCCGCTTCGGACCTGGGAACTCCCAGCCCCTCCGCAAAACACAACCACAATTCTCTGTGGCTCACTGAGCCATGCTCCTCTTCAATTAAATTCTCCAAAAGAAACTTTCTTCCAGCCTCAAAGGAACAATTTGAATGGGTGGCACTTACATATCGCGGAAAGGCATCCACATGCGCAAAATATTGCTTTGCGTATATGGATAGGGCTTCCTGCGATAATTCTCCGGCAGTCCATGCTTTGTAGAATGGATGCTGTAAGAGATGATTATCTCGTACGTATTGGTCAATTTTTTCTATAATATTCATAGGTAAGACTCTAAAAGAGATAGTTATATTAGTAAAACTAAAAAGGAATGAGAACAATGATGGAAAATTTCAAGCCAGTCTTAGATGCATCCCCTCCCTGCACTGCTCATGGACAGCACATAGACGAAGTTTCCTCTACGTTTTGTTTAGCAAAGTGGTTACAGGTGTCATTGCTTCTACAGAGTGGGCTAGGCCATTCCTGCCACCACCCATCTCCAAAAAAAATCCCACTAAGTGAATTAGAAAATGACCCAAGCGCTCTTCACAATCACCGGCAAAAACTTGAAACAAGACGCTTGATGATGCTAGGAGAGAGGCCGAAGGAATGCGATTACTGTTGGAATATCGAGGACTCTGGAGGGAGATCGGATCGTTATTATAAAAGCGAGGAGTTTTGGGCTGCCCCTTTCTTGGAAGATGTTAAATCAATTGGTCACAAAGGGACTATTGCTCCAAAATATTTAGAGGTGTCTTTTTCTCATAATTGCAATTTTAAATGCGCCTACTGCGGACCACAAAGTTCAAGTCGCTGGATCGAGGAAGCGGAAAAATTTGGGCCATATCCAACTTCGATGAATTATGGTGATATCTCCTGGCTTAAGTCTGAAGGTCACCTACCCTACGCTTTCGAAGAGCAAAACCCTTATGTAAAAGCGTTTTGGCATTGGTGGCCAGAAATCAAGCCGAATCTAGACGTGTTTCGCATCACCGGTGGTGAGCCGCTCATGAGCGCCGCCACTTGGAAAGTGCTAGAAGATCTGGAGCTTCATCCTCAACCAAATCTTCGTTTTGCAATAAATTCAAATCTTGGCGTAGCCCAAGCTAAGGTGGATCGATTGATCAATAAAATTAATTCACTAAACGGCAACATAAAGAATTTCACACTCTTTACTAGCGTTGATACTGGGATTCCAGAACACGCTGAATATTTGCGGTTTGGTATGGACTTCAAGCTCTTCAAGCGAAATGTGGAAATTATTTTAGAAAAAGTAACCTGGCGTATTCGCTTGACAATGATTTGTACTGTTAACGCATTAAGCATAGAAGGTTTGAGAGAGTTATTTCAATGGAATTATTCGCTCCGAGAGCGCTTTCCTGAAAAGAGTATCGGAATTGATACACCTTATTTGCGATATCCAAATTTCCTTGCCCTCCCTGTGCTAGAACCTATAAAAATAAAGGGGCTAAAAAATTGCCTCACGTTTATTCGACCGCGTATCTGGTCAGGCTCTACTGGAAGCACTAAAGTAGTGGACTGGATGGAAACTTCATTTGTGGGATTTGAGAAGCGCGAATATGATCGGTTAGAGCGAGTCATGCATTGGGGCGTAGACGAAAGTCAGCATATACGTAAAGATAAAAAGCAACTTAGTCTGATAAAAGATGACTTCCAAAAATTCTTAACCGAATATGATAAACGCCGAAACCTTAATCATAGGGCCGTGTTCAAAGATATAGGCTTCAGCTAATAAGCTGTATCGAAAGAAAAATTCAAGAGCATGTGTGTGATGTGTGGCTGATTAATTGGTGGATAAGGGCTAACCGAAGCCGATACCACACTCGTATCAATTAAAAACTCTCCCTTTTCAAGCAGCCTCTTTGGATCAAACTCTTTTAACTCGACCGAATCTATCCTTTCCTTACCTGTTCGATAGATTATGTGACCAGCTTTTTCCCGTTCTCCTTCGCCTATATCCACATAGAAATAGATATTATGATTATAGAGTTCAGGGAAATCTAACTCTAGTTCACTTGCAATCGTATCGGAGGGAACTACCCAATATTCTCTCCCATTAAGCGTAATTTTTGAGGTAGCAGCCTTTCCCAATGATCGCACGCCCTCATCACGAGCGAAATATGTAATACCTCTAGAATAGACGCCGCCCAACAATTCTACATAATGGGTCGACAATATTTTCGATAACTTCGGCTCTAGAAGCGAAAGTTTTCTCACATAAAAAATAAAATCAGGCTTGGTATCGCCAATATATTTGACCACTTGACGATTTTGATAAGATTGTCCAGGACCAACAAATTTATAGATCATATTTCTACGCGGCAGAAGGCCAATCACATCATAATGCTTCGCCTCCGGATACTTTTCTAAATATTTCTCCAATGCCTGAATGGTAGATCGCTGAAATTCTAGAGTATTCCTCAATATGTTTTTTAAAAAAAACTCTCCTCCATTTATCGAGAAATATACTACCAATCCTAGGACTACAGGTGTTCGCAAAAAATGAATCTTCTGCGAACGCATTTGCACCACTCGCCCCAGAATTTTTGGGATATTGAATATATAAGCTGCCGCTGAAATAGCCAAAAACGGCACCCATGTGGCAATAAAGAATGGAAGTAGATCATTGAAAGTGAAGACTGAAATGAAATAAACCAATGTCGATATTAGAAAAATATTCATATAGGTTATTCTACGTTTGATCAGAACACCTAGAAGCGCTTCGACCATCGGAATGAGTGCCAAAATTATTAAGAGAAAATTTTGCTGGATAAATCTTGCAAAGAAATAAAACTTATTCGATGAAAAATCGAGAATAGTCCAAGTCACTAGTGCATCAAAAAAAAATGTCCACGCAGCATAATAAGCAGCATACAGGTTATTGCTTTCCCAAGACATTATTGTAGAAATAATTAAAAATATGATTCCGGCAATCGTCGGATATACAATCCCATAGCAGTAGGGTTTTAAATAAGCACTACGATCTACTGGTTCTTTCTTGAACCGAAGTAAAAGCACAAAAACAAGGTTCCAGAATATTAAGTACATTGCCTTTGGCGTAGTCCCCAGTACTAAGCCGTACATTGTCAAAAATTTACATAGATATAATTTCCATGTCTCTCGGATATTTGATTCAAAATAGTTTAAATTTAAGTGAATGAAGAGAAGTGCAAAGAAGAGAGAAAGAATGTCCGATCGAATACGAAATCCTCGATTCAAATACATGGTTGTAGTAAGGATCAAAAAAACTGATAGCCACGCGATGTAGGAGCGAAGAAAAATTCTTTTTGCCAAATAAAAGGAAAGAATTAGGTTTCCTGCTCCAACAAAAAAGAACATTAACCTTGCATATTGAAAATGCCTAAAATTGCCTCCTGGAATTTCATAAATGAGTCGTAATAGGAAATAGAACGGAATTTTGAAATAAATCGAAATGTTCTCCCCTACATCAAAAAATTTCTTTGAAAGCGTAACTGCCCATATCTCCGAATCCGCAAGATAGGTTTGGACGGCCAGGATAAAGAACATCCCAAAAAAGACCAATGAGATCGCCATCAATATTTGTTCCGTATTATAATGAACGGACTCTAAAAGTCGACGGGGTTTCAACATAATTTAATTATTGCATATAGCTCGAGAGCTGGCTTGTAAGCTTTGTCGCCGTGTAGGTCAATCCGTTGGCTTTTTCAGGATTCTCGTTCGAATTTGATAAGAGGTAAAATATAGAATTTTCCGAACTGGATAAATCTTCTGCCAAATCGTACCCCAAAAATAACCTAAATATCGCTCGTAATAATTCGAACCAATTCTCCACACTCGCCAGAATAGTGATTGACCAGCCTCATATGTTTTGGATGATTGCTTCCACATAAACCAAAAGGAATTAATCCCCAGTCGGTGACACAAATCACCAAACCGGCGAGCTAACCAATAAGTAGCAACGCTAGCTTGCTTAGGGTCAATAATAAGCCAAATTGGGGCTAAAATGAGAAGTAAGAACGGGCGTAGCGGCCAAAGCCAGCGATTTTTCGTCCAGCTAGAAAATAATCTACGTAAACCGGCAAATTTACCCATAAACTCTAGGTTCTCGATAAAAAATCTCGGATCTAGAGTTTCTAAGAAAATTAGCTGTTTTGCATATCGGTCTTTCTCTGATGGTGAAAGAAAGTCATTCAAGTATGCATATGTTTTCGGCTCAAATGAATAAAACACTTTTTGAACTTCTAGCAAGGTTAGATAAATTTCATCTGGACTCAGTAGTCCATCATTTGCATTTCGCTTTAAGGGAAATCCAAGCTCCAAACGTCCTTCAAGAAACCTTGGAAGACTCTTGATTCGCTCCACCAGTTCAGATTCTTGACTCGGTATCAATAAATATTTTATAGCGCCGCAAATATTATCGATCTGATAAAAAAAATCTATTTCATCTTTATAGAAAAAACCTACTTTATCCTTTCTGATTTCCATGGGCAATAAGACTGTAATGTCCATGTTACTTCTACAATCAGGTGACAAATCACTCCATAGGGCGGATATTTTGGAGATACCTCCACCTGTATCTATATCTGTATCTGCATGAAATAATAATTCTGCTCTCATACCAGTCGATAAAATTGCTTCCAGATATGGCTGCAATGGGAGGGTGTCAATCGAAGCGCAAGGGATTCGAATCGACGAATTTTTCTTGTAAGGAATATCTGCCAAAACTGCACTGAATTCCTCTACAGAACGAATACTCTCGCCCAGGAACCCAAGGCTGGGGCAATAGCTACAACTTCGTCGACAAAAATTTTGTAGCGTAATTGTATATACTTTCTGCATTCAGTCTCCAATTACTGGCCTGCGCTCAATCTGCGGCGCTTATCTAACTGATATTGTAGAAAATAGAAAACTTTAACGACTGGATATAATAGGGCGCGAAGCCACCAAGCATTTCTCCGAATAACTGCAACCGGCAACCAAAGTGGAATAAATAGCCATTTAAAAGCTCTAAAACGCCAATGCTCATTCATAATTTTATAGTCAACTACATAGTATAATTTAAGGAATGGACGAGCAAAGAACCAGAGTGGTTTCAATATTTCACCAAAATAAACCCTAAACCTTAAGTAAGGAAGAAACAGCCATTCCAAATGCGAATATACGTCCTTATGCAAGGTATTGTGATAAAAAGTCATCGCCGAAGACGCTAGTAATAATTTTTTCTTTTTATGAGACTTAAAAAATTCTGACCGCTGTACTCGATGGTCCAGATGAAAAACTTCTATATCGTTCAGTAAAAAACGGCAACCAAGGTGGGCTAAATCAAAACCAATCTCGGTATCTTCGTAACCGTAAAAAATATAGTTCTTGCGAAACCCGCCTATTCGCTCCCACAGAGATCGTGGCAGGGAAAGGCTATGTGTACATGTAAATCGCCAATGCCGATCTAGAGACATCCAATCCTTCGTACCTGTTTGAAACTCTTCCCAATATCCGTCGTCCGTTATGTAGGTATCCCTACTCTTTCGAACATGCTCAATTCTAGTGAACTCCGATGAGACTTCTTTTTTCAACTGAATACGCTTTGCCTGTAAAACATCATAGTGCTTATGCTTTTCAATTAAATCGGCAAGGAAATTTTTAGGTGTCAAAATATCTGAATCGAGGAATGACAACAAGCGACCTATCGTATGCTTCACCCCCATATTACGAGCCACACCAGCACGAAACTGGCTATCGCCCATTTTTCTGATCTGAGTTCTCGTGAAAAAGACATACTTGAAATTTGTCTCATCAATATCACCTTCTACTATTCGTCTTACCGCTGGATAAGAATCATCATTACTCCCATCATCGACAAGAATAATTTCGAAATTTCGTCGTGGAAGATCCTGCTTTAATAGGTGTTTAATAGTATTACACAAATATTTTTTATTATTATACGAAGGTATTACAACCGAAATTTCTATGTCTGAATTTGGTACAGCAGATTGCCATTTCAATGGAGCAATCGCTTCCAAATTACGGTTTTCAGGAATTCTAGTATCAAAAATGTCTAATCCCGGTGCCGGACGAAACCGCACTGTTGGAAACACTTCCTGTAGTTTAGAATGTAAAAAATGGATTTCCCGACAATTGAAATACTTGCCTGTTTCTATATTTCCAAATGGAAAATAAAAATAAATGTGGTTGCGAATTCCCTCTGGCAGTTTACCCACGACATGCATCGGTGAAAAGGCTCTGTGTACGACAAAAGTATAATAAACGGAAGCTGCAACCTTTTGTAATTCAAGGATTTTTGCATTGTCTTTCTCGATGAACTCATCAAAAACGTAGTTACAAACAAACTTTCTATGAGATTGACGATGCAACCAAAAAATAAATTCATTATCCTGTAAATTCTCTCGTTGAATACCCAAAATAATAGGGAGACTGGACTGATCCAGCATACTTAAAATCTCTGCACGTTCACGATGGTAAAAAATATTCCCTGGCAAATAGAGTGCGGTGTAGGGGGCTGACTCTGCTTTTTGAATACTCTGCTTTACCTCTTCTAAGCTGCGGTAGCTTGGATTTAAAAACCCGATCGCATTATCGTAGTAATAATCTGACTTGGGTTTCGGTTGTACCGGCATTAAATAAAAACGGCCAATACCTTCACGAAGCACTGATTCAATAGATGGTGTAGAGTCCACTTTTCCCCCTTGCACTTATCTAAGTATCATGTCTCCAAGAAAAATTAAAACGAGTGCGCTGCGGCCACGAAATTCTCGTGGCCTGTGCGATACTCCACAGTAATGTATTTCGACGCAGAAGGAGAACAATAGCCCATAGTCTATTTGTAGTGAGCTTTCGTATGATGCGCCATTTTCGATCCTCATAAAGCGCAATGCCCGCCCATTCAAAACCCAATTCAAAAGCAAAATCAAATAGTCTAAGCAATGGTACAGTCGACCGACCAATCTTCTGGTCCGGTAGAAATACCGAAATTTGCTTCCGTCTTGAATAATTTTGATGATGAAATCTGAACTCGGTATCAAACCCCTCTAATAGAATGCGTCTCCGAGTAGCCCCCTGACGGAATGCGCGATAAAAAAACTCTCGCACCCCTACTCGAACATCATGCTCCACCGGCAAGGAGTCCAGCAATAAAAGCGATTGCTTCGCTTTTATTAGACGAGCATTAAATTGGGTTTCCGTGCCACCAAAGAAAATTTCTCCCTCAAACCGAAAGTTTCTGTCCAATAGCAATCGCTTATAACTTGCGTTTCCGCCGACTAAATTTAGCGCTTCCTTGTTCATCAAGCGCGATTGCAACAACCAAAGATCGCAGGTTAAGTGATAGGCTAGCACCAAATTGGTAGCTGGTTCCATTAACTTGTAGCGCCCACCAATTCCCACCGCATTCGGGTTCTCCTCGTGGGCTTTCACAACATTTCGAAAGTACTTACAATCAGATAAACGGACATCATCGTCCAGGAAAACAAGAATCTCACCCCTCGCCCGCTCCATACCAATATTTCGCGCTATATTTACACCAAGTTGCCCAGACACTTCAAAAAATAAATTTTTAACCTGCTCTTGAAACCGCTCAACAACTTGCTCGCTAGCATCCCCCTCAATATTGGTAATTACAATTACTTCAAACTTTTCTGTAAAGTCTTGAGCGGCAATAGTCTGTAGCAGTAATTCAAGGTTGTGCGCCCGGCAATGTGTCGGGATAATGATAGATAGTTTCATTGCTTAACGCTCTACCTGTGGCAACATCTTGCGTACTTCGCAGCCCTTATACCGGAACCGCACCCAATAGCAAATTATTGTAGAGAAAAAACGAAGTCCATCGTTTAGAACACGCAGTTTTGATGAGCCAATCCGACGACTATACCGCACGGGGATCTCTGTAAATGGAAGTCGGAAGTGCAAGAACATTAACGTCATGCTTAAAGAAAAATCCAACTGATCTGGTAACAACTTAATCATGACAGGAATATACTTGGCACGAAAAACTCTTTGTCCTGTGCAGGAGTCTTCCACCTGCTGACCAAATAGGCGACGAATTATCGTTCGAAAAAAGAAATTTCCCACGCAACGAATAAATGGCATGTTGTCAAGACTGTGCAGGCGATCTCCACAAACCATGTCTAAGTTTTCCGACTGTAATTTTCGGTATAGTTCAACTAGTGCGTACGGATCATAAGTATAGTCGACATCATAAAAGCCAATATATTCACCTCTGGCTTCCTCAAAACCACGTTTTAATGCGCCTCCATAGCCAAAATTTCTACCCAGACGTATGATTTTTACTTCTTTTGCAAACTGCTGCAAAAAATGTGCGGTCATATCATCGGAGCAATCATCCACTAGAATGATCTCTACTTCATTTAGGTCTGTCTCCAGTAGTAGTGTTTTGCAAACTTCGAGGGCAAGGTCTAACACTGGAATGATTGCTTCCTCTTCATTTCGGCAAGGCAATACAAGCGAAAAAATTCGTGGCTCTGCCTCTTTTTGCAGAATTTCAGGATTTGTATTTCTCATCACTTCTGCCCTTTCCGAAGGGAGCCACAATAGTAAGCAAACTGCCCAAGTATAAGGTACGGACTGACCCCAAAAAGTGCTCGCCGTGCCACTCGTCCACGCACCCAATAAGCGTTCAAGAGGTTAAGATAGCCACGCTCCCTATCATGCCGAATTTGATACCGGCCTCGATTATATGATTGCCGCCATGCCTTTCGACATAACCCCTCTAAACTTGTCTCCACATTATGCTCCACGGAAAGGTCTTTCATCAACGCAAATTTGTGCCCATCTGCAAGTAAGCGTTCGTGCAGCTCAGACTCCGTTGCACCATATTGAATGGTAGGATTAAACTGATATTGGTCGAGAATTGTTTTTCGATACGCTGCATTACCGCCCAGCAAAACCTTGGTTTCCGCAACTGTAGAGTTATCGCTATAAAGCCACAGCCAGACTCTAGTGAAAGTATTGTAATAACGAGTAGAAAGTCTGGCCTTTGCCGGAGAACAATACGCACCACCAAAACCGATAAACTCTGGGCTGGACTCGAAGCGTGACCAAATTCGCTTGCAATGCTCTGAACTACGAACGCGACAATCATCGTCCAAAAAATAAACAACCTTGCCTCTGGCTGCACGAACTCCATGTAAGCGAGCTGCATTAGCCCCAGACAAGGGGCTAGAGAAAATTCTTAAATTAGGGCTAGCAAATGGAGCAAGCTCGGTGGAAACGCCATCTCGATTGCCATCACAGACAACAAGTATTTCCATTTGGCCTTCCGTATATAAACTTTGACGAAGGCAGGAAGTCACCGCCAAAAGAATCCCTTGCGGCTTCGAGCTACTAAAAATAATTTTTGAACTACTGGGAATGACTACTGACAGTTTCATGGAGTACCCATGATACCTCAGACATGCTTCAATGCAATTAGTTGGCGTGTTACGCCTTGCCATTCTCCCCAGGAATAACAAGAATGAGTTAGCAAAAACGCAAAACAAATTTTTAGCCCCCCACTCGATTCATTTTCTAATTTCGCAATTCGCACTGACACTGCGCATAGCAAAAATAGATAGAAAGCTGGGATTAAAAAGAAAAGCACCGAAAAGAGAATGCCACTAAATAGCGAAATCATCATCAGTGGCAAAAACAAGAGCGGCATCAATGTGCGTAAGCGAATATGACCCTTGTGTTTATGCATAACCAAAATTTGACCAAACCCAAATCGCCACATTCTAGCTGCCCAGCTCCCAATATTGTCCCTAGCATAATGCTCTACTAGGCAACCAGGTACCAACATCAATTGATAGCTGTGCTTACGTAATCGATACCCAAGCTCTACATCTTCACATACAAAGGAAAAATTGAGATCAAAGCCTTCCACTATGCGCAAGGCTTTGACCGAATACAAAACGTTCATCGTCGGTATGTGGTCCACGGGGAGTCCGTAAGGTATAGGTCTTGCTTGTGGTGAGTTTAAGTGGCCCAGAAAGTTCTCTTGCATCTGCACCAATGATTTTGCAAAATTAGTGCGCGCAATGGTCTTAGCTCCACCACCGATTCCACAAAGATGAGGGTATTTTTCAGAATACACACAATATGCTGTATAAATGGTTCCTACCCACGTCATTGGAGCAATACAATCGCCATCTAGAAATGCTATAAACTCAGATGTGCACGCGTCAATCGCCAAATTTCGAGCTCGAGCTAAATTATTATCACTGTTCAAAAGTAATCTTGTATTTATCGAACAATTTTCGCCGATCCACTCTTGGCATTCCTTGAGTGTCTCTGGGCTGGCAGCATTTGCAATGATTAATAGTTCGGCAATGTAATTCTTAGACCGTTGTTTTACAATCGAATTGAGAGTACCCCTTATCTGTTCACCCTCTTCATGCACTAGTACCGCAATACTAATCGTCATAATTTCCCCAGGATTATCGATCGTACTCGACCATTAACACAAAGGCATGAAAAAGTCTGAAATCAATCGAAGAGCCGGGCGCCCCTACTTCGAGAAACCCATATTCTTTGTCTTCCATAAATGATTCAAAATTAGCAAGTGGCAAAAACGAGTTCGGCATGTACAATGAAAATCTAGGTCGAGTAGCGAAAAACCATTTTCCAGAAAACATTGCATATAAATTCTCAAATTTACTCTCGGCACAAGCCTTTGCCAATGGCCTTCGACCTGCGTCTGCAATGATCAATTCTCCGCTTATTTGATTCATCATTAAAAATCCGAGTGAATTATTAGTCGCACCTCTAATTTCATAGGTACAAGAAAAAAGAGGTAGGAAAGTTTTCTGCACGACTTCCATCAATTTTTCAGTTCGTTCATTATCTTTATAAAGGAGTAAATATCCATTGGGCCGCTTCCAGAAGAACACTACAACATAGAGAAGAACACTCGCTAGTGATGACAGAATGAAACCAAGCATTCCGGGAAAGTTCATTTGTTTACATACGAGAATTCCACCTATTAAAGACAATACCCCGAGAATTAAGCCTAATCCACTAGCCCCTTGGGCATCTTTTTTCTCCATCCCGCAATAGCCCCATATCTCCTCTTCCTCACTTGTAAGATAGCAATGAAACCATTCTTCTTGAAATTGCGAATAAACCCGAGCTTGATGAATAATTTTCAGTTTTTTTTCAGCTTTAAGAACCTCCAATGGAGATTCCCGACCATCAATTCCTCCCGTTTCCGGCCGTTCTCCCACTCGACAAACTTCTTCAAACGGTATTGGGTCCTTAGCATGAACAGGGATTTCAAATTTCTCATCTTCGAACTCCTCATCACTGGCAACTTCGCTAGACTCTTCTATTGGTGGTGGTCCTGGGCTCGCGGCTTGTATATCTGATTCAATTGGCACAGCATCAACTGGCTCAGATTCAATTGATGCAGACTCAATTGTCGCTGGAATAGAAGAATCATCTTCCAAATCTAATGAAACCGCATTCTCATCAACTGTTTCGACCGAGGACCCTTCCAGCTCCATTGAATCATTTCGTTGAATTTCCATGGCAAGTGCAATCTCTGCACTCGCGTCTTGTACATCTGATTCAACTACTGAAGCTTCCATAATTTGAGGTGGTTCAATTAGTGCTGGCTCAACTGGTGCAGCTTCGACTGGCGGCGGCTCAACCGGTACAGGTTCAATTGGTGCGGGTTCAATTGGTGCTGGCTCAAGTGGCGCAGCTTCGCTTGGTGCCGCGCCACTTGTTAAAAACTGTACTGCCGCTTCTACTGGAAGCAGCCTCGGCTCCACATCCTCACTTACATGGAAGCGCTTCTTGCAAAAGCACTCAATCTTACGTCCGCGAAATTGATCACTTAGCTTTAATTTCCGATTACACGGACAAACTATCTGGAAGCTCATCCCTTGATTGTAATAGAAATCTCGAATTTAAACCAATCTAGATCCATTCGGTACTTTGCGTTCCGGCACGCAAAGAGCCACCGTCTCATCATCTCCATGAAAGCCCGTGACCAGAGCCTCCGAACGAACTGGGCCGATCTGCTTTGTTGGAAAATTCACGACGCAAACCACCTGCTGTCCCTCTAAGTCTTCCTTAGAATACAACTTAGTGACCTGTGCACTCGATTGCTTCACTCCCAACGATTCACCTAGGTCCACTTTAAGTCGGTAGGCAGGCTTTCTTGCTTCAGGAAAATCAAGAACTTCGACAATTATTCCAACGCAAATTTGAATTTTCTGAAAATCGCTCCAAGAGATCTTCTCCATTACAGCACCGTCCTCCGTGTAACCATGCATTTTTCGCATAACCCCCTAAATCATATGAGAAATTTTTCCCGTCGTCACCGGAGAACTAATCTAAGTTAAGTAAATCGAATTCCTGTCGCTCGCATTGGAGGGCGGATTTCCTTCAAGAGCTGAATGATAAATATTAGCGCTATCAGCGACATAAAGAGTGACCAGCGATTGAAGAATCGAGCGCTCAGAGTTTCGGCTGGATAACGAATGACGATGTAATTCAAGAGAATTACGAAAGAATTGAAACAAATTGCCGTAGGCTGCAAAATTTTGCGGAAATTTTTTTGAAACAATGCTCGTCGAACAGCGTCCTTATTCCAATACTTGCGCCACTCTTTCGGCATTCTGAGAAAATACCGCTCTTTCAATCGAATCAAACGCAATTTTGAAATCAACAAATTCACGAAAAGTAATAGGATTGCCTGAATCGAGAATAAGCCCCAAGAAACGTGGGCCAAACCATTGTGGGAAAATGGGAAGCTAAACCCCCATACCTCCTGAACAATTCCATAGGTATCTGCAAGAAACACTATAAGCAAAAAGAAGGACAAATACCAAGCTGTGGAGCTATCACGTCGCATGAATTTTTCTATTTTTTGAAGATATTAAACAACCAGTCAAACGGAACTCTTCCCTTAGGAATATTATCTTCGTCTAACGAACCATCCCTAGCCATATCTTTAAAGGTTTTAACCGCCGTCGCTACTTCGCTATTCTGAAGGATTTCTCCTTCGATTTTTTTGAAAACTCCCTTCTCCTTACAATCGAAGTGACCATCAACCTTAAAGAGCGTGTTCGCAAAATGCAGTAGCGTTGCTTTGTCTTTTCGGTCAGTAATTTTTTCAATCAACCCATGAATGTCCGCTTCATTGTCAATTTCATGTTCCAAAACCTCACGCTGTTCATCGGTAAAAGGCAATCGAATCAGCATTCCCCGAATCCAAGCCGATTCCTCCTCGAGAACACTCCCGTCCACATGAGAGAGCGAAACAACCGCACGCCATAAATTAAATTTTGATTCATCAATTTCTTTAATCATGCTCTTACTGTAGCATGGAGCCATGAATAGACATAAAGAGTGTTACAGCTAATACATTGTATTGTTTCGTTTAAGTCTGCACCAAAAGCGCACAATAATAAACTAATATAGTCATTTATAAATTGCCAATGAGGCTCAATTGTTTACGCAGCACAACCACTGGAGATTGCTAATTTTCCCCATTTAATATAGCTTTCCTGTTGGAGTTTTTCACAAGCATGGCAAATAGCATTGAAAATATGGCAATCCCGCAGGCATCAGCAAATACGGCTGACCGTTGGGCCATTGGCTTGTCTGTGATTTGCATGGTCCATTGTTTAGGCACTCCGTTTATCCTCACCTTGTCTCCACTGCTCCAAGTATCTGCCACAAACGAGCTACTTTTTCATGGAGTCCTGCTTCTGCCCCTACTTGGCTTTGCACTTTGGGCCTTTTGGCGAGGCTACAAGCTCCACCAAAAGAAAGTGTCCATCGTCCTTGGCTGCATTGGCTTT
Organism: Oligoflexia bacterium; assembly: GCA_011087955.1. Classification (GTDB taxonomy): domain Bacteria; phylum Bdellovibrionota; class UBA1018; order CAIPTA01; family JAALKR01; genus JAALKR01. Next base: position 33,398 of record JAALKR010000012.1, read on the forward strand.
GGGCTTTTATTCCTGGGGCTAGTACTCCACGAATATTTTGCTCACTGGGAGTTGATCGCCTCCCACGCCCACTCCCATGCGACGGACACTGCCTTCCTGACCTCCTGGGGATCGATCTCCACGCTGGTTGGCTCGATTTTCCTAATCGCTGCACATGCCTACAACATGAAGTTCTGCGACTGCGCTTGCCACAATCGCAAGTAGTCGGTGTTTTACCAATCAGTCGAGAGTTTTACTAACCAACCGTTTTACTGAATAGTCAGCCCTTATCGATCTGCTTTCAACTGCTCCGGACCCTGCCCGAAGCGCTTCTCATATTGGCCTTTGCCTACACGCTTGTATTGGGTGAACCCCTTTTTCTCTAAGTTCTTCTCACTAACAGAGGTTTTTGTCCGCCAAGTCTTGGCGTAAAAAGTAGAAAGCACGCGGTGGCATTCCTTATTGCATTTTGGGCAATGAGTGTGGGGATTATCGTTGATTCCCTGCAAGTCCTCGAAGCGTCCGTCACAATCCTTGCAGTCTCCATCCTTGGGCTCATACTCATATATGGGCAAATTGGGCCTCCTTCCTTCCCAAATTTTACCAGAAATTAACTGCTAAAGTCTGCACCTATCTGCGCCGATCTGTACCTGAACTCAGCGGAGGAATTGGAATGGCAAAATCACAGAAAAATGTAGTAGGAGAATGTAAAATCAAACTCCTAGAGGCCAGAGAAGATATCATTAACCAGCTCCACGCCCAGCGCGATGAGTTCTCCGGCAAGGTTACTGGCGATGAGGGCGATATTGCACAGATTCTTCAGTCTCAAAACTCTACAATCTCGCATCGGGAAAACATGATTGCCCGCCTGAAGGAAATCGATGAGGCCTTGAAGCGAATTGAAGAGGGTTCCTACGGAGTTTGCGAGGAAACTGAGGAAAGAATTGAAAATGATCGCCTTTTAGCAATTCCATGGACTCGCCTCAGTATCGAAGGCGCCCAATTTCGTGAATCGACTCGTAAGAAATTTGGTTAAAATTTCAAATAGTTAAGCTTTGATCTTCCAATTTTAGTCAATTTTTGGTATCCAGGGGCCTGAGTTTAACGAATAAAATTAAGAGGCTTATTCCAAGACATGGCAAAATTGGGTAAAACAAACCACAATAACCGCAAACTGCAGCTGATTAAACGGTACGCGAAAAAGCGTGTAGAGCTGAAAGCAGCACTTTATGGCGGCGAACTTTCGGAAGAAGAGTTCCGTACCACTCAACGAAAATTGCAGCGTATGCCAGCGGATTCAAATCCAGTCCGTTACCGTAACCGTTGTGAAGTAACCGGTCGTCCGCGCGCTTATATGCGTCGATTCAAGATGTCCCGGATTGCTTTCCGTGAGTACGCTAGTTTCGGGCTGTTGCCGGGTGTCACAAAATCATCTTTCTAAAACTCTTTTCTAAAATAACCCTTCTAATTTTTCTAGCAGAGGCGGAAAAGCGGGGGTAAAGGCAAAAAAATTTGGAGTAATCAAAAAATCACGGGAACTTTCGCGGATTTTTACGCTCTCGCCCTTGCTTTGGTCCTAATAAGATCCTAGATTCTCCCCTTCGCAATTAGTGGTGTGGCAAGGGGAAAAATTATGTCTATTCTTTCGGATCATTGGATTCGCCAAATGGCGCAGGAAAAGGGAATGATCGAGCCTTTCGTTGATCGTCAACGCAAGGAAGGCCGCATCTCATTTGGCTTGTCTTCCTACGGTTATGATGCTCGCGTATCTAGCGAGTTTAAAATTTTTACCAATATTGATTCCGCTACGGTGGACCCAAAGGAGTTTTCTGATAGCTCTTTCGTTACTCGTAATGTGGACGAATGTGTTATTCCACCGAACTCTTTTGCGCTCGCACGCACAGTAGAATATTTCCGTGTTCCACGCGACGTGCTTGTCATCTGCTTAGGCAAGTCAACCTATGCGCGCTGTGGAATCATCGTTAACGTAACACCGCTAGAACCGGAGTGGGAGGGCCATGTAACTTTGGAGTTTTCAAACACGACGCCGCTTCCGGCGAAGATCTACGCCAACGAAGGTGCGTGCCAGTTCTTGTTCTTAAAAGGTGATAGGCCTTGTGAAGTTTCTTACGCTGATCGCTCTGGCAAATACCAAGGCCAGACAGGCGTCACACTTCCACGACTATAAGTCCTGTTTAGTTAGAAACCACCGCTACCGCATCGTGCGCATGCAAGCTCTCCAGGTGACGAACTTCAATGCGGTATTTTGTATCTGCAAGCTTATCGTTGAAGGAGCTCGCCACTTTGCGAGCAGCATCCTCGGCAAACATCAAATTCTTAGCGCTTAAGCGCGCAAACTCTTGCTCATCTTCTCGCTTCACCGCCGTTTGCACCGGAGTACCCAACGTGCTTTCGGTAAGATCGATAATTGTTTCAATCGGTAAAAATTCAGAATCTTCATTCAATAGAACTCGCACGTCCGCTTCCGATCTCTGAGCATGAGCAGTAGCGGCCGTTTTTTCTTCCGCTAATAACCACTCCTCCACATCTTCGGCGGACACCATTTCTTTGCCGGCAAAATCAGCAGAAAATTGATCGCGCCATGCCACTCTTGCTAAGGAGGCTGACTGCGGACAAGTGCTTGAGTAGACAATAGTTACCCTCATTTCACCCACAAACATATCCTCACGATATTCAAACTCGAGTTCAATGGGATAAGAGCGCCAGCCCGAATTTTCGGTGATCAAAGCTTTGCGCCTAAGTGGCAAATCAAAAGCCAACGCCAAACGAATGCCCTCACTGAGTCCAACATGAGTCTTAAGTAGCTCCACAAGTGAAGTCTTCAAATTTCGCGCGCTCTTCAATGTCTGCTTCGAAAAATCTCTCTCTAATCCTTTAAAAAGGCGAGACATATGGATTCCGCGGGCTTCCGGATCAGTCAAATCCACAAAGATATCGGCTCTAGCCAGAACTTCTTGCTCCTCCCCACTTGCTAACTTTACTTTCAGTGGCAAGGCAACCCCCTCCATCCCGACCCAATCGAGCGCACTGCGATTGACCTTGCGGGTTTCGGATTGAACATCTGGAAGAGAGTTTTTTATTAGCATATGCGTCCTTTTTGATATGTTCGTCTTTTTTACTTGGCCTTGAATAGCATAAGCAGCGATTTACTGCTCGTTTTACCACCCGCCTTTGCCTCTAAACCCCCGCCTCGAAATACCACCGATCGTGGTCCGGGTCCCACTCATCCCAAGTCGGGATGTTTTCCAGGCGATTCTGCAAGGACTCTGGCACTATACCCGGTACGATAAAAGCTTTCTGTCGTCGAAGTGGGTATGGGTTCCGCAACTGAAATCCCAGCACGCCCAATGTCGCTCGTGCCAAATACCAAGTCGCCTGTGGATTCCAGCCGTGAGCGATTTTGATCACAATCCCAAGACCATTGGGATAATCCGAGTGATCTACGGCTAGCCCAAGCAAACCATCTGCGCCTTCCTTCGCAATTACTTTACCTTCGCAGGATTTCATAATCGTCGTGTCTAAACGATTAAATCCACCAATTAGATCTGGCTCGCGAATCATTGCTTCCCAAATCCAGTCTTCATCCCGATTTTTTGCTATGCCAGCATAGCAATGAGCAAGTTCCTTAACAGTCATTGCAGCGGTTGGTAATCCGTCGCCATCACGTGCGACTCGCTTCGGTTGCCAGTCAGAACCCAAATAAGATCGAACCACTTCCATATAGGCTTTAAAGAGTTTGTGGTTTGGCAATGTATAGCCAACTCGTGGCCATCCACGCATGCGACAACCTTTTAGAAGAGCCGCGTGATGCCCAGAAGAGTTATTAAACCAGCGTCTTGGTCGACGGACTTGTCGACCAAACTGCACGAGTGGCAAATCGAGTGGCGTCTGCATTAAACCCCACTCACTCTCCGTTAGAATCGATTGCGCAGCTTCAATATGCTCAGCTGATCCATTATGGGAGGCTACAGAAATTGCCTTTTGCTTCCAGTCGAGCTCCTTCGCTAAGTCTTCAACAAAAATTTTCACATAAAAAAGCTTCATCATCGAACGACCATAGCAAAGTACGTTCCCGCCAAAAGAGTGAATTAACTTATCACCAGAGAACCAAGAGATCGCACCATGAATAGTGTTTTCGCTCACCTCATTTCGACGATAATCGACAAGTGGCTCCCATTCCACATCGAGACCGGTCGAGATACCTTGATTTTTTTCGCCAATCGGGCTCGACGGAAACACGTCATATTTTGAACGAATCGACATCTATCTATAGGTCCTCTTCGTTGTCTTCCGGGTTGTGCGATACAGTCGATTGCGAAGACATCTCACCTAAAGACTCCGCCGACAGACTCAAAACATTGCGATCACCGGCAAATTTTTCTGGGTCTTCCTCGTCAAACTCAAGGTTGCGTGCTGCGTGTTCGGCTCGCGTAAGGGCAATCACTCCCGCACCGGCGCCATAGATCGGTTGGTATTCGAGCACCTCGCCGTTATAGCAATTATGCGCACCCATCACACTCACCAGCCACCACATCGGCTTGAAGCTCGTAACTTTACGCACGCGGGCTTCTCTTTGAATCTGTCGTGATAATTGCGCCACGTCCTCCAGACGCCCCTCTCCGAGAAGTTCAAGCATCTTGCGATTCCACTCTTCATCCTTTTGAGAGTGGATTTTATCCATATTCGCTGGAATGAACTTCTCGTGCAGTCGATTCGACAAAGAAGAAACAACAATCGCTACTGATTTTTTATTTTGCTCCTGTAGTGCATCCACGCCTGCTTTAGCAAAGACCACAGTTTCTGCTCTATCAGCATAAACATTTGATGATAAAATTACTGCCTTGTACTTATTTTCTGGATTCACTAGCTTTTGCACAACGACAGATCCTGTATCAATCGGAAAACCGTGGTAGTTAACCGTTCGTGTATGCAAACCGCGCTTTTGCGAAAGCTTATTATATTCATTTGCAAAATCTGCATCGACTCGAAATTTATAAGGAATGGTTCCTAGATTGTGGAAAAGCTCATCTACGTGCTTCCACTCTGGGTTTGGATTTGATTGAATTTGATGCCCAATTACGGAAGGCCACATTGTAGAATAAATTAATAGCAGATCTGGATTTATCTCTTCGATCTTCGCACGCACTCGATTGAATGCATTTCTGATTTTCTGCCATCCTGGATTATCTTCCGGACAAAGTAATGGATGCGGAAGACCAGGAAGGATAAAGCCTGCCTCAACTGGATGATTTGCCACTGGCCTCATTATTATTGTTCCGCTCCTTTCGTATCACAATCCCACTCAGCTACGACGTTGCCTGTTCCGATCACAGTGCCATAACCATAAATTTTTGCTGGATAGGTCGGTCGTTCCAGTGCAGAAAGCAACCATGTAAAGGCGCCAGAATCTGCTTCTGATACAGACTGCTCTACAAAGTCCGGCATAATATCGAGGATCTCTTGGCTCTGCCCTTTGCGCATCATATCGATAATACGCATGTCCCAAAGATATTGGTTGTGATTATAAATATGTTCGTAGCTCATATCTTCTGGAATTGGTGGTTCCTTCGTGAAGTGACGATGCGAAAGTGAATTCGAGGCCAAGAGAAGGCAGCGCTTGCCACTTTTCTCAATCGCTTTCCGAGTCACCTCACCGAGTGGAATGGAAATTCCCTGCATATAGTCCGGGCTATAATAATGAGTAGAACGATTGGAAGAAATCGACAAGATCGGCTTATCCCAATCGGGATTTGCCATGTGGCAGGAAATAATCGTCCCGTAATCAACGCGAAAATCTGGGTTTTGCATAAGTTGCATTTCTAGACCCGCTTCTTTGCCCTCATCACAAATCTGTTTCGCCAAATCCACATCTACTTTTAGGTCGTAGTGGTAGCGAAATAAATTTGGAAAAACTGGATCAACCGAAAGCGATTTAAACTCAGGCACCGCAAGAACATGGGTTCCAATATAGGTTTGCCAGTGCGGAGAAAGTACGACAATGACGTCATAGTCCTTCTTCTTAAAACTCTTCTGCATTTCATAGTAGGCCCAACGAATTGGCTCCCAACCACACTCGGCTGTGGGTTCGTTTTGAGGGGGATTCTCCGCATACACTAAGTGCGGCGGATGAGGAGCCAAGGCTCCAGCGATGATCTTGCCTGCTGCCACGTTCATTCCTTCCTAACCCCTAGAATCTTCCTAATCCTTGAAAATCTTTAACCTTTTGACCCAGCTTTTTAGCCTCACCCTCCTTACCACAGAATCCTTGGCTTTGTAGAAAAACCCGACAAATGCACTCCATTTGCCCATTCGCTTGTGGTATAAGCCGCTTGCATGCAAGTCCCAAGCACCAAAGGTCACGACTATTTTATGGAAATTGCTCTTGAGGAGGCCCGCAAAGCGGCTGAATCGAGTGAGGTTCCAGTGGGCGCTGTCGTCGTTAAGGATGGGGGGATTTTATCCCAAGCAGGAAATTTACGGGAATCCTATAATGATCCCTTCGCCCACGCCGAGATTCTAGCGATTCAGCGCGCTTCGCAATGGCTCAACTCCTGGAGACTCCTCGATTGCACTCTCTATGTGACGCTAGAGCCTTGTGTGATGTGTGCAGGTGCGATCGTGCAGGCGCGGATCCCGAAGCTCGTCTTTGGTGCATCGGACACGAAAGGCGGAGGAGTCTGCTCTCTCTATAAAATTTGTGAGGATAAGCGCCTCAACCATCGAGTGGAAGTCGTTGAAGGTATTTTGCAAAAAGACTGCTCCCGCGTATTATCGGAGTTCTTTCAGGAGCGGCGATTAGAGAAAGCTAGTGCAGCTGCGGAAAAGATTGAAACGATGTTTAATGCAAAAAATGCAGGAAATTCTGAAAAGACGGATAGAGGAGATCTCTAAAATATGTACAAAGTTGTTCTCTTGCGACATGGCCAAAGTGAATGGAATAAGTCTAACCGTTTTGCTGGTTGGACCGATGTTGATTTAACGAGACAAGGGCGTACAGAAGCGCAGAATGCTGGAAGACTCCTCAAAGAGGATGGCTATGAATTTGATATCGCCTTTACATCTGTTTTAAAGCGCGCGATTCGCACTCTTTGGATCACTTTAGATGAAATGGATCAGATGTGGGTGCCCATCACTCGCTCTTGGAAGTTAAATGAACGCCACTATGGCGCCCTCCAAGGACTAAATAAAGCAGAGACCGCAAAAAAGCACGGCGAAGACCAAGTGCATATTTGGCGCCGCTCTTATGATGTTTCACCTCCAGCATTGGACGAGGATGATGATCGTCATCCGAAGAATGATAAACCCTACAAGGGCTTAAGTGTAGATGAGTTACCAACAACAGAGAGCTTGAAGCTAACTGTGGACCGTGTGATCCCTTATTGGAATGCAGAAATTGCTCCCACGATTCAGTCGGGGAAATGCGTCTTAATTTCGGCTCACGGAAATTCTCTGCGCGCAATGGTAAAATTTCTCGACGATATTTCTGAGGAAGAGATTGCAGGCTTGAATATTCCGACAGGCATTCCTTTGGTTTATGAGCTAGATAAAAGTTTAAAGCCAATTAAGCATTATTATTTAGGTGATCCAGAAGCAGCGAAAAAAGCGGCGGAAGCAGTGGGCAATCAAGGTAAAGCAAACTGAAGACTTATGAACGATTTTTTCTACCATGCAGCTAGTGATGAGCATAAGCGTAAGGAACGGGCTAAGGCTCGTGAACTACGCGCTAGCCAATGGTGGAGGCAACAAATTGGTCCTGGCATTTGCCATCACTGCGGTGAGAAATTCGACAAGAAAGAACTAACGATGGACCATCTCACACCCGTCGCCCGTGGCGGAGGCTCCACAAAGAATAACGTCGTCCCCTCGTGCAAGGCTTGCAATACAAAGCGCGGCGCAAAGATGGACGTGGAATTGAACGGTTATTTAGAAACGAGCGTTCGTAATACTACGACCCAGTGACTTGTGTTGTGTCTTATGGACAGAAGTATTTTCGTGCTTCTCTTGCTCTTCTTTACAGTTAATACAACACTCAGCTGTTGGTCGTGCTTTCAATCGGCCAAAACCTATTGGCATATCACAAGCCTCGCAGCGTCCAAAAGAACCTTCTTCGACTCTTTCAAGTGCTTTGATTACTTTTTTCAGATAAAGGATTTCACGATTGCGCTGACGTGCTTCCATGCCTTTTGCCATATCACTTGAGGCTAGGTCAGCTTCATCGGCTAAATCATCCGGACTAGTGCTAAGGTCCACCCTCTTTGATTTGTTGGAGATCTCTTCCTGGTGTTTTAAAAGTTCCTTCTTTAAAAGCTCGGTTTCCTTTTTTGTAAGGTAGCGAGCCTGCAGCCTTCTACTCATATCCATCCCCTTTAATGATCGGCCTTTACGGCCCCGTATGCCTACTAAAACCACCCGGACAAGCAGGCATGTATTCTACTTTAATTCAGCGAATCATCTCAAACTGAATCGCCACAATTTCTCGACAAGCAAGAATTTGTCATAAAGCATACAGCAGATTGTACAGTAAAATGGAAGTAGTGCGAAAGTAGTTTTACTCGATGTATAACAAATGTTGCATATCGACACACTGACGCGTGTAACCATGAATGATCGACGATAAAATACAAATGATTTTTATTTAGTGTAAATATAAAAGGTTTGTTTAGGAATTTATGACAATATATCCACAGATATCCGCAAATGATCCAGAACTATCGTCGACGGGAAACACTTGGCTCATTAGTAACGCAACCCTTATCGACGCAGAGAGCATACGCTTAGACGCATCCCTACTAGTCGAAGCTGGAAAAATTACAGCCATTGCTTCGCGTGACGATTTATTACAAAAAGCACCGCAAAATTGTGCTGAAATCGATGCGACTGGTTATAGCTGTGCACCTGCGTGGAACGATTCTCATTGTCACACAGCCATGACTTTTTTGCGTGACCTTACCCATAATGAAACGAATGTAATTGAAAGTCTCTTTTTCCCTACAGAGTCAAATTTGTGCTCCGAACTCGTAGGGCCGCTCGCATACCCACATATCCTACAGGGGCTCCGCAGTGGCACAGCCTGTTTTTGGGAACATTATTATTTCGCCGGTGCGATTGCGGAATCTTTAGAAAAATTTGGCGTCCGTGGGATGATAGGAGAGACGATTGCCGATCAAGGCGGCGCCTTTCCTTCTACCACCATTTGGCCAGAGTGGCGCAATCAAGTAGAGAATTGGAAATTTTCCGATCGAGTGAAGCCTTTGATTGCTCCCCACGCCAGTGACACCGTTTCAGATAATCTCTTTCGCGAATTAGCTAACTATGCAAAGGCTAATGATTTAGTTTTGCATTTCCACCTTTCCCAATCAAAGTATGAAATGGAAAAAGTAAAACAAGCGACCGGTAAGACGCCCGTTGAATTTGCGGACTCCCGTGGGGCGCTTTTTGACAAGACTCTTGCTGTACACTTGGTTACAGCGACGGACTCTGATCTAAAGATTTTGAAAAATTCCGGCGCGCACATTGGCTATTGCCCGAAATCGCAAACGTTATATGAAGAACTTGCACCAATTCATAAATTTATAGCACATGAAATTCCAATTTGTTTAGGCACAGACGCGACCGCCTCAAATGATTCAGCCGATATGCTAGAAGAAATTCGCTTTGCTGCATTTACTATGCTTGATCGTCGCGCGAAGATTAGAACTACTCCAGAGAAGACAGCGTTTGCTATGGCTACAAAAACTCCTGGCGCGCTCCGCTCAAAGGGTTCAAAAGACTCATCTGGCCTACTAAAACCAGGTCATGAAGCCGACCTTGTTTTACTCAAAAACCCCCTAGACGTCTGGCCTGTAACGAAAGCCGATACTAATTTAGTGTTCACAAACTCTTCCCGTAACATCGCCCACACTATGGTCACTGGCGAATGGGTACTTTGGAATCAAGAGCCTACAAAAGTGAATATTTCTGATCTCGAAGCGGAATATAAGCAAGCGATCCAGGAGATTCGCAAGCTTGCCGGATTGCCCCAGCCGATCCCGCTCGCACGCTGACTGGTAAAATTTCCTTTATAAGCCTGCCCAAATTCGTTAGAATAGCGAGCTATGTACAAACTGGAATTCACCTACCGATTTGAGTCAGCCCATCGATTTACGAAAGGCGCCTCGAAATGTGCCACGCCTCATGGACATACCTGGTTTGCTACGCTGGGCTTTTCTGTAGTTGCAGATGAACTGAACCAGCAAGATATGGTGGAGGAGTTTGAGAAGCTAAAGAAGACTTGGAAGGCTTTCATTACGGAAACTGTGGACCATAGCTTTATGCACCATTTTGAAGACCCTATCCTGACAAGTCTGAAGGAATATGTAAAAGGCTTTCGCGGTTTGCCGTTTCCTTGCGACCCAACAACGGAAGTCATTGCGGCGCTTTTCCTAGCCAAGGGTCGCACACTTTGTGGTAATTTGCCGTTTTTACCATCCTACGTTTCAATCCAAGAAACGCCGACGAATCGTGTGACCTTAAACATGGAAGGCTTAGATGCCGTCTTAAATCGGATTGATTCTAAATGCTATAAGGCCTGGTGGCAGAGTGCAGATTCTAGCTCCAGAGAATTGAGCCCTGCTTAGCATCAGTAGCCTTGAGCAAATTCCTTGGCAAAATAAGAAAGAATGATGTCGGCGCCGGCTCTCTTAATTGCAACCAGCATCTCATCCCGGCCTCTTTCCGCATCAATCCAGCCCTTTTCCGCTGCTGCTTTGACCAAAGCATACTCACCACTCACATTATAAGCCGCCACAGGAATAGTGACTGTACTCTTCACTGCCGCAATCACATCTAAATATGCAAGCGCTGGTTTAACCATAACCATATCCGCACCTTCGACAATATCCAGATCCACTTCACGAATCGCTTCTCTAACATTCGCCGGATCCATCTGATACGTTTTTTTATCGCCTGACTTTGGAGCTGAGTCCAAAGCATCCCGAAACGGGCCATAGAAGGCTGAAGCATATTTCACTGAATAGGCTAAAATTCCAGTTTCTGTCTTTCCGGACTCATCCAATGCCTGACGAATATAACCCACTCGACCGTCCATCATATCCGAAGGAGCTACAATATCTGCACCCGCCCGTGCCTGCATTACTGCCATTTCAGACAGCAGTGGAAGAGTTTCGTCGTTTAAAATGTTTCCATCCTTCACAAGACCATCGTGTCCGTCGCTGGAATAGGGATCAAGAGCAACGTCTGTGATCACACAAATATCAGAACAGGCATCCTTAATTGCTTTTATTGTATCAGGAAGGAGGCCATTGGGGTTTGCTGATTCGCTTGCCTTCGAGTCCTTCTTTTCATCACTAATTGCGGGAAATAGAGCCACCGATGTTATTCCCATTCGCTCTAAAGCACGGCACTCCTCTGCAGCCAAATCTCGGCTTAAGCGCGCCATCCCCGGCATGGAGGAAATCGCCTCTCGTGAGCCCACGCCCTCTTTCACAAAGAGAGGCATAACTAGATTTCTAGGGGTCACTTCCGTTTCCCGAACTAGTCTACGAATGGCCTCTGTACGGCGGTTTCTTCTAGGGCGGTCGATATGCTCAGTACGGTCAGTGATGAACATGGTGTCTCCTCACCGCTGACTAATATCATCCTCTACCAGTTCTTCCAGAGTTTTTTTCCGTTCGCGATATGTTAGTCAGCAGGGAAAGCTCTAGGAGTCTAGGGGGTCTAGAACATGAACTTGCATGAGTTTTGTCGTAAACTACCGAAAACTGAACTTCATCTACATATAGAGGGTTCACTTGAGATATAGAGGGTTCACTTGAGCCTGAGCTGCTCTTCGAGCTAGCCAAACGCAATAATCGGAAAATTCCGTATGAGTCGATCGAATCTCTCCGTGAAGCATACAATTTTCACAACCTGCAAAGCTTCCTCGACATCTACTATGAAGGTGCGCAAGTTCTCATAACAAAACAAGATTTTTATGATCTCACTTGGGCCTATATCGAACGGATTGCAAAAGAGAATGTAAAACACGTGGAGATTTTTTTTGACCCTCAAACGCATACCGAACGTGGCATAGCCTTTGAAACATTCTTCTCTGGATTCAGAGATGCCCTAACGCAGGCGAAATCAAAATATGGAATCACTTCGCATATGATCATGTGCTTTTTGCGCCACCTCCCTGAAGAAGAAGCGTTTAAAATTTTGGAAGAGGCGGAACGTTTTCTCAGCGAAATAAAGGCGGTTGGGCTTGACTCTTCCGAAAAAGGGTTCCTGCCATCAAAATTCGAACGTGTTTTTGCTAAAGCGAGAGAAAAAGGATTGCTTACTGTCGCTCATGCTGGAGAAGAGGGACCGCCGGAGTATATCTATGAGGCGCTAGATCTTCTGAAAGTAGAGCGAATTGACCATGGCGTTCGCTGCGTAGAAGATCCAAAACTTATAGAACGGCTTGCGAGGGAACAGACCCCACTCACCGTTTGTCCACTTTCCAACATTAAATTATGTGTCTTCGAAAAACTCTCTGACCATAACCTAAAAGTTCTTCTCGACAAAAACATTTGCGCGATGATTAATTCCGATGATCCGGCCTATTTTGGTGGTTACCTTTTGCAAAATTATACTGAATGCGCCGATGAACTAAACCTCAGTGCGAGCCAATTAGCGCAACTAGCGAAAAATTCTTTTACGGCGTCGTTTTTGCCGGACTCGAAGAAGACGGAATATTTACAAGAGATTGATCAACTTTTAGCAGAGTATTGAGCGCTCGCTGGTATATTGAATGCTCTCTAATATATCGGCCCGAGTATTAAGCGAGGATCGGGGTATTTTGCTAGCGCATGCTCTCTTTCAGCTTCCCCAACTACACCCGGCATATCGCAATTATTTGGTGCCTCCCAGGAGATTTGAAAGTGCAAGTGAGACGGCCAACCGCCATTCTCTTTTTCATCGCCAATCCAGGCAAAGAGTTCTCCGCCTACAATTCGTTTTCTGAGTGCCATTCTAGATAAAGAGTCCCGCCGCAAATGTCCGTAAAGCGAGTATAACTTCTTCCCTGCTAACTCGTGCTGCAACACAATTGTTGGCCCATAATTTCCTGAGTCCGTATGGTCTTGAAAGGCAAAAACTTCGCCTGCATAGGGCGCAAAAATTTCAGTGCCTGGCGGCCCACCAATATCGATGCCGACATGAATGTTGCGAACGCTCGCAAAAATTTCCGCTGTATACATGCCTTCGCGCTTTTCATTATATTTGCCGATCGAAAACTTCTGATTGCCTCTTTCTCTAGCTTCTGGAATTTTTGGAGTTTCTGCAGTTTCCGGTGTAGAAAGGTCTAAGACATTATACTCGGCTGTAAGATGCACGACGGGGTGGAACTCAAATTCTGAAAACTCTACACCGTTGACTATCATAGATTAAAATAAGGAACCAAAGGACTCTTCGTCACAAACCGCACCAGGAAGACTCGTCAACGGACAAGTCCAACGCTGATTCTCTGGTGGCTCTGGGTGAGCTCGGTTATCAAGGCGTTGATACCCGCCATAATGGTGATAAAGACGGCAATGCATTTCAAAAACTTCTTTTCCCCAAGGAAGTTTTACCCACTGACAGTGCGTATAACCCTTGCCCAAATATTCTGCCATCGTCGCGCGTAGATCCGAATAGGTATGACCAATAAAGGCCACAGACTCTTCGGGCTCCTCACCCCGGGCTAGTTGGAATATACCCAAAATGCTAGGCGGAACATTTTCAATCGCCGATTCAGAAAATTCTTCCCAGTGTGTCAAAGTTTTTCCCAGTGTGCTTAGCTTAGTATACTCAGTATGGCATAAGTATGCCCAGGCCCCGGATACTAACAGGTTTCCCCCGTTTGGGGTACACTAAATCTAATGACAAACGGGAACAGAAAAATATCGCAAGTGAGAGCAGGAGAATGTTTTGCATAAAAAATTTGACCTAAACCCTGGCGCTCACGTGCATTTTCTAGGCATCTGTGGAACGGCAATGGCCTCCGTCGCCGGGCTTATGCAAAGTAAGGGCTATACGGTGACAGGCTCTGACCAGAATGTCTACCCGCCCATGTCTACTCAACTAGCAGAGCTTGGGATCAAAATTAAGGATGCTTATAAGAAAGAGAACCTCACGCCCCGCCCTGACCTTGCCATTGTCGGGAATATTCTGTCTCCAAAAGCAGAAGAATCCGTCGAGTTGATGAAGCAAAAGATCCCAGCGATTTCAATGCCTCAGGCGATTGGCGAATATATAATTGAAGACCGCACTAGCCTAGTCGCCGCCGGCACCCACGGGAAGACCACGACCACGGCTATGCTTGCCTGGATTGCCCATGTTTGCGGAAAGGACCCAGGTTTTATGGTAGGTGGAATCCCTAAAAATTTTCCTCGCTCCTTCCAAGACCCGAAAGGGAACATTTTTGTCATTGAGGGCGATGAATATGAGACCTGCTTCTTGGACAAGGGTTCTAAGTTTATGCATTACCGTCCTCATGGAGTGGTTTTGCATCAAGTGGAGATAGATCATATTGAGTATTTTAAAACCTTCGATAACATGAAGAATGCATTCCGGAAATTTCTGGAGCTGATTCCTGATGATGGCCGCCTCATCTATAACGGAGAGTGTGAAACGAATCGTGAACTCGTCGCTACACTTCAGTTAAACAACGCGAAGAGCTTTGGCTGGCAGTCCGGGGACTTCCAAATTGAAAATTTTCAAATTAACGGAGTCACTACTACCTTCGACATTACTTATCAAGGTAACAAGGAAGATACAGCCTGCCTAAACGTGCTGGGCGATTATAATGTGTTAAACGCTACGGCCGCCTATGCTCTTGCACGCGCCTATGATTGGGATCGTAGCCAGATCCTTGAAGCTCTTCGTTCTTTTGCCGGAGTGAAACGTCGTCAGGAAGTAATTGGTCAACCAAATAACATTGTCGTAATCGACGACTTTGCCCACCACCCCACCGCAGTTCGCATTACGATTGACTCGATTCAAAAACGATTTCCAAACGCCCATGTTTTTTCTATCTTTGAACCACGCTCTGCCACGAGTTGCCGAAAAATTTTTGCAGAGCCCTACTTTAACGCATTAAAGCAAGCTCAAACCACCGTGCTTGTACCGCCAAACGCATTCCGGGAAATTGCGCTCGGAGAAGAGTTGAATGTTCCTGAGCTTGTTGCGCGCTTAGAGGACGCAAGCGTCGACGCGTACTGCATGCAGGAAGTGGAGGAGCTTATTTGCTTTGTGCAAGATAGAGCCAAACCAGGCGATGTGGTTTTGATCATGAGTAACGGTGCCTTTGGTGGCATCTATACAAAGATGCTCAACGCGCTATCCTAGCCTAGTTTCATCGGCAATCGGCAAATGTCAACACTTCAGCGAAGTGTCAGTGCTTCAGTGGCAAATGCGTCGGGCACATCGTCAAAGATAGTTTGTCGATTTTGTCAGCACACCAATCGTGCCCAAAAGCATTGCAGGAATTAGCCAAGCGAGTGAGCGCGTCTGCAACCCCTTTGCTGCCGCTGCAGCATAGAGCAAGCTACAGGACATTGCAGTCACCTCAATCATTACCGTTCGTGACCAATAGAGAAAGCATATGCACCATATACGCTTTATTGAACTATGGTGTGTAGCATTATTTTTAACAAAGAATTGATTGCAGGACCTACAATCGTATTATATCCAAGTATCAACCATTAAGTGAGCAAGGAGATAAAATGTCAGCATCAACTGTAGTTCTAATCACTGGCGCGTCTGCTGGGATTGGTGCCTATGTGGCCAAAGAATATGCAACGCGTGGAGCAAAATTGATTTTAACTGCGCGCCGAAAAAAGCGACTAGAGGAGCTTGCGGCAGAATGCGAACGCCTCTCACCTAAGTGTGAGGCCATAGCCGTACCGGTGGATGTGACAAAGGAAGACGATTTGACCGAAGCAGTCGCCGCTGGTGTAGAAAAATTTGGTAAAGTCGACTGTGTTATTGCCAACGCGGGCTTTTCCGTCTTGGGCGAAGTGGAGAATTTAACAATTGCCGATTATGAACGGCAATTTGACACCAACATCTATGGCGTCTTACGCACTTTTTATGCGGCTATCAAGCAACTAAAAAAATACAAAGGACGGTTTGTAATTGTTGGCTCGGTGAACTCTTACATTACTTTGCCAACAGCTTCCCCCTATTGCATGAGTAAGTTTGCAGTGCGTGCGCTTGCGGAGGCCTTATATTCCGAGTTGAAGAGCCATGGCGTCTCTACAACGTTGGTTTGTCCAGGATTTGTCGATAGTGAAATTCGGCAGGTGGACAACTCAGGAACGCACCACCCGGAAGCCAAAGATTTGGTGCCTGCATGGATTTGCATGCCGACCGACGTAGCTGCCCGCAAAATTGTTAGAGCTGTTGAAGCTAGAAAACGAGAATATGTTTTCACCGGGCATGGAAAATTTTTTGTCGCCTTACGCCAACAGGCTAATTGGATTTTTCAACTCCTAATTGCTCTATTCGCTAGTAGACTTATTAAGCGCCGAGAAATAGATAAATCTCTCCCGCACATGGAGCGAGGATAGGGTTTTATTATAATATGAGTAGTTTCGTTTTTCTCTCCGCTGAGTGGAAACACCTGATTCTCTTCAACTACAAAGTTCCAGAGAAGGTACTCATCCCGCACCTTCCCCCTGAATGTGAGCTTGACTATTTTGATGGATCTCCGTTTGTGAGTTTGGTTGGCTTTCAATTTTTGAGGACTCGTGTCCTCGGCATTAAGTGGCCCTTCTATACGAATTTTTCAGAAATCAATTTACGGTTCTATATTCGTCACAAGGGCGAACGAGGTGTTTGCTTTATTCGAGAATATGTCCCGAAAATTTTGATCACAGCTATTGCCCGTGGACTCTATAACGAACCCTATAAAACTGCAGCTATGCAAGACACGGTATCTTATTCGCCCAAACATGTTCGGGCTGAGTATACTTTGCAGGACGGAAACAGTAATCTTCAGATGTTTGCTGAGGGGAAAAACTGGCCAACAATGCCCACTGAAGATTCCATGGAACATTTTTTTAAGGAACATGAATTAGGCGTTGGACAGGACAAAAATGGAAATCTATTGAAATATACAGTGTGGCATCCTCACTGGAATATCTTTCCAGTCACCAATGCCAAAACCTCGCTTGACTGGGAACTTCTCTATGGAAAGCCCTTTTCCTTTCTTGCCAGAGAAGATCCCTATTCCGTATGCTTTGCTGAAGGATCAGAAATTAAGGTCTATTTTAAAGACTAATGGGGGGAGGCCGCTTCCATTAAACCAAATAACAACTCAAATTTTGTCATGATGGTCTTGATCGTATTCTCATACGCCCCGGTTACCATTACAAATTTCATTAAACGAATCTCATCTTCTTTGTGACTGCGGATTCTTTCTAATAATTCATTGCCATTCCCTCAAGGCATACTCCAATCGCAAAGAACAATATCAAAAGGAACACTCATATTGTGAGCTTCCAAAATTTGATCCCAAGCACTTTCTAGCAAATTTGCTTCGGCAATATCTGAAGCACCAAGCTTGGCAAAAATTTTATTCTTAGCTCAGAAAACTTTTGCATTATTGTCCCTAATCATTGCTCTCCCTCACATCTAAATCATCCAAGTCATCGATTAGGTTACCTAGCGGAGCCTGAGTAGCTTGGTTAAACTCAATGTACCGCCCTTCTTTCTTGAGTACAGCAATCGCCATCTCTGTTTTCGCTTTAATCTGCGAATTGATAAACGCCAACCTACCCTCCAGGTCAGCAACTGGGGCGGTATAATTTTTATGCGCTAGACCGCGGTAAGCGATAAGAATAGTACGCTCAGCGACTAAATCGCGAAGCGCTAAAACAAGTTTTGAACTCTTAGGCAAACTATGTAAACCAATTGCTTTAGCCACCTCTTCGTTTGTTAAGGTGCTCGGGTTTCGTACGGGAATTGGTCCTCTTTTATATTTACTAAGGGCGTGTGTTTCTAGGTTTTGTGAGTTTTCTGAGCTGTCTTGAGTTTTTTGATTTTTTTGAGCCCCTGTAATAGACGCAACGACTCGACTCTGTTCTACTTCCTCCATGCTTTCGAAGTCATCAAGATCGCTAATCGCATCTCCAGCTACTGCTTGTGTACGAAGAACTTCATCATTGCTAGCTATCATAGCAAGCTCAGTTGTGTCCTTGAAAAAAACCAATCCTACAAACACCATAGCAAATACGGCGACGGGACGAAGCTCCACAAATTTAAATGACAATTGGAACCCTTTGGACGACCAAGGCTCTAGCGCTAGGTCTTTCACCTGCCCAGTCATTTGAGCTTGGACAAACTGCAGAATTTCATCAAAACGATCATCGATGGCGAAGTCCACCGGAACAATTTGTTTTGTCGTCGAGTGCAAAAACTCAAGTCGAGCGTTCTTCTGATCGCGCGTGGCTCGCGCTTCAGTAAAATTGTCCCAAGTCCAGTACTCCTCTTTTCTGCCTACAAACTCCCCCCTGCCACCTGCACGCAACCCTTTTCTACCTGCTGCAACACGAAAGACCCCTTTTTGCGAGAATACAAATTGCGGTTGCCTCCTAGCGGAAAAGAATGCAGTCGCACCGGAAGCAAGGATAAAGAATACCCCTGCTGCGACCTCCACGATTAAACCCGATGCATGCCAAGCACCGTAGGTAATAAAGACAACCCCGCAAGCAAAGTAGACTAGGGACTCCCAAAACTGGAATCTCCGCGCAGGCAAGAGAGCTAGATTCAAATCGGCCATAGTTCCCTTTACACGGTTAGTGGCGCCCAAACCGGACGCCCTCTCCCACTTTTTCGGAAAAATTCAGAAGCTTCTAAAGAACTTACTGCTTATACCATACATCGATATTTTACCACTTTCGCACCAATATTTCATATGTCACCACGGGCACACGTTCTGGGTGATCATTAGCTACAGAATCCGGATTTTCGGCAAATGAGAATTTTATGAGTACACTTCTGCTTTCGTCCCAAATTGTATCTGAGGAACGATCAATGCATGAAATATCTAGCCAACCACCAAGGCTAGCTACAATCCGATCGCCCTGCCGATGAGCGCGAGCCTCCCAATGTAAATTAACAATTTGATACCCAATGGGTTGGCGGCCGACGCGGCAATTTATACGATCAAAAAGAGCTCGACTCAGGGGCAGCGATTCTGACCCAAGCACCAAGAAAAGCTTTGCCGTAGCATTTAGGCTTGGAAAATTAAACACTTCAGCCTTTACCTCGATATCGCCAATGTTCTGATCAATGGACATGTAGTTGAAATTGAGAAATTTTTGCACTCTCACCGCAATGTCATTTAAATAGGAATGGCTGCGTTCTCCAGTTTGGTGTCCAACTTCATGTAAGAGAATTGACATCATTTCTAATGAACTTACAGCAACACTCCCATCGCCCTCATAGATCTGATCAATATTTATGAAGACAGGGATATCTGGTCGAAACCCAGTTTTTGCAATTCGGGTTTCTGGATCATTTTCGGAGCGGAAGAAATTTGGATACTCCTTGGAGGAAAGAAAAATTAATTTGGTTTTAAGGTCACGATTTTTGCGCGCTATCTTGCTGATCTGCAATAGAACTCCGCGATGGGATTCGTTCACTAGACATGATCGGGAGTTCAAACAAGTCGTAATAAATTGCGGCAAGGAATGATACATATGGCTAAATTGCATTTCCCCCAGTCCTGCGCCATTGCCAATCAGGTCTCCCCGGCCCAGCAGTAGTTTCCAGTCGTCAGCCGCTACTTCCTCTAAACTTCCTCCATTTAGAGCTTTTTCCAAGTTTACCGTGTTTAAGTTTATCGCATTCACCACCATTGGTGGGAATAGGATTGAAACAAGCAAAAAGCTTGTTAACTTCCAGCTCTGCCAATAATAATTTAACTTCATGGCTCTCCTTTATATGTGGTTTCAGTATGTGAAAAAAATTGGATATTTAATTGATAGACGGTATCCGACTTATCCATCGTAAATCGCTTATTAAAATCTTCCAGAAACTCACAAATTGCCGCTTTGGCCTGGGCTAATTTTTGAGAATCCACTGGAACCGTCACCGACGAGACTTGCCTAAGGCCCACGGATTGCTCCTCCAATGCCTCACCTGCCCTCTGCATCATGGCATGGTGGTGTTTACGAATAGCTGCCGATGGAATATCATTGGTCGACTTCAAGCATTCGTTTGTAACATACAAATTTCCAGCGTCATTATAGGCAACGAAACCAAGCTCCTTAAGCGTCGATAGTGCGTATTTGATTTGTGGAACAGTGACTTTTTTGCGAAGCCGTTTCCGAATCCATGCCAGGTTCTCTTCAAAATCCAGAAGGTAAATTAAATTCTTAATTACGAGAATATACCACTCGCTTACGGCATCCATCTCTCTCGTCGATAGTGCTGGTACATTGTGTTGTTTGGCGACTAGGTTCAGGCGCTCAATAGTTAGAGAAGGGTCTGTGTCTTGTCGAGTATGCTTTTCGAGCTTTACTAGCAGCTCGAGGTATTCTTTTTCTTGCGGCTTTAATCGAAGGTCATTTGCTAGGCTGTCCATCATTTCCCGACTCGGCAGTCTTTGTCCATTAAGGACCATTGCCAAGCTGCTAGGGGACTTATATCCTAAGCGCTTTGCCCAAGAGCTCAAGTTGGTTGAGTGATGTTGGTATTTTCCATCCGGTAATCCAACCTTAATTAAGTAAGCTCGGTAACCCTTAAAATCGAAAATACTAAATCTGGGCTGTAATTGACTATCTAATGACACTCCCCTATTCCCCTTTTTTAACCATCCATAAAACTAAGGTTGGGACTTCAAGGTTACCCCCGCAGTCCCAACGTCGTACGTAAATGATGTAAGAAACTAGAACTTTAGCAGCTCGGAATTACCAATTCCTTCGTGAACAGTTTGCGACGATGATAGTTACGATCATTATCGCTGTTGTCCAGATGTTCAGGACCGTCGTACACGTCTATAGCCGGACTTAGGTCGATTGTGTATGGGTATTTGACCCAGACCGTACAGTCTCCACCGTCGCCGTCCCGTGCTTCACAACGTTCACGAGTTCCTTGGATAGCTTTCTTTACGTATACATAGCGAAGGTCAGTGCATCTCATATCATCGTATCATTACCAAGCGATTCTGACGGTACTTAACTACAAGGGGAAACTGTCGGTC
>JAALKR010000013.1 GCA_011087955.1 Oligoflexia bacterium
TTCGTGAAGGCGGACGCACTGTGGGCGCTGGTGTTGTGACTGAGATCTTAGAGTAAGCGGAGTTAGAGAAAAGGCGTATGGATACTAAGATTCGAATTAAGTTAAAAGCTTTTGATCATAAGGTGCTGGATCAGTCGGTTTGGGAAATCGTGAACACAGCAAAGCAAACTGGTGCAAAGGTTGTGGGGCCGATTCCATTGCCAACTGTGATCAATAAGTACACGGTCCTTCGATCGCCACACATTGATAAGAAGTCCCGTGAGCAGTTCGAGGTGCGTACTCACAAGCGTCTTCTTGATATTCTAGAACCCACTCCTCAGACAGTTGACTCTCTTATGAAGCTTGATTTGTCTGCAGGCGTAGATGTGGAAATTAAATCATAAGATTTGAATATGAGATTTGAGTAGAGGATAAGTAGTAATGAGCAAAGAAGCAAAGGCAGTAGAGGAACAATCGGGAGCCGCAGCTCCGACTGGGTTCCCGCTAGATTGCGTCTATGGCGTAAAGGCTGGCATGACCAGAGTTTTTCGGGAAAGTGGTGAAAGTATTCCTGTGACAGTTCTTGATTTAAGCGACGATACGATTGTGACTCAAGTGAAGACACAAGAAAAAGATGGCTATAGTGCGCTCCAGTTAGGGTTTCGAGCAAAGAAGCAGCAAAAAGCGAAGAAGGCAGAAATTGGTCATTTCAAAAAAGCTAAGGCTCCTGCATTCTACGCGGTAGCTGAGCGACGTTTAGATAAGGACGCTCAAGTAGAGACTGGCGCTTCTGTGAACGCTGAATTCCTTTCCGAGGGTGCCGTCGTTGATGTGCGATCTAAGACAAAAGGTAAGGGCTTCCAAGGCGTGATGAAGCGTTGGAATTTCAGTGGTGCGCCGGCTACCCATGGGCACTCACTTTCCCACCGCGTGCCTGGGTCTATCGGTATGTGTACATCACCTGCACGTGTTTCCCCGGGTAAGAAGCTGCCGGGCCAAATGGGCGCAAAGTTTCAGACTACACAAAACCTCAAGGTAGTTGAGTTTGATCAAGAGAATAAGCTTCTTCTTGTACGTGGTGCAGTTCCTGGCGGCAAGAATGCTGTTGTACGCATCACGAAGAGTAAGAAGAAGGGCTGAGGGTTTCGGTGATGGCAAAGGTAAAAGTATTTAATGTGGATAAAAAGCCAGTTGGTGAGGTCGATCTGCCAGACACTGTTTTCGGTGTTAAGGTAAATGAGGCACTTGTTCACCAGGTGGTTGTTGCTCAATTAGCGGGTCGTCGCCAAGGCACTGCTAGCACCAAAACAAAAGCAGAAGTCCGCGGTGGTGGTCGGAAGCCGTTTAAGCAAAAGGGCACTGGTCGCGCGCGACAAGGTTCTTCTCGCTCCCCTCTATTGGTGGGTGGTGGTGCCGCGCATGGTCCAAAGCCAAGGGACTACACTCAAAAAGTTCCTCGCAAGGTTGCACGAGGTGCACTGCGCTCGGCTCTTTCTGATCGATTGGCCTCTAAGCATTTGGTCGTAATCGACACATTAAAGCTTAAAGAAGCAAAGACGAAGGAAATGCATGACTTACTCGTTAATAGATTTGGTATGGATAAGGCTCTGATTATCGATATGGATAACAGAGAGGTTTCTTTGGGTGTCAGGAATTTGAAGAACCATAAGTATTTAAAAACTCAAGGCACGAACGTTTATGACATTATTCGCCACGAGTGGTTGGTGCTAAGTAAAGATGCTGCGCTTGCGTTAGGCGAGCGATTGGCTCCGTAAGAGGATTGAGCGATGGATAACGGTTTAAAGATAGTTAAATGCCCGCTTCTTAGCGAGAAGTCTAGTGAGCAAGGTGAGGCGGATAACAAAGTTTATTTTAAAGTTGCCTCTGGCGCGACAAAGCCTCAGCTTCGTGAAGCGATTGAGCGTTACTTTAAAGTTAAAGTTCGAAATGTAAACACTATGGTGATGCCAGGTAAGCCTTATCACTCAAGGAGGGGCTTTAAGAAGAATAGCTCGTGGAAGAAAGCGGTCGTTACTCTGCGTGAGGGTGACAAAATCGAATTCTTTAAAGGAGTGTAAACGATGGGATTAAAGAAGTATAACCCAACAACACCCTCGCTTCGTTACAGAACTGTAATTGATTACAGCGAATTGACGAAGAAGGCTCCAGAGAAGCACTTAACAAAGAGTTTAAAGAAGGCTGCTGGTCGGAACAATTCTGGACGTATTACATGTCGCCATAAGGGTGGCGGTGTAAAGCGGAAATATAGAATCATAGATTTCAAGCGCAACAAGGTGGACCTTCCAGGCAAGGTCACAGCACTTGAGTATGATCCAAACCGTTCAGCATTCTTAGCTTTGGTTACTTATACAGATGGTGAGAAGCGATATATTCTGGCTCCATTAAATTTGAAGGTTGGTGACACGGTTATTTCTAGTGAAACAGCTGATATTAAGCCAGGCAACGCTCTTAGTATTAAGAATATTCCAACAGGTGCCTTGCTTCACAATATTGAGATGAAGCCAGGCAAGGGTGGGCAGATCGTGCGTTCGGCTGGGTCTTACGCGCAACTTGTGGCGAAAGATTCGGAATATTGCCAGATAAAATTGCCATCCGGTGAAGTTCGAAAGGTTTCTGTTAATTGTAAGGCCACGATTGGTCAAATTGGCAACACAGATCACGAAAACGTAAAAATTGGTTCTGCTGGTCGGTCTCGTAAGCTTGGTCGTCGCCCAACTGTTCGTGGTGTAGTAATGAACCCGGTTGACCATCCTATGGGTGGTGGTGAAGGCCGTGCCTCTGGTGGAATTCCGCGCTCTCCATGGGGGTGGTGTACTAAGGGTCTGAAGACTCGTAAGAACAAGCGTACAGATAAATTTATTGTAAAGCGAAGAGGTAAGAAATAATGAGTCGATCATTATATAAGGGGCCATTTGTAGATTATCATTTGCAGAAAAAAATTGATAAGGCTCGTGAGGGTAGTAGTAAGGATATGATCAAGACTTGGTCGCGCCGTTCGACGATTACCCCGGATTTTATTGGATTTACGTTTGCAGTTCACAACGGGCGTAAGTTTATTCCTGTATTCGTGACTGAAAACATGGTTGGCCATAAGCTTGGTGAGTTTGCTTTAACTCGTACTTTCAGCGGCCATACGGCGGACAAGAAGAAGTAAGGTTTAGGAGATTAAGAAATGGGAGCGCGAGCGAAAGCAAAATATATCAGAATTACGCCTCGGAAGTTGCGTACAGTTTCTGATTTAGTGCGCGGTAAGGATATCAATGAGGCACTTACCATTCTTAAGTTTAGCCCTCGTCGTCGAGCTGCAACTGCAATTTCGAAAGTTTTAGAAAGTGCTGTAGCGAATGCTGATCAAACGGGCAAGGTAGATGTTGATACGCTCTATGTAAGGACTTTGATGATTGACCAAGGTCCGGCGCTTAAGCGTTATATGCCGCGGGCGCAAGGTAGGGCATTTCGAATTTTAAAGCGGACGAGTCATATCTCCGTAGTGTTGGAGGAGAAGTAATGGGTCAAAAGGTAAACCCAATTGGTTTTCGTATTGGAGTTTCCAAGACTTGGTCGTCTCGCTGGTATGCGAATCCGAAGGAATATGGGGCGCTCCTGCATGAGGACTTGAAGCTTCGTAGGTACTTGAAGAAGAAGCTATACAGTGCGGGTATTTCTCGCGTTGAGATCGAGCGTGCTGCCGATAAGGTGAAGGTTAATGTTTATAGCTCTCGTCCTGGCCTAATCATTGGGAAAAAAGGTTCGGGCGTAGATTCACTTCGCGCAGAAGTTCAACAGCTTACTAAGAATGAGTTAGTCCTTAACGTCCTTGAAGTTCGCAAACCGGAGACGGACGCAACTTTGGTAGCAGAGAACATCGCAAATCAGCTAGAGCGTCGTATCTCTTTCCGTCGTGCAATGAAGAAAGCAATGGCGACGGCGATCAAGATGGGTGTTCGTGGAATGAAAGTAAAAGTTTCTGGTCGTCTGGGTGGGGCAGATATTGCTCGCACTGAGGATTATGCTGAGGGCTCAACCCCACTTCACACATTAATGGCCGACATTGATTACGGTGTTGCGACAGCGAAGACAACTCACGGACAGATCGGGATTAAGACTTGGATCTACCGTGGCAGCCTTTTTAGGCAAAAGGGTGGGCCAAACCAGGGTGCTGGGCCTGACCAAGTGTTGGATTTGAGATAGGAGATTAGTGTCATGTTGATGCCTAAACGTGTGAAATGGAGAAAGCAGCACACTGGTCGTATGACTGGTCAGGCGCTTCGCGGATCGACGCTTGCGTACGGTGACTTCGCATTGCAGGCCACTGAGTGTGGTCGAATTACTTCGCGCCAAATTGAGGCTGCCCGTATTGCGATGACTCGTTTTACGAAGCGGGGCGGCCGTACTTGGATCCGAATTTTCCCACACAAACCAATTACTAAGAAGCCAGCGGAAGTTCGAATGGGTTCCGGTAAAGGCAACGTAGAGTACTGGGCGGCAATTGTTAAGCCCGGCAGGATCATATTTGAAATGGAAGGTGTGCCGAAGGGGGTCGCAGTTGAAGCGCTTCGACTGGCGAAGCACAAGCTTCCAGTGAAGACAAAAACTATTGTGCGCGAGGGTGTTAACTAATGGCTTACCGAAGATCGAAATCAATTAGAGAAATTCGCGGGCTTAGCGTGGCTGAATTGAAGAACAAGATCCGCGATTTGGAAGAGCACCAGTTTCAGTTGCGAATGCAATTCCGCACGGGCCAGTTGGCAAGTACAGCGATGATCGGTTTAGCACGCGGGGAAATGGCACGAGCAAAAACAGTTTTACTAGAAAAACAGAGGGCGGAATCCGCCACTGTAAAAGTGTAGGAGCGTAAAGATTCATGAATGCTGCAGCAAAAACTCAAACAAAAGCAGAAGCAAAGGCGGGAGTAAAGTCAGTAAAGCGCCGCGCTCCTGAAGAGATCGGTATTGTTGCCTCCAATAAGATGGAGAAGACGATCGTAGTGAAAGTCACTCGTCGAGTAAAGCACCCACTTTATAAGAAGTATGTGACGAAGACAAAGCGTGTGAAGGCACACGATGAGAAAAATATAGCAGGAGTTGGTGACCAAGTTTTGATTGTGGAAACGCGACCTACAAGTAAGCAAAAGCGATATGCGTTGAAACAAGTTATTCGAAAGGCTCGATACTAGTTGTTGGGTTGGAATGAAGAGGATTTAGCCATGATTCAACAGGAGAGTCGTTTAGGAGTAGCGGATAATTCAGGAGCGAAGCAGCTTCAATGCATCCGTGTGCTGGGTGGCACTCGTCGGCGTTATGCAGGCGTGGGTGATATTATTGTGGCGGCAGTCAAGGATGCGGATGCAAAATCAAAGATCAAAAAAGGCGATGTGGTTAAAGCGGTTATCGTTCGAACTAAAAAGGAAATTGGACGTAATGACGGCGCTTATATTCGGTTTGATGATAACGCGGCTGTTGTAGTGAATAACAACAAGGAGCCGGTTGGAACTCGTGTGTTTGGACCTATCCCACGGGAGCTTCGCGGTAAGGGATATATGAAAATTATTTCTTTAGCCCCAGAGGTTTTGTAAAAATGGCAAGTAGTAAAGATAAGAAAAAAGGCGGTAGCAAGAAAAAAGGCGTTGACTACTACGAGGTAGCCGAGGTGGATTTTCCGAGGGCAGCCCGTCCTTCGCGTTTACAGGCAAAATACGTAAAAGAGATTGTGCCCGCACTGAAAGAAAAACTTGGCTTTAAAAACGTAATGAACGTGCCAAGGTTAACGTCGATTACGGTCAACTCTATGACGGGTGATGCAGTCGGCACTCCTAAGGTGCTGGATGCAGTCGCCGGCGAGATGGCTGTGATCACAGGGCAGAAGCCAATTTTGACTCGCGCCAAGAAGTCTATTGCGGGTTTCAAGCTTCGCGAAGGAATGCCGCTAGGTGCGCGCGTCACTCTTCGCGGAAAGCGTATGTATGAATTTATGGATCGTTTAGTGAACGTGGCGCTTCCGCGAGTGCGTGATTTTTCGGGTGTAAATCCGAAGGCACTCGATGGTCGTGGCAATTACACGCTGGGACTTAAAGATCAGATGGTCTTCCCAGAAATCGACTTCGATAAAATTGAGAAGTCCAGAGGTATGAGTATCACTTTCGTAACTACCGCTAAGGATAATGAAAGTGCCCGCGTTTTGCTAGGTGAACTAGGAATGCCATTTAAGAAATAAGGAGTAGATGAATGGTAACTGATCCAATTGCAGATTTATTAACCCGAATTCGGAACGCTAATTCAGCGGAGTTGGAAGCACTAGAGGTTCCAGCATCTCGAATCAAGGCCAATATTGTTAAGGTGATGAAGGCTGAAGGGTATATTCGGAATTTTCGCTTGATTAATGTGCATGGTAAGCACGTAATTCGCGTTTATCTAAAACGTGACGACAGAGGTAAAAAGGTGCTTCGCAATCTTCAGCGAGTGAGCCGACCTGGTCGTCGGGTTTATGTTAATGTCGATAGCTTACCAAAGACACTTAACGGCGCGGGTACTGTAATCATCTCGACCCCTAAAGGTGTGATGACGACTCACGAAGCTAAGCGACAGCGCGTGGGTGGCGAAGTGCTGTGTACAGTTTGGTAGTAGGAGTTAGTAATGTCTCGAATAGGAAATACACCAGTTAAAGTGCCTTCAAATGTAAAGGTTAGCAACGCTGGTGATGTCTACAATTTTGAAGGACCTAAAGGAAAGCTAAGTCATGAGATTCCTGCTGGAATCATGGTGTCTATTGCAGATGATGTGATGATATTTAAGCGCGACGACAATGTCGAAAACGCAGCGGCACTTCACGGCCTTACTCGTACATTGATGAACAACTGCGTTCAGGGTGTGTCCCAAGGCTTTAAAAAAGTACTTGAAATTAATGGTGTTGGTTACCGCGCTCAAGTTCAAGGGAATAAAATTAATTTGGTTTTAGGTTTTTCTCACCCAGTTGAATATCCGCTCCCGGAGGGGCTGACAGCTAAAGTCGATAAGAATACTGTTTTGACTATCATGGGCGCTGATAAGCAGGTGGTTGGGCAGGTGGCTGCAAATATTCGTAGCCTACGTCCTGTTGAGCCTTACCAAGGCAAGGGTATTCGTTACAGAGGTGAGCATGTGATTCGTAAGGCTGGTAAGGCAGCCGGCGGTAAGTCAGCGTAGGCATAATAAGCGTAAGGAGTTAAGACGTGCTTAGACGTATTAGTAAAAAAGAGAGGCCTTCTACGACGGCTCGGAATCGACGCAAGTGTAAGATTCGCTCGAAGCTTTCTGGGACTGCTGAATGTCCTCGACTAACAGTGTTTCGTAGTAATACAGCTATGTATGCTCAGTTGATTGATGACGAGGGCGGGAAGACGCTTGGCTCTGCTTCAACTGTAACTTTGAAGAAGCTGAAGAATACTGTTGAGGGCGCGAAGGGCTTGGGCGCTGCAATCGCAGGTATTTGTAGAGAGAAGTCAATTGATAACGTGGTTTATGATCGTAATGGTTATTTGTACCACGGTAAAATTAAGGCGATCGCTGAAGGTGTTCGTGAGGCTGGCCTGAAGATTTAGGGATAAAGAAAATTATGCAGAACAATAGAGACAAAAAAAACAACATAACAACAGACGGTGAAAACTTTGACGAAAAGGTGCTTTACATCAACCGTGTGGCAAAAGTCGTAAAGGGTGGTCGCCGCTTTAGCTTTTCAGCCATCGTTGTTGTTGGAAATCAGGCCGGCAAAGTTGGAGTTGGATTAGGTAAAGCTAATGAGGTCCCTGAGGCGATTAAGAAGGCTTCAAAGAATGCTAAAAAGAATACAGTAGATGTTCCCCTTACGGGGGAGGCGCGTACGGTTCCGCATGAGGTTATAGGTAAATTTGGCGCTGGCCGCGTAATGATTAAGCCAGCTGGCGAAGGTACGGGTGTAATCGCTTCCGCAACTGTTCGCGGTATTTTGGAAGCGGCTGGAGTCCAGAATGTACGCACGAAAATTTTGAGAAGTAGAAACCCGCACAACGTTGTTAAGGCAACTTTGACGGGCCTGCTTGAAATGCGTAGCTTTGAAGATATAGCAAAAACTCGCGGTAAAGAAGTCGCAGAAATTTTATAAACGACTGGAAGGTTATGCGCCATGAGTGATAAAGGTACAATCACAGTTCGCTGTAAGAAGAGTACGATTGGTTGCACTAAGGATCAGATCGCTACTGTGAAGGGGCTTGGCCTTCGCAAATTAAACCAAGAGCGCACGCTGGAGAATACTCCATCCGTCCGCGGTATGATTAAAAAGGTAATCCATTTAGTAGAAGTGGTTAAGGAAGGATAAAGACATGCTTCGCCTGAATACATTGAAAAGTGCAAAGGGAGCCAAGCGCGGAAATAAACGCCTTGGTCGTGGTGCAGCCTCCGGTACGGGCGACACTTCTGGTAAAGGCCACAAAGGCCAGCGCGCGCGTAAGAGCGGTAACGCCCGCCCAGGTTATGAAGGCGGTCAAACGCCTCTTTATCGACGGGTTCCGAAGCGCGGATTCAGAAATATTTTTTCTACAGAATACATCACTATTAATGTAAGCGACTTAGATCGCTACGGACTTGGTGAGGTAAGCCTTGAGGAATTGAAGAAGGCCCGTAAGGTTAAGGGGAAAGAGAAGCTTCTAAAAATTCTTGGTAATGGAGGGCTTTCTAAAGTTGTAACCGTAAGGGCACACAAATTTACGAAGAGTGCTCAAGAAAAGATCGAAAAAGCAGGTGGAAAAGTTGAAGTGATAAGTACCGCGGCTAAACCAGTTGAGCGTAAAGCAGCAAAAGCGACAGCAACAAAAGGAATTTAATTTATGTCAGGCGCTGACGGCTTAGTAAAGATCCCCGAGTTACGGAAAAAAATCCTTTTCACTTTAGGTTGTTTGGCCATTTACCGAGTCGGTGTTTTCATTCCGACCCCAGGGGTTGACTCCGCGGCCCTCATGGATTTCTTTGCTCGTCAGGATGGGACAATTTTTGGTTGGTTTAACCTCTTCACCGGTGGCGCCCTAGAGCGCTTCTCTGTTCTTGCTCTAGGTGTGATGCCGTATATTTCGGCTTCAATTATTTTTCAGCTTCTTGCTGTAGCCTCCCCACAGCTTGCGGAGTTGCAAAAGGAGGGTGAAGCGGGGCAGCGAAAAATTAATCAATACACCCGCGTATCAACGGCTTTCCTGTGCTTGATTCAGGGCTATGGTATTGCAAAAGGCTTAGAGAGTATGCCAGGAGCGAGCCCGGTGGTGTTAGATCCGGGCGTTAGCTTTCAGGTCATGACCATGTTCACGCTCATGGCCGGTTCGATGTTTTTGATGTGGTTGGGGGAGCAGATCACCGAGCGGGGAATCGGAAACGGTATTTCTCTAATCATTTTTGCCGGTATTGCGGCGTCCATTCCTTCCGGAATTGCCAGCGCTTGGAACCTATATCAAGCTGGTGAACTCAGCATGCTTCGTTCCGTGATACTTGGAGCAATCGTCTTTGGTGCCTTCTATGGGATCATTTTCATGGAGCGTGGCCAAAGAAGAATCCCAATCCAGTACGCGAAGCGGGTTGTTGGTAGGAAACAGTATGGTGGACAGAGTTCCCACCTACCTCTGAAGATTAACGTATCTGGGGTAATTCCGCCGATTTTCGCATCTTCATTGATTGCGTTGCCGGCGACATTGCTTACTTTCGTTCCATCTCAGGCGGTGCAGTCTGTTTCAGACACACTCCAGTTTGGTGGTGTTCTGTATAATGTGATTTATGTGGCAATGATTGTGTTCTTTGCGTTCTTCTACACCGCAATTACGTTCAAGACAGAAGATGTAGCAGACAATCTACGTAAGCATGGCGGGTTCATTCCTGGTATTCGTCCTGGCCAGAAGACCATGGAGTATATTGATTTTGTTTTGACACGAATTACTACGACAGGAGCGGTTTATCTGTCAGCGATTTGTATTATGCCGATGATCCTGATCAATCAGATGAATATTCCGTTCTTTATTGGTGGAACGAGTATCTTGATCCTAGTTGGTGTGGCCATGGATACAATTTCGCAAATCGAATCTCACTTGATGAGCCGTCATTATGACTCTTTCATGGGTGCAAACATGAAAGTCAAAGGAAGACGAGGCGCATAGATGGTCTATATCCTCTTTGGGCCCCCCGGTTCTGGTAAGGGCACGCAAGCGAAGACGCTTCAAGAAGAGCTAAAAATTCCACAGCTATCTACGGGCGATATGTTGCGTGAAGCAATAGAGGCTGGCACAGAGCTAGGTATGAAGGCGAAAGGTTTTATGGGTGCCGGTGATTTGGTGCCGAATAAGGTGATGGTTGGCTTGATCGAAGAGCGTCTCAAAGAGTCGGACTGTGCGAATGGCTGTTTGCTGGACGGGTTCCCACGCACAGTGCCGCAAGCGGAGGCATTAGAGACAATGCTTGCGGTGGCAGATAAGCCGATTTCGAAGGTAGTAAGTTTTCAGGTGGACGAGGAAGAGTTAGTGAGTCGCCTCTCCGGTCGCATGGTTTGTGCTAGTTGCGGCGCGAGCTTCCATGAGCAGACTAGGCAACCGAGAGAAGCTGGAAAATGTGACTATTGCGGGAGTAGCAATCTGAAAAAGCGTGAGGATGATAAACCAGAAGTGGTCCAAAACCGCCTCCAGACTTTCGCCAAAGAGACCACACAGGTGGAAGAATTTTATAGGGGGAAAGGATTGCTGGCGCAGATCAACGCTATGGGTGAGTTTAATGAGGTTTATAGTCGTTTACGAGGGGCTATGAGACAATGACTGGAAAAAAATTCATTGAAAAAAGGGTTGATTTTGTGATACTGAGG
This sequence comes from Oligoflexia bacterium, assembly GCA_011087955.1. Taxonomy (GTDB): domain Bacteria; phylum Bdellovibrionota; class UBA1018; order CAIPTA01; family JAALKR01; genus JAALKR01. The sequence goes on from JAALKR010000013.1 coordinate 10,840, forward strand.
CCCGTTCCGGTCGTAATTTTTGTAGTGGGGCGGAGTTTTAGCAGAGGCTTATGGCTAAGGAAGAAGTAATTACGGTTGAGGGAATTGTAGAAGAACCTTTGCCAAACGCGATGTTTCGAGTTCGGTTGGCAAATGATAAAAAGGTTTTAGCTCATGTCTCAGGTAAGATGCGGCGATTTTATATCAAGATTTTACCAGGGGATAAGGTAGTGGTTGAGCTTTCATCCTATGATCTTACTCGAGGACGGATTACTTATCGTTCTAAATAGCGATACTGTTGAAAGCATTGAGGAAAGTACTGAAAGTGTTGAAAATGTTGAGGAAGAAGAGATGAAGGTCAGAGCTTCAGTAAAGAAAGTTTGTGCAAAATGTAAGGTTGTGCGCCGTAAGGGTGTTGTGCGGGTAATTTGTTCAGCAAACCCCCGCCACAAGCAGCGACAGGGATAGGATCTAATGGCACGTATTCAAGGTGTAGACTTACCAAGAAATAAGAAAATGCAGTATGCGCTTACAGCGCTGTATGGAGTTGGTTATACAACGGCCAAAGAAATTCTTACAGCAGCGGGCATCGATTGGGACTTAAATTCAAATGATCTTACCGATGATCATGCCGCTCGTATTCGTACAACAATCGAAAAAAATGGTTTCAAGGTGGAGGGTGATCTTCGCCGAAATGTAGCTCAAAACATTAAGCGTTTAGTAGACCTTAGAACTTACCGCGGCATTCGTCACCGTAAGAAGCTCCCGGTTCATGGTCAGCGTACTCGTTGTAATGCTCGTACGCGCAAGGGTAAGGCTGTGGCCATTGCCGGTAAAAAGTCCATCAAGTCGATGAAGTAATAGAGGAATAGAGAAGAATGGTTGAAGCAAAAGAAGAAAGCACAGAACCTGTGACGGATACGCCGGCCGCTTCGGCGCCGAAACGTAAAAAGGGCAAAAAGAACATCCCTAATGGAACTGTGTATGTCAACGCTACATTCAATAACACCTTGGTGATGGTGACAGACGCGCAAGGGAATGCGATTTCATGGTCTAGCGCGGGTTCAAAAGGATTCCGCGGTAGCCGAAAAAATACTCCATTTGCGGCACAGGTTGCTGCAGAGGAGGCAGTTAAAAAAGCAGTTGAGCATGGTTTGCGCTCAGTAGTTGTGGAAGTTCGTGGCCCGGGTGCAGGACGTGAGTCTGCACTACGTGCTGTACACGGGGCTGGTGTTCGTGTAACTCAAATACGAGATACGACTCCGATTCCTCATAACGGATGTCGTCCTCCGAAGCGTAGACGAGTGTAGTTGGAGAGTTTGGAATAATGGCAAGATATTCAGGTTCAGTTTGTCGCATTTGTCGCCGGGAAAATCAGAAGCTTTTCCTAAAGGGTGACCGTTGCTTGACAGAAAAATGTGCTTTTGAGCGGCGCGCGTACCCACCAGGGGTTCACGGCCATGGTCGCATTAAATTTTCAGAATATGCGCTTCAATTGCGTGAAAAACAAAAACTTAAGCGTACGTATGGTCTTCAGGAGAAGCAATTCCATGCATTGTTTGTGGAGGCAGAGCGCTGTAAGGGCGTAACTGGCTCTAATTTACTCCGTTTCTTGGAGGCTCGTTTAGACAACGTAGTTTATCGTTTGGGGTTTGCTGCGAGCCGAGCACAAGCGCGGATAATGGTGGCCCATGGTCACGTACAAGTTAATGGCAAGCGGGTAGACACTCCTTCTTATCAGGTGCGAAAAGACCAAGAGATTTCGGTTCGTGAAAAGTCGCAAAAACAAGTTCAATTTGCTTCTGCTATTGAGGGCGCAAAGAACCGCGAGCAACCGGGCTGGTTGGCTGTTGATTTTAGCAATTTTAAAGGTACGGTTAAAGATCTACCGACTCGTGAAGATGTGACTATGCCGATCGAGGAGCGATTAGTTGTTGAATTATACTCGAAGTAATTTGAGTAATGGAAGTAACTTGAGTAACGATTTTCGTTTTTACTTAATTGAATGGATAGGGAAGTTATTAGCTTATGATGCCGAACATGCAAAAAAACTGGCGTGACCTAATTAAACCAGCGGGACTTGAAGTCAATAAAGATACGGCCTCTAGTTCTTACGGAAAATTTGTGGCGAGACCACTGGAGCGCGGCTTTGGTGTAACGCTTGGAAATTCGCTACGTCGTGTACTTCTTAGCTCACTTCAAGGCACAGCGGTAACTGCGGTACGTATTCAAAACGTTCAGCATGAATTTACATCAATTCCTGATGTTCGTGAGGATGTTACGGAAGTCATTCTTAATATCAAGGATCTTCAGCTGCGGATGAAGGGCTCTCAGGAGTCTGTCACTGTCACTGTCAAGAAAGAGCATGAAGGTGTTGTGACGGCGGCTGATATCGATACTGGTGAACACGTAGAAATTTTGAATCCAAACCAAGTGGTCTGTCACCTTGGTAAGGAAGGGAAGTTCCAGGCTGAGTTTCTAGTAAAGACAGGCCGAGGCTACATCACCGCTGACCAGAACAAGGATGACGATCTTCCGATTGGCTGGCTGGCAATCGATTCACTATTCTCGCCTGTAAAGCGAGTAAACTACACAGTGACCAACGCTCGTGTGGGCCAAAGAACAGACTTTGATAAGCTAGCTCTTGAAATTTGGACGGATGGGTCAGTAAATCCAGAAGACGCAGTTGCGCTTTCTTCAAAAATTCTACGCGATCAGATGACCGTCTTCTTAAACTTTGAGGAAGAAGAAGAGCCAGTTAAGGAAGAGGAAATTACTAAGCAAGAGAAGTGGTCTGCAAACTTGTATCGTCCGGTAGAAGAGCTAGAGCTTTCTGTTCGCAGTGCAAATTGCTTGCAAAACGCTAACATCCAGTACATCTGGGAATTGGTACAAAAAACGGAAGGCGAAATGCTTCGCACAAAAAACTTTGGCCGTAAGTCACTAAATGAGATTAAGGAAATGTTGGTGAAAATGGGATTGTCTCTAGGCATGAAGCTGGAGGGCTTCCAACCACCAACACAACAACAGGTTGTCGAAAGCAAAGGACCTCTCGGCGGTGGATCTACACCGATGGACACTCCTTAATTCGAGGACTGCTTAATAGGAATTGAGTCATGCGACATAACATGGACCGCAGAAAACTTGGTCGCTCCACTGCCCACCGCAAAGCAATGATGGCAAACTTAGCTTGTAGCCTTATTGAGCACGAGCGAATCGAAACAACTCTGCCAAGAGCAAAGGAAGTCCGTCGCGTGGTGGAGAAATCTATCACTAAGGGTAAGAGTGGTTCACTCACAGATCGCCGCGTAACCGCAGCCTTCCTTCGTCAACCAGCCGCTGTGAAAAAAGTTTTTGGTGACTTGGCTAATCGTTTCGAGAAACGCCCCGGTGGTTATACTAGAATTCTTCGTAAATCTTCTCGTCGCGTAGGCGATGCTGCAGAAATGGCTTATATTGAGTTTGTTGATTACAAACTACCAAGCCTTGCTGACAAAGAAGATCAAAAGGCTAAGCGCAAAGAGAAGAAAGAAGCAAAAGATCTTGAGCGTCAGGCTGCAGTTGGTGGTGCCACTACGGCGGGCGTGGATGCAAAGGCTAGCGGACGTGGTGACTCTTCCCCAAAGAAGGCTTCTACGCAGGCAGCTGGTGGAGCAAGTAAGAGCACGACGGTTCGTAAGACTTCTAAGGGTTGAGTGATCACTCAGCAAGTTCTAATAAATACCAATAGCGCATCAAAGCTGGCGGTGTTATTGCGGAATCCATTGTAGCTCTGTAGACTTGTACATATGAAACCTTCTCCGTATTGGCAAATATTTCCAATTATTATGATTCCACTGGCACTTTCAGGCTGTCAACCACTTGAACGGCTCAAGAATATAGTTCGTGGTGGGGCTGAAGCCGAAGCTGAAAAAGAGACAACTGATGGGGAGAGGGGACTTGGTAATCCAGTTACGGGCTTCGTATCCACGCCAAAAGAGAGGCGCAAGATTCGAAAGCAGTTTCTCTCTGAGATTTACAAACACGTTTTTGCTCGAGAGTTTCGTGACAAAGAATCCTACGTACGATGGATGAACATTTTGGAGCAAGGTGCGAGTGTAGAAGGAGTGTATAGAGGGCTAGTTCTTTCTGGAGATTACGCTCAAATGGAGAGAGGTCGCACTACGCCAGAGGCTCTTAACCTATTTGCCTCCGAGATGGCCCTGCTCACACTCTATCGCAAAAAAAAAATAGAAGAGTATATAACGGGCAATGAAGAAAAAAGAAAACTGCAAGAACTGGAGCAAGCGCTATTAACTCGCTTTAAGTCCAGCTCGCTATTCACGCTCAAACGAGTTCTAGGTGAAGAAGTTCTAGAATATATGGATATATTGAAATCTAATCGCGCCATGCTGTCGAAATGGTATTCCAAAACAACCGTTCGTTGGAATTCACAAGGCATTGATTTTGGATTGAAACTCCGCAATTCGAAAAATTCCGAATACCATAGCCAATGGGCAAGACAAAATAGCCTTGGCCGAATTCAATGGGAAGTTTTGAATCGACTGCACCGATTAATGAATGGGCTTGGGCGAATTCTATACGCGAAGGAGTGAAGAAATTTGCGAAGGAATCTGTCTGAGTTAAGATGGCTTCGGCTTGAAATAAGTGTTTGGGTCGAAGAAATTATTTGGAATCTTGAGACCGCACTCCTGGAAGGCACTCATAATTTGAGGGACTAGGCCGTTAACTTCAGCAACCTCCATGTCATCTTGCTCGAAAATTGACTGGGTAGTAATCACTGTTTCTTCAATTCCAGTTAGTTCTAAGATATCCGTAATCCGACGCTCTCCGGAACGATCGCGCTTGACCTGAACGATGATATCTATCGCAGAAACTATCTGCTTACGTAATGCGGTCAACGGGTAGTCTTGGCTGGCGAGGATTAAGCTTTCTAGTCGAGCAAGGCAATCACGAGGCGAATTTGCGTGGACCGTCGTAAGAGACCCGTCGTGGCCTGTATTCAGGGCCTGTAACATATCGAAAGCCTCTGCTCCACGGCACTCACCAATGATTATTCTGTCTGGTCTCATTCGCAGCGCGTTTCTGAGGCAATCACGGATCGTTATGGAATTCTCGTTGAAATTGGGAACCGACTCTAATCGGACCCAATTAGAATGGACTAGATTTAGCTCAGGCGTATCTTCAATAGTAATTATTCGCTCATCAGTCGGAATAAGAGCGGACAAAACATTGAGTAGCGTCGTCTTACCGGAAGAGGTTCCGCCGCTAACGATAATGTTCGTTTTTGCATGAACACATAGTTGAAGGAAATAAGCACAACGATCCGATAGGCACTGCAAGGAAATCAAATCAGATAGTGCAAACGGGTTTTCGGAAAAGCGACGAATCGTAAGCGCGGGTCCATCCACAGACATAGGAGGGATTACTGCGTTCACTCGAGAACCATCTTCTAAAAAGGTATCTAAAAAAGGCTGCTTATTAGAGAGAATAGTACCTCTCTGATGGGCCAGTTCTTCAATCAATCGATATAAATCTTGCTCGGAATCAAACTGAATATTGGTGGGCTCTAACTTGCCATTATGTTCAACAAAAATTTGGTCGTATCTATTGACCATAATCTCATTTATGGCACTGTCCTCGAATAGAGACCTTAACACCCTCATGTCTTGCGCCATTTGATTCCCTCCAAAATAATGATAGGACAAGTCTACCATAGGCTCGGACATAGGCTCGGACATAGGCTCAGACATGGGCTGGAAAAATCATATTTGAAGAATGCGACGATATGCAGTAAATGGATCCAGCATGCAGCTCGATGAATTTGATTATAATTTACCCGCAGAATTGATTGCCCAAGCGCCTCTGAAGGAGCGAGAGGGGGGGCGTATGCTCGTCTTGGATCGAAAGTCGGGAACGTGGACCCATAGGATGTTTGCAGACCTCCCAGAACTACTAAGCGCAGGCGATCTTTTGCTGATGAATAACTCTAAAGTGTTTCCTTCTCGATTGTTTGGAAAGAAAACTAGTGGTGGATCGGTAGAGTGTTTTTTGTTGAAGGCATTGTCTGAGAATCAGTATGAATGCTTACTGAAGAGCTCTAAAAAGAAAGACAATATAGAATTCGTGCTAGACGGCGGCCTAAAGGCGAGAGTGGTTGGTCGTGGGGGGGGAGACGGTTCATTTGTAATAGAGTTTGATTTAGCTACCTTAGGGGAATCAGCCTTAGGAAAATCTGCGAATGTCTTTGAGAGCGTTCTTGAGTACGCCCAGAAGTTTGGTCATATTCCTCTCCCGCCTTATATTGAGCGCGAGGACAATGCGGAAGATCGAGATAGGTATCAAACGGTCTATGCAGAGAGAGTGGGGTCAGTTGCGGCACCCACTGCGGGCCTGCATTTCAATCAAGAAATGTTCAAGAGCCTCAGCGCTAGAGGAATACAAAAGGCGGAAGTGACCTTGCATGTGGGGCTAGGCACGTTTCTACCGATTCGAGCCGAAAAAATCGAAGATCATAAGATGCATACAGAGTATTATTCAGTTTCAGAGTCTGCGGCTCAAGCAGTTCAAAAGCAGAAGGCCAGTGGAGGTCGTTGCGTAGCAGTGGGCACCACAACTATACGCACTTTAGAGAGTGCCGCGCTCTCCGGAACACTTGCCAGCCAAAGCAAAATTAGCGCCGGCCAAAATAAAACTAATTTGTTTATTTATCCTGGCTTTGAGTTTCGGGTAGTTGATGCCCTTTTGACAAACTTTCATCAGCCAAAATCTAGCCTCCTTGTAATGCTTTCCGCGCTCGCGGATAGAGATCTTATAATGGCAGCCTACCAGGATGCCATAAAGAGAAGGTATCGCTTTTTTTCTTATGGTGATTGCATGTTAGTCCTCTAAGGCATGTTTTGGTTCTCTAAAACCCAGCAAAAATTACAAATAAAAATTACTTTACTTTCAGACTCTGTAAGCAGCGTTTTAAAGGCAACTATTTGAAAATATAGGGATTTTTTTTAGGTTTGTGGCTACTGTATAAAAATTTCGCAGTCCTGCAGTGAGTGCGTTTGGAAATAACTCGTTGCATAATTAATTAAATGCGATGCGTCGGCATAGCGTGTTAAACCTGGTGGCGAGCGGGAATTAGGAAAAGTAGGTGGCTAGGAAGCCAGTGGGGGGAGTTTGCTCAAATATCCGGTAGCAGGCCGGACATTTGGTTGGAGGAATACAGATGAGCAGTTTCACCCCTTTGAAGCGAGCACTATGCTCTGCCCTTTTATTGGCGGTTTCTTTAGTAACATGGCAAGGCTGTGGTCTGGTCACACCGGAACAGAAGACACCAATCCCTGACATTCAGAAGCAGAATAAGGCTTTCTTTGTGAAGCAGGCGAAACGAAAATTCGTTGTGAACAAGGTTACCGGTCAAGAACTGTCCATAGACGCTGCCAAAGGCATGAGGCTAGTTGAGTATAATCCAACGGGCACCTTAGCCGTAACGGAAGCGGTCGAAAATCAGGGTGAATGGCACGAAACAGAAAAAACCGTTCAAGTTTCCCGAGACTTCCAATGTGCGTGGGCGCCTGTTTCCGCATCGGGCTTCCTTTCAAGGTGGTACACACTGCATGCCGCTCCGATTACGGACCACTGTAACGTACAATTTAAGATTGAAGAAAATGCACTCGTTGGTAAGCGAGTCAGCTCAACCGAAAGTCCACGCGATTGGGAAACAGTCGTAACTATTCCTATTTCAACGCACTACACTTTAGAAAAACGCCGTGACAGCGAAGGGCGCTACACAAGCGATTGGCACGAGAATACTTCGGAGCACCATTGGTCTCAGCGTCCAAGTATGAAACTTAACTTAAAGGATATCGGAATCCATGCTTGGGCTTACGACCTGCTAGACGGCTTTGGCTCACAGGCTATCTCAGTGGAAGACGTGGAATGGGAGGAGCGTGAAGGCAAGAACTTCCTGGGCTTTACAGTAGTAGTCTCCAGCCCATTTTGGGGAACGCATCTCCAAGCTAAATATCGATTTAACTTCTTAGAATACGAACACAAAACACCTGAAAAATTTAAGCCAACTCCATTTCACCCAGACAATGACAACAAATATTTTTCAGCACTTCACTTAATGGGTAAGAAATTTGATGGAGTCACTCCGGGCTACGTAGCAGGCCACTGGGACGTTTCCGGTGGAGATAATTCAGTTGAATTCTGCCTATATGGTTGGCCAGAAAAATATGTCGATATTGCTGTGGACGTATTAGATGAATGGAACGACGTATTTGAGCGCATAGGTCGCAGCCGCCCATTCTATTTAAATCTTGACCGTAAGCTTCGTTATCCAATTGATTTACGTTGCCCTTCATTTGTGTGGGTACAGGACAAGCGTAAGTTAGGAAGTGGTGTTCTCGGCATTGGTCAAAACAACGCAGACGTGCGAAACGGGGAAACTCTTTGGGGACAAGTCGTAATGTACGGCGGTTTAATGGAGCGCTATCTTCAGTATTACGCTCCGAGTGACTTTGCTCCTAGCCGCTTTGGTGGCAAAAGGTCTGCTGGATTTGTGCAGAATACAGGAACAGATCCGTTCAGATTTGGCTCTAGGGCTCCATTCCCATTAGGCGAAAATTATATCGCTCAAGTTGCCTCTCAGCATTCGCTGGTGAATGCAAAGATGGCGATTGTAGAGTTAGAACTCACTCCAGATCATCGCATCGGCCTTGAGTTTGTTGAAAATATGCTTGCAGGTGCTACAGGAATTGCAGCGCAAACAGATTTTGCTAGCCAACTATTCGATAGTCGGTTTGAAAATTTAGAGTCAATGAGTGAAGAGGAGCGAGCTTCGATTTCAGTAGATATGAGGGCTGCACTGAATGACCAAACAGCACGTGCAAGTCTTATTGAAGACCTGCGACAGTCTCTCTTTGATTCTAACAGCCGGTATGAGCAGCTTAGAAATTTTGCAGCTTTCAAAAATTTTGTTAGCCCAGTCGAGATGGAAGATATCATCTCTTCACAAGCTTCTCGATGGCAAGCAGATATGGGTGCCACAGCCTCTGCAGCTTCATCTGAAATGGAGCGCTTCTTTGATGAGAGATCCTTCCAGAACTTGCTCCTAGATGAATATGGCGACTTAGTTTCCTTTGTCGACCCAGAGCTAAAGGAGCCAAAGCAAGGAAATCTAATGGACCTTCCGGAAGAGGCGCGTGCGGCCTATTTACAGAGTCTTGCAGAGCAAGAGCTTAAGGCTCGTAAAAATTCTTCTTCTTATGACCATGACTTTTCATTTGCGGACATAATGCCAGATGTTCATTCCATTGAGTCAAGTATCTGGGATCGAAAGTCTCCAGAGCAAAGACTGCGTAGTATGATTAAGGCAGTGTTCATGCATGAAGTAGGTCACTTCATGGGCCTAGGTCATAACTTTGAAGAAAATATTCTGCCAAAGCAGGGCACTATTCCGAAAAAGCACTATGATCGCTTGAAAGCCTATGCGGATAAGTACAATTCAGCATATTCAACAGTTATGGGGTATTCGAATGGCCGCATGTATGTGTCTATGAATGAGGACGAAATCCTGCCTGGCCCTCAAGATGAACTCGCTGTTCGTTATCTCTACAATAGAGAATATCCACTCTGGGATGGTAAGACCGAAGACTTTACTGAGTATCGAGAAGTTCAAAGTGACGGTGTGATTCCATCTTATGATTTTGACAATTCAGAATTGGTTACAACATACTTTCCAAACTGTAACGATTTCGAAGCAATTCTTTCAGTAAGTCCTTACTGCCGGCGGTTTGCTCGTGGATATGATGCCAAAACAGTTGTAGATGCTTATTTCGAAAGCTTTAACCAAAACTGGATCGCAAAAATTAATAACTACGGTGGTGTTTCAAGAACAGATGCTTGGGGCGTCCAGCGTTATTTATGGGCACGATCTTTTGAGGTCTTCAATAATGTTCGCCAATTCTATGATTATATGCGCGTAGAATATGCAGACGAAATTGACCGTCTCAAGAATGATAAAGGACTTATGGAAGCTTTCCACAGTTCGTGTCGCGGCATGGTTAAGGAAGGTTATGAAGTAAATGAGCAACTTCGCAGAATTTTCGAAGATAATCCCGAGTTTGCGGAACTTTGTCGAGTCAATGGTTATGCCATTCAAGAAATGACAAAATTCTTGGAAGAAAGAGGGCCGGACTTTCCAGTTATTGACCATGAAGACGCAAGTATTCCAGTAGCAATATGGGGTGGAGACGCTCGTCCAAACTTCGCGCGTTGGAATGGTACATGGAAGAAGGCTGGTCTATTACCAACTAAGCTTAATGCTTTGATCACATTAAATACTCCGTATCCATTTGTGTATTGGGCCTGGAGATGGATGTGGAGAATTCCGAAGTACGGTGGTTTTGGTAAAGATTATTCTTTCCTCTATAGTACGCTTTACCCGGCCGAATATACGGAGGCTATTTCTAGTAACGTCCGTGAAAACATTCTGATTAAGTCAAAAGGTCAGGAGTCAAACCGAATTCAGCGCTCAGTGCTGGCGATGGGGAATTATCTGTGGTGGCAGAAGTTTAATAACGAACGTCAGCGCGGTGTGGACAGCGACTACTTGAGGGCAATTGAAGATCAGACGAAGTTCAACCTAAACTGGAGAACAATGGGGTACGTTGTACTCATCTTCAAAGGTAAGAAGAAAACTGGTGCTGGCGCGCTACCAAATAGAATTAAGTCCTTCCAGGCTTCAGTTTATGACTTTGGCACGCGAGAGTTCTTTAAACTTGGTGATGCGTTTGTGTTGCCAAATAGCAAGATGATCGTAAATTCATCAGATGAAAAATCATTAATTTATCCGATTACGAAAATGCAGTTCTATAGTGATACGAATGCTTATGCTTACGGTGTTCGAGTGACCTTCGATGAGGATGATGAAAGTTCTCTTTGGACACGATCTACGAAGGAGGCTTTGCGATCCAAGTATAAGGATGTTCTTAGCTCTTGTGTAAAAGGTAATGAAAAAAACGGTGTATCTAACGGTATCGCTGAATATTTCAATCCTGGTAACAAAGACTTCAAAGGATTTGTTGCTAAGCCAACGATTGCCATCAGTAACGGTCGATTTAAGGAATTTAAAGAATCTGTTCAAAGTTCATTTGATGACTACCTCAACTGGGAGAAGTTTGAGGATAACAAGCCAAGTCTAGAACCATGTGAAGAGGCAATTGATGGCCTCGGAACAGTAGTGATGGGAGCGCTTGCCGTGCAAGGATGGATCTTGCCAGAGACGCTCTACTATATTGAGTATTAGGACTAGGGAGGTTATGAGAGATGAAAACACTAAATACACTATTTAAATCAGTCTTCCGCTCCAGAGCTCAAGGAGTGTTAGTTTTGGCTTTGTTAGTTTTGACTGCTTGCTCGAAGGAAGTACAGAAAATTAACCACAAGCCGGAAGACAACTCGCAATTGTTGAGAATAATTAAGGAGCAGGCGCTGGAAGGCGAATTGGTTTCTTTTGAAATTTCATTCGATAAGGACACAGATGCATCTCTTCGTGCGATAGCAAAACGAGAGCGCGAAGTGGAAATAAAGGTACTAGCAATGCGTGCAGAGTTAGATGCTTTGTTGCAGGACCAAGCTAACGTTTCCATTCGAGCGAACTTAAAAGTTTTGTCTTCAGACGCTGTGGCTCTGTTTGCTAATAAGAGCACGAGTTTGTATAACTCAGTTATTCTTCCATATGCTGAATTTATTCTGAACTCAAAATTTGTGGAGAATACACATTACACAGGTGATGACCGTTATCGTCGAATGTTAGATACATTCAATCGTGCTTTGGTGGTTCTAATTGAGTCGAATCCAGATTTTGTCACAGAAACGAAACTCCTAGATGCCTATTGGTCATCGATGAGCCGTGCTTGTAAGTCTGGTAAAAAAGACCTGCTTGAGATGCGTGGAACGATCTGTCGTACCGCTTTGCGATTTTTCAACACTGATCGGAACACTTCAAAAATTCTACAATACTACGCGAATACACTTTTGCCTCGCCTCCGCAAATCTTACAATGCATTAACTGAGTTAGAAGCACGAATTGGTGGAACAGGTCTAGAAGAAGCAAAGAAACTATATAGTGAGATGGTAATTGCTTATTATCGCGTCGTTCAGATTTCACTTAAGGCGCGTAACGCGAGTATTTCTTCGAGCGACTCATCTGACCTTTCAGACGTACTATATTTAAAAGGTTCGTTTTATCTAGAGAAATATTTTGATATGCAGGAGCAAACGGCCTCTATTCGTCAAGTACGTCAGTTCTATGCAAATGACTTCGGTGTGATCCTTTCGCGCGCGAAAGAAAAAATTGATGATCCAGCTTATCGAAATGAGCTTCGTGAGATTATTTCGTCGACGAACTTTTGGAAAAACTATTCAAGAATAAATCTAGAGAACACTGATTGGATTGGGCAGATGTTTGAATTGGCCACCGACTGGAGGATGCGGGATGTGACCTGTGACTCTGGTAGCGCTGCTGCATCTTTTTGCCGGATTCAAGCAGCAGAGAAATCTTTGAAAGATAAAGATGCTACTGGTCAAATTGGTCTCTTTCGAATGGTGGAGGAAATGAAGGCTGTAACGGACGGTATGGCTCTTATCAATAACCTTGATATTGAAACAGACTTTGCTGTCACGGACACAGTTTTCCTAGTGGATCAACTTTTCCGTGGTCACTGGTCAGTAAGCGAGGCGGCTAGTTATTTTGAAGGTATGCGTCCGAGCGTTGCTGTTAAGCAGGAGCTATTCCTAGATGCGGAGAAGTATTTAAAATTTCGTTTGGCAAAGATGATTCGTCATACGAATGAGTTTATGGGGCACGTGTTCTCGGATAAAGATGAGAAGGCTACGTCCAAAGAGAAATTCCGAATAGCTATTGAGGAGTCTCAAAGGTTGACTACAGAGTGGAATTCTTTGAAAGACCAACTGAAAAGCCTTAAGAAATTCGTCTACCAAGTGGGCCGGAGCTCTGATAGTGATGCGGAGCTTCCTGAGTTTAAGCGCTTGGAGCTGATTTTTGATAACTTGGAGAAGAACATTAATTTGCTGGCTGTTTATCCAAACATGCTTGTGCTTGCGTTCTTCGCTGCAGTTGAAAGCTTCAATATGGTGATCCAAGTTTGGTGGTTTGAGCTAAAGCTTGATCCAACGATCATTATTAACTGGCTTTTTGCGCAGATATCCACTGACCCGCCTCGACCTTGGTTCGATTGGGGCACGGATCCTGCGGATGCGAAGATTCTGAAGTTTGAGAATTTGTACTCTGTCTATTATGCACTCAAGACGAATACATTTGAGACGATTGATGATTCCTTAAAGCAAGCAGGTACTGATAAAGAAATTACAGCTACTGCGTTCTTTAAAGTAATGACCGAGCGTTTCCTGAATCATGATAGAGTTTTTATTAAAAATTTCATTGAGAATCAGGAGCGTTCGTATAACAATAACGCAAATTTTCAAAACAGTTTAGAAATGTGTCATGAGGAAAAGCGGGCGCTGGAAGATCCGGATTACACCCCTCAGTATGTTAGGCAAAAATTGACACTAGAGCATATTGGTACCAAAACATTGACTCCGTCGCAGGTATGGGGGGAGTCAAACGCGAAACCGATATTTGGCTTCTTTGACGATAAGGTTAACACTCGATTGAAGCACGTGAATGGTTTCTTGGCACACAAACTTACGTTTCTAAATGTGATGATCAATTTGCTGAACAGACACTGGAAAGACTTAGAAGAGAGGCTTCCAGAAGGCTCAGCAGAGAGAGTGGCACTTTCGGAAAAACATGCAAAAGACATGGAAGAAATCATAGATGGCTTTGATGAAATCAATGCCTTGAAGCGCCGTCTATATACGCATTTTTTAGGTAATTATAGAAAGACTCGTGATTGTCTAGAAGTATTAAACGGTCTTGAACGGCACCAGCAATGGCAAGTATTTGGCTTGCTCGGTAAGCACCTGCGCATGATTCACGCAATGATGGCAGACGTTCAGGAAATCGGTAGTCGTAGACCACAAGTTTCAGAATTGCCTGAGGGAGAGCCTTTACCGCAGGATGAGGCGAGCGCCATTGGTTTGTGGGAGGAGGAGCTTGCGGCGAAGTTAAAAGAAGCAAACAGAGTGCTTAGGCAAGATCCTAACCTAGCCTTGTATAAGGATGAAAAAGGCAACGTGGATGGCAATGGCCATTCAGTGAATTTTTTTGATGAAATTCGCTTTGAAAATGGCTCAGCTGTATTTATTGCAGCCAAGTGGGACGCTTACGTTCGTATTGCTAACTGGATTGAAGACGACATTAACGAACGGGTTGAAGTCGAGCGCCCACCTCGTGAAATTTTAACAGAGGAATATGAGTTTTATACGGAGGCCCACGAACGGCAGAATAAGGCTTCGCTCAAGTTCAAAGCCGATGCTGAAGAATTCATAAACATTGGTCTTCGCGAATACGAGAACAAGTTCTTCAAATACACTACGGAAGACTGGAAATTAGACGATTTCGAGACTCGTTTGACTATGACCTTCGAGTTACTCAAGGCCAACGAGTATAATACGTATGATGAGGCACTTGAAAATACGGGAATCCCATACGTAGAGGTTTCTCGAAGAGAAATGATTATGGATGTTATTAAAATTGCGGAGTACTTCCATATTGATTCCGAAAATGCGATCTATTCTACCGGTATGACCGATGCTCGTGGAGCAGAAATTTTTGAAACGGAAGAGCAAATTATGCGTCGTCTGGGTATGAAGCGTAAATTTGAGCTTCAGAATGGTGGAGATAAGTCTCTTTTCTTAGAAACATCCAGTAGAAAACCAATTCCACTCTTTGACACCTACTTTACGGATTTTGTACTTAAGGGTTCTGGATTTCTTCAAGAAGCGAAGACTCTCGTGATTACTCTTGAATCGCTTGGTCGAGAGAACGAGTATGGTGCGATTGAGAACAGTGGTGATGGCGCAGACTCAGACGGCGCAGACCTAAATGAAGAGCTGGCCGGCCGTCAGAAGCTCGATGAGCTTATTTTTCTATCAGAGGAAGATGAAATTCGTAGCGCTTCTTATTCTTACTACAGTGAGAAAGTTCACGGTGAGTTCGGAGTAATGATTGGCGTTGCAGATGAGATTCGTGCGCTTCAGGCAGAAGACAAGACTAAAGGGATTTTCCGTGAATACTTGTATGAAGTTAACCCAGAGAACGAGAACATCGAGGCTGCTCGCGCGTGGATGAGGCCAAAGAGGGGTAGTAATGGCGAGCCGATTTATATCGATGCGAACCGACTAGATGACCTGGAGACTGAGATTAAAAATTTCCACCGTGAAACCAGGTCTCGCTTCGAATAACGGCAAAGGCATGAAAATAGAAAAAACAAATCTGATTCGTTCTCTTGCGGTCTCTGGGCTTTTGTTCGGATCTATTGCTCAAGCTTCTACTCCGGTCGCGGTCGAATCTGTAAAGACTAGTAGTGATAGTATCGAAGAAAAGAGCAAGGGTCCGTGGGGTTTTGAATTAGGCTACTCGATCAAAACGGATTTTGCCGCGGAAGAAGAGCCGAGATCATACTCTCACTCAATGTCCGGATCGGTTTCCTATAAACTTGGAAATGGTTGGTCAACTAGCGGAAGCCTGGGTTTTAACTACCAGTCGATAGGAAATAAGATTATTACAGATGTGAGTACCCCTTCTTTTTCACCGAGCGTAGGTATTCGCGGTGGGAAGACTTGGAAGCTGGGACAGGCTTTGGGTGGATCGCATTCTTTGCAAGCAGGTGTGAAGACAGCGATGAACTTCTCCGAAAATTCTCGTTATGAAGGTGTTTATGCTATTCCGGGTGCTTCAGTCGGCATGACCTCAGAGTTCTTTGATGCTATCTACTCACTTTCTAATTCAGTGAGTCGTTCTTACGTAATTAATAAGTATGAGTTTTCACCAACAGATGGAACGATCAATACTCGTAATACGTACCGTTACAAGATGGGGCACAAAGTTAAGCTAGTTGGAAATCTCTCCGCTCATATTGGGTTTGGTTTCCGTTACTTGCAAAAATTGGATGATTCCACTAGCTACAGCTATAGCAATTCGCAAGGCCTTGGCTACGGTTTAGGGAATTGGAAATTTAGTGTTTCACACCAAAATGGTGGATTTACTCGATTTGGCGATGTTGATTTTTGGTACATTGATAAGTACAGGCGCCTTGTGTCTGCATCAGTGTCCTATAGCTTTTAGGAGTTTCGTATGTTGATGGCACGTGTGGTTCTATTCTTCATACCCGCTTTGTTTCTTTCTGCTTGTAGCAAGGAAGTGCAAAAAATTAAACACAAGGTCTCGAATGAGGACCCACTCACTAATGTCCTAAATACTCAATTTACAGGCGCACTTGCTCTTGATGCGACCGAGAAATTTAATGCAAAATATGGAATTACAAAGTTAGATCGCCAGTCAAGCAGTATGCTGTTTGGCTTGGAGGACCCGTTTGAGAATAAAGTAAAGCCGATGGCAGAAGTGCTCTTAGTTGAAGAACTTTATGAACACACAGAATTACAAAATATGACGGCTGAGCGAGTTTTCTCGCGTTTCCACTCTGCAATGGTTGATGCTCTTGCTCTAGAGGAGAGGCGTAGTGAAGTGCTTAAATTCGTTACTAACTACGTGGATAATTACTTACTTCGTGGTTGCAATGATGAGCTGGAGGAATGTCGCTATAAGGATTTTTATCGAAGAGTTCGTTATACAAAAGAGTTATTACTAGCTAGACTCAAGTACGTAGAGGGTGATCGCTGTGGGACTATAGATACAGATGAGTATTACCGTCTAGTTCACATGTCTTATGGCTATATAATTGGCCGTGATGACCCGAGGCTTGATGCGTATTACGTAGAGTGCGCCAGGACGTATTTGAATAAGCTTCAGGCCAAAGAGGTGGAGCTTCGTGGACTCTCTAATGATGACCCTAGGAAAGTGGCGCTCCCCAGTTTGGAAACGGAAATTAGAGACCATGGGGAAAAGATTTCTCAAATTATTGCTCGATCCGACAGAATCATCGCTGATGAGGAGCTCAAGTTATCTTACGCTAGATTTTATACGGAAATTCAACCACTGCACTATAATGCAAGTAGCCAACCGGTTGGAGTATCTCTCCACATATTAAAAGACGCCCGCCTTCGCGTTCTACTGGAAGATGCAAAAAAAGGTCGTATCAATGATGCGAGCTACCTAAAGGCACTAGATAGTGACGAGGGCTTTCAAGCTGATGAGTATGCATATGAAAGAATGCGTGAATATTTAAATGAGAAATCAGGGAAAATGCTGGCTGCTCTTGGCATAAAGATGTTAGAGGGTCGCTCGGTCTACCTTATGATTTTGGAAAAAATTGTAACCCGGCAGTGGGGTTCGCATCTTGCAACCAAATTCTTTGATCATTTGCACGATAAGGATCACGACAAATTAGAAAAAGTGATCCAGCACTATGTGCAAATCATGATGTTGCATCAGGTGGCTGAGTCCAATGATGAGATGGGTAGCTTCTTTAATAATATTGATTTCTCCACAAAAGAGATGCTGAGTAGGGTTTCTGAAAAGGCGCTTACGCTTCAGAAGGATTGGGTTGAATTCCATGACGCGGTTAAGGTGGTTCGGGACTTTACGGTTGCAGCTCTTGATATTCCTTATGACGAGCTTTCTAAAATTGGTATCGATGTGGATGGCTTAGTGGATGCAACGAACTATATGGTTGTGCTGCCACATATGATGCTAATGGCATATAAGATGTATGAGCGTCGCTTCTCAATGGAATTGGAAACTTGGTTCGGTACGGTCAGAATTAAGTATACAGATGTGTTTGATTATTTCTTCTCTTCGGGGACGATGGCCTCTTGGGGTGTTCGGCCATGGTTTAATTATAGTCCTGGCGGCTTACAAATGAATGGTTGGGGCCGGAACTATAATACTGCAGCGATGATCAATGCCTTTTATTTTGCACTGAGAACTGGTGCTTTCGAACTTTATCAAGTTAAGCCGGAAGATTTTCTAAAAGGTACAATGGGCACCCTAATTTCCGAGCACCACGTCTTGGTTCGTGAAATGTATGAGCATCACTTGTCGGTTCGGGAGAAAAAAGCTGTTGTTTATGAGCAAGCAAAAGAGTTTTGTGCGGAAGAGCGAATGCGAAATGAGCGAAGCAAGCAAGGGCTGCCTTATGTAGCTAGATATCGTCATGAAATCGACTTTAGCGACTTGAATTCGGGCATTTTGATCACAAGACCGTTTATGGAACAATTAACTGGAAAATCAGCTTCTTCTTCTAATGATAATAGGCGGTTATTTAATAACTGGGTAGTCTATGGGTCAGATAGCTTGGCTTGGTTCTGGCAAGACAAGCAGGAAATGCTTGATTTGATTCGTCTTGGTGGTGGCTATTGGGTGCACTACTTAGGTGCAATGCGGACAATATTTAGCGAGTATAAAAAAGATTTATTTAAAATTGAGAATAGCGTTGATAAGTTGACGGTGGAACAAATTTCGGCTGTCGATGCAAGTGTCCGTAGCTTTGACGGTGTGCTGCGAGAGTATGAGCATGATAAACGCCGGTTGTTTACGCTGATGCGCCAGAGCATCGAGGAAACCATGCTTAAATGTACGCTTGTGGCAACGCAACGTGAGTTAGATCTATTTCATCTCCTTTACATAAAGGAAGTTGAATTTTTACGTGAAACCTATCGCGAATGGCTAGCGGCGATTGAGCTTCCGAATGCTGAACGGAAGGCGCAGGCACTAGAAGCATTAAACGCGAAGCTTTCAGAGGAAGTGGCTGAATCTGCATATAATTATACGGGTAGAACATATGTAGACGAGACTCACCTTCATTACGCTAAGCTAGACGTATATATGCGCTTACGAAACAATATTCCAGAAGTTTCCCCAGAAATTGCGGTGAGAATGCCGGAGAAAGCTAGTGAGTTCCATGCGCTAGACCGCTATGAGGAAAGTCATTTGGTCGCAGAGATTCCGATTACTCTACACAATGGATCTCGGAATTCAGAAGATGAATTTATTCGAATGGCGATGGGTTATTGGGGGCCTCGACAGCTTGCAACAATAGGAGATCAATACATTAGTTGGGCGGCCTATTATGGGTCTAAAATTTCTCATAATTACCTGCAGGGTTTAGCGGCTTACTATATGCTCGGCGAAGTCGAAATGTACGAATCGGATAATTTGGGGCAGTGCTTGCGTCGAGCACTTCCAAATGTAGAGCGTTGCAGGGTGAAGCGGCAAGCCCTCATTGGTGTGGAAGAATATCAACATGAAAACATGAGCCTCGCACGATTAGTTTCTGTTCGTGAGGACCAAGAGAAGCTTTATGAAGACATGGGTATTTCGATGTTCTTAGATAATGGTTTTATCTATTACACCGGTTTTAGCCCTACCCTTTATGACTCTCGAACGGCTGGTATCATTACAGAGCCAGATAAGATTGAAGAGCTAAGTGTTTTAGACACTTCTTACTTGCTGGCTTCGTATTCAAAGCTACTAGGTTATCGCCCGAATTACCCATGGGAAGAAAACGATATAAACATGGGCGGCGGAGGCCAGGATAACTATAACCCGGATCGTATTACCCCGTGGGCGCACCTTAAGATTTACAAGGAAAGTCGCGGCAAATTTGATTTCCTACTCTTTAAAGTAAAGTCAGAAACGACGGAAGCAGTAGATGGCATTTTTGTGGATTTCTATAAGCAGAACAAAGCATTGGTGCAGGACTTTGAAGCGGCGGCCGTACTACAGGCGGAGGAGGATAAACGCAGAGTGGCCACTGGTGAAACTTGGTTTGGTTTAGATGGAAAGGAATACCCTTTCCGTCGTAGCGTGCGAATCAGTACACGTCGTCCTAGAGTTTATGATCAATACATTACTCAGGCGTATTTAGATGAATATCGACTTAAGTTGAGAAATTTCAATCAGTCGACGGAGTTCTTCTATGACCCAGAGCCAGCCCCAGAGCCGACTCTAGAGCGCGGGCCGGGGGGGAGTGACCCCAGATTTTGAACTATGGAGGCACCGGAGAGTTCACTAAAATTTGACCTTTTAGCTGAAGATGGTAGGGCCCGTTTGGGTCGAGTTACGACCTATCACGCGTCTTTTGAAACTCCAATCTTTATGCCGGTGGGGACGGCAGCCACCGTTAAGAGTATGACTTCGGATGATCTCAAAGCCATTGGGACCAAGATTATATTGAGTAACGCTTATCATCTCTACTTAAGGCCAGGTCATGAGCTGATAGAAGAGCAAGGTGGGCTCCACAAGTTTATGGCTTGGGATGGGGCGACTCTTACCGATAGTGGTGGCTTTCAGGTCATGAGTCTTTCTGGTTTAAACAAACGTTCAGAGGAAGGCGTGGAGTTTGCGTCTCATATTGATGGGTCTAAGCACATGATTAGCCCGGAGAAGTCGATGGAAATCCAACGCGCACTCGGTAGTGATATTGTGATGGTTTTTGACGAATGCCTTGCCTATGAGTCTTCGAAAGAGGATGTAGCCGCTAGTAAGGACCGCACCACGCGCTGGGCGAAGCGCTGTCAGGCGGTTGACCTAAAGTCTCATCAATCATTATTTGCGATTCAACAGGGTGGGATGCATGAGGATTTACGCCGAGAGCATGCCGAGGAGTTAACGGAGCTCAATTTTCCTGGCTATGCGATCGGTGGCCTTTCAGTGGGGGAGCCCCTAGAAGTTCTCTGGGAAATGACAAGAATTGCAGCTCCAATGCTTCCGAAAAATAAGCCGCGTTATTTGATGGGGGTTGGGCGGCCTCAAGATTTGATTGAAGCCGTTGCGGCTGGAGTGGATATGTTTGATTGCGTGATGCCGACAAGAAACGCACGAAATGGGTCAGTTTTCACTTGGTCGAGGAAGATAAATATCCGTAACGCCAAATACAGCAAGGATAACAGCCCTTTAGATCCGGATTGTTCGTGTATGGTGTGTCAGAAATTCACCCGAGCCTACCTTCGTCACCTCCATAATGCAGGGGAGATGCTCGGAGGCCACCTTTGCACCTATCATAACCTTTATTTTTATTTAGACTTAATTCGCAAAGTTAGGGAAAGTATTCGTGAAAAGCGTTTTGACGATTTCCGCCAGGCGTTCTATAAAAAGTTCCATTGTCCATAGTTCCTGATACCAACATAGGAGAGCATATGTATTTCTTGTCTGTCGCTTTCGCACAAGGAGCCGAAAGTGTGGCCTCAGGGCCGCCCCCAGAGCCAGGTTTCATGGCTTTTTTGCCGTTCATTTTGATGTTTGTTGTTTTTTGGTTCTTCTTAATTCGTCCACAACAAAAGAAGTTAAAAGAGCAACAAGAGATGCAAGACAAATTAGAAAAAGGTGTGGAAGTGGTGACGAATGCAGGCATCTTTGGCAGAATTACGGGTGTTGCCGATAAGGTTGTCACGCTTGAAATTGCAAATAACGTACGAATTAAAATTTTAAAGTCGCAAATTTCTAGCGCTGTTAAAGGCGATATGGCAGCGGGCTCGTCGTAAATTTGGGGTTAAAGAGGTTACTTTCATGATTAAAAGTTGGTGGTACAAGTTAGTTTTTTTGTCGGTGATGTTGGTATCTGCTGTGTTGCATATCACGCCGACAATGATGCCAAATAAAGATATCAAATCGTTCCCGGTGCAAAAGCGGATCAATCTTGGCCTCGATTTGCAAGGTGGCCTTTATATGATTATGGGCGTGGACTTTCCGACAGTATTTTCGGAGAGCTTAGATCGTAGTATGAATGCTATAAAAGAGGAGGCAGGTCGTGAAAATATCGCTATTACCTCTACTAAGCTAAAGGAAGGCGTGGATCTAATGGATCCAGTCATCGAGGTGAAGCTTGCGGATAGGGAAAAGCAGGAGGCCTTCCGAGCGATGCTCAAGGATCGTTTTGTAGGTCTCTATCGAATCCTTTTACAGGACGATTCGGGAAAATTTGAACTGGCCTATAGCGCTACTCAATTGGACCAAACGCGAAAGCAAACCGTTGGTCAGTCCATTGAAGTTATTCGTAACCGGATCGATGAACTGGGAGTGAATGAGCCAGTAATTACTCCGCACGGTACGGAAAAAATTCTAATTGAGCTTCCTGGTGAAAAAAATATTGAGCGCGCAAAGTCTATCATTGGACAAACTGCCAAGCTTGAATTCAAGATTGTAGCGCAACAAAAGGCGAGTGCGGAGTCTTTCCAAAAGGTGATTGCTGATATTGAGGAAGCGAATAAGGCGGATTTCCCGGAGGATATGCGTCTTTCGGATCGTGTTCGTAAGCTCAATAAGATGGCTAAAGGCAAGATTCCAGAAGACACAACGATTGCTTTTGAGCGACAAAAAGATCCGAACACTGGTAAGTTACTGGGATTGATCCCATATTTATTAGAAACAAGCTCAAATGTTACGGGCGAGGATTTGGAATCGGCACAAGTGCAGCCAGATCCGGAGACTAGCTTTCCTTCAGTTAGCTTGAATTTTAACGTTCGCGGAGCGGCTAAGTTCGATAATCTTGCGGAGAAGAACTACCAACGTCAGTTAGCAATCGTTCTCGATGGCGTAGTCCATTCAGCACCGGTGCTTCAGACTACAAAATTTGGTGGCCGAGCAAAGATCTCTATGGGAAGCGGTGACTATCAAACTGTCATGAAGGAAGCCACAGACCTTGCGATTGTACTTCGTGCGGGCGCGCTTCCTGCGAAACTGGAGTTTGAAGAGCAACGAGTGGTTGGCCCGAGTTTGGGGGCTGACTCGATTGAGGCGGGTAAGAAGGCAAGTTTGATTGCTTTGGCACTCGTACTGATATTTATGCTTATCTATTATAAAATTTCTGGTTTGATTGCTAACGTAGCACTCTCACTAAACGCAGCGTTTATTTTTTCCATCTTAGTTGGTTTAGAGGCGACGCTTACCCTTCCGGGTATTGCCGGTATTGCACTAACGATCGGTATGGCGGTGGATGCTAACGTGATTATTTACGAACGGATTCGAGAGGAGCTTCGCAACGGCAAGTCTGCCGTGGCAGCCTTGGAGCAGGGTTTCGCACGAGCGATTCGAACGATTCTCGATGCCAATATTACGACGGCTGTTGCAGCGCTCGTATTGATGGAGTTTGGTTCTGGCCCGGTACGCGGCTTCGCAGTGACACTATTGATTGGTGTCGTAACTTCACTATTTACAGCAGTTTTTGTGAGTCGACTAATATTTGACTGGTGGTTGACTCGTCCAGGTGCAACTAACCGTGAAACGATTAGTATTTAGTTTTGGTATTTATTTAGAGTTTAGAGGGTTTTTCAGTCATGATGCAGATTATAAAACACGATATTGGTATTGACTTCATTGGCAAGCGGAAGACGTGGGCAATTGTTTCATTCTGTCTAATTGCTACAAGCTTTGTGCTTTTATTGACGAAAGGGTTGAATTTTGGAATTGATTTTACTGGTGGTGCGGTAATTCAGGTTCAGTTCCAAGAGACTTCTAATACGGGCCAGGTTAGGGAGTGGTTAAGTGACAAAGGTATTGATTTCTCTGTAATCCAGAGGATTGGCAATGAAACGGAAAATGAGTTCCAGCTAAAACTGAAAGGGGAGGCGAAAAACCTACAGAAGCTTTCCAATGATGTAGAAGCAGCTTTCACGGCAGCAGTTGGGGCTGGGAAATTCGAGATTCGAAAAGTGGATGTCGTAGGTCCGGCGGCTGGCAAAGCACTTCGAAGCTCTTCTTTCTGGGCAGGTCTTTATGCGCTAATTGGAATTTTGATCTACATCATGATCCGTTTTGACTTCCGCTATTCTCCAGGCGCCATTGTAGCCTTGGTGCATGATTCGATTTTGATATTGGGTGTCTTTGTTTTGACTCAGCACGAGTTTTCCTTGCAGATTGTAGCAGCCCTTCTAACAATTATTGGCTACTCGATTAACGATACGATCATTGTGTATGACCGGATTCGGGAGACAGTTGATGCCAACCCAAAACGGGAATTAGAGAAAAATATTAATATTAGTATCAACTCTACGCTCGGTCGCACTTTGGTAACGTCTGTTACAACCTTACTGGCAGTAGCAGCGCTTTGGTCCTTTGGTGGTGGGATTATTCGTGACTTTGCGGAGGCTCTATTCATTGGGGTTGTTGTAGGTACCTACTCCTCTGTCTTTGTTGCCAGTCCAGTATTTTTGACGATGGCGCGCAGACAAGAGCGTCTCGATATGGAGCACAAGCTAGCGTGACACAAGTAAATATTGGGGCGAGATGAGTAGTCAACGACGCATATGGAAACAGCGTGACTTGCTGGCATCAGAATTGAGTGAGGCGTCGACGACAGCGGCTTGTGTAGAAACAACTTCTGTAGAGACGATTGCGGCCGAACATAAGGTGCCCCAATGGGTGGCAGCCCTCCTTTGCCAGCGCGCTAAAAGATACGAGCTAAATTCTTATGAAGGTGTCGCGGCTTTTTTGAAACCCTCTCTAAAGTTACTTCCAAATCCCTTTCTACTACAGGATATGGAATTGGCTGCGGAACGCGTAGTTAGAGCAGTAACTGATCAAGACAAGGTTATGGTCTTTGGTGATTATGACGTAGATGGAACAGTTGGTTCTGCCATTTTACGACTCTTTTTCCGCGTCTTTGGAATGGAGCCTATAATCTATCAGCCAGATAGGAAGAAGGAGGGCTATGGCCTAAACTCTGGTGCTATTCGCTTGGCAGCAGAAAAAGGGATTCGCCTGATGATTGCCGTAGACTGTGGCATTACTTCTTGTGAAGAAGCATTAGTGGCTAAAGAGCTTGGGGTTGACCTAATCATTTGTGACCACCATGAGCCGAAAGAAGAGCTTCCACAGGCGTTTGCAGTATTAGATCATAAGCGCAAGGATGATGAATCGGGCATTGACAATTTATGTGGCGCAGGAGTGGCTTTTTATTTGGCACTTGCAGTGAGAAAAGTATTGCGTGATCGGGGCTACTTCACGGATACGGGGATACAGGAGCCCGATTTACGAGACATGCTCGATTTAGTTGCAATCGCTACAATTGCTGACATGGTGCCACTTGTAAAAGAGAACCGAATTTTAGCCAAGATTGGCTTGAAAAAGCTAAGACAAAACCCGTCTCTTGGGGTGCGTTTGCTTTGCGAAGTTTCAGGTGTAGATCCGAAGGATGTGCAAACATATCATGTGGGGTTTTTAATTGGTCCGCGCATTAATGCGTCGGGAAGATTGGGTTCGGCAAACTTAGCTATGGAATTACTTTCAGCGACGGATGAAGATCGAGCGCGTGAAATCGCTAGAGAGATTGATTCCATTAATAAGGAACGGATAGAGATTCAAAACGAAATTGTGGAAGCGGCAGCGAGAGAGTGTGAACAAGTCCTAGAAGCGAAAGGGTTAGATTTTCCCGCATTAGTGATTGGTAAGCCGGGCTGGCATGAAGGCGTAATTGGGATTGTAGCCTCTCGGATGGTAGAATTATTTCATCGCCCTGTAATTGTGTGCGCCTTTTCCGAAAGCTTGAAAGAGCCGGGGAAGGGTTCGGTGCGGTCAGTGGGTTCAATTGATGTGCTTGCCTGCCTCGAAGAGTGTGCTGATCTTCTGATCGGCTTTGGTGGGCATAAGGCGGCTGCAGGGATCACAATTGCGCGGGAGAATTATGAAGCATTCCAAGAGCGATTTGCAGATGTTGTTGGGAAAGCCGTAGAGGCTCTTACTCGCCCGAGGCAAAAGCTCTTAGAGCGCATGCTTTATGTAGACCTCGATATTAGTGGCCAAGATTTGAGCTTTAAAGATATTCATGCACTCGAGCAACTTGGCCCTTTCGGAATTGGCAACCCGGAGCCGGTTTTTACGGTGAGGGGCTATACGGTGAAATGGAAACGCGTCCTCAAAGAAAAGCACCTCAAGCTTTCAGTCTCAAGCTCAGGAACGAGTGACTATGAGGCGCTTTGGTTTTCCGCAAAACATGGTTTCGAACTGAGTGAAGGAGAGAATGTGGACATTGCATTTTCGCCAAAAATCTCGGAATTTCGCGGCCGGAAGTCGATCGAATTTAGGGTAAAAGACCTTAGCACTACCGTTTAGAGAGCCTCAGGGCTACTATCTAAGCGGTGGCCGCGCTAAGCATCAGTTAAAGTGGCGGCCTCCAGCCCCGGCAATGATTCTTTTAAGAGTGCCTAAATATTGGATTTTCTGTCGAATTTTTAGACAGAATACTTGCACTAGAAATGGGCTGCCTCAATGTAAGTATTTGAAAATATTGATTTTTATTTCTGCCCCTCCACTGAGGCTTGGCATGCCCTTTGCGAATTTTAAAGCATGTACTTTAAAGAAGGTATGTGTTTTAAAAAAGGCATGCGTTTTAAGAACTATGACTCGCTTCTTGCAATCGTTCTCCTAGTAGTGATGGGCCTTTTTGCGTTACCCCCATTTTCAGATTTGGCGCTCGCCGAGACGGCGGCCAAGGGCGAAAAGGTGGAGCTGCGATGGATATCTGCTGAACGCAAGGATGGGGAAGAAGATAAAGATGCGGACGGTGAGGAAGCCCCAAAAGATGGGAAAGGTCCGATGTTTACGCGCTTCGGTGCCTTGGCTATCAACGGCATGTCTTTTGCGGTAGAAATAACCGTAGGAACAGTTGCAACAATCAATTGGCGCCGTCAGCGAGATGATTACTTAACTCCAGCGCGTTCTGAGGATATTCGTCGTGGCGCAGGAGTGAGTCCAGGGACTCGCCTCGGGCTTCTAGAGGAAGAGGCAAGAGCGATTGTCGATCGCGCAGAAGAGCGAAGGGGGGCGGATAATCCAGTTCGTTCGGTAGTTCGTGCGATCGGAAGGAAAAGGTTGAACCGGACTCAGTGGTATGTCGAGCCAGTCGCCCCTATTGGTGGAAATATTGAATTGTCCTTAAACGACACAAAGATTACTAAAGTCATACCGAATGCAGTGAAGCTACCGGATTATGTAAAAGCAGCCTTACGCAATTTATCGAAAGAACAAGTGCGGGTGTATATCAATGCAATAAATGCGAATCAAACCTTGAACTCTCCAGTACCATTTTCTTTATCCAAATTTATTCCTAAAGACGTTGATGGAGGAAAAGCCCACGCTTACATGCGAGGCATAGAGCAAGCGCTTTTGGGAGAAAGGCCAGGCAGAGATATTACAAAGCTTGGTAACCAGAACCCCGTTCGCCAAG
This sequence comes from Oligoflexia bacterium, assembly GCA_011087955.1. Taxonomy (GTDB): domain Bacteria; phylum Bdellovibrionota; class UBA1018; order CAIPTA01; family JAALKR01; genus JAALKR01. Next base: position 38,082 of record JAALKR010000013.1, read on the forward strand.
CGTATGAACTGGGTCAGGGTGAAATTTTAAACGAGGACAGGCAAACTCGATATAACCGCTTCCAAATTCGCTTGAAACATCAAACAGAACGAGTTGCCATTAAGCATATTCCAGAACCGCAAGCTTACGCCGATGAAATTATGCGGCAAGTGGACCGCCGAGTTTGGGCAGGATATGCAGGCTCAAGGCGACCATGGTTTAACTCACATCGATTAGGAAAAACTGTAGGTTGGATTAAAGGTGGCGGGCTTATCATTCTTCCATTCACCCTAGCTGCAGTTGATGGTTATACCGTCTGGAGCACTCGTCGTGGAGTTGGCCGGGATGCAATGGGTAATTTTACCTCGGATGAGGGTTTTACTGAATATGATGGAGAAAATGGAGTCATCTTTTCGGATCGTTTTCTAATTAAGAATTCGCGGGCTGGTTGGTTGGAGCGTATCCTCAGTGATTCTCCAGAAGCTGACCAAGAAGGTGTGAGCGCTCCCTAATTGAGCAATCTAATCTACGTAAGATGGCATTGGCTCTTTCCAAAACATCGCTAGGCACTCCAGCAAGTCGAGCTACTTCCACTCCGTAAGAGCCACTTGCTTTTCCTGGGAGAATGGAATGCAGGAAGACAATTTTCCCATTTTCCTCCCCAACTCCGACATGCAAGTTATGCATGTTACACATAGACTGAGCGAGGTCTGTGAGTTCATGGTAGTGGGTCGCAAATAAAGTTCGTGACTCTAATTTGTCATGGATCTTTTCGATGATCGACCAAGCGATGGCTAAACCGTCGAAGGTTGAAGTTCCACGCCCAATTTCATCAATGATTAGAAGACTACGAGCTGTAGCAACGTTTAGGATGCGCGCAATTTCACTCATTTCCACCATAAAGGTGGATTGCCCGCGCCCGATTCGGTCAGACGCGCCTACTCGCGAAGCAATACGATCAATAAGACCTATTTGAGCTCTCTTTGCTGGCAAGAAGGATCCGATATGGGCCATGAGAGAAAGGAGTGCTGTTTGCCGCATGAATGTAGATTTACCGGCCATATTAGGACCAGTGATCAGCCATATCTTTTCTTTGGCTGAAAATTTTACTGAGTTGCTTATATAAACATCCGAGCCAAGTAAGCGCTCAAGAACTGGATGGCGACCATCCTCAATTTCTAAATCAAGGTCATTCGTTAGTGTAGGCTTGGTATATCCATTTTCAAAAGCGATATGGGCAAGCGATTGCAAAGCATCCACTAGAGCAACGTGAGAAGCGCAAAGAAGAAGTTCTTGTGACTTTGTTGAAACTTCCTTCAGCAAATCTTCATAGAGGTTACTTTCTAAGCGGATGCGTTTTTCTTCCGCTCGTAATACTTTGTCTTCAAAAATTTTCAATTTATCAGTTATATAGCGTTCAGCATTTACCATGGTTTGTTTGCGGACATAGTGCTTTGGTACGGAGCTGGCGTTCTTCTTTGTTACTTCAATGAAATATCCAAAGACCCGATTGTATTTGATCTTAAGATTCTGAATGCCGCTAGCTTCACGCTCAGAAGCTTCCATTTCGAGGATTTTTTGGCGGCCATTGGAGTTAAGCTCGATTAGTTCGTCAAGCTCTGCATTCCAACCAGACTTGAAAATATTACCTTCGCGAGCATGGGGAGGAGCTTCTTCAGCGATACGATCCACTAGTGTTGCCGTTAGGGACTTAAACTCTTCAATTTCACCGTGCAGTTTTACTAATAGGGATGAATCTTTAAATTGTGCAAGGGCTGCGCGAATATAAGGCAGGCATGAAAGTGTTTCCTTTAAGGAGAGCAAGTCTTTTGGACTTGCGGATTTCGTGCCAATTTTTCCGCAGAGCCGTTCTAAGTCACGCACTCCCTTTAATTTATCTCGTAAAGAATCCATATGAGCAGGGGTTTTAGTGAGGGACTCAACGGCAGATTGCCGTTCTTCAATGTCATTGATATTGACCAATGGACGGACCAAGAGCTGCTTCAATAAACGAGCACCCAGTGCCGTCTTGGTATGGTTCAAATGATAAAAAAGACTTTCATTTTCATTTCGATCTGGCTTTGGCAATAAGTCTAAGTGGTCAATCGTTGATTCGTCTAATTGCAAATATGAGTTGGGATTATATTCCACTGGCTTTCTTAGGTGAGCTAAATTCGCATTGAATTGTGTATTGCGAATACGCAGAAAGGCGGCCCCCAGGCTAAATAAAACTTCAGATTCAGGCTCAATAGCAAAAGCAGCTAAATCTTTAACATTATAATGGTGGCAAAGTTCTTCCCATGCTTGTGCTCCATTATAATAATGCTTTGGCAGTGGACTGATGCAAGCATTCTGTTGCTCGTCCTGTAGTAAGTTAAATAGCATGTCCTGTAATGAGCCAAACAGCGGATTAGCAATGAAGTGCTCATGGGCTAAGAGTTCATTTGGTCGCATGGCTGAACAGACCGTAAGCAACTCCGAGAGGCTGGCAAAACGGGTATAGTATATTTCACCGGTACTGAGCTCCAGGAAGGTTGCTGCGCCAGAAATATTTTCTAGTGATTTCTGGTCGAGTTGCGCAAAGTTTTCGCTATAGATCGAGAGTAAATATGTGGAATCGTCCGCTGCAATAGCGTCTAGGTCATAGGCCATTCCAGGGCTTACAATGCGTACGATTTCTCGCTTCACAATTCCTTTCGATTGACTGGGGTCGGACGTCTGTTCACAAATTGCAACGCGACAGCTACTTGCTAAAAGTTTATTGATATAAGAAGTCGCGCTATGAAAGGGGACTCCACACATTGGCACCGGATTTTCTAAATCCTTATGGCGGGCGGTGAGCGTAATATTTAAAATTTCTGCGGCGGTCACCGCATCATCTAAAAATAGCTCATAAAAATCACCCATGCGGTAGAAAAGCAAAGCGTCCATGGCGCCTGCTTTGACTTCAGAGTACTGTTTCCACATTGGTGTGTTTGGGAGCCGTTTTAGTAGAGATTGTTCCGGAGAGTTTTCCATGCGACTTCATAGCAACTGACTAGTCGCATATTCAAGCCGCATTTCAATAAGCCTGTATTATTTCCGTAAGCCCCAATCTTTACTAATGGAGTTGACTTTTACCGTATTTGTCTTCGTGCGATTTAGGGTTGGCAAGCCGATAGTAACGACAAGGTGTTCCCCTCGTTGTAATGGATGGTGTGATGGAGTAAGAAATTTATTCCACCAACGCGCCACTTGTTCTTCCACAAACAAATAAGGATCATCCACTTTCGCAATTGTTGGAATAAGAATCCCCTTTACTCCCCAAATGAGCGAGAGCCGTTGTAATACTTCTTTACGGTCAGTAAGCGCAAAGACCGGTACCGGCGGCCGGTATTTTGCTAGAGCTAATGCGCCTTTGCCGGAGTTCGTAATGCAGCAAATAGCGCGCGCTTCCGTATCTCTTGCAATTTGCGCTGCTGCAGATTCAATGGCATCTGCGATAGAAATTACCGGAGGAGTCTCTAATTTACGCACTAAGAGATGCTCACGATCTTTTTCTGCTTGTCCGATGATGTCCGTCATAATTTGAACGGTCTCTAGGGGGTATTTTCCAGAAGCGGTCTCTGCAGAGAGCATTAAGGCGTCGGCGCCATCGAATACGCCGTTAGCTACATCACTCGCTTCCGCACGGGTGGGGCGCGCATTCTCCACCATACTTTCCAGCATTTGCGTGGCTAAAATAACAGGAAGGCCAGCGACGTTACATTTGTGAATAATTTGCTTCTGAACACTAGGCACTTCTTGAGGAGAAAGCTCTACAGCCATGTCACCGCGAGCTACCATGACTCCATCGGCTACTGCGATAATATCGTCTATGCAGTCAACGGCTTCTGGCTTTTCAATCTTTGCGATCACGGGAATATTTTTGTCTTGGTCGCGAATTATCTGTTGAACAGTGCTTATGTCGGCAGGGTGTCTTACAAATGATAAGGCCACGTAATCAACGTCTAGGCTCAATCCTTGGTAAAGGTCAGCGGTGTCTTTTTCCGTAAGACACGGAATCGAAGTCTTAACTCCCGGAAGGTTTAGTCCTTTGCGGGAAGATAATTTTCCGCCGAACTTTACCTCGCAGATGACTTCTGGTTTGCGAATTTCTTTGACTTGCAATTCCACATTTCCATCGTCAATTAGAATCCGGTCATCAACCTGTACGTCGCCTGCAAGTTGCACATAATTGGTGGAAATTCGTTGAGCCGTATCTTCTGCTTGCTCTTTTGTGGTGATGACTATTTTATCCCCTGCTTTTACAATGGTGGGGGAGGGGAATTTACCAATACGTAATTTAGGCCCTTGTAAGTCTAAAAGAATCGCTACAGGCCGCCTTTGTTCATCACTAGCTCTGCGAATCTTAGTTACGAGATCTGTCAGGAGTTCGTGAGTGGCGTGACTGCAATTAAGTCGAGCCACGTCCATTCCCTTTTTCATGAGGCCGAGAATTGCCTCGTAGGTATCAGTAGAAGGGCCAAGTGTGCAAACTATCTTAGCCCTTCTCATTTAGCCCTTCTCATTGAATCTTGATTCTTTAGTTCTTCTTAGCTCTTTGTAGCTCTTCTTCAATTAGCTCGGAGAATTCCTCAATCGGACGAGCGCCTAAGATTGGTTGGCTATTTACGAAGAAGCTTGGAGTGGAGTTCACACCAATCCGCACACCTTCATCAAAATCCGATTGAACCAGTTGTTCGTACTTCTTACTAGACATACATTCTTCAAACTTTTTCATGTTCGCGCCAATTTTCTTAGCGTAGGACTTAAGGTCTTTATCACCAAGTTTGCGTTGGTTTTGGAAGATTATGTCATGATACTTCCAGAATTTTGCTTGGCTCTGCTCATGAATACACATAGAAGCCATTGATGCGGGCTTTGCTTCCTTGTGAATGCTGAGTGGGAAGTGCTTGAAGACGACGCGAAGCTTACTCTTGCCGAACTTCTTCTTAAGCTCTTTTACTATATTGTCATCTGCGCGCTGGCAGAAGGGGCACTGGAAATCAGAATATTCAACGAGGGTAACGGGAGCATTTTTATTACCCCAGGAAGCAGCGCCGTCAAAATTGAACTGAATTCCTGGTGCTCTTGGACGTTGCAAGTGAAGCTCAATAGGGTGCTTTGCCGTATATGAGGCGACTATTTTTTTTAGGTGCAGAATACCTTTTACTTGATCTTTGATATGCGCTGGAGCTGTAGATGGATCTTCAACTCGACCTTTCAAAAAGCGAGCAACCTCTTCGTCTTTAGTTTTCTTCTTCGCATTTTCCATTTCCTTAGCCATATACTCATCAACAGTCATTTTTTTTGATTCGGCTAATTTTTCAAAAACTTTTTTTCGTACTCGCTCGTCAATTTCACGACGTTTGGCTTGGTAAACATCCAGGCGCTTTTGGAAAATTTTAATATTACTTTTTTCCAGATCGACTTCTAATAGCTCTTCACCAAAAATTTTGGCAGCAACGCCTGGTGAGGGGGTAACCATCCTTTTGTAATTCAGCTTCGATTCACTACTCTGCGAACAAGCAAGGAATCCAGCCGCACAGACCGCGATGAATTGAGTGGTAAGTAACAGTGTTCTAAGTCTCATTTTTTTAGCCTCCACAGCGGGGCTCCCTTCGTTTGCAAATTAGGAATCCACAATATTATCAATTGTTTAATATTCTGCACGAATCTATGCTTAGTGTGAAGCCTTTTATACCCATTTGCCTGGATTTAACAAGCCTTTCGGATCGAAGGCGTTCTTGATTGCCCGCATAACTTCGAGTTCATCCGAGTTATAGACCATTGGTAAATAGCGCTTTTGAACATACCCGATACCGTGCTCACCGCTGATTGTTCCGCCCAGTCCAATGGTTACTTCGAAAATTTTTTCAATTGCTTCGAAGACTTTGCTATTCCACTCTTCATTTGTCAGACCAGTCTTCAAAATATTCACGTGCAGATTGCCGTCCCCGGCGTGCCCGTAACAAACGGACTTAATTCCATATCTCTGACATATTTGCTTTACGTTGCTGATAAGATCTGGTAGGGCTGCGCGAGGAACCACCGTATCCTCTTCCTTGTAAATAGCTTCTTTTTTTACCGCTTCACCTGTTGCTCGACGAAGACGCCAAATATTTTCTTGTTTTTGCGAGGAATCAGCGAGTACGACATCCGTGGCGCCAAGTTCCATGCAAATTTCAGTAACCCGCTCCGCTTCGGTCATGGCTTGACCTTCTGTATAACCATCTGTCTCGATGATTAGCACAGCTTCGGCTTGATTCGCGTTAGCTGGAAAACTGATCCCTAAATGTTTTTCGCTTGCGAGTACCGCATCTCTTTCCATAAGTTCACAAGCACTTGGCACGACACCTTCTTTAAAAAGATTGGCCACACAGGTTGCAGAATCCTGTAAATTTGGAAACGGCACTAACATCAATACTCGTTCTTTGGGTAAGGGAAGGAGTCGTAAATAGATCTTTGTGATGAATCCTAGAACCCCTTCACTTCCGACCATAAGCTGAGAAATGTTAAAGCCCGTTACATTCTTTAGAAGCTTTCCGCCGTGACGAATTAGTCGGCCATCGGGAAGGACAATCTCCATCCCCATTACATAATCTTTTGTAACGCCGTACTTAACTGCCCGTGGACCACCGGAGCATTCTGCCATATTACCGCCAAGAAAACACGAGCCTCGGGATGCGGGGTCTGGTGGATAAAAGAGGCCTAAGGATTCGACCTTTTTTTGAAAGACCTCGGTAATGACTCCGGGCTCAACAACGCCGATTAAATTTTCTTGGTCAATTTCGAGTATGCAATTTAGTTTTTTCGTTGAAATTACTAAACCGCCGTTCACGGGGAGTGCGCCGCCAGATAAACCCGTGCCAGCGCCTCGCGGAGTGATCGCAATCTCTTTGGCATAAGTGACTTTCACTACTTCTTGTAGCTGCTCGACGGTCTCCGGAATAATAACTAAATCGGGAGGAAAATTTAAATCTTCTGTTTCGTCCGAGCCATGGGCTTTGAGACTCTCTAGGTCCGAGAGAACATTCTCTTTGCCGACGAGGGATTTAAACTGTGGAAGAAGTTCTGCGAGCATTTCTCTTTTCATTGAGTAAACCTATTCGTTTCCGCCCGTCCGAGGCAAGAGATTGAGTAAACAGCGCAGAGCATATAGGCAAAATCAAAGTACGAGCAACATAATTTTACTATGGGAATACGCGTACTGGACCTAGAATGGACGAATGGACCTAGAAAAAAGCTATAAGAATTGCTTCAAATTCTACTGTCCTCTTTGTGGGCATCACCAACAAACAAAAACAGCCTCCGGAATTGGCTTGCGCCATCACTTGCAGTTTGCACTGGCGACATTTGTGTTTTGTTATTTCACTTGGTTGATGTTCGGGTTGAAAGGAGTTTTTATTTATTTAGTGTTTTGGGGAATTACGGAATTTGCCTTGCGCGCTCAGCGTCGACTGCAATGGGTGTGTGAGGAATGTGGCTTTGATCCGTTTTTGTATAAGCGAGACCCAAACCTTATGCGCGAGGCTGTGCAAAAATATATTCAGTCTAAAATTGATTTGGACGAAAAATTCGATGAGACTAGATTCCGAAACTACCGGTCGCGCAAGGAGTTAGAAAAAACTACCCAAGATGCAGCAAGTAAAACTGAAGAGGGTATAGATTCTTCCGCTTCAGAAAATCAGGGTTCGACACTAGCGGTCGATAGTGATTTCACTCTCGTAGAGCCGAACACCAATATCGACAAAGCGCATCGTGCGGAAATTCCATAAACGCTCACTTGACAGCCTTCTTTGACCAGCGATAGAACTGGCGTTCATAATTTATAGCTGTCTTTTTAGGAGAGCGTAGGAGGGAAGCATAGGATGTCCGTAAACAAGGTCTTGCTCATTGGTCACTTAGGGTCTAACCCAGAGATTCGTCACACTGGTGGTGGAGCTGCGGTCGCAAATTTTAGTATCGCAACTAGTGAGTCTTGGAACGATAAAAATACTGGGCAGCGTCAGGAGCGTACTGAGTGGCACCGTATTGTTGTCTGGGGGAAGCTTGCAGAGCTGTGTAATCAATACTTGGCGAAAGGCCGACAGTGTTATGTTGAGGGGCGTCTGCAGACCCGCCAGTGGGATGATAAAGACGGTAATAAGCGTTATACGACGGAAATTGTAGCGACCACGGTTCGGTTCCTTGGTTCGAACCAAGGGCAGCAGGCTGGAGCTACAGCGAATGAGTCCTATGGTGACATGCCAGCAGCACAAGAGCCTCGTATGGAGGAGCCATCTTTTTCAGAGGATGAAATCCCGTTCTAAACACATCGGAGATAAAGCTTCTATCTATAATATCTAGGGGAACCGCATCAAAAGCGCGGTTTTTTATTGTCTGTATTGAGGATGAACGGTAGGTTCCCCTTGGTGAAGTTCCTAGTTGTCATACCTACTTTCAACGAGATCGAAAATCTACGTGGAATCGTTAGTCTTGTGCTGCAACAGGCAGATGAGCGTGGGTCTGTTTATGGTGTGGAAGATTTAAATATTTTAGTCGTGGATGATAATTCTCCAGACGGTACAGGAGCCTTGGCCAACGAGCTTGCCAGAGGAGATTCTCGTGTGCACGTTTTGCATCGAACGAATAAAGAGGGGTTGGGGCGAGCCTATATTGCTGGATTCAATTGGGCCTTAGAGCGTGATTACGATGTGATTTGTGAGATGGACGCAGATTTCTCACATGACCCCAAATACCTCCCTGATTTTTGGCGTCTCCTTAAAAAGCATGACGTGGTTATTGGGTCCCGCTATGTCGAAGGTGGAGGAGTTAAAAACTGGGGTCAAGTTCGTAAATTTATTAGCCGCGGCGGTTCGGCCTATGCGCGCGCGATTTTAGGGCTAAAGCTTCGTGATTTGACCGGAGGCTATAATGCGTGGCGCAAGGAGGTTTTGGAAGCAATCGATCTTACGTCGGTGGAGAGTGAAGGCTACGCTTTTCAAATTGAATTAAAATGGCTAGCTTGGCGCAGAGGATTCAAAATTGTTGAGACCCCGATTGTTTTTGAAGATCGCACGTATGGAAAATCTAAGATGTCGAAGAAAATCTTTTTAGAGGCAGTCTTTCGCGTAGCTTGCATGCGTATCGAATAGGCTTTCTTTTTATGGCACTAATCAAAGAGCGTGTTCCAAACTTTCTTATTGGTTTGTTTATTGGGACGGTATTGGCGGTACTGTTTTTCTATGCGCGTAGTCGTTTGGCTACTGAATGGGAGAAATACCCTCCAAATGAGACTCATAAGGTGATGGCCTTACAGGGCGAATGGTTTGATTTGCCGAGACCGATCACTGCGGAAGATTTAAAAGGGCGGGCGATGGCGGTGCTATTTATTTCGTCGAAGTGTGACGGTTGTGCTGGCTTGGTCAATTTAATTTTGCAAATCGAGACTGAATTTAAAGAAAAGGTTTTAACGGCGTTAGTCGCTGGAACGAATCCAAACAAGGGTTTTGCTCAATTAGGTATTCAGAAAAAGTCTTTCGACTATTATATCTCGGATAGGGTCGGCAATATTGTAAAGAAGCTTGGAGTTCGGCGGATGCCGGCAATGATTTTTGTTAGTCCAAATGGTCAAGTCGCAACAACGATATATAGTGTGAATGATGCGATAGGGTTTATGCCAAATCTGCGACTTATTCTCAATCAATATTCTAGCAATATCAAAACTGCAGAAATAAAATAAATTATTCACATGGGGCTACGCCCAATACCTGTATATTCAAGTCCAGACCGACTGACGAATTCTGGCATCCAAATATTACGGCCATCAAACAGAATTTTGCTCTTTAGCTTGGATGCGATCAGCTCAAAGTCCGGATGCCGAAAGTCATTCCATTCCGTCACTAAGATCAATGCATCCGCGTCGTTGAGAGCGTCATAATGTTTTTCGACAATCTTGACTTTGGACATATTGACACCGGCGTCTTCCAAAGCCTTTGGTGCAGTCTCTCGGGCGATTGGATCAAATGCGCGAATTTTGGCGCCAGCTTTTGTGAGGTCTTCAATCAAAGTAATTGCCGGTGCCTCGCGCATATCATCGGTGTTTGGTTTAAATGCTAGTCCCCAAACGGCAAAAATTTTTCCATTTAAATCATCGCCAAATTTCTGTTTAACCTTTTTACTAAGCACCTTTTTCTGGCGTTCATTGGCATCCATTGCTGCTTGTACAATCTGCAGATTCAGATCATTTTCTTGACCGATCTTTAACAGTGCTTTCACATCTTTTGGGAAGCAAGAACCGCCATAACCAGGTCCTGGATATAAAAAATGTCTACCAATGCGTTGGTCAGTAGTAATTCCTCGGCGCACAGAATCCACGTCTCCCCCGACGATGTCGCATAGCTGTGAAATTTCGTTGATAAAAGAAATTTTTGTTGCCAGCATGGAGTTGGCTGCGTATTTAGTAATTTCAGCCGACACGTTAGACATGCGAATAATAGGATTTCCTTGACGTACAAATGGTTGATACAGGTGACTCATTACTTCCCATGCGTCGTCCGATTGAGTGCCGATCACCACACGGTCGGGCTTTAGGAAGTCTTCAATTGCAGAACCTTCTTTTAAAAACTCTGGATTGGAAACGATATGTACCGGGTACTCGCTATATTTTTCAATTTCTGCGCGAACTTTCTCTGCAGTGCCAACTGGAACTGTGGATTTATTCACAACAACTTTCTCGCCGTTGAGGGATTTTCCGATCGACTCTGCCACGTTCATGACGGCAGTAAGGTCCGCCGAACCATCTTTAGAGGACGGGGTGCCGACTGCTAGGAAAATTACCTTTGAAGCATGGGTTGCTTCCTTTAAATCTGTCGTAAATTGTAGGCGAGCTTCCGCAATATTTTTCTTTAATAAATCACTAAGGCCTGGTTCGTAGATGGGGGATTTCCCGTCATGAAGCATTGCAATTTTTGCTTCATCAATGTCGACACAAATTACGTCATTTCCAGTTTCAGCAAAACAAGTCCCAGCTACCAGTCCAACATAGCCTGTCCCTACAACAGCTATTTTCATAATTCAGCTCCTTTCTACGGCGTTTCCCTCTGACATAACCTACGTTATACTTTGCCTATGACAGGTCGTCCAGGGATCAGCGCAACGATTATCACCTTAAATGAGGCTAAAAACCTACCTAGATGCCTAAGTAGCTTAACTTGGGTGGATGAGATTGTTGTGGTGGATTGCGGTTCTACCGATGATACACAAGAGATTGCAAAGGAAGCGGGGGCGAAAGTTATCGAGAATCCTTGGTCAGGTTATGGCCAACAAAAGAACTTTGCAATGCGCCATGCTGAGTACGATTGGGTATTGAATATCGATGCTGATGAGGAAGTTTCTCCAGAACTTCGTCAGAGTATCGAAGGGTTTCTGACCAAAGTAAACGGAGATAATCAGATTGATGGAGCTAATTTTCCTCGTTGTACGAAGTATTTAGGCAAATGGATATTGTACGGTGGTTGGTATCCAGATCTAAGTGTTCGACTTGCTCGAAAAGGTAATGCAAAATGGACGGAGCCAGAAGTCCATGAAACTTTGATCATTGAGGGGAAGGTTGAGCGGCTGCCTGGAGATTTATTGCACTATACTTTTTCAGATGTGGCCGACCAAGTTCGTACCAACGCTCGTTATGCGGTGGAAGGGGCAAGAGTGGCGCGAGCTAGGGGGGAAAAGCCTGGCCTCTTAAAAATTTTGTTTAAACCCGCGGGCAAATTCTTAGAAACTTATTTTATGAAGCGGGGCTTTCTTGATGGCTTTCCCGGTTTTGTGATATCCGTTAACGCTGCACACTCAATTTTTATGAAATACGTGGAGTTGTACTGTGGGGAAAATTCTCGTTATCGATAATAATATTGATTTACGCTCACATGGTTGCGCGGATATTGAGCGCTGTTTGATTGAAGCGAATGCAAATCATGGCATTAGGGACTTTGAGTCGCTAGTTCGTCGTGGCCCGGAAATGGAATATGACTTTGATCATAATTTGTGTGCTGGTGTCGTAATTTCAGGGTCAAAAACACGAATTGAAGAGACTCATGATTGGGTTACGGCACAGATGAATTTCATTAAGAATCTTTATGCGGCTAAAATTCCCACATTTGGCCTCTGTTACGGGGAGCAATTGATTGTTCGTGCTTTGGAAGGGGACGATTATGTAGGGCGATCGCCTATCGGTGAGTTCGGTCTTGTCGAAATCACGGCGCTACCAGAGGCAAATTCTTCGCGGCTATTTAAGGGGCTGCCGACTAACTATTACTCTTTTTGTTATCACTATGATCATGTGGAAAAACTGACTATCGACTATAGGCTTCTAAGCTCTTCTGATCTTTGTGAAATCCATGCTTATGAACACAAAAAGGCGCCAATGTGGGGAGTACAGTATCACCCGGAGAAAAATTTAGAAGAATGTAAGGGGAGTATAGAAGAAATTCTAGAGTCTGATCCGTCGGCCAAAATTTCCAATGGCGCGGCGATGGAGAGCTTGTATAATCAGGCCATCGGCGATACCTTGTTTTCGAATTTCATCGAGCAGGTAGGAATTTATCTTGGACAAAAGCACTAAATCGAAGGTTGTAGCGGTTTTAAAGCTGGTTGCAAAGTTTGTCTTCGCGTTTGGAATTATTGCTTATCTAATTTACGACGGTAGGTTGGACCTGAATGTTGTCAAGCAGGGGTTCTCTAATCCACAAGTAGTTGCGACGTCCCTTGGATTAATATTCCTGGGATCTCTGGCTGGTTTCACCCGTTGGTCGCTTCTTCTTAGAGCGCAGGACGTCTACTTGAAGCCACTAGCCATTGCCAGATATGGCTTTATTGGTCTCTTTTTCAACACATTTATGCCCGGTGTTGTGAGTGGGGATGTTATCAAGGCATGGTATGTGATTTCGGACCGCGAGAAGGGCCAAGAGAAAACTCCAATATTGACGGCAATTATCATCGATCGCATCTTTGGTCTTTTTGGTTTAATTGTTCTTTCATTGTTTGCGTTGTTCTTACATTGGAATCAAGTCTGGGCAATTGAAGGACTTCGCTCTGTAGTTTCCGCAAATCTTGTGCTTGGCTTTTTAGTCGCAACTTTTTTTTCGTATGTTCTGTTATCGAATTGGGGGCCGTTCCTTTGGTTCCGTAGTTTTTTGAATCGCTATAAAAATAGGAAGATTGGCGCTCTTTTTATTAAGGCTTATGATGCCTGGTCGTCCTATCGGTACCGGCCGTTTTTATTGCTTTGTTCGCTACTTTTGGCCTGTTGTACGCATACTTGTATTGTAGTTGCGATTCTTTTTTGTTCCCGTGCTCTGGGGGAGACGGGAATGGAGGCGCACCAGATTTTTTTATTGGCCCCACTAGGGCTGTTGAGTACAGCACTTCCGGTAGCTCCGGCCGGTTTGGGTGTTGGTCACGTGGTGTTTGCAATGTTGTTTGGCTGGGCTGGTTCTCAAATTGGTGCAGAAATTTTTACGTTGTTCATCAGCTTGCAAATTATAGTGAATTTAACGGGCGTGGTTTTTTACGTTTCTTCGCCGAAGCCAATGCGTCTGAATAATACTCCTAGCGTGGCGCCAGGTATGGCGTCGTCCTAAATTTGTAGCACTAGAAATAGTGCTGTTCTGATTTCGTCCTCTGATAGATATTAGGCCATTTATTTTCGTGGTCTCCGGAAAATTCTTTGGTGAATCAATTGCATCTAACAATTATTAATGAAACTTCGTCCGGGACAATCTTTAGTGCTCCAGCAGCTACAATCAGGCAATGATGTGGCAGCGAATCTCCCAACTGGGTATGGGAAGACATTATGTTATGAAATTCCTGTGCGAGTCTGGCGCTGGAAGGTCTTAGTGCTATCTCCATTGCAATCCTTAATCTTAGATCAAGAGCGACGGTTCAAATCAAAGAGAGTGCGAACGGTTGCCTATTGCGGAGCAATGGTTGGGATAGAGCAATCAAAGTTTAATAAGGGCTTCCTTTCTCGGGACTGGGACATTGCCATCTGTTCACCAGAGAAGCTGATGCAACTGTCAAAAAAATATGAATCGCAGATTAAGCAGATTTTTGAAGACTTGGATTTAGTTGTTTTGGATGAAGCTCATGTGTATACGCAGTGGGAGAATTTTCGGTTTAGGTTGCCTGAGGCTTTACGATTTCTTGCAGATCGCGCCACCAAGCAGAGAATATTGCTGGCATCTGCAACTCTTTTAGGTAGCGAATGTGCTTATTTGCAGCAAACTTTAGGTAGGAAGCTATGTTCTGTGCGCCTAAGTCCCTTAGCTGAAAACCTAAGATTATTGGCGCGATGCTTGGACAGTGAGGAAGAGCGAAAACTGCAGTTATGCGCTCTATTACGTGATTTGAATGCACCCAATGTCACGATTGTTTATTGTGAATCTCGTAGCCGATGTGAGGCACTGGCTGAGTTTCTGAGAGAATTTGGAATTTCCGCACTACCATTCCATGCGGGATTATCTTCCAAAGCAAAACAAAAGAACTATGAGTTATTCACACAAGGAAAGGCTTCGGTTGTTTGTGCAACTAGTGCTTTTGGGCTTGGAATTGATCACAAGTTTGTACGCATGGTGATTCATTATGGATTGCCATTTTCCATTTCACAGTATGTGCAAGAAATTGGAAGAGCGGGTAGGGATTGCAAACCAGCTGTTGCAATCGCACTTGTTTTGCTTTCAGATTTGGAATCACATTTACAAAACATTGAGTCCGCAGTAAGAATTCGTGAATCTATTTCGATCTGGCGTTATCTATTTACCTCTATTTGTCGTCGAAGAATTTTGAATTTTCATTTTGATGTCTGCTCAGAAGAGAAGTGCCATTCGTGTGATATTTGTGATGAGAATTTAGTTTTCAAGCTTTTCCCACAACTGAATTTTCGAATGAACAAGGTTCTTCCGTGGTGGGCACAGCATAAAGAAGCAACGGAAAAATATATTCAAGAGCAAATTTGGTTCCGTTTTCGACGAACAAATTGTTAAGAAAAAATAAAAAATGAAAAATTTTGGATAAAACTCATGCATCTTACTCAAAAGCCCTTGACCAAAACCAAGCCCATGTTAGCGTCCTCTACGTCGTTTCAAACAGTTAGGTTAGGAATACTGGGGAGGAAGGAACGGAATGAATAAAGCGCGGATAGTAGAGCTATTGGCAACAGAACACAAAATCCCCAAAATACAAGCCGAGGGAATTTTAAATTCAACTTTAGACATCATGAAGACGGCCGTGAAAAAAGGAGACGTCGTAACTCTGGTTGGCTTCGGATCTTTTTACAAGGCACGTCGTCGCGCACGTAAAGGTCGGAATCCACAAACTGAAAAAGAAATTAAAATTCCAGCTCACAACGTTTCGAAATTTCGCCCAGGAATGGAATTCAAAAATCGCGTTAAGTGATAGGATTGTGTTTCCCGTTTCTTCTAAATCTCCGCTTGGCACATTCTGATATTTCTACTAGTATCCAGCGGTACTCTGCCAAGCTGTTTTTTGCCGGGGTGGTGGAATTGGTAGACACACAGGACTTAAAATCCTGCGGGCGTTAAAACCCGTGCCGGTTCAAGTCCGGCCCTCGGCACCATCTCCCACTCCTAACCGTGAAGAGCCAAAGATGGGAGAAGAGTAGAGAGTGTCAGCTTGAGTATGTCTAGGCAAGAAAGTTCAGCTTGGTAAGATTCTGGATAAAGAAGCTGTCGCAAAAGAAGCAGCTGAAAAAGAGGCGCATGAAGCTAAGATGCGTGAGCAAGCCGAAGCAGCCGCTGCGAAGAAAGCAGAAGAAGCCAAAATGGCTGAGCCGGCATCGGTATCAGCTGATGAAAACAGCGATAAAAACAAAATTTCTTAATCGCCTCAAGGATTCGGAGGATTCCACTTGGTGCATCTATCTATATCGACTCCGCCGTCCTGCTCCCCTTCGTCGGTGATGGTCCAGCCTCTGCGTAGAAGTTCGGCCCTCGCTTTGGCACCGCAGTCGTTATACTTGGCCCCCCACCCGCGGAGAGTGAGAGGATTTTTAGAAGTATCAACAATTTGCATGAGCATATCTGAGTAGCTCTCCGTGGTCAGCGCACCACTAGCGCTCCAAAATATATTCTCCATAGTAGTTACTCTGCCGAAGTCCCAATTGCTCAGATCGAGCGGCTCTTCTAGCGAGTTAACATAAAAAAAACATATAGCTCATATTGGTTACGGAGCTGACATCCCAGTTATTCAGATCGAGCTGCTTTAGCGAGCTAGC
>JAALKR010000014.1 GCA_011087955.1 Oligoflexia bacterium
TCCATCTATGACCATAGAGTAGTCAACGTTCGAGACGAGCCCATACGCAGAAAACGTCGTTACTTCTGCAAGCAATGCAAGAAAGTCTTTACAGAACCGGTGCCAGGGATCATGCCAAGAATGCGCACCACGCAAAAATATCGCAGAAGTATACTTTGGGCATGTGAGAATCTCTCTGATCTCAAAAAAGTACGCAAAACCTACAGATGTTCATCCGCTTTCATCCTTGAACGTAAGCTGAGACAATATCGCTATCCTTGGCCAAGCAAGTTTGCACGAGGCTTTCGAAAACATTACCCATTCGCAAGCTGTTACTTGTTAATGGTAAAAAATTGGACTACTCCCGAAAGTACGCGCTTTCAAAATGGCTAGAAAGTTATCCTGAACTTAGAGAAGTATATTCCTGGAAGGAGCGGATGCATGGGTTCTACCGCATTAAAGGCCACAAGCGAGCACGCATCGCCTTTCAGCGCATGACCGACGACATGGCTCATTCGTTATTGCCGGAGATAAAGCGCCTTCGGAGAACCTTGATGCGTTGGCGTGAGGAGATACTACTGTATTTCAGGACACGACTTACCAATGCACGCACTGAGGGCTTCAATAACGTGGCAAAGCTTGTACAAAAGAGGGCTTACGGATATAAGAGCTTCCGTAACTACAGACTGAGGCTCCTAAGTGCCTGTACTTAAAATATTTTATGTCCTGACCCACCATGAAGTGAGAAGAACCCAAAATGGGTAGATCGTGCTCGATATAGCGAAGCATGTCGCAAGACTCTTTGCGCTCTAGTGGCGTAGACTCTAGTTCGGCGAATTCATGCAGTCTAGCCTTGGTAAAAGCCATAATGCCCGATTGTTTGAGGTATGGGAAGCTGGCGTGCACTTCATTGCCAGGGATTATCGAGCGAGAAAAATAAATCAAATTTCCACTTTGGCTTTGTACCGTCTTCACAATATTGGGGCTCGGTAAATCTTTTGGATCTTTAATTGGGTAGACCAAACAAGCACAACCCACTGTCTCGTCTTTAAAAAATGGCTCTATCAGAGCACGGAGCGGTTCCTCCACAACCATCGGCTCGTCGCCTTGGACCATGACTACAACATCACAATCAAGCTTATGGGCCGCCTCTTCCACTCGGTCAGCTGCTCGATCATGCGTATCAGAAGTAATAATTACTTTGCCGCTAGCCTCTTCCACGACTTTTTTAATTTCTTCGTCACAAGTCGCAACGTACACTCCACCGGAGAAGAGCGCCATATTTGTGACTCTTCTACGGACATGCTCAATCATCGGCAGGCCGAGAATAGTGGCTAAAGGCTTGCCTGGGAATCGAAAAGACCCCATCCGAGCAGGAATGATGGCAGCAATTTTTTTTGTCATTGCGGTAATACTCCACAATCAATGTTGATACATTGACCGGTAATGGCTTCCGCAGCCGGGGAACTTAAGAACAAACAGGTCTTGGCAATATTCTCACCGGTTGGCAATCGCTTTAATGCGGTTTGCTCTTTTATAAACTTAGTTAAATAATTTTGCACAGAATCTCCAGCAGCCGGCGCGCTTGGGTCTTCTAAGCTCTCTAGAATCGTATCTGTAGTTACATAAACAGGGCAAAGCGCATTCACGCGAATTCCACGTGGCCCAAGTTCTTTGGCTAAAGATTGAGTAAGGCCATTAATGGCAAATTTAGATGCGCAATAGAGCGAGTTATTGGCGCTGCCGCGTTTGCCCGCAAGAGAAGAAATATTCAGAATCGAACCACCAGATTCCATCGCTGCTGCTGCAGCTTGGGAACCCCAAAGCGTGCCATGGAAATTGCTATTCATGATGAGGTGGACAAACTCTTCATCGATATCCGAGATCGGACGCCACTGAGATACACCTGCATTATTGACCAAGACATCTATTCTTCCTGCCTTTGCCTTAGCAAACTCCATTAATTTGATATGATTCTCGCGCTCGCGGACATCGATTGCAAAAAAGCTGACCTTATCGCCAAAGGCTTCTATAAAAGCCTCTATTTCCTTTGACTTGGTTCGGGAACCTACGATGACATTTGCACCGGAATCAACGAAGGCTTTCGTAATGGCCAGACCGATGCCTTTTGTGCCGCCTGTAATCACAACCGTTTGCATCTAGGTCACCTCTCCTTTATGTTTATATAGCGGTGGCTCTGTTATATAGTAGCTATAAGAGAGGTGCAATGACTAAGGAGTATCGAGGAAGCCGTGTCCTCATCCGACCTATCGAGAAATCTGACGTGACTGAGGCTTACGTCTCCTGGCTCAACGACCCAGAGGTGAATCAATATTTAGAGACTCGCTACTCGGAGCAGACTCTGGAAACGGTCAACGAATTCGTCCGTTCTAAGATCGAATCCGACGCGGAATTCCTATTTGCGATTATCGACCTTGAAGCAAATAGCCATGTTGGCAATATCAAGCTTGGGCCCGTAGATCTGCGCCATAGTCGGGCAGACATATCATTATTCATTGGCAATAAATCCGCTTGGGGAAAAGGTTTTGCTACAGAGGCAATTGCCTTAATTACGAAGTTTGCATTTGAAGGACGGGAGCTCGCAAAAGTGAATGCTGGCTGCTATGTCGATAACAAAGGCTCCGAGAAGGCATTCCTCAAATGTGGTTTTGAGCAAGAGGGTTACTTTAAAAAGCAATGTAATTTTAATGGAAAGCGCATGGACTCCATTATGCTAGGCCTTCCAAGGTCGGCTTATCATAAAGTAGTTCAGAAGCATGAAAAAGACTGGGGCAAGATGGAAAATATTAATTCAAATACGGAAATAAGCTTACCGTCGATTAAACCTGTCCCACTTTTTAGCAATAAAGAGCAGACGCAAGGGATTAAGCAAGAGTTAATGCGTGCGATTGAGGGAGTTATAAATAGTGGCGTGTTTATTCTTGGTGAAGAAGGAAAAGCCTTTGAGCGAGAACTGGCGAAATATTGCAATATGCTCTATGGAATTGGCTGTGCTTCTGGCTCAGATGCGCTTTTACTTTCGCTGATGGCTGCCGGCGTGGGTCCTGGGGATGAAGTTATTTTGCCGTCACTCACCTTTTTTTCGACAGCGTCTTGTGTGCAGAGAGTAGGAGCAACGCCAGTTTTTGTCGATGTGGATCCGACGTACAACCTTTCTTTAGATCAGCTTGAGTCATTATTTTCTCCAAAAACGAAAGCAATTATTCCTGTGCACCTCTTTGGATATATGGTCGATACATCTCATTTGATGAGATGGGTTAACCAGCTTCCGCAGAAAGTTTATGTGATCGAGGATTGTGCGCAATCCTTGGGCGCAGAATGCAATGGAAAAAAGGCAGGGTCTTTTGGTGATTTCGGTTGTTTCTCTTTTTATCCGACGAAGAATTTAGGCGGACTTGGTGATGGTGGATTGATCGTGGTCAAAGATGAAAATTTGCATGAGCTTCTGCTTGCTTTACGAATGCATGGAGAGACGAAAAAGTACTACCACACCTATATGGGGATTAATTCGCGCTTGGATGAAATTCAGGCGGCGTGCTTGCGAGTCAAACTAAAGCAAATGTCGGATTACGAGCGGAAGCGCGAAGCAATTGCCACCTGCTATAACAAAAAATTTGAAGCTGCTGGATTGAGTAAATTCATTACGTTGCCGATTTCCTATGGTGAGCGAAAGCATGTATGGAATCAATATACGATTCGAGCCAAAGATCGTGATAATTTACGTGCCTTCATGACCGAGAAAAAAATTGGAACGAGTATTTATTATCCCATTCCACTACATTTGCAAAAGTCCTTTGCCTATTTGGGTTATAAGCGAGACGACCTCCCGAATTCAGAACTACTCGCCCGCGAAGTGCTGTCCTTGCCTATCTACCCGGAGATGCCGCTTCTGGCAGTTGGTCATGTAGTAGATATCATTAAAGACTATTACGAGCATGGAGCTTAGTTTATAGCGACTGTAGCAAAAAGGAGCGATTACAATAAAAGCGG
This sequence comes from Oligoflexia bacterium, assembly GCA_011087955.1. GTDB lineage: Bacteria > Bdellovibrionota > UBA1018 > CAIPTA01 > JAALKR01 > JAALKR01. Next base: position 3,991 of record JAALKR010000014.1, read on the forward strand.
TAGGTTTTGATTTTGATGGTGTTATTGTGGATTCAAATGATGTTAAGGAACAAGCCTTTTTGGATATTTTTCACAAAGAAGCTCCAGCTCATTACGATGCGCTTGTAGAATTCCATAACGCTAATCCCTTTTTATCTCGTAGCCCCACCATGCTAGGTTGCGCAAAGCAAATATTGGGATTGGAAGGTGATGAGGCGAAAGAGTTAGCCCAAGCTTGGGTGGAGCTCTATACGAAATTAACCAGACAGCGCGTAATGGACTGCTGCTACATTCCAGGGGCAAAAGAATTGATTGAAGACTTGAAAAAGCAATTTCCAATTCTGTTGGCATCAGCCACTCCGGAAGGCGAGGTCATGAAAATAGTGGAAGCTCGAGGTATAACTAAGCTTTTTGATTCAATTCATGGCGCGCCAATTGACAAGACTAAAGTTATACAAGAGTTTATGTCTAAACACGACTGCAAGCCTGAGGAGTTTCTCTATATTGGGGATTCCGAGTTGGACCGGATAGCCTCTCGCGACGCGGGCGTATATTTCATTGGTATGGATCAGGGAAAAGAGTTTCCAGGTTTCGTGGGCCCAGTAGTGGCTGACCACTACGCGATACGGCCTCTCCTTACAGAGACTTTTGGCGTACAGCTCTAAGCAAAAGGTGCTAGAATAGGGCTTGAGTAGCTAGGACGTGTGTGATGCCTGAACAAGAAATCCAAGATTTCCAGGGCGAGGTTCTCGAATTCTTGGATGAGGCCAAAGGCTTCCTGCAATGGATGTTTGATCAATATTCCCCATACATCCAATGGGGTACGATTTGGGAGCTTGGCTCCGGCCATGGGTCCATGTGCGATTTTTTACTGCCCGCACAAAAATTAATTTTATCCGAATGGGACCCCGGTTTTCGTAAGCACTTAGAAGATCGCTATGTCAGTAAGCCACATGTTGAAATAACGCCACTTGACCTTGAGGATTTAGACGTTAATCGCTTCAAGCACTTTCAATTAGATACGATTATTAGCACTAATGTGTTGGAGCACATTAAAAATCACGAAGAAGCGTTTCGCAGAATTACTTCGCTCATGAATGACAATACAGTGATGATAACACTAGTGCCGGCACATATGTGGCTATATGGGGAAATTGATAAGCGGTTTGGGCATTTTCGTCGTTATACAAAAAAGTCCCTTACAGAAACTTTAGAAGGAGCGGGGCAACGAGTGGAACAAATTATATTTTTCAATCGAGCCTCTTGCCCAGTCTGGTTTTTCAGAGGAAGAATTCTTGGCAAAAATACATTAGAGCGCAGTGATATGAAAAAAGTGGAAGCCATACTACCGATTCTAAAACTTATTGATAAGGCCTTCCCATTTCCATTTGGTCAATCGATTATCGCAATTTCGAAATTGAAATGATGACTAACGCCAACGCTTGCGTTCTGGAGAAATGCCTAAATGTTAAAGACTCTTCGCCTGTTTCAGCAATTGCCGCGCTTTTTTCGCGGTGGCTTTGAATTCTGAAGAGCCAGTGTCTGAATTCCCAGAAAATCTAGCGGCATCACATTGATCTAAAAAATTAAAAGCACGCTTAAGGAATGTTTCTGATAGCGATTTCTCTTTCCACATATGCGCGATTTCACTTCGGGTAAGGCTGAAATTTTTTGATTCTAATGCCGCTAATAATAGCGAGTGGATTGCATTTTGTAGGTTATCGAAATTACTTTTTGATCCAGAAGTAATTGCATCAATTTCGGCGATTGCCTTATGTATTCGAGCAGTGCGTGTGTTCTGCATTGCTTTAAAATCGACTAAGGAATTTTTATTTCGCCAGGCTAAAAGACCAAACAAAAGGAAGTTTAATCCAAATATACTCCAGGCTAAATTTTCAAAGATACGGCTATTTAGGTTAAATGATTTTATCATTACATTGTCGGCAGATTTCAGATAGCGAAGCTCTTTCTTTGGCAACACTGCAGGAACTCCACCATTGCCAAAATTTGCATTCGCTATTATGACGGCGTCATCAATCTTCGACTTATCTCCTGGGCCAACTTCGATTTCAATTGGTTCCGTAGTGATAATCTTATATTCCTTAGATTTGGGATCAAAATATGGCCATTCTAGTTTGCCAACTGTATATTTCCCCTCTTTGCGAGGTAACACCAACAAATCAAACTGCTTTGTTTTCTTTAAGGCAATCCGTACTCCGCGAGGAGCAAGAGTTTGTATCTTAGTTTTGGATTCATAAAGGTCAAAGGTATCTGGAAATTTAATCTTAGGCTCTTCCACCTCATGCACATTGCCCTCACCGCTTATTTTAAAAGTAAAGGTGATTGGCTCGTTTTCTTTTACAGTGCTCTTGTCAGCTTCGATAGAAATATCAAATTGCCCGACTGCGCCATAAAAATCTGTCGGCCGCCCATCTTCCGGTAGCTTCGTAACAGAGACCGTCTTGTTTTGGCTTGAGTGGGAGGCTCTCTTAACTGAGCGGTGGCTAAAGAACATATCAAATGGATTGTTTCTTCGGCCTCTGTGCATGTTCGAAGAATACATACCATTAACGATAAGTTTATCGATAGATAATTTACCTGGCTTCAGAGGATACAGAGCAAATCTCCCTAATAATGCCCGGCGCACTCTTTGTCCGCCCACGTAAGCAGCTTCAAAATTGAATCGAGTTGGAATTTCTAAATCTTCTTTCCAAAAGCCATTAAATGTGGGCCATTTCTTGATGTCGATTTTGTGAAGATTATTAAAGTCATAAAGGTAGTATTCCGCAATAACGGGCTCACCCACGTAGGCGCTGGACTTGCTTAATTGCAAACGTACAGTGAAGTCACTGTTCAATGGGAAGGAGGGTTCAGTGCTACTGCCAGTATTATTGTTTGTGCGATACCGAGAAGACTCGGTTTGTGAGCCAGCCTGCGCGCCACCACCTGGGCCCATTCCAGGAGAACGCCGTGATGTTGCTCTACCGTTGCTTCCCGGATAGCTCCAACGTCTAGGGTTCTGCCTAGCGTTTTGACTGGGAGGGGAGTCATCATTTTTCCTCACCACAACGAATTGATTCGAGAGAAAGACTTTTTTGTCTCCAATTTTTATGGATATGTTTTTGATGGGATGTTCCCCAGGCTTTTTCGGATAAAGGAGATATGTGTAGGTGTTTTCCTGCTTGGGGATATAGGAGCCATTGTGGATAACTGTGGTAATCCGCCGAGATACACTTTCATCAACCAAGTCAAAATTCGGATAGTCAAACTGCGGTGGCTCAATTTTTTGATCACCGCTAACATTCACTGAAATACGGACTGCAACTGATTCCCCGGTGCGTACCGGGTTTGGAGACACAGAAATTTTGATATTTCGCTTATCTACAGCCGCCGGAGTCGTTTGTGAGAAAACAGTTAAAGGCAAAAAGGCGCCCCCTACCACCACTAAACTTAGCGAAAACAAAAGAAGGGAAAGGATAGTAGCAGTTGGCTTTCGGTACACCGATATAACTCCTCTTTAGGGCCTTCACACTTTCAGCAGTATAGCATTATAGAACATGTCGGCTACATTGACTATATTAATTAATTACGGTACCGGGAAGTATGCACGTAGAAAAGAGCACAGAACAGCTTCGAACTCGTTTGGAGACAGCTAAAAAACTAGCCGCGCTTGCCGGTGAAAAGGCGATGTCCTATTTTCGTAGTGACACGCTTTCAGTAGATACTAAGGAAAATGGAACCCCGGTATCTATTGCCGACCGAGCCGCAGAGCGGCTGATTCGCGAAGGATTAGCTGAGACTTACCCAGACGAAGGTATAATTGGCGAAGAAGAGGGAATGAGTGCAGACCTCCAGAGGGTCTGGATTATCGATCCAATTGATGGAACTGAATCCTTCATTCGAGGTGCCCCACTATTTGGGACTCTCATCGCCTATGAAGAGGAGGGCGAAGTAGAGCTTGGGGTCGCTAACCTTCCTGCGATTAACGAGACGATTTTTGCGGCCAAGGGGATGGGCGCTTGGTGGATTGGACCTGGGATGGCGAGGCCAATAGAGGCGAAAGTTTCTGAAACCAAATCGTTGTCCGAAGCGATGTTGAGCTACACCAGTTATTCGTATTTTGAAAAAGCAGAAAAAACGGACGCACTTATCCGAATGTTGGCGGCGACAAGAGATTCCCGCGGCTGGAGCGATTGTTACGGCCACGTCCTAGCAGCAACGGGGCGAATTGATATTGCGCTCGATCCAGTAATGGAGATATGGGACTGTGCTCCATTTCGTCGAATCTTGGAAGAAGCGGGCGGCCTATATTCAACCTTTTCGGGGTCAAAGTCCATTCGGGACGGCTCTAGCATTTCTTCTAACCCGCATTTAATGGAAGCGGTTCTTAAAATTATTAACGAGTAGAACTTATTCCAATAGAGCTTATTCAGAAGTAGAGTTATCGGGCTCCTTAAAAGAGGCTTCAAAGGAAAGAGAGGCTTGTAAAGCACGTTTGCTTTCTTTGTTTGTGAGCATGTTTGCTTGCACCATTTTCTTTAAGATGCTTTTGATTATGGTTTTTGCAAACGGTGTAAGCTCACGATTGTGATAGGATTCAGCATAACGGGCCGGACTAGGTAAAAGCATTGCTAGAAAAGCAGCTTCCTTTGGATTTAGTCGTGAAGGTGAAGTCTTAAAATAATGCTGTGATGCTCTACTAATCCCATAGAGGTCAGGCCCAAATGCAGCTACGTTGATATATGTTTCTAGTATTTTGTCTTTGCGGAGATCCCGCTCTAATTTAATTGCAAGTATTAGTTCGCGAAATTTACGCCATAAGGTGCGTTCATTAGAAAGAAAAATATTCTTAGCAACCTGTTGTGTGATTGTGCTAGCACCTCGCACTCGCTCACCCTTGAAAATTTCCTTTAGTGCTTCTTTGATTTGCACTACGTCGTATCCGGAATGTGAATAAAACGACCAATCTTCGCTTACGATTATCGCATTTAAGACATGCTTTGAAACATTTTTGATCCTATACCAATTGGCAGGCCGCCTTTTTTTAAAGATAACTTTCCGAGTCTTTGCTTTTTTATCGTAAACAACCACGGGGTACTCTTTGCGTAATGCGGAAGTGTCTGGGAGACTTTTTTCTGCATAGAAGTAGGTCGCACTGGAGCTACATAAGACTAGAGTGAGCACCCACATAATTGCATTAAACATTACCAATCCATTTCCGGCTCATTTTTAGTCGAACCTTGACGGGATTTCTGGCGTAGAAATTTCTTTTGTAAAAGCCCTTCGTGTTGCCGAAGCGAGCGCAGAATTTGCTTTGCTTGTCTTTCCGATAAGATTTCATTTTTTTTGAATTCTTTTCTTTTATTGCTCAGCTTCTGCTTTTGCTGTTCTTTCTTTTGACCTTGCTGCGAGTCCTGTTGTGAGTCCTGTTGCGAGTCCTGTTGCTGATCCTTGTTGTTTTGGTTCTGTGCTTGCTTCTGGTTTTCTTTAGACTGCTCGTTCTTATCCTTTTGGTTGCCTTGGCCAGATTGCTTTTGCTGTTCTTCCTTTTTCTCGTTATCCTTGAGCTTTTTTTTTCCTTCCTGGCTTGTGAGAAGGTGCTCAATATTTTTTTTAGCCTCTTTTAAGATGGAGTGCTTGTCTAGGGCGTACTGTTTATCTAAGTTAGTATTGAGGTCTTTTTTGATCTTAGTGATGAGGTCTGCATATTGCTGAATTGCGCTGGCAGTGTCCTTTTTTATTGCGCTAGTGCCGGCAGAATTAAATTTTGAAAAGTGTTTGATGGTTTCTGTATCTTCGTCGTTTAGGCTGATTTCTTGACTCATTTCTTGGAATAGTGTTTGTGCTTCATCCATTTTCCCTTCACGCGCAAGAGCAGTGGCAGCGTTGTAGGTAGCCACTTTTGAACTTGGGTTGTTAGCTAAAATTTTTGTATATAATTTTGATGCCTCTCTTAATTTTTTTTGCTTGTAAAGATTCAAAGCTTCCTCAGACTGAATCCTTTTGGAGTCAAATAATAGTTTGTCAATAATAGTTGATTTTTTGTCCTCAATCTCTGGTGTCTGCAGTGCTTGAGAGTTTTCAGCCGAACGCTCATCCACGTTCTCGGCTGCATTCGAGTTAAGGCTAAGTCCTAAAGCGAAGACTGTGAGACTCTGGATAACGCCTATTTTTAAAAAAAAGGCATGCCAAGGGATATAGACTATAGAGAGCAAAATAATCGCAACCGATAAGGGCCAGAAAAAATACTCTTTATAAGTTTTAGCTTTAATGCTCTTTGCGCTTGCTCTATTCAGATTGTGAAATGAATTAACTAGTGCAGAAATTTCTTTTTCTGCAAGGGTGGCCTTGAAGGCCAGTCCACCACCGGCGGTTGCAATCTTGGAGAGCATATCGAAATTAACTTTAGAAATTACCGTATTTTGCATGCGGTCTAATTTATAACTTTTAAGGACTCCATCTTTGTCACGGATTGGAATAGGGACGCCTTTGGCAGTACCAATAGCCACGGTATGAATGATTATTCCAGTTTCTTTCAACTCCTTCGCCGTTTCAAAAAAGTCTCCCGCAGTGGCCTCACCATCACTGAAGATCACAATAATATGTGAGCGGTTGTCAGCCGAAGGGTCATGCTCAGATCCGCGTTTGAAAGCGCTGACGGCAGTGCGAGCGACAGCTTCAAAATTCGTTCCTTGATTGGAGATAGTCGATGGATTAAGCACATCCAAGAATGAACGGATGATGCTGTGGTCAGAGGTTAGCGGCGAAACCAAAATAGCTGAACCAGCAAAGGCAATTAAACCGACGCGGTCTCCAAAAAGCTGATTGAGCATTGTTCCCACAGAATGTTTCGCTTTTTCCAGGCGACTAGGGGTAGTGTCCTCTGCAGCCATGCTGGAGGAAACATCTAGGGCCACAATTATGTCTAAAACATTGCTTTCTCTTTCTTCAACGATTGGATCTCCTTGCGGACGAGCCAATGCGAGAATCAACAGGGCCATCGCTAATAGTGTTAAAATCGTAGAAATGTCAAAATTTTTTGGCCCAGCAAACTCAAGGTAAGAACGCCAGTGAGGGTGGGAAGAAAATAACTTTAATCGTTTTAAGGCAAAGCTTGCTGCGAGCTTTGACGCCATAGCAAGCACGATTAAAGCGATTAGTAGGAAGAAATAATTAGGTTCAGCAAATCTAAAAGCTGTCATAATAACTAGTTTGGCAATAACCTAAATCGAGTTCGAGTTAATAGAAACTCCAACATCAATAAAATGAGTGTTCCTAATAAAAAATATTGATATCGCTCGCTCCAACGGATTCGTTCCTTCTTTTCAACCTTAGTTTTCTCAAGCTTATTAATTTCAGCGAACACTTTCGATAGCGAGCCTTTCTGCGCTGCTCTGAAGAACCTTCCCCCAGTTTCCTTAGAGATTCGTTGTAACAGCTCCGGGTTGATTGTGCTATTTACGCGTTGGTATCTTGTCGTCCGCCCATGTACTCGAACTGTAGGAAATTGAACTACCCCCTCTTTTCCAAGCGCAATCGCATACACTTTAATTCCATAACCTTTTGCAAGAGCCCCGGCAGTCTCTGGTCCAATTGAGCCCATATTATTATCCCCATCAGTAAGCAAAACAATAATTCTACTTTTGGCTTTAGAATCCTTCAATCGATTGGCCGAATTAGCAATAGCATCGCCAATTGCAGTTCCGTCTTTTAAGACATTCGTGCTGGCACCTTGAATAGCATTTTCTAGCACTTCATAGTCCAACGTAGGCGGACATAAAGTGATACTTTCACCAGAAAACATCAGAAAGCCAATACGATCATCTTTCCTGCCTTTTACAAAATCCACTACTGTTTTTTTGGCTAAATTAATTCTACTTTGTTTCCCATAATCTTCGATCAACATGCTCTTAGATACGTCAAATGCTATCATTATATCGACTCCATCCGCCTTACGAATAGATGAGGAAGAAGATATTTGAGGGCGAGCCAAGCAGAATATTAGACCGGAAAAAATCAGACTTCGCAGAAATAGTGGCACATATTTATCAATAAAGCTCAAATTTCCACCGAGCTTTTTCCCTGCGAATGGGTATGAGACAGCTCTCTTTAGCGGTTGAATAGAAGCCGACATAAATAGGACTATGATGATAGGGATTACTGCTAGCATCAAGTAAGGAAACAAAAGACGCATTAGGTATTTGCTCCCTTCTTAATTTTAGTCGTTTGTTCGGTAAAACTTTGTTCTACTTCGGTAATTATTTCCGATAATGCACTAACAATTTGTGCTGCCGAGTCACGATTAATGGCGTCTCCGACGTAATAGCGTTGAGCAAAGGTTGCATCTAGGATCGTTGCACATTTGGTGATCTGGTTGCGGTCAAGTGCCCTCCTGGATAGCACAGTTTCTCTAGACAGCTTAGCTAAGAGCTCACGGTCGGTCGCCTTTAGCAGTGGCAACTCTAGTCGTTTAGCAAGGTATCGTCGCATTACTTCTGTCACCTGAAATGAAAATTCCTTAGAAAATTCTGATTTCTCCGAAGACTGATGAATAAAAGCTTTCAACGAGAGAACATCCTGGTCCGCAAGGAGCTTTGGTGTAGGCTTCTTAGCTGTATATTTAGTCTTTAGGTAGTGAACTAGTAAGTAGATCAAATACGCAACTAAAGAAACTATAATTACAGCAATAACCCCCAGTACCATGGAATTGAAGCCTCCTTGCATTAGTGGGTTTAAAAGCCAGGCTGGCTTGGATTTTTTCTTTTCTTCTTTGCTCTTAAAATTAGACTTAGTTTGAATTTCGAGTGAGTTAGTTTCAATAGTATCTATTTCTCCTTCTTGCCGGATAAAGAACGGAGGGATAACAACTTCACCTTCATCTAGAACGACTCCATCGATTCGAATTTTTTCGATACGGTCGTTTCCTTCACCAATCGAATATGCATCAACAAGCAGTGGCCCATGCATTAGCCAGCGTCGAGGAGAGGGAAATTCAATTGTCCACGGTGCCGCTCCGCCAAGGCTTGTATCATTAACAATAATTTCAAGACGAATATGGGCACCGATAGTAAGGTCTGGGTCTGAGTTTGTTTCATCTAATCGCAAAATAGGATTGGTAGCAACTGCTTCGAGGGGGCGGAGGAAAAATACAAATATGCTGAGCAATAATATAGATATGCTGAGCAATAGTTTGACTCTGCAAACGCTCATCTACGCTTCCTTTTTGCAAAAAATTCAAATACATCTCGAGAAGGATCTTTATGTGTGTGAATGCGGAAAAAGTCCCCACCGGAACGAATAATTAGTTGGTCAACAGAGTTGTGCCATCGGGTTTGTTCTGCACTAAATTGTTTTCGCAACTTGGTTGAGCTAGTATCAATAATGGCTTCTTCACCAGTCTCTGGGTCTTGAACCTGTACAATACCAATGTTAGGGAGGGCTAGTTCCCTTGGGTCAATGATATGCATTGCGATGAAATCGTGTTTACGAGTGATTTGTCGTAAAAAATTCGTGTTCATACGCCCCATAAAGTCAGAAGCTAAAACGATAATCGAAGAATGTTTGGCAAGGCTATTTGCAGTTTTGAGTGCAACATCAATATTAGTGCCCTTGCTCACGGGGCGAAAGGCTAGAATCTCCTCAATTAATCGAAATACATGTTTCTTACTCTTCTTCGCTGGGACGACTTTCTCAATACGATCCGTAAATAGTACAAGCGATACTTGGTCGCGGTTTGAGGCTGCGGAAAAAGCAATGGAAGCAACGGCGTTAGCAATTGCCTCCCGCTTTGTGTAGCCTTGGGAACCAAAATAATTTGAAGCAGATATATCAACTACTAAAATTATATTTAGCTCACGCTCTTCTTCAAAAGTTTTGACATAGGTTTGTTGCGACCGCGCGGAACTGCGCCAATCAATATGCCTAACATCATCTCCGTATTGATAGACACGAGTGTCTACAAACTGCATCCCTTGTCCACGAAAGCGAGACTTATACTGGCCGGCCAAAATTGACTCTGCTTTGCGCTTCGCAATGATTTCCAGCTGCTTTACCGATTTTGCGATCTTACTTAAGGGCGCACGTCCTGACTCCCGAAGATCGTAAAAATCTTCCCAGGTATGCACCGATTTAGATTTCGGAGCAGGATCTGCAGATAATTTTTTGAACCAATCAAGGAACTTGAACTGCATCCAGAATTTTCCTGATAATTGCTTCTGAGGTTAAATCATTCGCTTCAGCCTCGTAGGTCAAAATTAATCGATGCCGAAGAATATCGTAAGCGACACTCTTGATGTCGTCAGGAGTCACAAATGCTCTACCAGATAAAAATGCTTTTGCCTTAGAGGCTTTCACCATATTGATGGAGGCTCTAGGTGACCCCCCTACCTGTATACACGGCTTTAACTCATCTAGGTAGTATTGCCCAGGGAAGCGAGAAGCGAAGATAATATCCAAAATATAGCTCTTGAGCTTTTCATCAATGAAAACGTCTGTTGTTAGTGATTTAGCTTCCTCAATTACTTTCGGTAAAACAGTTTTTGTGACTTTTGGGATTTCATTCCTTGTCATTCGGTCAATAATCAGCTTTTCTTCTTCCTTTTTTGGGTAATGCACCTTCACCTTAAAAAGGAATCGATCGAGTTGGGCTTCGGGTAAAGCATACGTGCCTTCTTGCTCAATTGGGTTTTGAGTTGCTAATACCACAAACGGCTTATCGAGTTTGTACGTTTCCCCACCAATCGTGACTTGCTTTTCTGACATCGCTTCGAGCAGTGCGGACTGAACTTTCGCAGGCGCACGATTGATTTCATCCGCTAGAACGATGTTGGCAAAAATTGGCCCTTTCTTTGGCGTAAACTCATTTGTTTTTTGGTTGTAAACCATGGAGCCGATTACATCTGAGGGCAAAAGGTCGGGGGTAAATTGGATGCGATTAAATTCAAGGTCAAGAACTTTCGATAATGTGCTTACTGCCAATGTTTTTGCGAGCCCTGGCAGGCCTTCAAGTAATACATGGCCATCACAAAGAAAGGCCATCACCATGCCCTCAAGCATATCCTTTTGTCCAACTACTACTTGTTCGGTTTCGCGAATGACCTCTTGGATGGATTGACTTTTAACTTGAATCTGTTTTTCTAACTGATCGCTTTGCACAATATTGTGCACAAAATCATTTTGCATGGGGTCTCCCTTTCGATTCCTAATCGATAGAATAGCAGATTGCGGCCACCTCGTCGCTATCTGGTCTGCAATTTGCTTTAACTCCCTTAGGTAAAATGTATTCCGGAGGTCAAATGAATATTCTTCAAATTTTAAGTCTAGTTTTTGTCGCACAATTTTTAACCGCTTGCGGTTCGGAAGAGGTCAGCCCTGGGACGAGTAGGTTGTCTCCGGTCGCGTTAGTACTGAGCTACAAGGATTTCTATAATGAGGACGAATTTTGGGCAGGAGTCGAAGGTAGAGAGTTGGTGTGGCGGGGCGATTCGGGGGCAGAGCAAATTTTTGAAGTCAAATCACTGGGCTTAAAGGACTTGGAGATTAGTGAAAGTGGTTGGTTTTTTGTGAAGGGGTTCGATTTTGAGGGGAACCTCCTTGTTTATGGCGAAGTAAGGTTTGATTTTGACTTATATACTCAAAATAGCCACGACGCTCAGGATAGTCGACTAAAAAACATAGTTATATCCTTAGGGCGCCAAGAGTATTATGACAGATAGTGGTTCGACGTTTTTTTTCCATACTAGTGATACTAGCTCTACTTGCTCTTCCAAAAGCCCAGGCGAGAAAGGGGATTTTGGTTGAGGCAGTCCTCGCGAAGGTGGGCATAACGGCAGTGCATTATTCTGACGTGCTTCGCTTCTTAGCGATCGAGAGTGCTATGCTTTGTAGTGGGATTCGAAAGCGTACTGGTGCGAGGTTTGAACCGCTAATTAATTCATTGAATCGCTATGTGGATGAAGAGTTAATTTATTTGGAGGCTCGCCTGCGCATCACCGAAGTTTCCGGTATTTTTGCCGATGCCATTAAGCAAATGAAAGCAAAGCCTAGTTGCTGGTCTAAATGGCAGAGACTTGGTAAAAAATACTCTCAATTATGGTCCACTCGAGCTGACCCCAAGGCAGGCGAGAGAGCGCTTCATAGGGAGTTGGAAAAGCAGCTTTTGGTAGGTCGATATCAGAAGCAGCGACTTGGCTCGGATCGAGACTCTTGGCTAAGGGGTGCAAAATTAAAGACTCCTGTAAAAATTTATGTAGACTTGAGGCAATGAAAAATAAAATCCTCTATGAGGATGAGTTTATTGTTGCTGTTGAAAAACTTGCTGGGCAATTGGTCGTGAAAGATCGCTTCGGTAAAGAAGACCTATCAAATATCCTAATCTATAAAGTTGCTAACTATTTGCGAGAGCAGGGGCACACTGCTGACGAAGATGGTAGAGATCTTTTTCCATTACATCGATTAGATCGAGACACTAGCGGCGTAGTAATTTTCGCTAAAGACGGGGGTTCTCACAAAGCATTTTCTAAATTGTTTGAGAACAGTCAATTGACGAAGGTTTATTGGTTTTTCTCGGCAGGGCTACCGGACTGGGATACGGCTGAACTAGTATTGCCACTAAAACGAGCCGAGGGGAAAAAGGGCCGAGGACGAGCTTTGATAAATTTACGTGAAGGGAGTAAGGCAGAAACATTTTTTGAGCTGCTCGAACCGTTTGGCGATATCGCTTGGATAGAGGCTCGGCCTAAGACTGGGAGGTTGCATCAAATTCGTGTACATGCAAACTCCCTCGGTGTGCCTTTATTGAATGATAAGCTATATGGGGATACGGAGTGGATGAGTCAGTTTACACCGAAAATTTCATTAGATCGCTTTCTCTTGCATGCGAAATCTCTAGAATTCATCCATCCAATCTCAAAAGAGCATATACAAATTAGCTGTGGCCTACCCAAAGATATGCACGCGTTCTTAAACGATTTAAAGCGAAGAAAAAGGGCAGGGGAGTTTAAGGAAGCTTGAGTTTGTGCTTATCTAGTAAATCTTGAAAATCTTTTGGTAGGCCAGCTTCTAACTTTAAATCAGAGTTATCTGGGTTATATTTTTTAAGAATTAACTTCCAAGCATGAATAGCAGGGCGAGAATACATCCTGGTCGATGGCCCCTGCCCATATTTTCTGTCGCCTAAAAGTGGGTTACGCTTATGTGCAAAATGGGCACGGATTTGATGGAATCTTCCTGTTTCGATTTCAACCTCAAGCAAAGCTAAATCACCAGACCTTGAGAGGATTTGGAATTTTGTTTTTGCAGGCTTACCTCGTTTATCTACAAAAGACTTGGACTGGAATTTTCGCAGAGGCTCTTCAATGGTGCCCTTGTCTGGAGTCTTTCCCCTGGTCACAATCAGATAGGATTTTTCTATATTTCCCTTTATGAACGCTTCGTGCAACCGTTTTGCACTCTTGGGGTTACGAGCCAAAACTTGACAACCACTCGTATTGCGGTCGAGTCGATGCGCACAAACCGGAAATTTTTGTGTTGGATTTTTCCGATATGAGTCCGGAACACATAGCGTGCCCTTGCCATCTGGCTGTGAGAGAATTCCTGCAGGTTTGTTTACAACTATAATTTTTGAATCGAAAAAAAGCTCTTCCATAAAAAGGGCCTTATAAAAAATAGAAGTGCTTCTTATGCAAATACTTTTTTACATCATCATTTAAGAACGTGTCTTCTAGAGCGTATCGTAATGTCGTTTGAATTTCTTCTTTCGTAAAGCCGAGCTGTTCCATGCAGACCTTATATTCATTGGATAAATCTATGCCAAAAACCCTTGGGTCATCAGAATTAATGCAAAGACGGATGCCTTTATTTAATAAAACTCGTGCCGGATGGGTAGCGACACTTGTGACCGCATTAGTTAAATAGTTGGAGGTAGGGCAAATTTCTAAAAGTGTTCCACGGTCTTTGACTTCTCTTAAAATCGAGTCATCGCGAATGATTTGTAGGCCATGCCCTATTCGCGATGCGGATAACATGTCAATCGTAGGCACAACGTTAACTTCCGTACCGATCTCTTCACCAGAATGTATAGAAATCCCTAATCCGCTCGCCTTGGCTCTATCTGTGAGGGTTTTAAAGGCATCAAAGTCTAATTCTTTCTCATCGTCAGCTAAATCAAAACCGATAAATGAGTTTGGAAAAGCCAACATATGGTCGAGCGTACGCGTTCCGGATTCAATTTCGAACATTCTAGATACAATCCCTATAAGGCCAGCTTGGATATCGTATTTTGCTCTAGCATCGGCAATGCCTGCTTCTATTGCCATAAGTGCGTCGGCAAACGTCAGTTCATGGTTGTGAGTTAAAAATTCTGGGGAATAACGAATTTCTAAAGCGTAAACCCCTTCTTTATATGCGTCTTCCAGGAGTTCAAAAGTAATACGTCGAACTGCATCCGGAGTGCCTAGTATGGGCTGCGTCGCAAAGAACACATTTATCACGTCCATCAATGTATTCATTGGTTCTCGCAACTGGCATTTCCTCTGGAGTTCGTTTAAATTTTTATAGGGAAGAGGTAAATTCTGTTTTCTTGCCTCGTCAGCAATTGTTGTCAGGCGCACTGATCCCTCGAGATGTCTATGGAGCTCAATTTTTGGGATCTTTTGATAATTCATGCTCATCGCACAGCCTTTCTCTGAAAGTTACAGTCGTTCTCCGAAAATTGCGGTTCCAATGCGGACCATAGTGGCACCCTCCTGGATTGCAGCTTCAAAATCTTTGGTCATTCCCATGGATAGCTCAGTTAGCTCGTGAGGGTAAACCGCACTGGTATTTAACCTCCTCTGTAGAGCGGCGAGTTTGCAAAAAGGCTCACTCGGGGAGCTTTGTTCCCTACTTGGTATACACATGAGTCCAACGACTCGAATTTGATCGAAAGTGGAGAGTTCTTTCAGAAGTTCTTCTGCTCTGCTGGGGCTAATCCCAGATTTAGATTCCTCTGCATCAATATTCACTTGGATAAATGCCCTTAACTTACGATTGAATTTTTCCAAATGACTTTGAATTTTCTTGGCTAAACTTTCGCGGTCAAGCGCATGAAAATAATCAAAATATTGGGCTAGATCTTTTGCTTTATTAGACTGTAATGGACCAATAAAATGCCATTTAGCTCCTGGCATTTCCTTCCTTAGAGCCGAAACCTTACTAACGGCTTCTTGCATATAGTTTTCGCCGAAATCTTGTATTCCCAGTTTATAAGCTTCTTGAATGGCCCGATTTGGTTTCGTTTTGCTGATTCCAACTAGCTTTATAGAGTTGGGATCGCGCCCAGATGCTTTGGCGGCAGAGCTAATTCTTTGCTTAATTTTCTGGATTTTTGACTGCATATTATATCTGAAGTCATAGCACAATTTAGCAGGTAGGGAAAAAGGTCTAGAAGCATTGTCGACACGCGGTACCATGTTATACTTTCAGGTGTGAGGGGTCGTATAATCAAGCACAGGAGTTACGATAGTATGAAAGTTAAGTTCTTTTTAATCGCAATTTCTCTCTTCACCGTAGCATGTGCGGGCACAAAAAACAGAGAGTTCGCCTGCGAAGACTGTCTATTGATAGAAGAAGACCAAGAGATCAAAGTCGAAGACCAAGCAATGAAAGCAGGTGAGGCAAAACGAAGTCTTGCCTCAAACGCAGGTTTGAGTATGGACACACGATCAATGTATGATCGTGAACCTGCATCTATGGTGGGTGACTTTAACTGGCTTAATGGTGTTCAAGATGAATTTGACCGAATCGCAGCCGAATCTACGTATCAATCCGTGGCTAACATGTCGCCAACTATCTTAGTAGCGAGGGAGCGTTGGTCCTTCCTGTATCACCTCGATCAAAATGCGTTTGAGCTCCATTTAGACAGTCGTAAGTTCACTATGGTTCAGACTAAAGTTGAAAACAGAGGAGCTTATGCATTTGCAGCTGCGGGTCAGGAAGAGAATCCCGTTACCTTGTCTATCTCTCAATCCGAGGCTCAGCTCGATGCTCAATCTAGCACTCAACCTCGCACCCCATCCTCTTTCCAGCCCAATACTCAATCCGGCACTAAATTTGAAGATGTCTACGCATATACCGAGTCAGTGAACTGCATATTTGAACTTAGTTTTTGGGATGAAAAAAAGCATCAATATAGAAAAGGCGTGGCTAATATCCGTGGAGGTCGCTGTACTGAAATAATAAATCACCTTAGGAGCTACGGGCCTTGAGACAGTTTGCTATTGTTTTTAGTCTTGGGCTGTCTTTAATGATTTTTTCACCAAAGCAAGCTGGTGCGGCCTCCTTTGGCGACACTGTAATAACGGTCGCGGCTTCGTCCGGTGTGGGAGCTATCTTGGGCGTTTCGACTCTGCCTTTCTATAACGAATCTGGCGAACATACTAATAACATTTTGGTAGGTGCTGCTATTGGGGCCGTTCTTGGCGTAACGGTTGCAGTAGTGAATGCTTTATCTACGTCTCGGGGTTTTGATTTCGAGGAGCCAGATGAATATGAGCAGGCTGACGATGAAGATTTTGCTTATTTTTCGCGACAATTAATGAAACTCAAAACCTCTAGTGAGTGGAACATACGTGGTCGAGAGTCCGTAGTTTTCTGGGCTCCCGTACAGTCGCTTCGCTTCTAAATATGTTAGCAGCTATCGCTGAAAACTTAGTCTTTCACCAATGACGTTATAGGCTTCTAAATGAAGGGATGCGTCTGCTCGAACTGAGATCTTCATGCCAAAGCGCTCCTCTAAGCGATCTAGCGTATCTCGTTCCTCACGATACATATGGTCCATAACTTCAGGGTGAGTCATGACATTCGCACCAGTGATACCGCCTTCAAGAGCCGTACGCTCCAGCTCGCGGAAGATATCAAAAGTGATCGTGCGAATATTCTTAATCGAACCATTCCCATTACAGTAAGGGCAAGGCTGGCAGAAGATATGGTTCAGTGATTCTTTCGTTCGTTTACGAGTCATCTGAATCAGGCCAAGCTCAGAAATTCGGAGAATATTAGTCTTGGCTTTGTCTTTGCGCAAAGCATTCTCAAGCGCACGATAAACCTGTTCTCGGTGATTAGCGCGCTCCATATCAATCAAATCGATAATGATAATTCCACCGGCGTCCCGCAGACGCAACTGATAGGCAACTTCAGCCACTGCTTCGAGGTTAGTTTTTAGAATCGTGTCCTCAAACGATTTTTTTCCGATAAACTTCCCGGTATTTACATCGATTACGGTCAAGGCTTCCGCTTGGTCCACGATCAAATAGCCACCAGATTTTAGCCACACTTTGCGGTTAAGAGCACGAGAAACTTCTGAGTTGATCCCGTAAGCATCAAAAATCGGATCTTTACCTTTGTATTCAACGACACGATTTTTGAGCGGTGGAGCTACTTTACCAATGTATTCATGCACATATTCAAAAACTCGTGGCGAGTCGACAACCAGGCGATAAATATCGCTTGTAAAATTATCCCGGACTGTACGCAAAATTACGCTTAAATCTTCGTGTAATAGCGAAGGGCTCTTCATGCGCTCTCGCTTACGGCGGGTTTCCGAATACAAACCAAGGAGATAATTTACTTCGTTTGTAATCTGCTCATTGCTGGCACCTTCAGCCATTGTGCGTACGATGAAACCCATTCCAGGCGGACGAAGTTCGTTGATGATGTCGCGTAAGCGGCGACGTTCAGCGGCAGTAGCAATTTTTCGTGACACGCCTACATGGTCAACCGTGGGGATCAGCACAACATGACGACCAGGCAATGCCAAGTGACAGGTCAAGCGCGCACCCTTTGTGCCCATCTGCTCTTTCGTTACTTGAACAACAATCTCTTGGCCTTCGCGTAAAATTTCATTGATTTGCGGTGGCTTCTCCGTCTTCCAGTGATTCTTCAAGCGCTTGTGTGGATGTTTGCCACGCTGCTTTTTGCGCTTGAATTTATTAGCTCGGTTGTCACGCTCTGCTCTTCGGCCAACGGACTTAGTAGCCTCCGTTCCAGAGCCCATGTTCCGACTGGTGGCTGCGGCTGCACTTGCATCTTCCACTTCAGAGGCTTCATTTACTCCAGAATCTTCGCCTTCGCTCTCGCCTTCGGAGGACTCGATGTTGTCACTATCCTCATCATTATCCTCATCATTATTATCCTCATCATTATCATTATCATTGTCTTCATCACCGTCGGAGTCTTCATCTTCGATTTGATCAGAGTCTTTTACGTTCTCAAATCCGGCACTTTTGGTCTCTAGTTCTTCTAAATTTTTGTCCTCTAAATAGGCCCCTGCATCGACTTCAATATCGTCGTTACCTTCTTCGTCTTTCTCCTTGGACTCACTAAGCTTTTCTGCGTTCGCTATGGTGTCGTCTTCCACTACAACATCACCCACGTACAGGAACGCCGCACGCTCCAGCCCGATGTCCACGAAGGCAGCTTGCATGCCTGGAAGCACTCGGGTTACTCTGCCTTTGTAGATGTTGCCGACGACGCCCTTATTTTTCTCGTATTCGGTGGACAGGTCAAGGATCTCCCCGTCTTCAATGAGTGCTATACGGATTTCCGGCAAGGTAGCATTAATTACAATTTCTGTTGGCATAGCAAGAGGTTATAGAGTTTATAGATATTGATTGTCAACACCGAGGAAAGAAGTGAGCTCAGCCCCATTAGAAAAATCAGAACGTCGGAAACGTCGGAGAGAATTATTTACACTCGTTATTGTGCTCCTGGCTGTTGTGGCCTTATCTAACGTTGCTCTTGGGCTCTCTAAGGCTTCTAGCACCTTGCCTTTCATTAACTCATTGTTTTTTTTCGGAATTATCAATCTAAATTTGATTTTGCTTGCGGTGCTCGTATTCCTAATCTACCGGAATCTTTTGAAACTTTTCCTGGAGCGGCGCTCAGGCCTCCTCGGCTCTAAGCTGAAAACGAAGCTGGTTGCGGCATTCTTGAGTCTTTCGATTGTGCCGACGGTCGTGCTTTTTTTGATTTCGGCGCTCTATATCAACTCCACCTTCGATAAGTGGTTCTCAGTTCAGGTGGGGAATACCCTACAAGCTTCCTTGGAGATTACAAATGCCTATTACAAAGACCACCAGAAAAGCGCACATCATTTCGCCGAAAAAATTCGGTCCGAAATGGAGAAGAAGGGCAGGCTCGATAGTTTTGAGACTTTGATTGGTGGCAATTTAAATCGGGAACTCAAAAAATTTCGTCATGATTTTTCGTTGGCGGCGGTGGAGCTCTATACACACCCTTTGGACCCAAGTGAGCTGGTTGCGGAGGATGGGCTAGCAGAGGACATATTTCCGCGTTTACCGATTGAGTCTGTGGAGAAGGTGCTAAAGGGTGAGACAGTTTTTTTAGTTCAGCACGTTGGATCTGGGGATGTGCTGCGATCGATAATTCCACTTACGATGGCCTCAGACAAACAGGAAGTTATTGGAGCACTGTCGGTAAACCATTTTGTGCCCGTTAGCTTAGTAACAAAAGCGACCAAAGTCTCCACGACATTTGAAGATTATCGAAAAGTAAACCCACTTAAATATCCCATTAAGTCGATCTATTTCTCGATCCTAATTCTGATTACACTGCTTATCATCTTCGTGGCTATTTGGGTTGGCCTCTATATGGCTCGAGAAATGACTGTTCCTTTGGAGCACTTAGAAAAGGCAGTAAACGAGGTTGGTAGCGGCAACTTCGATGTAGAAATTACGAACACTGGCAATGATGAAATCGCCAATGTTTTGCGCTCCTTTAACCGAATGACTGTCGATATTAAAGAGCACCGCGATCGTTTGGAGACGACCAATTTAGAGTTGGATGAGAAGAGGCGCTATGTAGAGGCAATCCTTTCTAATGTGAGTGCGGGGGTTTGCTCGATTGACCGAGATTTTGTTGTGACTACGGTGAATAAGTCAGCTGCGACCCTGTTAGGGCTCGATTCCGATATTTGGATTGGCAAGACAATCGAGAAAGTATTTGTCGGAGATCTTTCTCAATTAGATTCGGCTATTCGAGAGGTGGTGGACACAGATCAAAAAGACACAGTTTTCAAATATTTAAATTTGATCTCTGTTGATGGCCACCCAGTTTCCATTTTAGTTTCAATGACGCCACTTTATGGCGTCTCGAGCGAATTTCAAGGTATGGTAATGGTTCTTGATGACGTGACTCATCTGATTAAGGCGCAAAGAGAGACTGCTTGGCGTGAGGTTGCTCGCCGAATTGCCCATGAAATTAAGAATCCACTCACTCCAATCAAACTATCTGCTCAACGATTGCAAAAAAAATTCTTGAACAACGCCAAAGACGAAGAGGATCGTTGCGTGTTTAAGGAGTGTACGGACACAATTATTCGTCAGGTAGATGAATTAAAAGAAATGGTAAATGAATTTTCTCAATACGCGCGCTTCCCAGCTGCGAATCCTTTACCAAATGATTTAAACGGAGCTATTGCAGAAGTGATAACGCTTTATCAGCAAGCTCATAAGAGGATTGAATTCCAGCTCGAATACGAAAAGGATTTACCTGTGTTCTCGTTTGATCGCGAACAAATCAAACGTGTTCTTATCAATTTATTGGACAATGCTGTGGCTGTGATTAAAGAAAAAGCCGGTGGACGAATTTCGGTACGTACTCGATTAGAGCCCTCCTTAGGGACTGTTACAATTGAAGTGCTCGACAATGGTCCAGGAATATCGAATCAAATCATGCCACTACTTTTCGAGCCTTACTTTTCTACTCGTAAAGAGGGCACGGGGCTTGGTTTAGCAATAGCTAAGCGTATAATCAGTGATCACGACGGTTATATTAGGGCTAACCCACAAATTGATGTAAAAGAGGGGGGAGCATGTTTCACGATAGAATTGCCACTCAGTAGAGTAGGGGAGGTGGTTCATGAGTCGTAAGATTCTATTAGTAGATGATGAAGAGTCGATCCAGAAGTCACTCTCCGGCGCCCTTTCTGATGAGGGCTATCAAGTTACGCCCGCACTTACGGGTGAACAAGCAATCGACACTTTAAAGACCGGTGATTTCGATGCCATGCTTTTAGATGTTTGGCTCCCAGGAATCGATGGACTCGAAGTATTAAAGCGTGCTCGTGCCGCCCATCCTGATATCGTTGTTGTCGTGATGAGTGGACATGGTTCGATCGAAACAGCTGTAAAGGCTACGAAACTTGGCGCCTACGATTTTGTGGAAAAACCTCTTTCTTTAGATAAACTTTTAGTTACTCTTAAGAATGCAATCACTTTTAGTTCTCTAAGTGTGGAGAATAAGCGTCTTCGATCCGCTGTGCGTGAGCACTACCCAATGATCGGTAATGCGTCGAAAATGCTCGAATTAAAAGAACAAGTGGAGAGGGTAGCCCCACTTGATTCTTGGGTTTTAATTACTGGCGAGAATGGTACGGGCAAGGAATTAGTCGCAAGGGCAATTCACGAGGATTCACAACGTAGGCATAAGCCATTTATCGAAGTGAATTGCGCTGCTATCCCAGAAGATTTGATTGAGTCAGAACTCTTCGGGCACGAGAAGGGCGCGTTTACGGGTGCGACGCAAATGAAGCGCGGTAAATTTGATATTTCCGATGGCGGAACGCTTTTTCTTGATGAAATCGCAGACATGAGCTTGAAGACTCAGGCTAAGATTTTGCGCATTTTGCAAGAGCAGCGCTTTGAGCGAGTGGGCGGTAACGAGACAAATGCTGTGGATGTGCGCGTGATCGCCGCAACAAACAAGGATTTGAAAACGGAGATTGCTGAAAATCGATTTAGAGAAGACTTGTATTATCGATTGAATGTGATTCCAATTGTCGTTCCTGCATTGAGGGCGCGGGCAGACGATATTCCTGTCTTGCTGAAATATTATTTTGATTTCTACTCTCGTGAGTTCAAAAGAACGAATAAGCGATTGGCTCC
Organism: Oligoflexia bacterium; assembly: GCA_011087955.1. Lineage (GTDB taxonomy): Bacteria > Bdellovibrionota > UBA1018 > CAIPTA01 > JAALKR01 > JAALKR01. The sequence goes on from JAALKR010000014.1 coordinate 25,911, forward strand.
GGACGCAATGGTGTTATTGCAGCGTTATCGTTGGCCCGGAAATGTGCGAGAACTCAAGAATTTGGTGGAGCGTTTAAGCATCATGATTTCCGATGATGAGATCGGGGTCAAGGATCTTCCGGCAGACATTCGTTCGCAGATCATGAATGAGTCTATTGAGAGTTCAGGAGCACTGTTCATGGATATGGCTGGTGTTGTGGCTGATGGCTCTACAAGTCTTAAGGAGGCGAAAAATAATTTTGAGCGCGAGCTAATTATCGATCGATTGAACGAGAATAGCTGGAACGTGTCCCGTACGGCCCAGTCTCTGGGCATTGAGCGCACCAATCTGCACCGGAAAATGAAGTCTTATAACATCAAGGCGTTGGACAAAGACTAAGCCTCGGAGTAGTATTGCCTGGGAATCTAGCCCTTAAAGATTTCATAGAGAATCTTGCCCTCAAAAGGAGTAGCGATGGCCGAGCGTATGACGACCCGAGAACAGGATTTTTCTGCCTGGTACCTGGACATTATCCAACATGCAAAACTGGCAGACTATTCACCGGTTAAAGGCTGTATGGTGATTCGCCCGAATGGCTACGCGATTTGGGAAAAGATTCAGAAGACTCTGGACGGAATGTTTAAAGATACCGGTCATAGTAACGCTTACTTTCCGCTCTTGATCCCCGAAAGCTTTATCAAGCGAGAAGCCGAACACGTGGAGGGTTTTGCTCCGGAGCTGGCCGTGGTTACGCGGGCTGGTGGTAAAGAGCTTGAAGAGTCCTATGTGGTGCGTCCGACGTCAGAGACCATTATTAATTCCATGTTTTCCAAATGGGTACAGTCCTACCGTGATCTACCGCTTTTAATTAACCAGTGGGCGAACGTCATGCGCTGGGAACTGCGGACGCGACCATTCCTGCGAACAACAGAGTTTCTTTGGCAAGAAGGGCACACCTGCCACGAGACGGAAGAAGGTGCGATGGAAGAGACAATGAAGATGCTTCATGTCTACCGAGAGTTTGCTGAAGAATATTTGGCGATTCCCGTGGTCTGTGGGCGTAAGACGGATTCAGAGCGCTTTGCCGGCGCAGTAGAAACGTTTTGTATTGAGGCTTTGATGCAAGATGGGAGGGCTCTTCAAGCGGGGACGTCACATTATCTAGGCCAAAATTTCGCACGAGCTTTTGGCACTGAATTTCAGACTAAAGATGGAAATTTAGATTTTGTGCACCAAACTTCTTGGGGTGTCTCTACGCGTCTCGTGGGTGCGCTCATTATGGCTCACTCTGATGATAAAGGACTTGTGATTCCGCCGCGTCTTGCACCAATTCATGTGGTCATTATTCCAATTGGTAAGGGTGATGGTCGTGAGGCAGTCGTTAAGCATTCAAAGATGTTGGCAGACAAAATTCGTAGTTGGCCAGCGCAAAAGGCAGGTCTTGGTGGTCCAATAGCAGTTGTAGTCGACGACGATGACACTAAATCTCCGGGCTGGAAATTTAACGAATGGGAAGTCAAGGGAGTGCCCATAAGAATTGAACTTGGCCCTAAAGACCTCGCTAAAGACCAAGCCGTGCTTGCTCGCAGAGATATAGGTGAGAAAGAGGCAGTGGCGTTAAATGATGTAGCTGCCAAAGTGGTGGATCTCTTAGCGAGTGTGCAAGAGTCGCTATATGCTCGTGCAGTAAAATTTAGAGAGGATCATACGACCGATGTAGAGTCTTATGATGAATTCAAGGCAGTTTTAGATAAAAAAGGAGGTTTTGTTCGCGCCCATTGGGATGGAACAGCAGAAACTGAAGCCGCGATCAAGGAAGAAACCAAGGCAACGATTCGCTGTATTCCCTTGGATGCGGCCGAAGAAGAAGGTGTTTGTATTAAGACAAGAGCACCGTCAAAAAGAAAAATTTTTTTTGCTCGCGCCTATTAAGGGATGTAAGTCGAGTGAATACAGCACCTTTGAATACAGGTCTTTATTGTGCACTGGATTTTGACAACGAAGCCGATGCTCGTGCCATTGTTGAAAGAATTAAACCAATAAATCCTAAATTTAAAATTGGCCTGGAGCTTTTTTGTAAGATCGGCCCGAGCTTTGTTCGAGAGCTGGTAAGCGAGGGGTGCGATATGTTTTTGGATTTAAAGTGTTACGACATACCAAATACGGTTGCCGGAGCGTTGCGGGCAGTTGGCTCCTTAGGGGCGTCTTACACGAATATTCATATTTCTGGTGGTGAGCAAATGGCCCGAGCTGCAATAGACGCCTTAAAGGAATCATCGAATGGCAAGACTAAGTTACTTGGTGTGACTGTGCTTACCAGTATGGGGCAGATCGTTGCTGGCACCAGTGTGGAGGAAGATGTCCTGCGAAAGGCCAAGTTAGCTCACTCCTGGGGCCTGGATGGTGTGGTTTGTTCTGCCAGAGAATTAGAAATTATTCGTAAAGAACTTGGTCCTGAATTTGAAACTATGGTGCCGGGAATCCGTCCCGCAGGAGAGAGCGCTGGCGACCAGGCTCGCATTGCAACGCCACAAGAAGCGGTTTGTCTGGGTGCTACGAATTTGGTGATAGGTCGACCAATCACTAAATCACCGGACCCAAAGGCCACAACGCAAGCAATTCTGGAGTCCATGTGCTGATTTATGGAATCCATGCGGTGTCGGCTGCCATCGACCGGGGATTTGATATCAAGCGAATCTATATGTCGAATCAAGGTGATATGAAGCGCAGGGAAGAGGTCGCGCGACGTTGCACTGGGAAAAAAGGCCCGAATATTGAGCGGCTTAAAGACAAAAAGTCTTATGAAAAACGATTAGAACAACTGGGCTTAAAGCGAAACGAAATAGACCAAACACAAGGGATTGTGGCCGAGCTTAGAGAGTTTCCCTACAGGACCCTGATAGAAGTATTAGGTGATTGTAAGGATGAGGTTCGGCCTATTTTGCTTGTGTTGGATTCTGTAACGGACCCTCAAAATTTAGGAGCGATTATTCGTTCCGCGGCCTTTTTCGGGGTGAAGGGGGTTTTGCTTCCGGACCGTCGGTCGGCTCCAGTTACTGCAACGACAATAAAAATTTCTGCTGGCAGTTTTACCGAAGTGTCAGTCGTCCAGGTTGGAAATCTTGTGAATGCTCTGAAGGAACTCAAGAATGCGGGCTTCTGGATCTATGGTTTGAGTGAGCATGCGAAAGAAAATTTAACTGCGCTAGAGTTCTCTGGGCCAACGGCCCTCGTGATTGGCAACGAGGAAAAGGGAATTCGCGATTTGATTTTAAAAACGTGTGACTTTCGCGCTCACCTCCCGGCAAAGGGCGGCTTCAAATCTTTAAATTCAGCCACAGCCGCTGCAGTGAGTCTCAGTGTGGTTAGCTTTTCCAAAATGAAGTTTGAAAATGGGCCTTAATATTTTTCAAATTAGCTATTTATTTTTTAGTAATTTACGGGCTATATTCGGCCGCTCGGACGCCGGTGTAGCTCAGGGGCCAGAGCGACGCATTTGTAATGCGTTGGTCGGGGGTTCAAATCCCTCCACCGGCTCCAATGTTCTTTGTATTTTAACTGTTCTGTCTGTCTTAAGGGACGGCTTTTTTGAAGAGCATCGCTTTAGGCAGATACGGCGGAGGGATGCCCGAGTGGCCAAAGGGAGCAGACTGTAAATCTGCCGGCGTACGCCTTCGAAGGTTCGAATCCTTCTCCCTCCACCAAAACAATGGCTTATTATTGAATTTGAGCCTAGTTAGACGACGGTTTTTAGAGCGGGAGTAGCTCAGTTGGCTAGAGCATCAGCCTTCCAAGCTGAGGGTCGCGAGTTCGAATCTCGTCTCCCGCTCCACTTTTTTCTTTGCAAATTGTGAGGTTACAAGTGAAACTAAGCGCTCATATAGCTCAGGCGGTAGAGCACTTCCTTGGTAAGGAAGAGGTCACCGGTTCAAGTCCGGTTATGAGCTCCACTATTTTTAGTGTTTAGTGATTTTGGCTGATTTTTTGGAGAGGTATCAATGTCAAAAGAAAAATTTGAACGTAGTAAGCCCCACTTGAACATCGGAACGATCGGTCACGTGGATCATGGGAAGACGACGCTAACGGCGGCGATCACGAAAGTACTTGCGGAGGAGCAAGGAGCAGAGTTTAAGGACTATGCAGATATTGATTCGGCTCCGGAAGAGAAGGCTCGTGGTATCACGATTAATACTGCCCACGTGGAGTATGAAACGGGAGCTCGTCACTACGCACACGTAGATTGCCCCGGCCATGCCGACTACGTAAAGAACATGATTACGGGCGCAGCTCAGATGGATGGAGCGATTTTGGTGGTAAGTGCGGCAGACGGCCCAATGCCACAGACGCGGGAGCATATTCTATTGGCTCGTCAAGTAGGTGTGCCTGCTCTAGTGGTATTTCTAAACAAAGCCGACCAGGTGGATGATAAAGAACTACTGGAGCTAGTAGAGATGGAAGTTCGAGAGCTTCTATCCAGTTACGATTTTCCAGGTGATGATATTCCAATCACAATTGGGTCAGGCCTTAAGGCGCTGGAGGGGGACAAGGGTGAGTTCGGAGCAGAAGCGGTGAGGAAGCTTATGGATTCCGTAGATAGCTATATCCCGGAGCCACAACGAGCGGTGGATAAGCCATTTTTGATGCCAGTTGAGGACGTGTTTTCGATTTCTGGTCGTGGGACAGTGTGTACGGGTCGTGTAGAGCAGGGGGTTGTTAACGTAGGTGATGAGATTGAGATCGTTGGTATTCGTGAGACTACGAAGACGACGATAACAGGGGTTGAGATGTTCCGTAAGCTTTTGGATCAGGGTCAAGCGGGGGACAATATTGGAGCGCTACTTCGTGGTACGAAGCGTGAAGATGTGGAGCGAGGGCAGGTTTTGTCGGCGCTAGGTTCGATTACGCCACACAAGAAATTTAAAGCAGAAGTATATGTTTTGTCTAAGGACGAGGGAGGGCGTCACACGCCATTCTTTAATGGCTACCGTCCGCAGTTTTACTTCCGCACAACAGATGTGACAGGGTCAGTAACACTTCCAGGTGACGTAGAGATGGTGATGCCAGGTGATAACGCTCAGTTTGAGGTTGAGTTGATCTCTCCGATTGCGATGGATAAGGAGTTGCGCTTTGCGATTCGTGAAGGCGGACGCACTGTGGGCGCTGGTGTTGTGACTGAGATCTTAGAGTAGTTATGGCATCCCCCGCATTCTCGCTTGAACCTGTTGTTATGCGAGGGACGCGCCTTTGTATCATGTTGATGGTTCAAGAGGTTCAGTCGCTTTGCAACCAAGATAAACGTTAGCAACATACTCACCGGTGGTGTGTAGTTTGTGCCAATGAATAACATATATTTCGCGCCGGAAACCCATAGTGGGGGTTCTCACAATAAATATTATTCTCTGAGCGTATATACTCTCGAATTCACCCTTGTAGTAGGTCAGCTCCCCGTTTCTTACAATCAGTCCGTAGACTGAGAAGGCCGGGCCGCTTGTACGATTCTTGCACCTGATTTCATAAAAATGCCTCCTAGAAATTTTTGCGTCGTGTTGGTTATTCAGGTTTTCATCCCAGGTTGACCACAAGAACTAGTGTAAAATAGACGCGGAGCAAAAAATAGAGGTAAAAACTCACCCTGTCTTCTTGAAATTATTTACTCTCACCAGAGACGTCTCTTAATGATTACAGGCGTACTACCATTGCCTTTCAAAGATTTTTTAGTTAATAGTTAATAGATTCGAAGCTCTCGGCAACTAGGTCAGTAGCTCCAATTGGTAGAGCAGCGGATTCCAAATCCGCGGGTTGTGGGTTCGAATCCCTCCTGGCCTGCCACTATCTCACACTTCCCCCATACATTGTTGGCCGCGTACATCGTCCTATTGTACAACCTTGTAATTTTAACATAAAATGTTATTATTGCAAGGATGTATAAGAGAGAGCTTGCACAAAAAATTATCCACAGCCTCGACCAAAACCCTGCTGTAGCCATTCTTGGGCCACGTCAGATTGGCAAGACAACTCTTGCCCATGAGATAGCCAAGGGGCGACCTTCAACCTATCTAGACCTTGAAAATCCAGAGGATTTTCAAAAGCTGAAAGACCCAGCCCACTATTTGGGGCTTCATGCTAATAAGCTGGTGATACTGGACGAAATTCAGCGCTATCCTGATTTGTTCATGTCGTTGCGCGGAATAATTGATTCTAGGCGGCGCGAGGGGCGAGGCAACGGCTGTTTTCTGGTGCTTGGATCGGCTACAAATGAGCTACTCAAACAAAGCTCTGAGAGCCTTGCCGGCCGCATTTATTATTCTGAGCTTACGGGGCTAAATCCCTTTGAAGTTGAAAAGCCTGACGGTGAGCCGTTACAGCAACTTTGGACGCGTGGTGGGTTCCCGAATAGCTATGCCGCTGCAAGTGAGCAGGCTAGCCATACCTGGAGACAGAATTTTATTCGGACCTATCTAGAGCGTGATATCCCTCAGCTAGGGCCACGCATACCCGCAGCCACACTTATGCGCTTTTGGACCATGCTCGCTCATACACAAGGAGAGCTGCTGAACGCCTCAAAGTTGGCAAATTCTTTGGGGGTGGAGAGTGTAACTGTCAGTCGATACCTAGATCTTATGACTGATTTACTATTGGTTCGTAGACTGGAGCCTTGGTATGGGAATATAAAAAAGCGACTGGTAAAATCGCCGCGCACTTACGTGCGAGATAGCGGTATTGTGCATGCATTGTTACAAATCCCTAACTACGAGACACTGTTGGGGCACCCTATCTTAGGCAAGAGCTGGGAGGGGTTTGTTATTGAAACCATTATTAACACCTTGTCCCCCAGCACTCACCCCTTTTTCTATCGCACGTCAGCTGGAGCCGAAATAGATTTAGTTATTGAATTTGGACTGGATGAGTATTGGGCCGTTGAAATCAAGGCTAGCCGCTCACCAAACCCTAAAAAAGGTTTTCACATTGCGTGCGAAGATTTACAGGTGAAACAAAAATTTGTTGTTTACACCGGTGAAGACAAATTCCTCACTAGTCATGACACAATCATTCTATCGGTGGCACATTTTATTGAAGAATTAAGGGGGATTGGGGGCCGTTGAACAGCTAGCCTCTGCTATACTCTCGGCATGGAACTCAAAAAAAAATTCTGGGGCTCGAACCAGGCCGTTTTGTTTTGCATGCTTGTGGGCGTTCTGATTTCTACGCTTCCCCACCTAATCGGCTTGATTCGCTTTGGTGAGCCAGTATATTTCGCAGACTTTGAGGACGCCACTCTTTATCTAAACTACGGCGCTCATGCCTATCATAATGACATCTTCAAGTTGTTAGATCCGGTTCAGGGAGCACCTGCTGGAGTTTTTGCTTCTTGGATCCAACTTATTCCCGGCGCGGTATTTGCAAAAGTCTTCGATATTCCACCAATTTTCATTACGCTTGTTTACCGAATATTTGCCGGGTTACTTGTTGGGGGCGGAGCGTACTTGTTTATTTTTTCATTTACCCGGAAATGGATACCGGCTGTCGCGTTAACCACGGTCTTCCTTTGCGATTCCGGACAACAAAGCGCCCATATCATCGTCAAACAAATCAAAGCCTCATCCCGGTTATTGATGGGCAAAGGCAATGAAGTTTTTTCGAGCGTGCCCGACTTAATGTTACATTGGCAGATCGTTGCCCCCGCGCTCAGCATGGCATTCCTACTGGGACATTTGTATGCAGTTAGCGAGTTTTCCAGGCAGAAACCTTGGAATCATCAGTGGTTAATTCTATCTGGTCTTACCTACGGCCTACTCTTCTACGTCTATTTTTATTTCTGGACAGCAGCAACAATTGCACTTGTTCTATTGCTTCTCATGAGTCAGGAGCGCTGGAAGGAGTGGTCCTTAGTTGGAGCCATTGGTCTCACTATTGGCATTCCGGCAATTTTGATGCGCATGAAAATGAAAGCAGAGGCTGACCCTGAGTGGCTCCTCCGTAATGCCTTTTTTCTGCCAATGGAAGATCGCTTTAGCTATTTAATATTCCCAAGGTTCGCGGTTCTCGTTGCAATCGCTGGTCTTGTTTATTGGTATCTACGTAGGAGCAGGGAAAAGGACATGACCTATTTGCTAACTGTAGGGATTGCTTCACTCCTCCTTCTTAATCAGAGGTATATTACCGGCCTAGAGAATCATGACAGTTATTGGCTCTACATTGGCGCGCCGGCATTACATCTTCTGGGGATGCTCATGGGATATCGCCTATTGGAAGAACAAAACTGGGGACGGGCGGCTCATTGGGGATTAATTGGGATTGCACTCACTATGTTGGTTACGGGTGTGGGGCTGCGATCCGCGGAAGCCACAATGGTTGGAGATAGTGAACGGCTGATGAACAGCTACCAAGTTTTGGCCAGACATGAGTCTGAATTAACAAAAATAAAATTCAAACCATTGGAGCAAGTTGCTGGGACAGAAACAATTGTTTCCTTTCTCTCGACGATGCATAACCTGAGGCCTTTTTCGGGGCTAGCGGCAGAAATTAGCCCAGGCGTCTCTACAGAAAATTGGAATAAGCGCATGGCCGCTAATGGAGTCCTCATCGGAAAGCCCGAATATGATTTCAAAATAGAAAGCTATAATGAGTTGGTTGAAGGTGGCTGGAACTGGCCCAAGGATTGGCGTCAGAAGTGCTATGAAGATCGAATGCGTTTTTTCAAAGAATATAACGCCAGCCCAGAAAAAATTCTGGAGGATTTCGTCTTCGGCTATGTAGCCATTGGCCCAAACCATAGGCTTAACGTGCAACTTGCCGTTAGTCCCAAATTCCGCAAGATTCTATCCACCGCTACGCTGAAAATCTGGGAGCGACTCAAATAATTCTAGATTTAATTCTGGATTTTTTGAGGGAAATGGTGTGTAACGGTGGCCGTGTTGTTCGGCTTGCGCGCTAATTCCCCAATATTTAGGTTTAGGGTCTGTAACGTATGGAAAATAACCGTAAATGGGTCAATTTGAGTTTTTTGGCAGTTGCGTTTTTAACCGGCATGGTCATTTTCATGCTCTCACAAAAATTTGCCGTTGCCCTAGATTTTGAAGGCCGAGTTCAGAATTTAGAGGATTACCTACGGGTGGGTTCACTAGCGACTGGTGGCTTGATCTACCTGGTTCTTTATAAGCACAAGATTGCAAATGCCTATATGGACGAGGTCTTTACAGAGCTTACGAAGGTTACTTGGCCGGGTAGAGAGGAAACCTTCAAGGGAACAGTTGCGGTATTGATTGCGGTTACGATTGCTGGGTTTATGTTGGGTATGGTGGACTGGGTCTGGTCCTCCTTGATGAAGTCACTTCTGTAGTAAGTAGGGATTTAAAGTTTTGGAGTTAGGTTTGAATACGGAAGAAAAAAAAGACAGTCAAGAGGCGAGTGCAGTAGTGGAAGCGCCAATGGAAAAAGCTCTCGTAGAAGGGGCCGTAGCGGAGAAGCCAGTTCAGAGAGGTAAAGAGGCGGCTGAAGAGTCGAGTGAGGAAATAACTGAGGAAGTGATTGAGGATACAGCTCCTCAGAATCCGTTGGGCCCAGCCAATCCGAATCACAAATGGTATGTGGTTCACGCCTACTCTGGTCATGAGCATCGTGCGAAGAGCTCTCTAGAGGAGCGGGTCCGTTCTTTGGGCCAGCAGGAACATATTTCTGAAGTCATCGTGCCGGAAGAGACTGTGGTGGAGCTCGTTAAAGGACAGCGCCGCACCTCGAAACGGCGGTTTTTTCCGGGCTACATTCTGGTTCGCATGGAATTGACAGACGAGTCTTGGCACGCAGTGAAGAATACACCGAAAATTACTGGATTTGTTGGTGATCGCACTAAGCCGACTCCGGTCAGCGAGGAAGAGATTCAGCGTATGACCAATCGAATTTCGGAGGGGGTTGCCCGACCGAAGCCGAAGGTTTCTTTTGTTGAAGGCGAGAGCGTTCGTGTGACAGACGGGCCTTTCTTGAACTTTAATGGTGTGGTTGAGGATGTAAACCTTGAAAAAGGCAAGGTAAGGGTGTTAGTAAGCATCTTTGGTCGGTCAACCCCGGTTGAATTAGATTTTGTGCAGGTTGAGAAAGTTTAAGAGCTCACCTGATTTGGAGCGCTTCCATGGCTAAACAAGTAGTTGGTCAGATTAAATTACAGATTCCTGCTGGGCAAGCTAACCCAGCGCCGCCAGTTGGCCCAGCCCTTGGTCAGCGCGGCGTAAATATCATGGAGTTCTGTAAAGCGTTCAACGCTAAGACAAAGGATCAGAGTGGAATGATTGTTCCGGTTGTGATTACTGTCTATAACGACCGCTCATTTACTTTTATCACCAAGACACCACCAGCGTCTGTGTTACTGATGAAGGCGGCTAAAGTTAAAAAAGGTTCTGGTGAGCCGAACAAGAGTAAGGTTGGAAGGGTGACGAAGAAACAAGTGCAGGAGATTGCTGAACTTAAGGTACCAGATTTATCGGCGGCTTCAGTTGAGGCCGCAATGCGGACTATCGAGGGCTCGGCGCGAAGCATGGGTCTGACAGTCGAGGGCTAGAGATTTAACCGTTTAATTGTGGGAGGTTGCTTGAGAGTGCAACCGTTTGGACCACGGAGGAAAAATGAAGCAAAATCGTGGTGGCAAGAAGTATCGTGAGGCCGCAAGAAAGATCGATTTCACCAAGAAGTACGTTTTTGAAGAGGCGTTGAGGCTTGTTTCGGAAGCAGGTTTCGCTAAATTTGACGAGTCTATCGATGTGGCGGTAAACCTTGGGGTGGATGCCCGCCAGTCGGATCAGCAGATTCGAGGAGCAGTAGTTCTGCCGCATGGTTCTGGAAAGTCAGCGAAAGTAGCTGTCTTCGCTAGAGGTGATAAGGCGAAGGACGCAGAGGCAGCAGGGGCGGATTTTGTAGGTGCAGAAGATCTTGTAGAAAAGATTCAGGGCGGTTGGTTGGATTTTGATAAAGCAATCGCCACCCCAGATATGATGGCGCAAATTTCAAAGGTTGCAAAGATTCTCGGCCCTCGAGGACTTATGCCAAACCCGAAGGTTGGTACGGTGACTATGGATGTGGCCAGGGCTGTAGGCGAGCAAAAGAAGGGTAAAGTGGCTTTCCGTACAGATAAGAACGGCATCGTTCATTGCATGATTGGGAAGCGCAGTTTTGGCGCAGAGAAGCTTAAGGATAATTTTAGCGCATTCTTCAATAAGGTTGTTCGTATGAAGCCGCAAACTAGTAAGGGTGTTTATTTGAAGCGATTGACTCTTTCTACAACGATGGGCCCGCCAGTAGCGGTAAACCCGCAGGATGCTGTTAGAGAGATTAATTAGGATTCAGGAGTTTTTGAGCCATGAACCGGACGGAAAAAGAAGCGGAAGTAAAAGAGCTGCAAGTAGCTTTCGATAAAGCAAAAGCAATTATCTTTGCGGATTATAAAGGCGTGACATCAAATGAGATGAACGACCTCCGCGCCTCCCTTCGTAAGCTCGATTCCGAATTTAGAATTGTAAAGAACAACCTTGTCCGCGTCGCACTAAAGGGTACGGTGAAAGAGAGGGCTGTGGAGGACTTGGTCGGTCCTACCGCGGCATTCTTCTCCTACGATGACCCGGCGGCGGTAGTAAAAGTATTGAGCGAGTTCTCAAAAGAAGTTGAGGCGTTCGTGTTGAAGGAAGGTTTCTTGGGAGATGAGACGATCGGCGAAGCTCAGATTAAGGAATTGTCGAGTCTCCCTTCGAAAGAAGTTTTGATAGCTCAGTTGTTGAGTGTGATGAATGGCCCAATTCGCAATTTTGTGTCGGTACTCGCTGCAGCGCCGCGTGATTTTGTGTGTGTGCTACAGGCGGTTGCAGATAAGAAGAAGGAGCAGGGCGGTGAATAATAGACTGCGCTATCGAGAGGCTTTTAGCTTAACTAATTAAATTGTAAGGAAAACAGAGGAGCATAAGATGTCGACGGCAATATCAAAAGAGGATATGATTGCGACGATTGAAAACATGTCGGTACTAGAGCTTTCTGGCTTGGTAAAAGAGCTGGAAGAAAAGTTTGGTGTATCTGCGGCTGCACCAGTTGCGATAGCTGCAGGAGCAGCACCGGCTGCTGGTGGCGCTGCGGCTGAGGAGAAGACTGAGTTCACAGTTGTTCTTGCTGCAGCCGGCGATAAGAAAATTAATGTGATCAAAGAAGTGCGCACGATCACTGGCCTTGGTCTGAAGGAAGCGAAGGACCTTGTTGAGGGCGCTCCGAAGCCGCTTAAAGAAGGCATAGCTAAAGAAGAGGCTGAAGGGATAAAGAAGAAGCTTGAGGCGCAAGGCGCGAAGGTTGAGCTTAAGTAGTTAAATTTGAATATTAAAGCTTCAGAATTTATAGACTTTCCCTGTTGGTCTCTGTGACTGGCGGGGGTGGTTGTGTTTTTAGAGGTACTGGGATGGCATCTTTATTTTCCAATAATTTTAGGGCCCGTCGCTCATACGCAAAAGTAGAGGCTTCCACGGAAATTCCTAACCTGATTGAATTGCAAAAATCTTCTTACGAGAATTTCTTGCAAAAAGATATTGAGGTAGAGGAGCGGAAGAGCGTTGGTTTGCAGTCTGTTTTTGAGTCGGTATTTCCAATTTCGGATTTTAATAATACCGCTTCTCTAGAGTTCGACTCTTACGTTTTCGAGGAGCCAAAGTATACGGTTCGTGAGTGTCGCCAACGAGGTATGACATACGCAGCTCCTCTTAAAATAACCGTACGACTTGTGGTTTATGATGTGGACGAAGAGTCGGGTAGTCGTGCAATTCGGGATATCAAAGAGCAAGAAGTTTATATGGGTGAGATCCCGTTGATGACTGAGTCTGGCTCCTTTATCGTGAACGGTACGGAGCGCGTGATTGTGTCTCAGTTGCATCGGTCTCCTGGTGTTATCTTTGACCATGACCAGGGTAAGACGCATTCATCGGGCAAGCTTCTTTATAATGCGCGCTTGATTCCGCACCGCGGCTCTTGGTTGGACTTCGAATTTGACCATAAAGATATCCTTTGGGCTCGTATAGATAGAAAACGTAAATTTCCAGCATCATTTGTGCTTCGTGCACTTGGAATGTCTGTCGAAGAAATTCTGAAATACTTTTACTCGTTCGAGACGTATAAGTTTGATGGCGAAATGATTGAGCGCGAACTCAATATGGATCTTCTGGCGAACCAGCGTGCGGACGCAGACATTATAGACCCTAAATCTGGCGATCCGATTGTTAAGAAGAATCGTAAGTTTACGAAGGTAGTGATCGAGAAGATTAAGGGGGCTCGTATCACCTCTCTTCCTGTAGATGACGAGTATATGGTCGGTAAGTTTATTGCTGAAGATCATATCGATCCAGAGACCGGCGAAGTTTTGGTTGAAGCCAATACGGAAATTACAGAAGAGTTGCTTGTTGGGCTGAAGAAGAAGCTTAAAGAGGTGAGGTTAATTTTTACAGATCCACTCACAGTTGGAACGTTTATTCGGGATACTGTAGCGGCAGATAAGTTGAGTTCACCCGAAGAGGCATTGATCGAGGTCTATCGTCGTATGCGTCCTGGGGATCCTCCGACCATTGAGGCTGCTCGTGAATTGTTTGAGAATATGTTTTTTAATTCGGAGCGCTATGATCTTTCAAACGTTGGTCGCCTAAAGCTTAACTACAAATTTCCGCACAATAACATCGGAAACAAAGTAACGATTCTGACGAGGGAAGATATTCTGGAGACGGTTCGTTACCTTTGTGACTTGAATAACGGTGTTGGTGTGATCGATGATATTGACCACCTTGGTAATCGTCGTGTGCGTGCCGTTGGTGAGCTTTTAGAGAACCAATATCGCATTGGTCTTGTTCGTATGGAGCGTGCAATTAAGGAGCGGATGGCGCTGCAAGAGATTGAAACGCTCATGCCGCACGATTTAATTAACCAAAAGCCTGTTTCAGCTGTGGTTAAGGAGTTCTTTGGTTCCTCACAGCTTTCTCAGTTTATGGACCAAACGAACCCACTTTCAGAGATTACGCATAAGCGTCGTCTATCAGCTCTTGGGCCTGGAGGTCTGACACGTGAGCGCGCAGGCTTCGAAGTGCGGGATGTTCACTCCACCCACTATGGTCGTATGTGTCCAGTTGAGACGCCAGAAGGTCCAAATATTGGTTTGATTGCTTCTCTGTCTGCATACGCGCGTGTAAACGAGTATGGATTTATTGAAACTCCTTATCATGTCGTGGAGGATATGGACGTTACTGGCGAGACCCGTTATTTTTCGGCGACGGAGGAGGAGTCTAAAATTATCGCGCAAGCTGATGCGGGCGTGATGAAATCGAGCACTTTCAAAGGCAAGGGAATAGTAGCTGCTCGGAAAAAAGGTGAGTTCTCGATGGTTCCAGCTGAAGAAGTGGAGCTAATGGATGTTTCTCCAGATCAGCTTGTTTCGATTGGTGCCTCTTTGATTCCGTTCCTTGAGCATGATGATGCGAACCGTGCACTCATGGGGTCGAACATGCAGCGGCAGGCAGTGCCGTTACTTCGTTCGCGTTCACCACTCGTCGGTACTGGTATTGAAGACTCAGTAGCGCGGGATTCTGGTGCAATCGTGACAGCGAAGAACTCTGGAACAATTGCTCGTGTAGATGGCGCGCGGATTGTTGTGAAGCGAGATCGTCCGACCTCAGGTAATTCAGATAATCTGGATGAACAACTAGATGCTGGTGTAGATATTTATAACCTAATTAAGTATCAGCGTTCGAATCAAGACACCTGTTGGTTGCAAACGCCGACCGTTGCTGTTGGCCAGAGAGTTGAAAAAAGCGATGTTCTAGCAGATGGCCCTGCTACTGAGAACGGTGAGTTGGCTCTTGGTCAAAACATCCTAGTCGCGTTCATGCCGTGGAATGGCTATAATTTCGAGGACTCTATTCTCATTAATGAGAAGTTAATTCACCAAGACACTTTCACTTCGATTCATATTCAAGAGTTTGAGTGTGTGGCTCGTGATACTAAGCTTGGTAAGGAAGAGATCACTCGAGATATTCCAAACGTCGGTGAAGAGGCCCTTAAGGATCTTGATTCCAGCGGTATTATCCGTGTTGGCGCTGAAGTTAAGGCTGGTGATATCCTTGTTGGTAAGATTACTCCGAAAGGTGAGACGCAACTTTCACCAGAAGAGAAACTGCTTCGCGCAATTTTTGGTGAGAAGGCTGGTGATGTGCGAGATACTTCTCTCAGGGTTCCTACTGGTATCCATGGCATAGTAATTGGTGCGCAAGTATTTGCGCGTGAAGGTACTGATTCGGATGAGCGCACGCAAAAAATTCTTGAGGAGCATATTACTGAGCTTCGTCGGGACGAAAAAGTAGAGATCGAATCGATTAAGGAAAACGCGATTGATGTTCTTGATAAGATCCTGGCCGGAAAAACTGCTTCTGGGAAGCTTCTTTCTGAGGATGGTTCTGAAGTTCTGCTTGAGAAAGACGAGGCAATTACTCGCGATAAATTAGAAAAAATTCAATTCGAGCTTCTAGCATTCATTCCGCTTGATCAAGGTTTAGAGGATGAAGTGACTCGTGTAATGCAGGTTGCTCGTCAGAAGCTTGATACAGTCCGAGCGGTATTCCGTGAGCGCATTGAGCGTTTGAAGCGTGGTGATGAATTATCCCCGGGTGTAATTAAGATGGTTAAGGTCTCACTTGCGATTAAACGTCGTATTCAAGTGGGCGATAAGATGGCCGGTCGCCACGGTAACAAGGGTGTGATCTCTAAAATTGTTCCACAAGAAGATATGCCTTATCTTCCGGATGGACGTCCGGTGGAGATGGTCTTAAACCCACTTGGTGTGCCATCACGGATGAATATTGGACAGCTACTTGAGTTAATGCTTGGTGGCGCTTGTCGTGGTGTTGGTCAATATGCAAATGAGCTTCTTGCGTCACGTGATGCAAAAGAGGAGTTAAAGGCCCTCATTAAAAAGGTTTATTCTTCACCAGTTGTCGATAAGCACGTAGAGTCTGCGTCTGAAGATGAGCTTCGCAATATTGCTAAGTCGATTCAGGGAGGCGTTCATATTTCTACGCCAGTATTTGACTCCGCAACGGAAGCAGACATTATTGAACTTTTGAGCCTAGGCAAGCAGCCTAAGCATAACCGCTACACTTTGTATGATGGGAAGACGGGCGAGATATTTGCAAGCGACGTTACTGTTGGCGTGATGTATATGCTGAAATTGCACCACCTGGTGGACGAAAAAATTCACGCACGTTCAATTGGGCCGTACTCGCTAGTTACGCAACAGCCACTGGGCGGTAAAGCTCAGCTCGGAGGTCAACGTCTAGGAGAAATGGAAGTGTGGGCGCTTGAAGCGTATGGCGCGGCCTATGCGCTTCAGGAATTCCTCACCGTGAAATCTGATGACGTAACTGGACGTAACCGAATGTACGAAGCAATTGTGAAGGGCGAGAAAGTTCTCGAACCAGGCCTTCCTGAGTCCTTCAATGTATTGACGAAAGAATTACAATCACTGGCTCTCAACGTAGAACTTGTTGAGCGTCCAGAAGCGTAGAGAATTTTTGATTTTAACTTAATGGAGAGGTTGAATCGTGAAAGACCTTCTTAATTTTTTTGATAAACCAAAAGATCCGCTAAGCATTACAGCGATTAAGATCTCGATTGCTAGCCCCGAGATGATTCTTCAGTGGTCATTTGGCGAAGTTAAAAAGCCAGAAACAATTAACTATCGTACTTTCAAGCCGGAGCGCGATGGCTTGTTTTGCGCGAAAATTTTCGGACCAATCAAGGACTATGAATGTCTATGTGGTAAGTACAAGCGAATGAAGTATCGCGGCGTCGTTTGTGAAAAGTGCGGCGTCGAAGTTACTCAGTCGAAGGTACGACGGGAGCGTTTAGGACATATCGATCTAGCGACTCCGGTGGCTCATATTTGGTTTCTTCGGTCGCTTCCATCTCGAATTGGCGCGATCCTCAATTTGTCTCTGAAAGAGGTCGAGAGAGTACTTTATTGTGAAGCTTATATTGTTCTTGATCCAGGCAACACGGGTCTAATTAAGAAGACGATCATTGCAGAAGATCAGTATTATGAACTCATGAGTGAGGGCAAGGAGTTCCGCGCCGATATGGGTGGTGAGGCAGTTCTTGAGCTTCTTCGTAAAACTGATGTCGAAATCGAAGTTCGTAAGATTCGTAAAGAGTTGAAGGAAAATGTTTCTGAGGCTGTTCGCACGAAGCTTTCTAAACGTTTAAAAGTTCTTGAATCTATTCGTGGGTCTAGCAATAAGCCTGAGTGGCTGGTTCTCACCGTAGTGCCGGTCATTCCGCCAGAACTCCGTCCGTTAGTACCATTGGAGGGCGGACGATTTGCAACTTCGGATCTCAACGATTTATACCGACGAGTGATCAACCGTAATAATCGTCTAAAGCGTCTAATGGAGCTTAGCGCTCCGGATATCATCGTTCGCAACGAGAAGCGCATGCTTCAGGAAGCGGTGGATGCGCTATTTGATAACGGTCGTCGCGGAAAAACTTTCACTGGACCAAATAAACGCCCGCTTCGCTCGCTTTCCGATATGCTTAAGGGTAAGCAGGGTCGTTTCCGTCAAAACCTACTTGGTAAACGAGTTGATTACTCTGGCCGGTCTGTGATTGTAGTGGGTCCAGAGCTTAAGCTGCATCAGTGTGGTCTTCCAAAGATGATGGCCCTTGAGCTATTCAAACCATTTATTTATAACAAGCTCTCTGAATATGGCTATGTAACTACGATCAAGTCCGCCAAAAAAATGGTGGAGAAGGAAAGGCCAGAGGTTTGGGATATTCTCGAGGAGATTGTAAAGGAGCATCCAGTGATGCTCAACCGGGCGCCAACCCTCCACCGTCTTGGTATTCAGGCGTTCGAGCCAGTCCTTATTGAGGGTAAGGCAATTCAGCTTCACCCGCTCGTGTGCTCTGCATTTAATGCAGATTTCGATGGTGATCAAATGGCCGTACACGTGCCGCTTTCTTTGGAAGCACAAATTGAAACACGAGTATTGATGATGTCCACTAACAATATCCTGTCGCCGGCAAACGGTAAGCCGATTGTATTGCCGTCCCAGGATATCGTGCTGGGTCTTTACAATATGACTCGTGAGCGTCCATTTGCAAAAGGTGAAGGGATGACTTTTTCCGGTCCGGAGGAAGTAGATTTTGCTCGTGAAGCTGGACAGGTGGCTCTGCAGGCTAGGATTAAATGTCGCATTAATGGCAAAGCTTATTCTACAACTGCGGGTCGTGCACTGTTTAGTCAGATCGTTCCGGCTGAAATTCCATTCGAGAGCTACAATAAAATTCTTGGTAAGAAGCAATTGGCTGAGCTGATTGATGTTTGTTACCGAGATGCGGGTAATAAGAAGACTGTGCTTCTAGCGGACTCGATGATGCGTCTTGGATTTACGCAAGCCATGAAAGCCGGTACGTCAATTTCTGTACATGACATGTTGATTCCACCAGAGAAAGAAACTTGCATTACTAAGGGTCAGGAAGCGGTTCAGGAGATCGAGAACCAGTATACGGAAGGTCTCATTACTGAGGGCGAACGCTACAATAAGGTTATCGATATTTGGGCGCAAACCTCTGACCAAGTGGCCTCCGCGCTAATGAAGAAGATTGGTACGGAGGATTTTATTTCCCCAGATGATGAGAAAGAGACTTCAGATTCATTCAACCCGATTCACATGATGTCTGACTCCGGTGCCCGGGGTTCTGCGGCTCAGATTCGTCAGCTTGCAGGTATGCGGGGTTTGATGGCGAAGCCATCTGGTGAAATTATTGATACACCGATCGTTGCGAACTTCCGCGAAGGACTATCGGTGCTACAATATTTTATTTCGACCCATGGTGCTCGTAAAGGTCTAGCTGATACCGCTCTAAAGACTGCGAATTCCGGTTACCTAACTCGTCGTCTTGTAGACGTAGCGCAAGATCTTATTGTTACTAAAGACGATTGTGGTACGACAAATGGTTTGCTTGTTGGTCACATGATTGAGGGCGGCGAAATTATCGAACGTATGGGTGAGCGAATTCTAGGTCGCGTACTGCAGGATGATGTTGTGGATCCAATCACGGGTGAGTTGATCACTAAGACTGGAGTCGAAGTTACTGAGGCTGTAGTAGAGGAACTAGAGAATGCTGGTATTGATCAAGTAAGGGTTCGCTCTGTTCTTCATTGTGAAACGAAGCTTGGTATTTGTTCCAAGTGTTATGGTCGTGACTTGAGCCGTGGCTCAATGGTGAATACAGGCGAGGCTGTGGGTGTAATTGCTGCGCAGTCCATCGGTGAGCCGGGCACGCAGCTTACTATGCGTACCTTCCATATCGGTGGTACGGCCTCTCGCCGAGTGGAGCAGGCGACTTTAGAGGCTAAGACCAAGGGTAAGATTAAGTTTAACAACGTAGCGACGGTTGTGAATAAAGAAGGTGCTAAGGTCGTCATGAATCGTCGAGGTGAGATTCAAATTCTCGACTCTGAAGGCCGTGAGCGAGAGAGAATGCCGCTAGTTTATGGCGCTGTTCTTAAGGTATCTGATGCTCAAGAAGTGAAGCTCGGTCAGCTTCTTGCGGAATGGGACCCATATTCGACTCCAATTCTTGCAGAGGTTTCTGGTACGCTCCAGTTCGAGGATGTTATCGACGGTGTGACCATGCAAGAGCGTTTTGACTCTGTGACTGGGCTAGCTCA
The DNA here is from genome assembly GCA_011087955.1 of Oligoflexia bacterium. Classification (GTDB taxonomy): domain Bacteria; phylum Bdellovibrionota; class UBA1018; order CAIPTA01; family JAALKR01; genus JAALKR01. Next base: position 45,617 of record JAALKR010000014.1, read on the forward strand.
TCGAACAATTATTGAATCTAAGTCTGATAAGCGCCCTAAAATCATGATCACGAGTGCTGGTGGCGAAGCAATTGAGATCGAAGCCTCTGCCCGTAAAGCGGTTTACTTGCTTCCGGCAGGTGCAAACGTTTCACTAGCGCAAGGCGATCAAGTTCACGCTGGCGATGTCATTGCTAAGATCCAACGTGAGTCTTCGAAGACAACAGATATTACTGGTGGTCTTCCGCGGGTTGCAGAGCTTTTTGAGGCACGTCGTCCGAAGGATGCGGCAGAGATCGCTGATATCGATGGCATAGTTTCATTTGGTAAGGACACTAGAGGAAAGCGTAAGTTAATCATCGCCCCAGAAGGCGATGATGTTGGAGATCCGGTAGAGAAGCTTATTGCTCGGGGCCGCCACTTGACAGTGAACGAAGGAGACTTCGTACGTAAGGGTGATCCGCTGATGGATGGTGCGATTGATCCACACGACATCCTTCGCGTAAAAGGTCGCGGTGAGCTGTCGAAGTATCTAGTGGACCAGATTCAAGAAGTTTACCGACTGCAAGGTGTAAAGATTAACGATAAGCATGTTGAGTGTATTGTCCGCCAGATGTTGCGTAAGGTGAAGGTACTTCGTCAAGGTGACACAGCGACAATCTCCAACGAGATTATCGATCAAGTGGAGCTTGAAGAAATTAATGCTAAGATGGCAGCCGAAGGCGGTGAAATTGCCTCCTTTGAGCCAATCCTACTTGGTATTACAAAAGCTTCACTTTCTACGAAAAGCTTCATTTCAGCCTCTTCCTTCCAGGAAACGACGAAGGTACTTACTGAGGCATCTATCTCTGCAAAGACCGACGACCTGGTTGGCCTTAAGGAGAACGTTATCATGGGACGCTTAATCCCGGCCGGTACGGGCTTGGCCAAGTACAAAGATTATGAAATGGAAGTCGACGAAATCGAAGAGCTGGATGACGAGGATCTGGAAGAGGAAATAGAAGGTATTTCCCAGCCAGCAGTGATTCATAGCAGCCCTACAAGTACTAGCGGAAGCTAAGCCCCTGAGATTAAGTGCTTAAAAACCACTTGTTTGCAGATTGCTGGCCCTGATTTATAGGGAAGTGCTGCTGGACTACGCGTATTGGGCCTTGCGATTAGGCTCTCTACTTGCTATAAGGTGCTGTTTTAAAAAGAGACGGATGAAGAAGATTGTATGCCAACTATTAATCAATTAGTGCGAAAAGGACGTCAGTCCAAAGTAGATAAAACAGATTCTCCAGCCCTTAAGGCGAGTCCGCAGAAGCGGGGTGTTTGTACAAGAGTTTATACAACAACCCCGAAGAAGCCAAACTCTGCTCTCCGAAAAGTATGTCGTGTTCGGCTAACGAATGGGTTTGAAGTAACTAGCTATATTCCAGGTATCGGCCACAACCTTCAGGAGCACTCGATCGTGTTGATTCGTGGTGGTCGTGTGAAGGATTTGCCGGGTGTGCGCTATCACACCGTCCGTGGAACGCTAGATACGCAGGGTGTGAATGATCGCAAACAGGGTCGTTCGAAGTATGGCGCAAAGAAGCCGAAGAAGTCGTCGTAAGGTTTGAGGAGATAGGGTGAGTAGAAAGAAGTCACACACAATACGTAAAGTCCTTCCGGATCCAAAATTCGGCGAGGTGGTTGTTACTCGATTCACAAACGTGCTAATGAAGCATGGAAAGCGTTCAGTTGCAGAAGGCATCATTTATGGCGCGCTCGACATTATCGAGACTAAGGTTGATAGTGAAGAGCCTCTAAAAGTTTTTAGAAAAGCCCTAGATAACGTAAAGCCACAAGTGGAGGTTAAGAGTCGGCGTATCGGCGGTGCTAATTACCAAGTTCCGGTTGAAGTTCGCCCGGCTCGTCGCCAGTCTTTGGCATCTCGTTGGGTCATCGAGGCGTCTCGCAAGCGCTCTGAAAAGAGCATGCGTGAGCGTTTAGCTGGTGAGCTGATCGATGCATCCCAAATGCGTGGCGGTGCGATTAAGAAGCGTGAAGACGTGCACCGTATGGCGGAAGCCAACAAGGCCTTCTCGCACTTTAGATTTTAGTTAAGCACATAGTATTCCAGCATAAATCCTTGCTTTGTAGGTCGTGGAACTATCCCAGGAATTCTCAGGGATAAAGAGAATTGGAGTCAGGTAAGGGGCTTGTTGCTCGACTGCCTGCAAAGGAAAAAGGCTGAGATAAATGGCTAGGATCGCTCTCGATAAAATCCGTAATATAGGATTTGCTGCCCATATCGATGCGGGCAAGACAACGACGACCGAGCGGGTTCTTTTCTATACTAATAAAATTCATCGTTTAGGTGAGGTTCATGAGGGCACAGCTGTTATGGATTGGATGCCACAAGAGCAGGAGCGCGGCATTACAATTACGGCAGCGGCGACCACTTGCTTTTGGAACGACCACCGAATCAATATTATTGACACTCCAGGACACGTTGACTTCACTATCGAGGTGGAGCGTTCCCTACGTGTCTTAGATGGAATGGTGGCCATCTTTTGTGCTGTTGGTGGAGTGGAGCCGCAATCGGAGACGGTGTGGCGTCAGGCAAGCAAGTATAGGGTTCCTTGCTTGGCCTATATAAATAAGATGGATAGGGTCGGCGCGGACTTTGAGCGCGTGATAGACGAGATTAAAAACCGCCTTGGCGGAAATGCAGTACCGCTGGCATTGCCAATTGGAGCTGAAGACCGGTTTAAGGGGGTTATTGACCTTCTGAGGATGCGAGCTCTTACTTGGGAACTTGGCACAGAGGGCGCTGACTTTAAGGAAGAAGTCATTCCTGCGGATATGGTGGATAAGGCTGCAGAAGCCCGCCAAAAACTGATTGAGGCAGCTTGTGATTTTAATGAGCCCCTCATGGAAAAATTCATCAGTGAAGAAAAGATTGAGGAAGAAGAGGTAATTTCTGCTCTTCGCAAGGGTGTTCTCGAGACTAAAGTTGTGCCGGTTTTGCCTGGTTCCTCTTTTAAAAACGTGGGCGTCCAGCACCTTCTCGATAATATTATTTCTTTACTACCATCGCCGCTCGATAAGGGCGATGCCGTTGGGCATAACCCATCAAAGCCAGAGGAAGAATTGATTCGCAAACCGGATGCAAAGGAGGCTTTTTCTGCTTTAGCATTTAAGATCGCCTCCGACACGTTCGCCGGAAATCTAAGTTTTATTCGAGTCTATTCAGGCAAGCTAGAGGCTGGAAAAACAGCCCTAAATGTGCGTGAGAATAAGCGTGAAAGAGTGGGAAAACTGCTGCTCATGCATGCCAATCGCCGTGAAGAAATCCAGTCGGTGGAGGCTGGAGACATCGCTGCGGTTGTTGGGCTGCGTATGACTCGCACGGGTGATACGCTTTGTGTGGATAAAGAGCCAATTTTACTTGAGAATATCGAGGTCCCTGAGCCAGTGATTTCTATGGCGATTGAACCTAAAACAAGTACAGATAGCAATAAACTGATGAAGTCGCTGGATATGCTTGCTTTAGAGGACCCAACTTTCAAAGTTCATACCAATGAAGAAACCGCCCAGACCATCATTAGTGGAATGGGTGAGCTTCATTTGGAGGTCCTGCGAAATCGATTGTTGCGTGAATTCAAAGTGTCCGCAAACGTGGGTAGTCCTCAAGTTTCTTATCGCGAGACCATTTCCAGGCGGGCTGAAGCTAGTGAGGATATGGAGCGAATTATTGCTGGAAAGAGCCAATATGTGGGCTGTAAGTTAGCTGTTGCGCCGCTTGAGCGCGGCGCGGGATTCTCGTTTGAAAACAAGGTTAAGGACGGTGAGTTGCCTTACAATTTCATTGATTCTATTAGACGTGGTGTGATAGAAGCGCTAGACACAGGCGCCTTCGCTGGATTCCCCGTAATGGATATCCAAGTAACTCTTTTGAGTGGCTCGCACCGAGAGGACGAGTCATCAGAGGTTGCGTTCAAAATCGCCTCTACTATGGCTTTCCGGCAAGCATGTGAAAAAGCGAGTCCGGTCTTGTTGGAGCCAGTGATGAAATGTGAAATCTTCACGCCAGAGGAATTCATGGGAGACATCATTGGCGATCTTAATGGCCGTCGTGGAAAGATTTTGGAAATGGTGGCACGGCCGCACGTACAAGTCATGCGGGTGGAAGTTCCACTGCGGGAAATGTTTGGTTATTCGACAGATTTACGGTCGATGAGCCAAGGCAGGGCGAGCTACTCGATGGAGCCAGCTAGATACGATCTGGTGGCAACGGCGGTAGCGAAAGAGGTTAGGTTTAAGTTTACTGGTAAAGAATGAGACAGCTTTGTAGGAGTGTCAGATGTCAAAAGAAAAATTTGAACGTAGTAAGCCCCACTTGAACATCGGAACGATCG
>JAALKR010000033.1 GCA_011087955.1 Oligoflexia bacterium
AGAGGATAGCTGCTATGCGCCCTTTATGCCACCCACAACATTTAGGCATATCTCGGTTGGCGGGACCTGTTCATAAATGAAACTGTCAAAAATTTAGGCAACCCGTACCTGTAACCTGTTAGACAATCCCGATCTTCCTCGATTTCGTGCCCGCCTCCCGTTAGACTATACCTAAGGGCACGGAGCAGTTAGGGGAAAATTAAATATGGATTTAAAGCGCAATATATTCGGTCGCACTTGTACAACCATGCTCGTACGCAACACACCAATGCGTAACACGCATGAAAACTCCAAACTACGGGGTATCAGCCAACTCTTCCTAGGCGTAACCCTTCTGCTCATCATACCCTTATTCATACCAAGCCCCACCTCGGCTGCCATGAGCGAAATCCAAGAACGATTCAAAATCGAGCGCATCAAAGGCAAAAACGCCTGGTTCAATACCACCGGCAACTTCTCCAAGCGTAAACTGAAAAAAGGCAAAATCCTTACCATCGGTGACACAATCTTCACTACCGCTAAAACTATCGTACGCATTTCTCTACCCGACGGCTCCATGATTAAAGTCGGTGCCAACACAACTTTTAAAATCACAGAAGTAGAGGGCTCCTCTAATTTCTGGCAGTGGACCTTCCAACTCCTAAACGGCACCGTACGTGCCCTCATAAAAAGAGCAACCTCAAATCTAGACAACAAACCTAAAGTGCGTATTAAAACCCCTGCCGGAACCGCCGGCGTACGCGGCACGGACTACACTATCAACTACTCCGCCGACAAACAAGAAGTCAACGTGCGGGTAAACGAGGGCTCCGTCTGGCTCGCGCCACCGGAAGCACGAAGCTTCAATAAAAAAAATGTAGGTACCGAACTCCTTATCAAAGGCTACTGCTCAAAAGCTAAAGTAGGCCAAGCAGCTGAACCTGCAAAATCATGTTCGAAAGACAGTATTCCTGGCGCAAAGGATAGCGGCGTCTACGACGGCAAAATGAAAACCGGACCGTCTCGCCTACCGAAATTGAAACTCAAGGTTAACAACCACAGTGGCAAAGCTCTAGCGATCCAAAAAACAATCTCTGCCGAAAGTGGCAACTCAGACGGCAAAAGCACCCAAGGCAGAAACGAAGGCGGTATCGGTAAGGTAACCGAATACGATCCAAACAAGCCCAAGAAGAACAGCAAGAAGGACAGAAGAGTAACTATCAAAACACTTTCGGCTGTCCTTTTAAAGGCCATTAAACTTGGTGACAAATCGAGCGCCGTTGGCGCCATCGATCTAGGTGCTGATGTGAACGTGCAAGATAGCCATGGCAACACCCCACTTATGTACGCCGCCATGAAAGGACGTGACGTCCTCATACTAGCACTCATTCGTGCAGGCGCTTCCATTGATATGCAAAATCGAAAAGGTTATACCGCGCTCATGTTCGCGGCTAAATCCGGCTCCATCAATACCGTCACCACTCTCAAACTTGGCAACCCCAATATCCAACTCGTCAACAAATTTGATGAAACCGCCCAAGACATTACACACAAACGCAAAGGGAAAACAGGAAAACTAATCTATAATGAGCTTTATCGGTGGCGCAATAGCCCATAAATAGCTATTCCTCAAATGGAAGGACATTTAGTTCATGGGCAATCATAGAAAGCACGACGACAACAACAACGACGATGACCAAGGCGGCAATAAACCCTTTTTCACCAAACAAGAAGCTGAAAACTTCGCGCGTGAACTCTTCCAAGACGGACACCTCGAAGAAGTCGTCCACCTCTGTAAATCCACTCTCGAAGTTTATCCCAAAGCCTTTGAACTTTGGAAAATTTTCGGCGCCGCCCTCGGTGGCCTCAGCCGCGCCAAAGAAGCTCGCCGCGCCTTCCTCGCCGCCCTGGAAATCGTACCTAGCGACGGAACTGCCGTCGCCAACTACATCACTTCCTGCTTCCACGACGATGACGTCAGCAGCGCCTGCGAAGCCATCGAACTCTACTTCGACGAACTCGACAGCGAATCACAAAGCATCGTCCTTGCCACCCTCGGCGAATCCATCCAATCCGGATTCGTCGAAGAAAGCCAACTTCCTCCAGTAATCCTAGACCTCTTTACCGAAAATAGCGACATACTCAACGAACTCTACATTCACCCCAGAGAAATCGACGAAGAATATATCTTCGAAGACGACAAACGAGACACTATCCTCAAAGCCATCGATGAAATCACCGAAGCCCTAGGCTCTGCCCGTGAAGGAGTCGAACAAAACCAATTCACTCTCCGTGACGCCGAGTCTGCCTTCGCCTACGTAGAAGAAAAATTCGTCGAAATCACAATAATTCTCGATTCAGCCGTCCCCGAAGACGCTAGCGATAATAATGAAAACAGCCTAAAGTGAATCGAGCATACTAAAGTGAATCGAGCATAATTTGAGGGGTTAAGATTTGCGGTAAAATCCTAGGTTTTTCACTCCCCGGTTTATAAACCAGATAAAGGGGTACGCCTAAGCGGCCATGGCGACTCAACGCTTTTGTGATTTCTGGATCGCGATTTGTCCAATCCCCAATTAAACCAACCACTTTACCATCTTCAAAAACCGCACGGACTTCTGAAGAAGCAAAGGCAATCCTCTCGTTCACTTTACAAGTAATACACCAGGCAGCAGTGAAATTAACAAATACCGTCTTCCCTGCATCAAGCTGCTTTTTAATCTCTGTTTCTGAATACGTGCCCCAAGGAATAAGGTCTGTCGCAAAGGAATGTTCCTTTTTACCCAATGTATGTTTTTGCACATCGCTAACACCACTAATGGCAAAAACAAAACTCAATAAAATTAAAGCCGTCGTGATCGGCAGTGAAAAACTTGTCGGAATTTTATGATTGAGCCAAATGGCAAACACAAGCAAAGCCATGGCGCTCAGTTGAATAACAACCCCATCCGCACCCGCTTGTTGCGCTAATACCCAAATTAACCAGATACAAGTGCCAAGCATTGGAAACCCTAGGGCCTCTCTAAAAGTCTGCATCCAAGCACCTGGCTTCGGCATCCATTTCACAAACTGAGGTACATGGCTGAGCAGAACATACGGAAGCGCCAACCCAACTCCTAAGAAAAGGAAAATTAACAACGTGTAACCCGTGGGAAGAGTGAGCGAAGCACCAATTGCTGTCCCCATAAATGGAGCCGAACAAGGCGTGGCGACAACGACAACTAAAATTCCCGTAAAGAAAGAGGAAAGTTTTGAATCACCCTCTGTCAGCCTCTGACCAATACCCATAAACGAACCCATGAATTCAAAGAAGCCAAAAAAATTGAGCGCCATCGAGAATAAAAGCAAGATGAGGAAGGCGAGAAAAGACGAGGATTGTAAGTGAAAACCCCAGCCTAGTTGCGTACCCGCCGCACGCAGCAGAATTAATGCCAACCCAAGGACTACAAAGGAACTAAGCACTCCACCCCCGTAGAGAAGCCCGTGCAGCCTTGCCTTCGCTGTCCCAGCGTGCTTTATAAAGCCCAAAGCTTTAATTGCAAGCACAGGAAACACACAAGGCATAAGGTTTAAGAGAAGCCCACCTAGTAGGGCAAAGAGTAAGGCCTTAAAAGCATTCACGCCTTCTGAAAGAGCACCTACGCCTGCTGGAGCACCCACACTTTCCGGCTGCGGGGCGCCAAGAGAGCCTTGGCCGTGGCTAGAAGCAGAGCCAGAATGAAAACCGCGTACACCTATAATAGTCTCCATCCCTCCACTAGCGACTCCCGTATTTATGATCGCACCCCTAGGAACTGTAATCCTTTTTTGAGATACCTGTAGTTGAGTATCAATTTCATAGGCGACAGTTGTTGTAACGGAGCCGACGACTAGTGCCCCCTTTAAACGCGGCGGTGGCCTCTCACTAGCAGTCGTATTGCGACTCATATAAATCTGCAGCATCGACTGACTAGCTATAAAACGCGGGCTATGGTTATGCTGCAACAGAAGATCGGCTTCTGGGAAAAAATCAACTGTCTTTATGGAATCATCGAGGATAGACCGCGAAATATTTAAAACTAGCCAACGAGGGTCAGCGATCGCATGCACTTTTTGATCCGCGAGCATTTGATCCGTAAGCGCTCGTGGAATACGAGATTCAAAATATTCGATTGTCTTAGCTGATTTTTCATCCACCTTTGCTTTGCCGCCAATGGGAACTGTAATGCGAAAGGCGCCCTTCTCAGGTATGCAGGTTTCTTTACAAACCAACCAGTCCACGTCAGCTTCAATTCTAAGAGAACGCCCTGCTTTAGAAGAACTCTCTGCTGCACGAAATTGAGAATGATCTACAGTGAACAGAATAGCTACGCTTTCATGATAGCCAAAATTCGTCAGTGGACCGTAGGGAATACGCTCTGGATAAGGCCAGTTCGTCTGCTTAATTCGCACTCCTTCTGGTAAGCGCCAGCGAACATTTGTCGGAATACCGGAATCTCCTGGATTTTTCCAGTAGAGGTGCCAGTCGTCAACAATATCAAAATAGATCGCTAAACGATGCTGCTTTCCTGGAGACCATACATTGTCGGCCGTAATGAACTGAGCCGCGACATGCGAAGTGCGAACGACCGGACCTTCTAAGGCATTTGCCAAAGGTGCGGATAGAAAAAAAAATAAAAAAATCGTAATAATAAAGGAAAACACTAAATTTTAAGCTGTTTTTTTTCGTAAGGGCCCTGAGTCTGCTGTTATCCCTATGTTGGTTTCCATCTGAATCTCTTTTGCTTGCTGGATGTCAGATCCTGGAGCTCCTTCTTTCTCTTGAGTGGTGCCAAAAGTGGCGTTGCGTTCAAAGTCAGCTGGGTTTGTAGCAACAGACATCGCAGTATCAAAATCCAGTATACCAGCCATATACAGATCATTCAAATGCTGATCGAACGTCTGTGAGCCAAGGCCCTCTCTCCCTTGCTCAATAAACGTGTTCATCTCTCCTGTCTTGATTGGATCCGCAATACATTTTTGTATAGAAACATTGGAAACCATAATTTCCATGAGAACTATTTTTCCCGAAGTGTCTGACCTATTTACAATGCGTTGACTTATAGTCGACTTTAAATTGTCTGATAGGCGCAATCGCACCATATTCTGCTCTGCTGCAGGATACATGGCAACTAAGCGTCCGATGGTCTTGATTGCATCCGTCGTATGCACCGTCGAGAAAACTGTATGCCCTGTTTCAGCAGCCTTCAGTGCAATGTCCATTGTTTCCACATCACGCATCTCACCTACAAGAATTACATCAGGATCCTGACGAAGGGCTGACTTCATTGCTCGCGCAAAATCTAACGTGTCTGAGCCGATCTCTCTTTGTGAAATGCGCGACACCTTCGATTGATGCACAAACTCGACTGGATCTTCAATAGTTACGACATGAGCACCACGATAATGATTAACCTCATTGACCATAGCGGCAAGAGTGGAGCTCTTACCAGAGCCGGTAGCGCCAGTTACAAGAATCAGTCCGCGGGGGTAGAGAGCGATTTTTTTTAAAACCTGTGGAACATTCAATTCGTCCACAGTAGGAACGTGTAATCTAATTACCCGCAACACAGTCGACATAGTCTTTTGCTGACGATAGATATTAAAACGGAAGCGTGCTAGATTCTTTACCTCGAATGAGCCATCGAAGTCCTTCATCTGAGGGACCTTTTCTCTATCTGCAGGATCTTCAACCATCGACTGGCAAAAGAGGATCATATCTTCAGCAGAGAAAGGCTCCATTTGTAGTGGGGTAAGGCCTTCCTGCATACGGAATGCAGGTGGCTGCCCGGTGGCGAGGTGAATATCACTTGCCCCATGCTGAACCGCTGTTTGGAGAACCTGGAGTATGGTCTGCTCATTAATTGCCAACGTAGTTTACCCCTACACCATCACTCGGATACTAAAGATTATCTAATATAGGCAAGATCGTCCACACGAACGCGAATGTCCAGTTTATGTTCGTCATCCTTCACTTGAATTCCACTTGGTTTTTCTGGAAGCTCGACATTATTCGGCTTCTCCACTGTGGCTGGCGCTCTCTTTTCCTCTTTGAGCGTATCACTGTCTTCTGCATCAAAACCAAATACGCGAGAGAGGATCGATGATACAAGGTCGTCGTCTATCGCTATAGTATCTATCTCAATCTCTGCATCATTTATTACTACAACATCCGCAGTGTTTATTGCTTCAACGTTTTCCTCAACGTTTGGAGCAAGGAAGAATGACTCCTCCTCCGCGACCATTACATCTAACCCGTAAGGAAGCACTGGAATCCCTAAGCCAGACATGGACATAGACATAAGGCCAAGCTCCTCGCGAAGCAAGTCATCCCCCTCTGCCTCTAGCATATTCTCTATTTCTGTTTCTTTCTCAGCAAGCAGCTCTGCTTCTTTCTCTGCAGCGGTGAGCTCTTCTTCGTCCGTCAGCTCCATTTCATCGCTACCTTCGTATCCCAGTATACGGGAAGCAGTGGAGTAGTCAGTGCCAGTATCAAATTCGTTGTGATCCCAAGAGCCTCCTGCTTGCGCCAGTGTAATTCCTGGTTCAAATTGGCTAATACCTGAAAAATTAAGCTTACCCGTATCAATTTTATTAGCGAGCATGGAAATTCGCCTTGCAGCCATGCCTTGCATATTACGAGCACGAGTTGCGGTAATCTCCGCTTTCAACTGCTCTGGCTTAGCCAGTTTAGTCGCTGCTCTAGCATTGTCATCGATTGTAGCACTATTGATTGTGGCATCATCAATTGTAACGTCAGCATCAGCGAAGTTCACGACTGAATCATGTCGATCTAGGCCACCAAGTCTTGGATCACCCATGGACGCTATATCATCGGTTGCTGATGGCGTGTTCATAGCTGCCAGTTGATTTAAGCCTTCGTTCTTGTAATCGATCGCCTCAGGCGCTGAATGCTGTTCATGTATATAGAAATCGTCGCCTGAAAAATAAAAATCCATCGTTGGATTATCGGTGGGCATGTGCGCATCGTTTGAGCCATCGGTAGACTCCTTTGCTGAAGAATTATTGGAAGCGGTGGCGGTGGTCGTCGAGAATACCATCCCACTACTATCAAATGGATGAGAGTTGGCGCTCGAGGTCGGCGGGATCCACATATCATTTACTGATACGGCTTGGGTTGCTGTCTTCCCCGGATGACCCGAGGAGGTTGTTCCATTGATTCGAACCTCCATCTCATTTCTATTACGAATCGCTCTGGCTAACATGGCTTGATGATGAATACGAACTGTGCCTAGAGCCTTAATCATCTGCTGGGTTTGCTTCGAATTTTGTCCAAATTCTCCTAGCGCTGATTTCGTAATAGTGATTTTACCTTGCGTGTCGGCAAGGAAGCCTTGCTTCTCAGCAACCTGTGCGGCAGCGACCCTCGCTTGCGAAGTTCCCGCCAGCGGCCCACTTATTGCGTGGTTCAAGGACTGAATCTCTTCCTTTAACTTCGCCTCTTTACCCTGCAAACTTTGCAGGTACGTGGTTTGCTTGTTGCTTGTGCCTGCGGCTGCCTGAATAGCATTCCTCATCGCCTCTAAATCCTTCCTAAGATTACCTAGGATTGTTTTTTCCAGCTCAGCCTGCTTTCCGTACATGCTGCGTATGAATTGGTAGGACCTCGTCTGGCTACCGAACCCACTAAATAGGCTGTCATTAAGGTCGTTGATATAACAAGTGCCTGCTTCCATGACGGCTTTGTAATTTTGTCTGGCTGCCTCGCGCTTCCGAATTAGTCTCGAACAAGACAGATGTGCATTTAACGATTTGGTGGCCGCGACATCAAACTGCTTGTTTACGGTACAAGGAGTGCGGCCGTTGAACCGCTCCGGCATACCCTGTGGTTCAACCCGGCACACATTCGCAGTATTTGCACGCGAACTTGTGGAGAATAGAATCGAGAAAATAGCGAGCAGGACAATAATACTACAAAGAGCGATAGTATTATGTAGGGGACGCGGGCCAACACTCTTTGCGAGAGGCTTTTTTTGCTTTGTGAGCCCCAATCTAGATCTTTTCAAATCAGTGTTTCTATTCAAACCAGTGCCCCGTCCTTCTTCCAATATTATCCTATCTACTCCATCAGATATCAAGTAAAAATACCTCAATATTAAAGTGTCAATAATTTTTAACACAATAATTTCAATAAATTACCTGTATACTCTCTTGATAGGCGTGAAAATTTGCAAATAAGTCTAAAAGGAGTCAGGGTCTATCTCTCAAATAAGCTGCCGATGCCTAAAATCGAACCTTCACCTTGATTATTTCCGCCTGCACTAGGGACATGCTCTAGGACACGATCGGGTAACGAGAGAATGGAAGACTTTGCAGCCAGACTTTTCCTCGTCCGCGAAGGGTTGCCAAAAAGAATCCTTCCCCGCTAAAGAACATTGACTTTAAGTTACCAGCTCGTTCGATGGAATATTCGATACCGTTGCTAAAAGCCACAATGCAACCTGTATCGACTCGCAGAGTGTCACCATCCAATTCCTTTTCGACGATGGTTCCACCGGCACTCACAAACGCCATTCCGTCCCCCCGAAGCTTTTGCAATATAAATCCCTCTCCACCAAACAAACCTGCGCCCAAACGACGGGTAAAAGCAATGCTAACTTCAGTTCCCAGTGCTGCGGCCAAAAATGAAGCCTTCTGACAGAGGATTTCTCCACCAACCTCGGCCATATTCACAGGAATGACTTTCCCTGGAAATGGTGCCGCGAAAGCTACACGTTGCTTGGTGGTGCCCGTGTTTGAAAAATGAGTCATAAAAATCGACTCACCGGTTAGCCCACGCTTTCCTACATTCAGTAGTGAGGCAAAGACTCCTTCATTTGGATTCGATCCGTCGCCCATCTTTGTGTCAAAATCGATACCCGGATCCATATAGTTCATTGCACCAGCTTTAGCGATTACTGTCTCTCTTGGATCAAGCTCAACTTCAACGAGCTGTATGTCATTGCCAAATATTTGATAGTTAACTTCGTGACATTCCATCTTTGCTCTCCTTCTCGGGGGTCGATACTCAAAAGCTCACTCTATGGTAAAATATTTCTGTGAATAAGAAAGCAGTAAATGAGTAAGAAAGCGACAAATTGCCTTCGATGCGAACATTTTTATCTTACTTGGCAACCCCCCTTGAGCCGGGGCTGCCGCGCGCTTGGTTTTCGTAGCGCTCGTATACCCTCAGAGGAAGTTGTGAGAGTTGCCGGTACGGAATGCCCAAGCTTTCAAGAAAAGAAGAAACGCTGGATATTCAAGAATAAATAAATCGATATTGATTTAGTCATTAACCAGATGGTGCAAAAGCAGCCCACTACAACACTCAAAGTCAAAATTCAGACACAAAAAAACCTCATTTCGTCTCGCAGCGTGGTCCGGGATTATGTCCCCGACCTCATCCTCAAACCTCGGGTTCATTTTATTATTAAGGATTTGCATTGGTTAGAGAGCCTCTTTGTAACAAATTGTTTGCAAAGTTGAACTCTGGATTTGGGCCGCATGGATGAACATAAGCACCAAAGGAGTACAGAAATGAAAGAGAAATGTAACAAACCAGCAGCCAAGAGTGATTCAAAAAAAGTCGTGCGCTTGTCTCAAGAAACTGAGAAAAAAATGCAGTCAATGCTTGCGAAACTGAATAGTTCCAAAAGTGATTGTGGCAAAGTCGACCGAGATACTTTGATCTGTTTTTTTATTGGATGAAATGACAGCCGAGCAGTCATTGATTGAACTGGGGGCCAGCTTGAATGGTACAAAGCGCTAGCCTCAATTGTTCATTGGTGGGCGTTCATTCGGAATCAAAAAACGTTGATTCGAGTGTCTCAATAACATCCCTCTTTGTAATACCTGGGACAGAGAGGAGTTGTTTGATTGATTGGTCATCTGTTGAATTTTCAATTTCGTGGAGAACCGTCTTCAAATCCTGGGAAGATTGGGGGCCGAGAAGCAACCTGTCGTTTTCCTTGAGAACTTGGGTAAGTCTTAAAATATCATTTTTGTGCTTTTTTATACTGGCAGAGTCCACAGCTTTGTCACCTTTTTGTTTTCTCTCGGACAACTCTCTGAAGGCTCTGGCTTTTAGGCAAATTGTCACAAGCGGGCTTATGATAGAATATCCAAGGTCGCTTTTAATGCAGTTGTTTTTTATCAAGCCAAAGTACTCCTCGTCGAGGAGAATTGCTGACAACTTGTCGACCTCATTGCTTTCAACAATCGGAATGGTGTATTGCCCGTCATCGAGATTCAGTTGTTGTTCATTGCGAGCAAAGAGTTCAATTATTTCCGGGAACTTTTTATCAATTGGTTTCGAAAAGCGAAAATATTGCTTACCATGAATCGTCTCTTTTGACTGATACTGGCCCTTCTTGACGTATTCTAAAATACGATCATTGAGTTTGTCAGAAGAGTTCGTTAAAATCACGATATCAACATCTTTCGTTACTCTGAAGCTGATATCATTTTCTTTAAGAGTGATGTCGGCGGCAACTCCGCCGATGATCACATACTCATCTTCAATGTCTTTGAAATAATCTACAAAATGTTGCAGTCCATGAACTTTACTCATCTAGTTTCGCCTCCAGATTGTACGCCTTGAGCATTTGCGAGAGAGACAGTTGAACCCTTTCGTCCATGTGATCTCTTAATTCAAAGTATAACTCTATGGGGTTGAGACTTCCTTTAATTGAAAATAATTTGGGAGAGATTTTTCGGACTTCAATAAAGGTGGGTTTTTTTATGGCCTCACTCTTTCCGAAAGTCTGTTTTAAAAGATCATAGTCTTTTTGTGTTACAGCAAAAGTTCTTTGTTCTGACTCCGCAAGATCTGAATAGTGTTGCAATGCTGACTCGCCGGATAGAATATTCCCTTTTTTAATAATCGGCCACTTGACCTCAATTAACTTAGTTCCCGTTTTTACAGGTATGTGTTGCGTTGAAAGCCAGATGTCATTTTTAGGTTTAAAATTGAGTTGTCGATTGGGGCCAGAACCTTGCGCAGTTACCAACTCTCTTTTGATGAGTTGGTTAATAGCACGAGACAGAGTCATTTTAGAAAGATTGAAGTTTCGTTTTTCCAAAACAGTCAAAAGGTCATCAAGATTGAAGTCCTCAAGGTTCAATTGATTGCTCAAAACTCCTGCCAAAATTTTCAGTTCCAATGCAGCGATTGGTTTTGCTACAATCTCCTCATTAGTATTGGAAGTCTTTCGCATTTGGTTACGATTAATTTTCAGCCCTAAAAGGGGTGCATAGATAGACTGGTCTTTAAAGATGAAGGGAACATTATTCTTTATGAACAGGGCCCGATACCTTGGGTTAATTTTGTCTGCACTTATCAGCCACTGTATTGGTTCTTTTTTCTCGACCTGGTTCTGTACTTTTTGAAGAACATCAAATTCAAGGGAATTTTTGGGTTCAATGAGCCCGATCGCTATTTTGTTTGATTTGACCTTATGGTATTTCGCAGCCCTTCTAAGCCACAAAGGTAGATCGTCTCCGAAAGGTAAAATCTCTGGAGGTTGCCCAGAGAGAATCAGGGACTTTAGTAGAGAGATGTTTTTTTTAAAATCATAATTATTATCAATAATATCAAATATATAACAATTTGCAAAGTCTTATAACAAAAAAATGTTATAAGGGAATTCAAGATGGTATATAATTAATATTACTAAGTTATTTAGGTTTTTATCTAAGGGGGCCGTTAGAGAAACAGACTTTAAAAAGTGCCTTTAAAGTCGGGCCAATTTCTTTGTTTTCCATATTTACACTCCATGCGTTGGTTTGGCGCGGAGTCTACTTAAAATTCTTTAGTCTGGGAAGATGGTGTAGTTAGCACGCTTACGGTAGGAATTACCTTTTCGATGCCCGAAAATGAAAAAAGCCGCCCCAA
>JAALKR010000001.1 GCA_011087955.1 Oligoflexia bacterium
GGGGTCTGCATAAGCGCCGCACCGAGCGCCTCTGGGGTCGCACCCTCGAAGTCCGGGTTCTGCGATTTGTCCTTCACGGGCGTCTCCATGATAACGGACAGCATATCAAATCCATTTGTTCCCGCAAGATCACGCTGGCCAACGGATCAAAAGACCCACGGAGGCAACAATGAATATCGCGGCAACGGCGACAACACCGACGAGCCAGCGCTATTTTCCTTGTTGCACTGAGCGATTCTTTCGGCCAAGAGCGCGATACCGGTCTTGTATTCTGCTTGCTTGGTGTTCATGCGTTCCTCCAGTGCCGCCACCTTAGCGGCCAAAGCCGAAGAATCCATTTCATCGTTTCCGTCATGCTCATCTCACGACACTAGACAAGCGTCAACATTTAATATATCCTCTATTTTGCAAGTCTCCGTGGACTCGGCTTAGGCCGGGTCTCCCACCCTTAACCGTGGAGAGCCAGAGATCACGATGCGAACCAGAACTATATTAGCGGCCTTAATGGCTGTCCTGGTTTTTTCGGCCCAGGCGAGCGCTGACGATATGAAGAAATGGGAATGGGATAAACTCTATATCTCGCTCGCGGGACTGTACATGATGCCGGAAGACTCGGAACTCACTTTCGGGGACCTCGGCCGCACCGCAAAATCAGATCTCTCGTATGATACCGGGGTGGGTTTTCTGGCCGCGCTCGGCTACGGCGATGACGTTGGACTCCGTGGCGAGATCGAACTCGGCCGCCGTTCCGCCAACTTCGACAAACTCACTTTCAACGTCGGCTCCGCTTCCCTACGATACGATGGAAGTATCTCGATGTGGACCGTCATGGCGAACAGGATTTGGGCAACGGAAGTCTCGCAACTCCGGCCGTATGTAGGGGCCGGCGCCGGGTTCGCCTTTGCGACCGGCGAGGAGGAAACCCAGTCGTGGCTCGTCGGTGACGCCGAGTATTCATCTGAGGGCGACGATGCCAGTGATACGATGGTCGCCTATCAACTGATGCTTGGTGTCGCATATCCGGTATTCGATGCAGCCGAGATCCGTCTGGGTTATCGCTACTTCGGAACAAATAAAGGCGATTTCAACGGCGTCAAAATCAGCCTCTCCAGTCACAATGTAGAGGTGGGCTTCCGCTTCTGATCCCGACAAACTCTCCCACAATGAAGCCCCGGCCGCCTGCCAGCGGCCGGGGCTTTCATCACCCACGGAAGGAGTAGCTACCGTGAGCGACGACGATCTTCCTCTTCCAACTCATCGAGCCGATGCCCAAGGGGTAAGCGCGCTAACTACACCATCTTCCCAGACCAAAGAATTTTAAGTAGACTCCGCGCCAAACTAACGCATGGAGTGTAAATATGGAAAACAAAGAAGTTAGCCCGGCAGAATATCGACAGCATGTAGTTCGCGCAAGGTCGCATTCAGGATCGGATGCTAATTATTGTAGAGAGCATGGATTGAATTATGCTCGATTCTCCTACCATAAGAAACAAATGGAAAAATTAAAATTTGCAGAACTGTAGTCGCAGAGTTACCTTTCCTAATTTTTTTGCGTGGAAAGGTCGGCTTTCTTCGAGGGGGCAAGGCAGAAGATAGCCGTTGCGCCAGCAATTGCCATTATTGTACTGGATAGATAAAGAGGTGATGCCATCCCTAGTCGCACATAAATATATCCAGCGATTGGCGGACCGATGATTCTACCCAATGAACTAGCGCTTTGGTATATGCCCATCATTCCACCAATTTGCTCTTTCGGAGCTGCTTTCGACATTATGCTGGAAAGAGAAGGATTAATTAAGGCATTGGCAATTCCAATAAAAACTAAATTGATCGTAAAGAGAGTGACAGAAGCGGTAAAGCCAGCACCAATCAATGCAACGGCCATCATTAAGAAACCGACTATGGCTAGTTTTCTTTCTCCATATCGTTTTGATAGTCGTCCAATTGCCCCACCCTGGATAAGCACCATTACAAAGCCCATAAGTGCTAGCAAATATGCCGCTTCTTTAGCACTGTAAGAAAAGCGATCCATCACAAAATAACCAAATGAAACTTCCAGTTGGGCAAAGGCAAAGGTCGAGATAAAGAATAAAACAACAGGCACGGCGGTCTTAGAGGCGCTGAGTGTTCTTTGCACCAATGACCATTCAAACCGACGGCGATTCGCTTTTCTCTTTTCTAAATCCTTCAATGGCTCCGGTAGAATGAAAAAACCTAAAATCGAGTTTAAAACTCCAAGGCCGGCAGCGATAAAGACTGGAATGTGAAAACCTTGTTCAACAAATAATCCCCCAATGACTGGACCAAAGAGGAAGCCAAGGCCAAAGCCTGCACCGATAATGCCCATACCTTTTGCTCGGTTCTCTTCTGTTGTGGAATCAGCAATATATGCCGTAGCGGTAGAAATATTTGCGGCGAAAATTCCAGCTGCCATTCGACAGATAAAGATCCATAGAATCGAATTTGCATAACCCAATGCAACCATGCTGAGCGCACCACAAAACAAAGATAGCAATAGAATAGGCCTGCGACCATGTCGATCAGAGAGTGACCCCCAAAATGGAGAAAACAAAAACTGCATAATTGAGTAAATTGCCATTACGAATGACCAAATAAATGCATCTGCTCCAAAGCTCTCGGAGTAATAAGGAAGGATAGGAATTACAATTCCGAAGGACAAAAGGTCAAAAAAAACGATAAAAAATATGACTAGCAGTGGACTCGTTTTTTTGAGCAGACTCGCTTTCTTCATGCATCTGATCCTAGCGCAAAGTCCCTGCAGTGAGGAGTAAAACGTGGCAAAATACCAATATGCTTATTCATCAAATTACTCTGTTAACTCTACTAAGCTCATTTTTGTTTACTCCCCTAAGTACACAAGCGCAAGCCCTGGCGCAACAGTCTGGCAATACCAGCGCAAAGCAAGGAACGAAAGGAACATTTACGGCGTTCAGCCGCAAAATGGAAAAGGACGGGAAAAAAAAGGATACGGTCGTATTATGGACTTCGATAGATATACAAGAGCACGAAGAGTATGATTCCCTCGTTGTTGTTTCTGGCGACGTCAACTTCTACGGTAAAGCAAAGGATCTAGTCATCATCGGCGGAAGCGTGATTCTCCAGGATGGATCTGAAGTAGAAGAGTCTCTAGTTGTAGTAGGCGGTAAACTAGTTCAAAAGGACGGTGCTAAAGTAACAGAACAGGTTTATTTTGAACTGCCAGAGCATTTACCGTCCTGGATTACTGCCGTTAGCCCGATAATATCAACGGCAAGTTCCGAAGGAGCGGCTTTCCTCAAGAGAATTGTCACTGCCGTCTTGCTATGCCTATTTGGCGCTCTTTTGTATGTAATTATGCCGAATATGATGCAAATAGCAGAGTCTACAGCCCAGAAAAACCCTTTGAAATCTGGCTTTTGGGCTTTTGGTAGCGTTTTAATTTTCGTTCCGGGACTTGCAATTTTGATCATTTCTTTAGTCGGTTTGATCTTTATTCCCTTGTATGTTGCCATCTATTTTGTGATCTACCTCTTTATTGGCTACGTAATGATGGCCAATATTTTAGGGCATTTCCTTCCACCGCGTCGCTCTGTCGTAATGCCACCCTTACGGATGTGCTATGGAGTATTCATTCTTGAACTGGCTTCAGTAATACCCTACGTCGGACCATTAGCCATTTACGTTGGCTCTTTCATCACAGCTGGAGCCATGATTCGAACGATTTATCTTTCATTTCGGCAGAAATCATCACCTAATTAGTCTCTAGTTTTAATTCCCAGCCAAATAATGAGAAGTAGTAGATAAGTATCCTGTCCAGCGTTCGATTAAGCCTGGCCCTTGGTATGCGCTCGACGTTAGAGGCTCTACACCGAGTATAACCTCTGTATGAGTTACATTTGAAATAGCGTTAGCCAGACTACGCCTATACTTAAAGGGATTATTAAAATATTTCGCACCATTTGCTTCCAGGCCCCTTCGAAAGAAAAAGAGCCTACGATTACGCCAATCATCTGCGTCAAGATCCGTTCCATATTTTTTATTGAAGGACATGATATCGTTATAGGCTTGATAGACATACCCCTGTCCGCCGTTATAGGCCGCTACAGCCTTACGCCAATAATCGCGCTCTCGCTCCGACATAAGATCCCAGGCTTTGAGTACCGGAGGATCTTGTTCGTTTACTACCTTATACTTCGAGCGAATGATTCGAAGGGCCTCATTGATATTAGTCTCTGAATTCTCCAAACATTTCGGATCTTTAAAGCGATTAGGGTAGGAAGTGCCACAATAGCTATATTTTGAAGAGTCGCTATTAATCTGGAATAAGCCTACAGAGACCGTGCCATTCTGCTCATAGTTTACGGCATCACATGAACCACTCGATTCTGCATGCATCATCGGGAACATAAGCTCCGGTGGTACTAAATTCAACCTGGAAGCAGAAATCATTTTATCCTTGAATTCGTCGATGTTACAGGTCCGCTCAACATTGATCATTACATTGGCAGTGGAACCAAAGGACTCTTCGACCCGTCGTTTGTGCTCAGCTTTCACCTTCGCTAATATTAGACTCAAATCGTTTTCTAGTGTGGTCAAAGCGTCTGATTTCCTTAGTTGCGTACAAACAAAATTTCTAACATCACCAATTTGTTCTAGTCTTGATCTTCGACTAGCTTTTAACTTTTCCTCTAGGGCAGTAATTTTGTTGTTGTATTGTTTAAAATATTTTCTAGCTGCTTTCATATCAGCAGCAACTGCTATAAATGGAGCTGGCTCTGCTACAACTAACTCAAGTCCACCCTTTCGCGCCAAATATCGAATTGCAACTTCGCCTACTCGACCCTCCATTGACTTGTCATGTGGAGCAGATACAACTCGAATAGGTGCGAAGTAGTCACGCTTAATTTTCCCATCCACGTGCTGGAATCGACTGGATTCGTTGCCGCCACCGGCAGTGCGGAGCCAGCGTAACAAGGCCATTTCATCTCTTTTCTCCCCATGGAATTCTTTCGGAACTAGTTCTTCCGGAATCTCAACCACCGTACCTTGTGGAAGTACTTGGATTTTTTTCAAAACACCGTCCTTCTCCTGACGAACCATAGTCCTTTCTTTTAGCCGAAACTTAATCGAGCTAGCAAACGCCGGGAAAGTAAGTAGAAAAATTAGCGTATATGAAAGTCCTCGATAAAAAATGCTTGTATTCAATGGCTCACGCATAGCTCTGTACCTACCTATCCTAAAGCCTGGTACGCTTTTCAGGCCTTATCTTGTTTACTCTGCTCAAAATTTAAACAACTGCAAACCAACTAAGCAGCATCTGTAACTCTAAATACCCCTAAGTACCATTAACACTTTAGCTATATGGCCTGGGCCTAATATTAGCTATAGGTAGAGCAACTATCATGCCAGAGGGAGAGAGAATAAACGGATAGTATTGGCGCGAGTGATTTTAGCAACTGCATTGAGAGGCTGCTCTTTCAGTTCAGCGATTTTCTTAGCAACAGAGAGCACATAGGCAGGCTGATTCTGCTCACCTCGGTGAGGAACTGGAGCCAAATATGGAGAATCAGTTTCGACCAACAAACGGTCCATTGGAACCATACGAACAACGTTACGCACATCTTCCGCATTCTTGAAAGTAATAATCCCCGAGAATGATATAAAATAGCCTTCTTTTAGAGCAAATTCGGCAAACTTCTCTGAGGCTATAAAACAGTGAATTACCCCTGGAGGCTTTTCCATCCCATGTTGCTTACGCCAATCAGAGGCATGCCGAGTTAGTTCTTCTTCCGTATCTTCCTCTGCATCCCGAGTATGCACGATTACTGGCTTTCCTACTTCCACGGAAAAGTCTAATTGCTCCCGAAAGCAAACCAGTTGAGAGTCTCGATCCGAATGATCATAGTAATAATCAAGTCCAAGCTCACCAATCGCAACACACTTTGGTGACTGACTCAGATCCTTTACTTCCGAAAAAAGCTCTTCCGTCCAATCTTTCGCCTCATGGGGATGAATACCTGAAGTATGAAATAAATTCTTGTGGTTATCACAAAGCTTGCGAACTCGCTTTAGCGACGCGGGCTCGGCTGCAATTGTTATGATATGAGAAACACCTGCAAGGGCAGCTTTTTCAATAAGCTCATCTACCGAATCATCATACTCATAATCTAAATGCGCATGACTATCAATTAGCTTTGGGGAGACCGGGCTCATGGATTATTTAGCTCTAGCTCGCTGTTTTTCAAATCCTCTAAGCAAATGCTCCCACTGCATAGGAGTAAAGCCTCCTTCGATTTTTCGGCCATTTACAATGAAGGTAGGAGTCGCACGCAGCTCAATGGATTGGCCCCATGCTACCTCTTTCTCAACCTGTTTCTTCGTTTCTGGATCTTTTAGGCAGGCTTCAAATTTAGCTTCATCTAAGCCGATCATTTTTGCCGCATCCTTAAGATAAGTAGCTGTCAACTCCCGATAGTCATCAAACAAAAGATCATGCATCTCAAAAAATTTCTTTTCTTTTCCCGCACAAATCGAAGCATAAGCAGCATCACAGGCCATCGAATGAGAGCCTCCGCCTGAATTACATTTGCTATCTAAGGGGTAATTTCGGTAAACAAAGCGTACCTTATCTTTGTTCCGTAAAAAGAACGGTTTCAATGATTGAGCTGCTGCTTTACATGCAGGGCACTGGAAATCAGAAAATTTGACAATGCTGATAATTGCTTTGTTCGCTGACGAGCCCTTCACGTTAGCGCCATCTGCTAGTATTTCTGGATCGATGGAAATTGGTTTTGCACCATTATACTTGCGCAATGCCCGGTCAACGCCGCCCCGATTCATCTTTTCAACGGCATTTACTTCGACCGACGTACCTAGTAGCGTAACCAATCCAAACACTGCCGCCGCAATACCCATCCAAGAATAAACTGATCCCTGACTCATCTCTCTCTTCTCCGCCGAAAAGGAATTTAAATTCCCAGTTAAGAACGAACCAAACCCGTAACCCGCAATCTTAAAGCTAACAGGCCAAAGCAAAACATTTATCGCCCAAAGGCAAGCACACCAAGCACAAAATTTTGCCAACACAAAGGTAGAGATGGATGCCATAACGACAACCATTACCAATCCAGCAGTGGAAAGGTTAAATACGATTTGTCCGATTTCCTTTTTTCCTGGCTCGAACACAATTCTCCAAAGCAGAAGAATGATTAAAGCGGCGTAAAAGCCCATTGCTGCCGCGGCTAAGGGAACTGGACCAAGCTGAGAAAATGCAGAAAGTGCTACCTCCTCACAAGAAACAGTTTCACCAATTAAGCAACTGCTCTGCATGGAGGATTGACCGGACTTGAGGTCCATATGAATCTGCAATAATTTCCATGAAAGGCCAAAGCCAATAAAGCCTAAGACCGTTGCAACGATTTCGAATGTTTTCTTTCGTGCCATCACATCTCCCGTTCGGAGGCTATAATCAATATTTACCACTCTTCTCGGCCCCGGTCTATCTCGAGTCCGGTCTATTTTGAGAGTTCAATAAATGAAATTATCCGCTCACCGGTAGCCCCGTCTCGACGATAGGAGGGAAAGGCCTCCGGATCGCTATGAGTGCAGAGCTGTAAACGATCCACAGCGATGTTAAGACTCAATCTCTTCGATACCGCTTCTAGTTGCCGAAAATTTTCTGCTTCTAAATCAAAATAGAATTTTTCCCGACCATTTACTATACCTTTCGAATTCGGTTTTACGTGTGGAAAGGCGTCCATCACATCCTGCCCAACTTCAAAGGCCTCCTTGGAAATACAAGGGCCAATGACCGCAACTAACGATTTCACTCCCTGAACTTTTTGAACAAACTCTTCTACAGCCCGCTCCACAATATGTCTCGCTGTCCCTCGCCAGCCGGCATGAACTAGAAGTACAGCTTTTGCGCTCCCACTCGAATCCAGAGGGACAAATAGCACTGGAGCACAGTCAGCAGTTTGAACGGCAATCGGAAGCTCTAATTCACTTGTCGCTAGGGCATCGGCTTCCGTTTTTTTTAATTCTCGCTCACTCGCCCACAGTAACTTTGTACCATGCACCTGCTTAGCCATCGAAACTCGGGATTCCCAGTCATCTCGAACAACACTATCCGTTTTCCGCGTGAGGAATCCGTGTCGAATATTTGGGATCTTTGCTAGCAATTCAGAAGTGATCATAGTCAAGGCCTATATAGTCAGGATCTATACTGAACGGAAAAAGCGCGAAAGTCAGCTAAAACCGACTCAAAATCCGGAGGCAAGTTTGAGTCAAATTTAACCCTTTCCTGGGAAAGTGGATGAGTGAAGCCAAGCTCTTTAGCATGTAGCATCTGCCGGCTTTCAATATTGGCCATCTCGTCTAGCCTGCGGGCAAACTCCAAGTTTTCTCTGCACATAATGCGCATAGCAGCCTCTTTGTTCTTTCGAGCTGGACGAGTCGCGTTTAAGTACATGCCATCACCGACCAGTGGGAACCCATTGTGGCTAAAGTGAACTCGAATTTGGTGCGTACGTCCGGTTTCTAACTCCGCTTCAAACAAGGTAGCGATCTTAAAAGACTCAATTCGACGAAAGCGAGTTATTGCTGATTTTCCTTTCTCCTGAATAGCCATTCTTTGACGATTGCCTGGATCGCGTCCGATATTTCCACGCCACTCGCCCTTCTCGGGGAGCACGCCCCAGCAAATTCCTTGGTAGCAACGATGTATTGAATGGTCATGGAATTGTTTCCCAAGTTCAACTTGAGCTCCATCGTTCTTTGCGACAACCAGAAGGCCACTAGTATTTTTGTCAATTCTATGGACTATCCCTGGACGAATATCCTGGTACACATTTACGACGCGCACTCCAGTACTTAGGTTATTCTCACCATAACGATGCATGAGTCCATTCACCAATGTACCGCTCCAATTTCCTTGTGCTGGATGCACCACCATTCCTGGAGGCTTATTCACAATCACCAGTTCATCATCTTCATACACAATATCTAAAGGAATATCTTCAGGCATGATGCCGATATTGACTGGCTCTGCTTCAATCTGAATCGAGACTAAATCTCCGGCGTGAACTCGGTGACTAGCTTTGCTCTTGCTTTTGTTTAAAAGGATTTTGCCTCGTTCGATTAATTTCTGAACCTTTGATCGAGTGAGTTCTGGGAAGTGCATAACCACACATGCGTCCAGGCGGGAATGATCTTCTGCTGAGGTCCATTCCTGCCATAGATCATTTTCAGTCATCACATTCCATGAGATTCGCGCAAATATTGAAAGTTGCGCATATATCCCGTAGCGACGATTTTTGTATCTAGGCGCAGAGCTTTCGCGTATTGGATTACAAAGCCCCTTACATACACTGGTGCTGGTAGTTTTTCCAGGTCATCTCTTTCGAGAGAATCTATGTGTTTACGAGATAGTTTCGTAAACTCCATGATTTCATCCATGGTGATACTTTTTAGCTCTCTCAACTCCTTTAATAGAGGTCCATCGATTTTCTCTACTTCTTCAATAATTTCTTTGAAATTTGGCAAATTCTCTGACTTCTTGGTCTGAATATAGTGCCCATGAAGCGCGAAGTGATTTATAGCTCCTGTCCGACCCGTCGAATCCAGCAATTGGTTATCGAGGCTACCGAGACTACCGGGGCTATCTAGCTCGTCGAAATTATCTAGCCCGTTGGGGTTATCGAGATTATCTCGCTCATCTACAAAGCCGATCTCAGCAACTTCTTCTCCCCCTTCGATTCGTATGGATTTCGACTCAACTCTAGGGTTTGTATCCGTTCTGATGACCATGAGTCCATGCTCTCGGTCATATAGCTTGCGTCGTTGGGCATCGGATAGAGTAGAATATGCTCCTTCGATCTCTTCCATGATTTGCTTTGATTCTTCCGGGCTGAATAAACTATATGAGGCTAGCGAAGTTGGAGAATACGCATTCTTCGCTCGAACATAAGCCTCTTGTATTGCCTCTGGTGTCGAATTCATAGGGATATCTAAAATTTCGTAATACGTCCGAGTCCGCTCTTCGACCATATCAATCATAATTGTACTGTCCTGCCTTGTTGCTTAATAGGATTCGCTTGCTGAATACAATCCACCTCTTCTTTAAGAAGAGTTCCGACGATACCTTGGACCTTTGGCATAATGGGTGAGGCAGGAAACTCTAAGGCCAGTGGGCGCTTCCGTCGAACAGATTGCCATACAGCCGAATCATATTCGAGGTGTCCGAGATAATCGATACTTAACCCAAAGTACTTGCGACAGACATTACGAATGCCATAACCAACATCCACATCGGCCTGCGTTCTTATTTGATTCAAAACAAATTTCAAATCAAAATTTTGAATCGCCGATCGCACCCTAGATCCCAGCATTGGGTGCTCTCGCTCCAATTGGCGAAGCAGATCGGCAGGAGTAGCAATATTCAGCTTGGCTTTACGCTCCATTAGGCGATCCACCATATTGTGCACATCGAAAGCTCGTTCGACATGCTTTAGCTTGCGATAAAAAGCTGACTTGATAAATCGATAGGTATTCTCGACGCTGGTAGATTCCGGCAAGACCGTAAGAATTCCTACGTCCGCTGAAAGAAAAAAATCTAGTGTATTGAATGTAGTTCCGGCGCCTAAATCCAAAACGACATAATCACAGCTTAATGTTCGAATTTTAGAAAGTAATTTTTGTTTTTGCACATGCGAAATATTTGCGATACTGATGGAGTCTTGCGCGCCACTAATTATTTGTAAATTGTTTACACACGCTGGTCGTGCAAGTTCCTGCATCGACACGATTTTGCGTTCAAAATAATCTGTGAAACTTGGCAAGCCACTACTGTCCACACCAAGTGCGGTGTGCATATTCGCGCCACCAAGATCCAAGTCTAAAACAATAACTCTAGCACCAGTGCGTGCTAAAGTGATCGCTACATTTGCCGCAAGCAAAGTCTTCCCGACCCCACCTTTTCCACCACCCACAGCCCAAATTTTTGGCGCTCGATCTTGGTCGCCATCACTAGCTTTCAGCTCTGCCAACCGTTGCGTATTCCTTGCTGTCAGATTTTCCACTCACCACCTCATGTTGTGAAAGAGCATCGTCATCCCTAAGTAAAATTATTTCTTATTACAACATAGAAAGTCAATGATTCCTTCGATTTATCATTGGTATTCCGGTTGTAATCTCCGAAAGAGAAGAGCAAGCTAGAGAAAATGAACGTTACAAAACTACACCGGAGAAGCGACCTCCACCTTGCTCGCAAAGGCTTCCACATATTCACCGGGTTATTAATTCTTTATCCATTCTGGTTGCTTGGCCAACCAACAGAGTTTATGGCGGCGATGCTTGGGATTATGCTGAGTATGGTGATGTCAGTGGAGTATGCTCGACGAAATCTTCTTGGCTTCAATCGCAACGTCGTGAAGATTCTCGGCCCGATCATGCGCCAAAGCGAAGTAAAGCAGGCCTCTGGTGTGCCGTTCTATGTCGGCTCCTGTTTAGTCGCAATTTTAATTTTCCCTAAACATATTGCATTGTTAGCTATCCTTCATTTGATTTTTGGTGATCCGTCTTCCTCCTTTTTCGGAGTTCTCTTTGGCAAAGACAAGCTCTTTCCAAATAAGTCCCTACAAGGGACTCTGGGAGGGTTTGTTGCATGTATGACGGTCACTTGGATCTACCTCTTCAGCACGGGATTGGGGGAAGGCCGGCAGGTCCTATTGGCTATGATTGGTGGGGTATCGGGGGCAATTGCAGAGCTTCTGCCCCTAAACATAGACGATAATTTCACCATCCCTTTAATTTCTGGGTCCATTACGTACCTGGCGTTTTGGTCCGCGGGCGTCCTTTGACAGTCTCATTAGCCTAATTCGACGCTTCACTATAACAGCTATGGATATAACATTGACTAGTGTCTAAGAAAATATACTTATTAAATTTGTTATTTTTAATATAATGCATTATTTAATTTTTAACATATTAGAATTACTACATTTATTGAAAAGGCTAGCCTAGGCAATTGGCCTTAAATTTGCAGCTTTTCTGACTATGCTTGTCTGGAGGAAAAAGTGAATCGCTTTGTAATAATGATGACATTCAGTTTTTTTGCTTTAGTCGCTCTTGAGAATGCTCATCCACAACAACCAAATGATTTTGAGTGGGAGCTGATTCGCTCGCAATACTATCACCCAAATCATAACCCAGATAACGACCATGAACGAACTACTACTGGACGCCGCCTGCTGACAAGGCGCCTGAGCACTCCATTAGAACTATATGGTGAGAATAAATTTTATGACCTTCGCAGTGAATTGAAGATTATCTACGATAGCATGCATGAGCCGGTATACGTGGATGAACAGCACGAACGAGTACTTCGCTATGACCATTCTTTGGATAATCCATTTCAGACTGTGACGAAAGAATACAGTGAACAAGTTCGAGGAATTTGGGATGCTCGACTACGCGCGTGGTCTAAGCAGGAAACTCACCACCAAACTAAGCGTGCCATTCATCGTGCAGATTTTACTTCACTCCCATTAAGGATTATGCGGAAACTCAAGGGTCTTCTTGGCGGTAGCAATATCTTTGGTGGCCAAGAGGAGCAAGACCCAGCCATTACAGATGTACGAACAAGAAACGACATTGCTATCCATAGAGAGGAACATGAGCGTAGAGAGCGGGAGAAACTTCTTCACCCTGCTTATAGCTCCTACAAACCAGATGCTTTATTGCCTACTCCAAAAGAACCAAAGAAACTGCGTTTTCGATCTCGAATGAATGCATTGAAACGCCAAGCGAATGTAACTGTTGAGAACCCACTAGTCACCACTAGCGCAAACTATAACCAAAAAGCTCTCGATAAAGTAGAACTCAAAGCGCGCCGTAGAGTCCCACTAGTAGACGTTGAGTCGACATTCTCCTATGGCATTCAACACAAAACCATTGTGATGAACGTACATAAACAGCTTTCCCGTGAATGGTCATGTGAGTTCGAATCAACAAAATCAGACCATAGCGATATTCAAACTCAACAGTCGCTTCGTCTAAACTATCTTTTTCGTTTCTAGTTAATTTCTCAGAATCTAGTTTCTAGTGAGTCGTACAATATGACTGTTTCGTGTGCCCTCATTGGTTCGCCAAAATACTATGACTGATTTTTTTGTGCTAACTCCAATGCGAAAGAACTCAGTAGAAACCGAATGGCGCCCCGGGTTTATTAGGGTGAGAAGTTCTTGAGAATTTCTTTCTTCACTGCTCCACTCGATCTTCTCGACAACATGTCCGTTTTGCTCACAATCTTGGAACCGTAATCGAACAGAGTCACCTCGAACCGGTATGCTTTCAGGAAATTTTCCTAGACAGCCAAGGTCAATTACCTGGCTCCGGATGCGGCTAAATTTTTTTTCCTTCGTCAACCCATTACCCTGTTCCTCAACACCTGCTAGGACACGCACGTCGACATCATTTACCGGCAAGTGTGACGAGCGAATGCTCTCCAGCCCAGCGAAAACTAACCAAAGAGCAACAATAAAAAATGCTGTACTTTCAATGCCTTGCCGTAACAGAATTTTATAGTATTTGCGCTTCATCGACTAGGTTTTCGGAAGTATTCGTCTCTAGCTTGAGCTATAGTGCACGCCTATGGAGATTGCGCCCATTAACCTACTATTCGAATCTGCCCTGATCGTCGGATCAGTGTGTCTAAGCTTATCCGTTTTGGTCCTGGCGCATGGGCTGGGCCACAAGCTGCACCTGGCTTACTCAGCGTTGGCATTCAATATTTCAGTGTGGGCGCTTTCGTTCTTTATTTCAGAGGTTTTAGGGTTACGTGCTTTCGAAAGTATCCATATTATAGCCAACTTGCTACTGGCACCGACATCGATGTACTTTATGAAGTCGCTCTTGCGACCGCAAGGTGCGTTTTTCCAATGGCTGACGCGAATTAGTTTTTTACTTGCTTTGCTTTTGATCCCTCTAGTTACTTTTGGGCTGGATCGCCATACTTGGATTCGTGACGCTTCCTACTTCTCTCCAGGACTAATCATCTTTGCGGTGCTGTATCTCTACCTCAGTGAAGCTTTAGGTATGGTGAATCCGCGTAATGCTTCTCTATCAAAGCTGCGTAGAAAGGATTTTATTTCTGCCTTGCGCCGCCGGAACATGGGTATCTATCTTGGCGGTACAATCTTGACAGTAATCTGTAGCCAGAACAGAGTCTCCATTCTTGGAGAAGTTATTCCATCCATAGGAAATTTTTTACTGGCCGTTTACATGTTCTTCCTAAAGGACATCGTACTTCAGCAAGAGTATGCAAGCTTACGGCGCTTAGTCGGTGCGGCTTTGGCTGACAATGGAGCTGCGGTCGCAGTCATGCTTGTCTTCTTAATTACAACAGTATGGGTTCGAGATGACCCAGTTCTCTTTGTACTAAATACATTCTTAGCAGCATATATTGCAACTATGTCCATAGCTCCTTTTCGAAAGCTACTCGTTACTGCTTATGAAAGAGTATTCTTTAAGGAAGCTAAACGGCTAGAGATTTCTGCCTCCAAAGCAGTTCAGGAGCTAGCAACCGTCTTTGATCGGAAATCTATCGTTTCAGTGACGAAGGATTATTTACGCCGCTCTCTATACACGCGCATAGTGTCTTTGTATTTGCTAGATGAAGAAGGCAAACAATTTGTAAAATTTTACGACGCTACTGTGGAGCACACATTGCCACAGACTTTATCTCTTGCCTATCCACTGGTTCAGCATTGGCAACGCAGTAGAGATTGGAAGCCAGTTCTAGTTTCTGAAATGGAAGCAGCTTCCGATTATGTAACTGGCGCAGCCCGATCAGTTGCCGTTCATCTGACACTTGAGTCTCTACAACGCTTGGACTCAAGCCTAGCACTCCCATTTATCCACGAGAGGCGCGTGCTTGGATTTTGTACGTTAGCACCAAAAGGCCCTCCCGGTCCTTGGAGAAGTTCATGGGGGATTCTGCCACTACTAGAGCCGTTCTTTCGCAAGAGTGCGCAAGCAATTAATGATTTAGATGTCTATTCTCAATTACGCGAGAAAGATCGACTTGCAGTTTTAGGTGAAATGTCCGCTGGTTTAGCACACGAGATTCGCAATCCACTAGGCGCGATTAAGGGCGCAGCCCAAGTGATGAAGACTCATCGTGACGATCCTCCTGAGTCAATGGTAGATATCATCATTGAGGAAGTAGATCGCTTGGATGGGGTAGTTACTCAGTTCCTAAACTATTCGAAGCCATTTAAAGGCGAATCAAGGTTTACAGATTTACGTGTGGTAATTGAAAGTGCAATTCGTCGATTTAATCGACAACGCAATAGGGATTTAGAAATAGAATTAGAACTTCACTTAGCGGAAGAATTACCTCCAGCCTTTTGTCAGCCGGATCTTATATCGCAGGTAATTAGCAATTTATTGGATAATGCTCGAGAGGCGCTTCGAGAGGCATGGGCCAAAAATAATTCAAAAGACGGTTCACCTAAACTGCATGTAACTCTAGAAGCAGAGAATAATAGCCAAGTTAGTTTGTTTACGATAACAGTTCAAGATAATGGAATCGGTATTAAGAAAGAGTACTTGGACAAAGTTTTTATTCCATTCTTTACATCCTCAAAGAATGGAACTGGCCTTGGGTTGCCGATTTGTCAACGGATTGCGGAAGCTCATGGTGGCAGAATGGAGATTAATAGCGATAAAAATAGAGGTACAACTGCTGTGCTGAGATTTCCATCTAGACTAGAAAAAGAAATGAGTGATGGCTTGATGAAAGGGATGACAGTCCAATTGAAAGGAGTGACGGTCCAATGAAGCTAGAATCTAGAGCTAGAGGTCGAGTGTTGGTGTTGGACGATGAGAAAAATATTGTAATTGTCTTGCGTACTATTCTTGAAAAGCGCGGATTTGCAGTAGATGGCTTTACTTCCTCATTAGATGCCTTACAGGTTGTGCAGAATAAAGAGTTCGATGCAGTAATTACGGATTTATTCATGCCGGAAATGGATGGGATGGAATTCTTAAATCGTGTACATGAATTACGTCCGAAGATGCCAGTTATTATGATTACAGCATTTGGAACTGTAAACACAGCCGTAGATGCAATCAAGACTGGAGCGTTTGATTATGTAACAAAGCCATTCGAGCAGTCCGAAATTTGTGCGGTAATGGAAAAGGCTATAGGCACGAATCGACTTCGTCGATTGGAGTTAATTCATAACGAAGAGAACAATCCTTGTACATCGGCTTGTATCAATCTGCCTACCGAAGATATAGAATTTTCGCCAATTTTTTCCGGGGAATCAAAACAGATTCAGGTGTTGCGTAAGGCTTCAATACAAGCCATTCAGAACCCAAGTTCGATACTGCTTGTGGGAGAGCCGGGAACCGGTCGTGAATTATTAATGGACGATATCCATCGCTACTCAAATCGCTCACGCATGGCTTACATTCGAATGAACTGCTCCGCGATTCCTGCTACGAAACATAATCCAGAACTTTTTGGTGAATCAAAAAAGCTTGGGCGAATCGAGCAAGCAGATAATGGTGTTTTGTTCATCGATGAAATTCAGGATTTAAATTTAGAAACGCAGACTCGACTCTACGATTATTTATGCTCAGGATCTGCAGAACGCATGGACAGCTCAAATGCCTATGACGCTAATGTTCGTATAGTTGCCGGCTCTTCGAAAATACTTGAACCCCTAGTGCGAAATGGAACATTTCGTGAAGAATTATATTTTAAGCTATCGGTTATCCACTTGCAGATCCCAGCACTAAGAGAACGCAGAGAAGATATTCCTGACCTTATTCATTTTCTCCATCAAAGTGCTTGTGATCGCTTGGGTGGTAAATTAGTTGACCTCTCGGACGAGGCAATTGAAGAACTATCACAATTGGAATGGCGAGGAAATTTGCCGCAACTAGAAAACATGATTGAAAGATTAGTGCTGCACACACCTGCGAATTATTCAGTGTTGTCTTCAGACATTGTAAAAGAAGATATTACAAAGAACGATGTTGCAAAGGAGAATACTGCAAAAATTCGAATGGCCTCAAGGCCAAGGAATCAAATGAACATCCCCCCCCCTGAGGCTAGCTTCCGAGAGCTTGTGAAGGAAAAGACTCGTGAATATGAACGGGTGTTAATTCAAGACGCGTTGCAAATTTTTGAGGAAAATATCACGAAAACAGCTCGTCACCTTGGCATATCTCGTAAAGGGCTGCAAAATAAGATAAGGGAGCTTAGAATCCGCTAAAAGGGTTAGCTGAATGTCCGAAACTAACAATCTAGAACGTAAGCTGTCACAAATGTTCATGTTAGGAATACCAGGAACAAAGCTTGTCCAAGGTGTGGATGAGTTTGTTCGAGAATACCAACCTGGTGGCGTAATTTTTTACAAACACAATTATGAAACTCCTGTGCTTATCGCAAAGTTTACATCTGCGTTACAAAACATAATGCAGGAGTCTTCGAACCTCCCTATGTTTTTAGCCGTTGACCAGGAAGGCGGAGCTGCTCAGACTCTTGGTAAGCCATTCACACATTTTCCAGAAGCAGCGTTATTGGGAGAAATAGATTCTCCAAAACTAGCATTTGATGTGGCCAACGTTGTGGCAAAAGAATTAACAGCCGTTGGGATCAATTTAAATTTTTGGCCATTATGCGATATTCACACAAGACCAAACAACCCCATCATTGGTCAACGTGCCTTTGGCACAAATGAAGAAATTGTTTCTAAAATATCGAGTGGAATTGTTCGCGGCTTTATAAAGAACGGCATGGTAGCGAGTGTGAAGCATTTCCCAGGTCATAGCGACACGACCGTAGATTCTCACAAATCATTGCCGATTGTCGATAAAACTTGGGGCGAATTAGAAAAACGAGAAATAAAACCATTTTCTCGAGCTATTCGAGCCAAAGTAGATATACTCATGATGGCTCATATCTTAAATCCAAAAATTGATGCCATTTATCCTGCATCGCTTTCATTCACTACAGTTTCACAACATTTGCGTAAGGACCTTCGCTTTAGTCGTATTGTGATTGCGGACGATATGCAAATGGAAGCCATCACTCAGAATTTCAATGAAGAAGATGTAGTTGCTTTAGCAATTAACGCTGGTTGCGATATTCTGACTTACCGAGATATGAAGCAAGCAAAGAAGGCCATCGACATTGCTCGAAAGCATTTAAAAGAAGAACGAATTTCTGAAAAGCGTATCAATGAAAGCTTCAAGCGGATTGAAGAAGTTAAAAAACGCGTGCTAGCTCAATCCCCTGCAGTAGATATTGAAGAAGTAGATCGTATCATTGGGTGTGATGAACACAAGGTAGTTCTTGAAGCGGTGGTCAAGCATTCGATGTCACGCAACAACTAGCCTATCGTTCTATCAGTATCGCCCGCACAGGGGATGCGTCCGCATTTTGCAATTTTAGTGGGATAGCTGCCAATGTGTATATTCCAGGCTTTACGTCCTTTAGTAAAACTCCTTCTAGTATCGCCATGTTATTTTTACCAATGGCGTTATGGCTTTCCAATACTTTTGAATCAAAAGGATCGACTGAAGGGGTATCTATCCCAACAAGCTTTACGCCTTTACTCGCTAATACATGGATAACTTCTGGTGATAACGAATTAAAATCCTCATTGAACTCGTAGGGATCAGGATAAGAGTTTGTACAAAATAATATCCGTTCCGAGCTAATCGAATCAATGTGGATATCTTCTGGATAAATGCGCTTGCCTCGTTCAATCTCTACGGAAACCACTTGGCAATAGCCATAATAGTAATCCAATGCTCGTTCGGACATCCCTACGCCGTTGGGATCATAATGATTAGGAGCATCCGTATGAGCACCAAGGTGAAGCGTTCCTTTAATTTCCGAAAGCACTAAATTGTCGCCATTTTTGTAATCCAAGTTGATAGTACGGGAATAAGGCGTATCACCAGGCCAAACTGCAATATCTGCTCGGATCTCCGGGCTAATATCAATTATCTTGGACACGCTTGGGTGACCTCGCAATTACCTTAAACTCCACTGCAATCGGAGTAGGGAGAGCGCCGACTTCAATCGTCGTTCTAGTCGGGCCAATCTCTTTAAAATACTCTCCATAGACTTGATTAAATTTTTTAAAATCAGACTTCATATTCGTAAGAAAGACTTGAATATCAAGCACATCCTTCAGCGAACCTCCCGCAGTGCTCAAAACAGCCTCAATATTCTTAACAACGGCTCTTGTCTGCACTTCAATATCATAATCTAGAATCTTGCCATCCTCATCAAGAGTCACTCCTGGTATTTCCTTCGTGCCCGGCTCCCTCGGACCTACCCCAGAAAGAAAAAACAAGTCGCCGTATATTCGCCCGTGAGGATAGGAGCCGACTGGTTCAGCGGCTGCATCTGCATTGACTCGTTCTTCACGCATGGAATTCTCCTATAGCTTTACGCAAATATTTTTAACCTCAGTGAAAAAATCGATCGAGTCTTTTCCACCTTCACGCCCAATCCCAGAAGCCTTCATCCCACCAAAGGGCAGGCGCAAATCTCGCAACATCCAAGTGTTTATCCAAACAGTTCCTGCATCTAGAGCTTTAGCGATGCGGTGACAGCGTTTTATGTTTTCTGACCAAATGGTCGCCGCTAGACCGTACTTTACTTCGTTTGCTAATTCTATAGCTTCGGATTCGGAGTGGAAAGGTGCGATGCAGACAATCGGACCAAAAATCTCCTCCTGCATAACTTTAGACTTAGGGTCGAGGCCCTTAATGACAGTTGGTTCAATAAAATAGCCGTCGGAAAACGGAGTATCTAGGCTAGCTGCTTGACCACCAGAAAGAATTTCACCACCGTCCGACCTAGCGATATCAATATAAGAAAGCATCTTTTCTTTATGCTCCTTGCTTACTAGCGGCCCCATGAAAGTACTCCTTCGACTCGGGTCACCCACGGTTAGTTTTGAAACGGCCGCCGCATATTTTTCACAAAATTCATCATAAATCGAATGCTCTACGAAAACTCTCGAAGAGCAAGTGCAAATTTCACCCTGATTTTGAAAACCTGCTCTTAGACTTGTATTTAGGCATTCTTGCAAATCTGCGTCAGCAAACACGACAGAAGCGTTCTTCCCACCAAGCTCCAAACTGAGTTTCTTGAAAGTTGGGGCTGCATTTTGCATGATTGCCCCTGCTGTGGCTGTCCCGCCCGTAAAAGAAATCAATTTCACATCGTCATGTTTGGTAAGTGCATCACCAGCTTCCGAACCCAAACCTTGAACTATATTACACACACCATTTGGTAGTTCCGCCTCCTGTAAAACCCTACCCAATAGAAAAGCTGTCATTGGAGTCATTTCCGATGGCTTACAAACAGCAGTATTTCCGGTTGCTAATGCAGGAGCGATTTTCCATGTAAGCAAATACAAGGGAAGATTCCATGGCGAGATAAGAGCTGCCACTCCCATTGGGTTTCGAACTGTATAGTTTACAGCAACCCCATCTATTTCTGTAGATCGTTCCTCATGGTGAAGGACAGCAGTGGCAAAAAACCGAAGATTCTTTACCGCTCTTGGAATTTCAAAATCGAGCGCAAGCTTTACCGTTTTTCCTTGGTCTATCGATTCAGCAAGTGCAAATTCTTTTAGACTTTTTTCTAATACGTCAGCAATTCGCATCAAATACTGACTACGCTCTTCTGTCGTTACGGCAGACCATTGTGGGAACGCAGTCTTTGCGGCAGCTACTGCCATATCTACATCGGTTGCATTAGATTTTGCAACTTTAGAGTAAACTTCGCCGGTGGCAGGATTATAGTTATCCAAATATTCACCGGACTGAGGTTCTACAAATTTACCATCAATAAAGTTTAATATTTTCTCCATTTTCTTATCCTTTACAAAACTCAGGCGCAACTTGATCCATAAATATTCGCATACCACGCATCACTTCATCATTATTATGGTTATTGAAATCAAACCAAAGCATGAGTCGCTCATCTGGGTGAAAGTCGTTCCTTAATTGCTGAATAATTTTACTTGGACTGCCCGCCAGTGCATTCTCGACCGCATTATCAACTTTTTCTTGATCAATTGTTCCTGCCATTGCTTTCCAGTAATTTGTAACAGCTGCCTGCGCCGTTTTTTCAGCTCGAGCATTCTTCTCCTCTTCAGTCGCATTCGCATCGTCATTCGGAAAAATCAAAACGGTCCGTGGCATATGCTGCTGAGTCCACTCCCCACCATCTTTGTGATAGCTCTCCTTCATTCGCTCATGCGTTTTTTCAATCTGTGCTGATGGCGTAATGGATAGATTAAAGACACCGCAAGGGAGAATTGTATTGGCGTAATTTTGGCTTACAGGATCATGGGAGCCAATAGTTAGACGTAATAACTCTAAGTTTGTTTCTTTTGGAATAATTTGCGTACGTTCAAAAATCCAACGCTTTTCTACTGGAATTGATTTAACGCTGGATCCATGCGCGTCCAACACTCGTTGCCAATCATCTTCTGTTCGAAAATCCTCTTTAGTTAAATTAAGATTTTGCGTATCATCCGAGGAGATAATATCGCCTCGTAATAATTTCAGAAATATTTCCACCGTTTCTAGAAATATTTTTCCCTTCATTACTGGCCAAGCAGCTTCTTCCACTTTATTGCGCGGAATGATTCCATAGGGGCGATTGGAGAATTCAAAACGACCAGAGGCAAAGCCCAAATCAAGCAATCTTTTTTCCTCTGGGTTCTGCCCATGAATGGTTAGAAATGTTCGCACAGCTTCCGCATGGGCCATTGGACCACCGTTGCAAAGAATATTGCGAATTGCCGAACCGATGTGCAAATTCTTGGTGATTCCAAAAATTTTATGTCCCATTTGTAAAATGTCTGTATTCAATCCAATTTCACCCTTGAAATGTGGGATTACAGGAAATTTATGCCCTTTCTGCAACTCGCAAGATAGATGAGTTTCTGCAAGCCACGCAGTGCCAAAGCCTAGATTATCCGCAAGGTGCAGTTGTTCAAAAAAATTTTGAAACATCGTTCGTTCATCGGGCATGAAGTCATCGACATCGGTTTGGCAAATTGAGAAAAATATATCAAAACGCATATGCTTCCCTAATAGTCGGACCCAATTTGAGCACGAACATTCCAAAGCTCTGGGAAGAAACGATAATGCAGTCGACTCTCTAAGAATTTTTGGCCCGAACTCCCACCTGTGCCTCGTTTTTTTCCTATCGTTCTTTCCACCATTAGCAAGTGAGTAAACCGCCAAAGAGCAACTCGCTCATCAAAATCTAGCATCGCTTCAAAGAGTAGCACCCAGTGGTAATTGTCTTCTGGACTCTCATAAATTGCTTTAATCGCGCTCTCCAGTCCAGAGTTTGCTTCATAAATCTCAGTATATGTTGAGCGCAGAGCGGAATTAGGAACAGGATACCCGGCCTCTTTTAGGCTCTTTATGAAAACGTCGTAGACACTTGGCTGCTCGCATATGATGGATAGTGATTCGAGCATTTCTGAATTTTCTGAAAAGAACTTCAAAAAGAAATTATCTCGCAAGCCATAGGTAAACTCGAACTGGCGAAATTGTATTGATTGGAAACCACTTGCCGGTCGCAGTCGATCACGAAAGCCAGCGAACTCAACTGGTGTTAACGTATGCAGCAGGTTGATCTGCTTTTGGCAAAGCTCCATTATTGCAATATTTCGTTTCAATACTTTGAGAGCTCTGGAAACAACACCATCTTTGAGTGCATCAATGAGGAGGCTCGTTTCATGCAAAAGTTCCTTAAACCAAAGCTCCATCGCTTGGTGGATCACGATAAAGAACATTTCATCATGGTGTTTGGGCTCAGAAAGCTCCTGTTGCAAACTCAGAAGCTCAGGAATTTTAAGATAGGAATTATAGTTCAGTTCTTTATATTCAGGCTCGAAAGATTCGGGCTCAAACTTCTCGTCGCTCATTTTCGGGAGTCTAGTCGATTTCTTCGTCGACGGCCAATATATTTTTTAAGCTCAGCACATTCTTAAGCTCATCACATTTTTTGAGAGGCTTTGCATTAACCCCATCACCCGCGTATAAAAGAGGTATGGATACGAATCAAATAACTAAGTTTGCAGACCGTTTATGGGTAGCACGACAAAGCGCAGCCCCCATCGCACCGCTATCAGACCTTGAGCCGAACATGAGCATTGAAGATGCCTATGCCGTTTCAAAGCTTGTGATGGAACGAAAAATACATGATGGCGCTAAACTCGTGGGTAAGAAAATCGGATTAACTGCTTTTGCCGTACAGAAGCAACTCGGTGTAGATCAGCCGGATTTTGGCTATCTGCTTTCGGATATGCAAGTGGCGAATCGAGGCCAATTACAAAAAGGCTCTCTCATCCAAGGCAAAGTTGAGGGTGAAGTGGCCTTCGTATTGAAGTCTTCCCTTCAGGGACCTGGGATATATCCAGAGGATGTGGTGGAAGCAACAGATTATGTGTCTCCTTGCATTGAAGTTATCGACTCTAGAATTGTAGATTGGAAAATCAAAATTCAAGACACCATTGCGGATAATGCTTCTTCAGCTTTTTTTGTGCTGGGTGCGAAGCAAAGCCCACTTGCAGAGACAGACCTAGTATTCGGAAAAATGCGGCTTTGGGTCGATGGCGAAATGAAATCTGAAGGAACTGGCAAATCTTGCATGGACAACCCATTAAACGCTGTGACGTGGCTAGCGAATAAAATGGGCGAACTTGGAGTCGAGTTAGCTGCGGGCGATGTGATTTTATCCGGCGCTTATGGGCCGGTAGTTCCGATTGAAATTGGTCAAAATTGTAGGGTAGAAATCGCCGATCTTGGCGACGTTGAATTTACGTACGGAGAATAAGAATGGCGCTTAGTGATACAGATATTAAAGCTTGGTCAGAAGCATTGAACTTAGCGGAGCAAAATGGAACCGCGATGAAACGAATCACAAAGACTATTCCTGACTTAGATATTCCTTCCTCCTACGATATCCAAGACAGACTGATTCGTTTGCGCTGTGATCGTGGTGAACAGATCGTCGGCTATAAAATGGGGCTTACGTCTAAGGCTAAGATGGAACAGATGGGTGTTAGTGACCCGATTATGGGCGTTCTGACAGATGCTATGAAGGTGGAAAGCAATGCAAACTATTCCCTCAAAAATAAAATACACCCACGAATCGAACCAGAGATTGCCTTCCATATTAAATCAGAGCTGAAGGGTAACGTTGGTCGAGAAAAATTATTAGGAGCCTGCTCTTGGGCTAGTTTGGCTCTAGAGATCATCGATTCACGCTATAGGAATTTTGATTTCCGTCTACCAGACGTCCTAGCTGACAATTGCTCTTCCACTGGATTTGTGCTGGGTGAAGCAATTTCAAATATAGCTAGTTTGGCTTTAGACAACATTCAGTTGCAAATGACGTTTGATGATAAGGTCATGCAAGAGGGCTCAAGCTCTGCAATCCTGGGGCACCCATTAGATTCATTGGAGGCATTGGTATCTATGCTATCTGCTCGTGGAAAATCTTTGCCGGCAGATTCTATTGTATTGGCTGGAGCAGCAACTGCAGCCGTCACATTAGAAGCTGGGACTAAAGTGACTGTGAGCGGGACTGGGTTTAGTCCAGTAAACTTGAGTATCGTCAGCTAGATTTAGATAATGAATAATATGGTAAATAATAAACTGCAGTTTCCATTTTTCAATTGGCATCTTGAGATAAGTAGTAAATGCCGTCTTGCCTGCCCTCGCTGCCCACGCACCGAAAAACGTGGGATGTATAAAGTAACCGAGTTGCCACTGGAGTTTATTCAAAAAAATTTTCCAGCAGATTTTTTACAACAGAATGTAAAGCGAATGCTCTTTTGTGGTGGACAGGGCGACCCTATCTACAATTCACAATTCCTTGAAATTGTTCAATACATTAAAAAATCCCACCCGAAAATAACCTTATGCATTATAACCAATGGCTCACATAAGAACCAAAGCTTTTGGCAAGAACTGGGAGAAGCCTTAAATCATAATGACCAAATTTTTTTTAGCGTAGATGGTTGGGATAATGAATCCAATCAACTTTATCGTAAATACTCTGACTTTGATTCAATCCTTCTTGGAATTCAAACTCTTCGTCCATTTCCAGTGCAAATCTCTTGGTCTACGATTGTATTTCGCTTTAACCAAGATCGACTCGTCCATATCGGCCGAATTGCAAAAGAAAATGGAGCTGACTATTTCAACATTAACTTATCAATGCTGTTTGGTTCAATGTACGAAAACTATATCGATTCCGAATTAGGATTTGACCCTCTAGAACCGGAATACTCTAAACTTGTATCTCCAATCGAGCGCCACAGAAAATATTCATTTCGGCTAAATTCGGAACGGCAAGCTAGTGGGCTAGATGAGACCTTTCGAAAATTTTATGCACAAGCCAAAAAAAACTATAAGGACGCGGAAGTTCTTCCACTATGCATGGCCGGCAATCGCCCAATGTATATTGATGCAGAGGGATTTTTTTATCCCTGCTCTTGGGTGTCGCATCCATTTGGTGTGCGAAAAAGTAAGTTAAGACCCAATAAACAGATTCGTTGGAAAGAAAGCTATTGGAACGAACACAAACATCTCTTTGATTTAAAGTCTCGTTCACTCCCTGAAATCACATCGGATTCTATTTTTACTAAGCTCTATGAGTCTTGGTTTGATCGAGAAAAGCTCTTTGTTGAATGTGAATCGAAGTGCGCAAAAGACATTACAAGCTATGCTACAGCGTACGCGAAGGCTTTTGACAACTTTAGCGATATTAAAATGTTTACTCAGAAGCCAAGCTGATGCGTTGATCAAGAAAAATTCACTAGGGAGCCACGTCTCTGCTAGAAAGCACCAGATCAGGTACCAATAATTGCGTAGGCTGAGTCGTCAGAAACTGAATCAGCTTCGCGTAATCTTGCATATCAACTCCATATCCAGGCCAGCTAGGTTTAGCTCTAGATCTCTCAGAATCTAAAATTCCGGGTCGAATAATCGATACACGGAAGGTGCCAGGATGATTCTCGCACCACTTCGAACACTGTCGGCTATACGTATCAAGCGCTAGTTTTGCGGCAGTATATAGACGAATATGAGGCTTTAGAGAGTAGGTACTATAGGAGCCGGTACTAACAATATAGCCTTGGTGGTTCACTTTTTTCCATTTGGAAAATACTTCTTCCAGTAATTCTACCTGTGAAAACGGCTTGTTGGAGCATGCATGGTTAACGAAAACCTCAAACTCAAGGCTCAGTTCCGCAATGCGACTGCGAATGCCAGCATCCGTTATATCAAATCTATCACCGCGTCCGATTCCTCGGGCAGAATTACCGAAAGCTGCAAGCAAACTCTTCCCTGACCCGGAGGTCCCTCCAGTAATCAAATAGCGTGGGCTATTCATA
The DNA here is from genome assembly GCA_011087955.1 of Oligoflexia bacterium. Lineage (GTDB taxonomy): Bacteria > Bdellovibrionota > UBA1018 > CAIPTA01 > JAALKR01 > JAALKR01. The sequence continues at coordinate 26,466 of JAALKR010000001.1, forward strand.
TCGAACTTGGATCCGCTCATCGGGCTGGATAATTTGCAGTATCGTTTGAGCAATGGTCCGTTTGCGACTAGGGTAAGTGATTTTATGAATACTATAGGGTGCGCCGCCAACAAGGAGAACTTCAAGTTTCATTGAACTATCCGCAACCTTCTCTATCTCACCTAGCAATAGTTCGATAGAGCTATAGCAATTCAAATCAATCTTAAGTCGCTTTTTGTGCATGAGCTAACCGGCCTTCCTTGGCAGAATTAAGGAACTAACTACTCTCTCCACAAAGAAACTATTTTTTTGTTCCTTCATCTGCTGAGTCTTGCATACCCTTGAGCTTGTCGCCAAGGAGGTCACCAAGAGTGTTCCCTTTTTTCTCCTTGTCGCCAACATACGTTTCAATGTCCGCCCGCTCCTCTGCTTCTGCAAATGCCTTAATAGAAAGCGAAATTTTACGCTCCCGTGGGTCGATCGACATGATCGCCACGTTCACTGTATCACCAACCTTAAGCTCATCGGAAACACGCCCTACGTTCTGATTCGAAATCTCAGAGATATGAACCAGACCTTCTAGTCCTTCTTCGACTTCGACGAATGCACCGTAATCAGAGAGCTTCGATACTTTTCCAGATAGGGCTTGACCGATTTTATAACGATCCTTGATATTTTCCCATGGATCGCGTTCAAGCTGCTTCACACCGAGAGAAAATTTCTCTGTCTCTTTGTCGATAGAAAGTACAACTGCTTGTACCTTCTTGCCCTTTTCAAAAGCCTCTGAGGGATGCGTAACTTTCTTAGTCCAAGAAATATCGCTTACATGGATCAAGCCATCGATACCTTCACCGATGTCAACGAACACACCGAAGTCTGTTACGTTCTTAACTTCGCCTTCAACCGTAGATCCGATTGGGAACTTCTGCTCAAGAACATCCCAAGGGTTAGCTTCTAGCTGCTTTAAACCGAGAGAGATACGACGGCTTTTCGTATCGATGTCGAGCACTTGACACTCAACTTCATCACCCACATTTAGTACCTTAGATGGGTGCTTCACGCGGTTTGTCCAGCTCATTTCACTTACGTGAATGAGACCTTCTACGCCGTCTTCAACCTCAACGAACGCACCATAATCCTTAATGGAAACTGTCTTACCTTTGACCTTATCACCAACGTGATACACCTCAGGTACTCTCTCCCAGGGGTTCTCTTGAACTTGCTTCAAGCCCAGAGAGACACGTTCCTTCTCGCGATCGTACTTAAGAATTTTAACCGTGACTTCATCGCCCACACCAAACAACTCTGACGGATGCTTAATACGTCCCCAGCTCATATCCGTTATATGGAGAAGTCCGTCCATACCGCCTAGATCAATGAAAGCGCCATAGTCTGTGATGTTCTTCACAAGACCTTGCACCACTTGACCTTCTTGCAATTGCTCAAGCGTTTCCTCACGAAGCTTTTCCCGCTCCTTCAGAAGCAACGCCTTACGAGATAGAACGATATTGCCCCTTCTCTTATTGAACTTGATGATTTTGAAATTAAGCCTTTTTCCAATGAACTTGTCGAGGTTGCGAACTGGTCGAATATCGATTTGTGACCCAGGCAAGAATGCCTTCACGCCGATATCAACGGATAGTCCGCCTTTGACTTTCGCCACAACCACGCCGGAAATAACTTCGTCGGCTTCGCAGGCTGCTGCAATGGAATCCCAAGCCTTAACAATCTCCGCCTTGTCTTTGGAGAGTTGCATATGACCGTCTTCATTTTCTACTCTTTCAAGGTAGACCGAAACATCATCGCCGACTTGCGCGGAGATCCCCCCTTCTAGACTACGAAATTCACTGGCTGCGACGTAACCTTCACTCTTGTAACCGATATCAACAGTTACGAAATCATCGCTAATCGCGACAATTTTTCCTTCCACAACAGAACCTTCTTGGAGGTCGACTGTTGCTGTAGTGCCATCCAGCATCGCTTCGAAATCCTCCCCTCCCATTGCGGAGCGAGTATTCTTGGCCTCCTCTTCATCCAAGCGATTTGCCTCTTCAACATCAATTGTCTCGAATTCTTCGAGCCACTTGTTCGCATTTACATTTTTTGCATCTTCTGTGTTTGTACTCATAGTAGGTGTCATACCGTCATTCGGATCCCCTTTCATACAGGATAGGAGGGGTTAGATCATATAACTGAGCGAAATGCAAAAGCTAAGCATGGCGCCGACGAGAACAGCGCGCGTAGATATCAAGGGTGTTAAAAAGCCTTTGCTCCACTGAAAAGTTAGAGTGAACATAGGCCAACGCTTTCCCCGCCATTTTAGTCCGGTACTCGGTATTTCTATATAAATTTCTAATTTTACGGGATAAATCAAAAGCATCTCCGGGCCTAAAAAGCTCTGCCCGCCCTCCTCTGGCCAATTCTGCTGCCGACCCGGCCTTGGAAAGAAGCGTAGGCACCCCCATGGCCATCGCCTCCAGCGCGACTAAGCCAAAAGCTTCTTCCTTACTCGGCATAATGAAAAGATTGAGGCTCGCCATTACTTCTGGGATTCTAGTCTCCGCTCCCACAATCGATACATTTTCAGAAAGATCAAGTTCGCGAACAGTCTCTTGGAGCGAGCTGATGTAAGTGCCGTTTAGACCAGGACTCTCGGCTCCCACCACCACAAGGTGTAGGTGTGCAATTTTTTCCTTCAGCTGCGCAATCGCCTTGACGACTAGGTCCTGACGCTTGGCCGGGTCTAAACGCCCAACAACTCCAATGAGGAAAGATTTCTCACTAATCTGCCACTCCTTGCGCATTATGGTCTTATCAGTGATCTCAGGCTGAAAGGCCTTTAAATTAATGCCTAAATTTACAATCCGTAGCTTCTTTTCTTTTACCGGAAAAGTTGTCGCCACATTTCTCCGCATTGCCTGAGACAGCATCAATATATAATCTACTCGACGATAAATTAGACTATGATAAGGATCACGCTTGGAGTGATCATTTAAAATATGCCGCGAAAGAACTAGAGACACTTTGGACAATCCCGTTAAGGCCGGCACCACCGTTTGCAATAGCGAACTCTGATGCAAATGCACAATTGTCACATTACGCTCGTTAACTATCCGGCGAATCGTTCGAAAGAGCCGAAAATCAAGAACGCGCCTCAAAGGCGTATTATGTTCCACCAATCTAATGCCATCCGCTTCTTTTCGGCAGTGCTTATAGACTGGCGAATCGGATCGAGCCAAAAGCAGAACATCAATTCCGCTAGCCTGCAAAAGCTTAGCATCGTTTAAAGCTGTTTGTTCCAAACCTCCCCATGCGTCTGATATGACAACCATGAGCACAGAAAGCTCTCGCGGCAATCGATCGATGAGATTGGAGATAGTTTCTGGGTTTACGGACATAAAGTGGATTCCACTGTTCGTATCACATTCGCAACATCTACTTCTAACATACAGCGGAAATGACTCTTAGGACAATTCTTATGACCATGCAGCCCACATGGTCGGCAATCCAATCTGCGCTCTAGTATCGTCGTTTCAGCAGACTTGGCTAGGGGAAAAAATCCAAGTTCTTTCGTCGTAGGGCCAAATATTGCGATACAGGGTCGATCATAGGCGGTAGCTAAGTGCATCGGCGCGGAATCGTTACAAAGCACAAGCTTTGCATTAGAAATCAAGGCTCGCAGGCTCCCGATACTCGTCTTACCAATCATATTTTTAAGCCAGTTATCTCGATCGCCACTGACCTTAATTTCGATTGCGAGCAGTTTGGATAGCTCCTGGTTCACCAACTCATCTTCTTCACTTTGACCACCCACAAGTAAAACGTTCTGCCCTTGTTCATAGAGTTGGCGTGCTACATTTGCAAACCGCTCCGCAGGCCAGCGCTTAGTTGTCCATGCTGAACTAGGCGAAATAACTACGTAGGAGGTGTTGTGAAAATTCGGTAACACTTCCAATGCCTCAGCAACGTCCTCTTCCTGCACTAAAAGTTCCGGATAAAGACCGGATCGATTGACCTGAATCGGGTCCATCTCGTTGCGCGACAACGCTGCCTGGACTACGGATAGATTCTTTTCTGCCTCAAATACGGATGCATTGCGATCAACGGCGCCAGAAAAGAATAGGGAGAATGGAGCTTCTTTAAATCCATAAACCTCTCGTGCACCAGATAATAAGGCTAACAGAGAGCTTCGAGAGTAGCGATGTAAGCAAATGCACCAATCTGCCTGAAACTGCCTCAGCTCGCGGGATAATTTCCATAATCCAATTGGCCCTTTGTCCGTTCCACGCTTGTCAAAAATGACTAATTTAACACCCCATGGGTTGTGTTCATAGAGTTCCGTACCAATTGGGTTCATTACCGCAAATAATTCTGCTTCTGGGAAGCGCGCTCGAAGCAAGCGAAAAAGAGAAGATAGCAAAATTAAATCACCGAGAAACGCGGTTTGAATAATGAGAATTTTCTTTGGTGCAGCTGTCATTGACCCACCTTATGTTATTCCGGCGTCCCGTAGTTTAGCTCCTTTAAGTAGGCAATAACAGAGCCAATTTTTACTTTTGCATCAATTTTTAGAAATGCCTTATGCTTGTCATTAGAAATCCAAAAGAAGATATCGCCTTTTTTTTGTAAAATACCTTCAAAGTGCGTTTCCGGCTTCACCAAGAAAGCCTCGAATTCTCCCATATCTGTCTTAATTTTTTCTTTGCGTACAACTCTTGATTTTATAGTCCACGACTTACCATTGGAAACAATTGGGTAAGTATATTCCTCGCCAACCTCTAAATCCAAAGTACGTAAATAGAAGGCTGCGGTGATAGCATCCTGAGTATATTCATAAGTATCTTTGATGAATTGCTTCAGTTTAAAGCCTTTACGTGTATGAATCATCCGTTGATAGTAATGAACCTTGCGTTCTTCTTGGTCGTAAAGTTCGATAATTTCATGCTGTTGAAAGGTCTCATCTAATTTCATATGAAATTTATGAGAGAAAAGTCCCTGATAGTCCATAAACGAATCACCGGTATCGTTGACTCGATAAAATAATGAAAATACTGAAGTAGATTTTCCGTGTCCATGAATATGATAGACCTTGCGCCCCTTTATGTATTTGTAGGGTCGAACGTAAAGATCGAGAGTACCTGCTTCTACTCCAAAATAGGTCAAAGAAAATTTATGGTGTTCGCCTGGATAAAATGGTCCCCTCCCTTTTCTTCGAGTAATGAGCTTTGACTTCCCCTTTGGGTTTGCTGCACGAGTCATTTCTTCGCGGCTCATCACTTTGGAGACTGGAGGAGAAGCCTTTGTTTTTGCTTCTTTGGTTTTTGCTTTTTTGGTTTTTACTTCTTTCGCATCTCTAGTAGCCTTCGACTCTTCTACAGAATCCGAAATAGAGTACTCAGCATCCATCTCCTCCGAAATTCCTATGGAGTCCTCCATCTTAACAGTGTCGACACCAGTACTAAAAAGTGCGCAGCCCGAAAATAGAATTAGCAGTAAAGGAGATAAGAAGAGTTTCAATAACTCTGATAGGTTCACCAACAACCGCTCATGCATGATACCTAAATAATAAGCCTACTTTAGCATTTCCCCCAGCACTTTACTGGGTAGCGGAGAAAGATCACCCTTCCAACGACGATGAATCCAAAGCCACTGTTCCGGATTTTTTCGCACACGCTCTTCGACCCACGCAGTATACGCCGCCGTGTTGCGAATCACTTCTTCTGCTCGTGCGGAAGCGTAACCTGGGCTAGCTTCCGTAACTCGAATCGTCTGGATTTTAGGCTCAAAACGTACAGTAAAACCGCCATCTGGATTTCGTATAGCTAAGCCAGGCACCACAGGGGAACCAGTTCGTAATGCCAAAGTAGCAAGCGCCGTGTGGGAACCCACTGGAGTGCCAAAAAAAGGTACTCGTGCCCCTACTGGGGCGCCGGCAAATTGATCAATCGCAAAGCCCACCACTTCTTTATTCTTCAAAGCTTTCATCACGATCTTCATCGTTTTGGGTTCAAAGGCCATACGAGTTCCAAGTCTCAATCTAGTGCTTTCCACAATGTCATGAAGCCAAGATGGCTTTAGTGTCTTCGTCACCATAGTGACTGGGACGCCTAGCACATGAGTGCCATGTGCTGGCAGGACTTCCCAATTACCCAAATGTGCCGTCATCACAAAAGCACCCCTGCCCTCAGAAAGTGCCTCCCGTAAATGCTGCTCCCCCTCACACCGAACCTCTCGCTCCAAAAAGTTGCGAAATCCCATCACAGAGAATGAACGAATAAACTCAAATAAGAGCTGAGAAAAATGCTGGTAATTTTGATTTACGAGCGATTCTAGTTCCTCACGAGATAAACTAGGAAAAGCCCTACTTAAATTTTTCTCCATGACTGACCGACGAAAGCCAAACCAATAGAAAATTTTACCAGAAAGCTTCCCTTCCGCCCCACGGAAAATTCTAAAGTGAATCTTTTCAAAAATTCCCATTAGGATCAAAATTGGATGCACCAAATATCTCATCAGATATCGCATTAAATATTGCACCGAATACTTCATTAGATATGCTCCATCAACCAGGACGAAACACTGGAGGGAAAATCGATTTGAGGAAACCTTAGTTGCCACTCTATCGGTAGTGTTTGTTCATTAAAGCTTGGTAAAAACTCATGGTCGACTCGAATATGCCAAAGTGATCCAAGATCTGCAGGCCAGCTCCTTTCCCAACGAAAAGCATCTTTTTCCGTAGTAATGAATTGAGGAGAGCTTGCAGCGTGTTTCCGTTTTAGTTCTCGCAAGCTCCGTATCGTCTCCAAGTCCAGCTGTTTATGATCCTGAAGAATCTGCCAATTCAGCAGATTTAATCCTTGCAGGTCAATTAATCTTCTCACCGAAGCCGGATTACCCACGCCGGCAATGCCTATAAAATTTGCTTTCGCTATTTTAGATGAAAGGACTTCAGTCCCATCGTCTGAAAAATATCCATTCAATCTATACTTGGCAAGAAATGCTGCAGTCTTCTGGGTAATCGACTTACGCCAAGCCGTATTTCTCGGGCTACCGTTGATATAGGACAGATAATACTCGCAACGTTTTTGCGCGACTTCCAAATCTACTTCATCAAATCTGGTAAAAACAATAGCATCCGCTCGCTGTAACGAACTCAATGGCTCTCGCATTCGACCAACCGGAAGCAGGGCTGTGCTTGGTTTGCGACTAATATCAACCGTAACAACATCAATATCACGAACCGCCTGCCAATGCTGAAAAGCATCGTCCATGACAATTACATCGCCTCGCAGTTTGTCCCAATTTTTTTTGGCCATAGCCGCACGGTTTGCATGCACCAATAAGGTGGACTCAGGACAACGTCGCTTTAATAATAACGGCTCATCACCAATGCGATCCGCACTAGGAATCTCAAATTTTGGCGGGATTATTTCCAAATTTTGGCTTTTCCGACCATAACCACGGCTCAAAAGAATTGGATTCATACCCCGAGAAATAAATTCACTTAATAAAAAGGATACTAGCGGCGTCTTTCCGGTCCCACCCAGGGAAATGTTTCCCACCGAGACCACTGGAAGCGAAAAATTAATATGCGGCAAAAGCTTTGCATTATAAAGCCTCGCACGAATGCCAATTCCAGTAAAGAAAGCTCGACTCAAAATCGCCTCAATCATCGGAACTCCAGCAGGGCCTGCACAACGGATTCACTTGGACTCTTAGGCACACCAGACGACAAAATCGAACGAGTGGTTGCTAATCGATCTGCTTGCCGATTCCAATGCTCTTGGCTTAAAAGGAGCTTCAACACTTCACCAGTAATACGTTCTGCGTTTACTTCCTGTTGCAATAGTTCCGGGACTAGTCGTTCCGCTGAACCGAGGCCAACGTGCAAAATATTTGCCATGGCAATCGGTCCCGTATAGCCCATAAAATTGCGAAAAATAAATGCGGATACTGGGGAAATTTTATAAACAACAACCATCGGGACCCCGATAAGAGCTGTCTCCAAGGTTGCCGTACCTGACGCCACGATTGCGACTCGGGCTGAGCGCAACACTTCTGTACTGGGTTGATCCGTAATCTCTAAACGGTCGCCAAGTTTCTGGACCGCAACAACCATGGGGCCAGAGACATCAAGAAACTCCTGAATTTCTTTGTCTTCGCACAGTGACGACGCTAGTGGAAGCGAGAATCGCAGCTCCGGCATACGCGCCAAAAGTTTCGCGGCCGCATCGATCATAGGTGGCAATAGATTGCGCAATTCTTTCCGACGGGATCCCGGCAATAAAACAACATGATTGGCTTGCGCTTCATAAGGCTTTTCTGAAATTTCCTCCACAGCTGGATGCCCAACATAGGAAATCCGTAGATTCTTTGGGGCATGCTCTTCATACCAAGGCTTTTCAAACGGTAAAATACAAAGCAAGTGATCAACGTACTCAGCAATATGTTTAGCTCTACTCGATCGCCATGCCCACACCTGAGGCGATACATAGTAAACTACCGGAATACCTAATTTTTTAATCCGTGGTGCCAGTCGTAAATTAAAGTCAGGCAAGTCGAGTAGCATTGCAACGTTCGGCCGCTCTTCCGCCGCCAAAGCCTCAAGCTGATTGATTAGCTGCAAGCTTCGAGGAATTCTATATATTACTTCTGTCAAACCAACTACAGCCATTTCCTCTGCGTTAGCAATTGGCTTCATACCCAATTCACGCAAATACTTTCCACCGATTCCAATAAGATTGAGCTCAGTTTGAAGTTTTAGCCGCTCTAATACGTGTGCTGCATGAAGATCAGCACTTGCTTCACCGGCGACTACCAAGACTTTCATCTTAGCCTCTTTTGCTTTGAATTCGCTGGTTGATTTCTTGTAAAACTTGTTCGGCGAAGTCTTGCGCCAGCATTCCATCCTGGCCACTAACCAGTGGAGGACGCTTTTCTCTAACTGCATTCACGAAGTCGCGAACTTCTACCAGCAGCGGGTCCTTATTCTCAAAGAATTCAATTTTGGAATCAATTGCTTCTTCTAGTTCAACAGAGTCCGACACTTTGCGATGATGCGCGAATTCACCCTTGGCTAGGTCCATGGAGAAATAGGCGTCTTCTGTAAAGACACGAAATTTTCTCGTCGGAGCTGCGGTAATGCGAGATACGGTTAAATTTGCTATACATCCATCTTCAAATTCAAAACGTGCGTTCGCAATATCGACTTTATCCGTGAGAACAGGGAAACCTGCGGCGTATACAGATTTCAGTGGCGACTTCACGAGCGCAATCATCAGGTCAATATCATGAATCATCAAATCTAATATAACGTCAATGTCCGTTGATCGGTTGGTGAATGGTGCCAAGCGGTGACATTCAATAAATCGTGGTCGAGAGAGTTCAGCAAAGGCATCATGAACCAAGTGTCGCTGCACGTGTCCGACAGCAATAACTTGTTTATTGCGTTCTGCAATTGAAAGGAGCTTACGACATTGCTCCACCGTCTGCGCCATCGGCTTTTCGATTAGAATCGAACGGTTTGTACCTAAAAACTCTAAGCCGACCTCTACATGATTCTCTGTTGGTGTTGCAATCGAAACTAAATCAACTCGAGGTATCTCTCCACTCTCTTCGGCCGCCAAATGCGTCTTTATATTTGCAAATACTTTAACCCCTGGAAAAGCTTTCTCCGTAGCTTCAACCCGAGGATCCACCAGAGCGACTAATTCAACCCCTTCTTCTTTTAATGCTTGGTATTTCTGCGCATGGAATCCACCTAAGCGGCCAACTCCAACTACACAGGCATGCATTGTCCTCACTGAGCAATCCCGTTCTTGCAGTTTCGAATAAACTCGATGAAATAACGAACGTCTGGCTGGTCTGGATAAAGCTCATCGATTTCTTTAATGGCTTGAGCCTTTTCTTTGCTACTATCGAAGAAAATTCTGTGCGCATCATTGATCGCGCGAATTTGATCTGCGGAATAACCGCGGCGCTTTAATCCAATCAGATTGACACCCTTAATATTTAGACGATTACCATAGCCAGTGCAATATGGAGCCACACTACGATCAATTGCTGAGTGCCCACCAATATAAGCATGCTTTCCAACACGTACGAATTGCGAGACTCCTACAGCACCTGTGATTGTAACAAAATCTTCCAGAATTACGTGGCCAGCTAAGTTTGTCGAGTTCGCAATAATTACAGAATCACGAACTTCACAATCATGCCCAACATGGCAATAGGCCATAAACAAACAATTAGAACCAATTTTTGTAATCCCGTCCGCTTGAATCGTACCTGCATTCATTGTCACGTATTCACGAATGACCGTGTTCTCACCAATCACAAGCCTAGTGTCTTCACCCTTATACTTTAGGTCTTGCGGTGGCCCACCGATAACGGAATAATAACCAATCGAACAGCCTGATCCAATGGTTGTATTCCCTTCCAGAATCACTCCCGCCGATACCGTTACATTATTCCCCACTTTAACTCGAGAGCGCACGATAACATTCGATCCAATTTCTACACCTTCTCCTAGTTCAGCACCACTTTCGATTGTTGCTGTGGGATGAATATTCGCCATATTGCCTCCTTGGGAAAGAGTTAGATCTTCCAATCTAATTAGATCTTCCAGTTTAAATTGTAATTTGCAATAAGCTCACATTCTACAACTGTTTTGCCATCTACCGAGGCACTACAGTCAAAAACCCAAATGCCACGCTTACCTTTCACGAGGGTGGTTCTGGTTTCTATGGTGTCATTCGGAAATACCGGTGCACGGAAACGCACGTAGTTCCCTCCCACTAATTTAAGTAAATCACCATTTGGCTGCTGTAACTGCTTGTGCTCAAGAAAAGGATAAAAGGAAAAAGCTCCAACTTGACCTACTGACTCCGTTATAACCACTCCCGGCACTATCGGAAACCCAGGGAAATGCCCCTCGAAGAAAGGCTCCGTATCCTTAAACTGCCGACGGCCAAGAACGGTAGTGCCAATTGGAGCTATCTTCCCTTCGGTATCTCTGCCTGGAACAATTTCAATGATTTCATCGACAAACAAAAACGGGTCTCGGTGTGGAATATAAGAAAGTACCACACTCTTATCAAAGGGCCCGTATTTTTCAATCGAATGGTCAGTACTCATAATATCTACTCCGAAGAATTTTCTTTCTTTTCTTTGCGTCTAGCTCGTCGAAACTCTTTAACTAGTTCTGGAATAAACTTCAAGGACCCTTGGATGCGGTGAAATTCACGAAGATCCCTTGCAGGACATCCTTTGTAAATCCCAGAGCGTGTGCGCCCCTCAACAACGGTAAAGCCCGTAACAATGGTGCCTGTTTCAATAACAGCTTGGTCGCTAGCTCCGGACATACCCGCTAGAACACAATAATCTTCTACCGTTACTGAACCAGAAAGCCCAGTATTGCCGCAAATTAAGACTGATCTACCGATCTTACAATTGTGTCCAATTTGCACTTGATTATCAATCTTAGTGCCGTCGCCAATTGTTGTATCTCCAATTGTGCCGCGGTCTATCGATGTACAAGCGCCAATCTCTATCTCATTTCCAATAATCAATTTGCCCACATGAAAAAGCTTGCAATGCTCAACCCCAGCTTTTGATCTATCCTGGGCATAGCCAAAACCATCTGCACCTAACACCACACCGGAATGTACGCGACAGCTATTGCCCAATTCAGAATTGTCGTAGATCGTTACATTTGGGAAAATAATGGTATCCGTACCAATCGAAACATTGCGACCGACCACCGTATTCGCTTGAATAACCACTCCATTGCCAATTTTACTATCAGCACCAATATAAACATTTGGACCGATCACAACATTGCGACCTAGCTTCACCGAAGGGTCTACATTTGCCGTAGCGTGAACTCCGGGTTCACTCCAATTCTCTTGAGCAAAGAATTTCGAAATTTGTGCAAAGGACAATTTTGCGTCGGGCACTTCTAAGAGGACCTTGTCGTTCAACTGATTGAAGTCCAGATTTTCGGCAAGCTGCGAAGAGTAAACTATCACTTTAGCTTTCGTCTCTGATGCCCTAACCGCATATTTTTGGGAAGAGACAAAGACAATCTCATTCGGCTCTGCTTCTTCTAAATTAGCGTAACCACGAATAGCTAAGGTCGAATGTTTGTCAACCTTGGCTAACCCTTCATCTGAGAGATTGATGTAACTGGCAATTTCACCCAGCGCAACATCACTTTGAACGACTGTCATAAGCCTTGATTACTTCTTTTGTAATTTCATTTGCTTTCTTGAAATACAGGACAGAATTCTCATTCGAATCCAACACCATTGCGTAACCGCGCTTTTCAGAAACTGTTGCAACAATCTTTCGTAGGCGGTCTAGAATTGGTCGTGATAAATTTTGATCCTGCTTCTGGAACTCGCGTTGTGCCTTCATTCCTTCTTGCTGAAGTTGTGCCATTTGTGTACGAATGTCCATTTCTTTCTTATGGCGAGCCTTCTCATCCATCACTAACGATTGCTTTTTGAACTCTTCCATGGCTTTTTGAATTTTGGCTTCCTTCGCCTTCAAGCTCTTTTGCGTCTTTTCCCACTTCTTTTTCAATGTATCACGGGCGCGCTTTCCTTCCTTAACCGTTTGAATCGCTTCTTGCATGTTGAAAACGGCGACCTTGAAGTTCGCTCGAGCATAGCTGTCCACACTAAGGACAGACAGAAAAACTACTAATAAATAAATCGAAATTAAGGCCAAATGCTTCAAAATTTAAATCCTTTCCCTTGGTAAATAATCCTCTTCGCATTACAATACGCCGACTCACTATAGTCTATGGAGGAAAAATGAGCAAATTGCATGCTGTGTTGCTCGTAACTACTTTCACGCTATATTGCTGGACTATCCCGGTCGTTGCAAAGGAAGGCGGATCGCAGTCACTGAGCAACTCTATCGACGAGGCCAATAGTCTACTGACTGGTGCAGGTTTCTTCTCCCCATACCCCAAAGGATTTCCTGCTGACCCAGATCAACCGCTGGGCTCTAGATGGTTGCCCCCTGGGCGCCCGTTTCCCTCAATCCCTGTCGATATGCGGGACTTAAAAATTAGCCTCCGAAAGACAAATCGCTCCGAAATTGAAGCCGATGTCGGTGGCCATCGTTCTGTCTATGGTTGGAAAGGAAACCTATTGGGACACGATATAATTTTGCATGTCGGCCTCGAGGGCAACGCCTATTTTACAATGCGTAAAGAAGGCTTGCGTTTTCCCCTACAATCGAGCGACGGGCTCTTCGGGGCTTATATTGAGGCTGCACGAAATAGCTGGTTCTTTCAATTACGTTACACGCATATCTCAGCCCACTTAAGCGACGGCGCTCCCGACATCCCAACAGCTATCCGTTATAGCCGCGAATATATTTTGCTTCGTGTAGCCAAACAATGGGGCTGGGCTCGACCTTATCTTGCTTTGCGCTATCTCACGAATACGACTCCCGATGATTTAAACGATTTTGGTATGCAAGTTGGGTTCTATGCAATTACGCCAATTCAGTTTGGACTCTTTCGCCCATATTTTGGTGTGGACTTTCGCCATTCCGGAGGACAGGAAGGGACAACAACAAACTATGGAACAGGCCTTGCGCTCACTTCAGAAATGGAGGCACCATTAATTCGATTCTCGATTAACTATATGACTGGAAATGATTTACGCGGGCAGTTCTTCAACACTAAAATCAAAAAATGGTATGGCGGGCTTGAATTAGATTTCTAGCCCTTATAGATCAACTAACCCTCTAGAACGGAGGACCGATCATGAATTCAAAGTTAGAATCTCTCACACCACCTGCTGGGCTGATTGGATAGCCCCACTCAAAGCGTAGTGGGCCGAATGGAGAGAACCAGCGCACGCCCAAGCCATAACTTTGGTGTAAACGGAAATGATCGACTTTACCGTCGATAAATGCCTCACCTACATCATAGAAGGCCACAAGTTTAAGTCCTACTTCTTTAACAATTGGATACTCGAACTCAAGAATATAGAGAATTTTATTCAAACCCCCATGCACTTCCGTTACAAGAACATTATCATCTGGGTCTGGCGTCGACCGCTCCGGACCAACGGAGAATGCTCGATAGCCTTTCAAAGAGTTTGGACCGCCTAAGAAGAAACGCTCCGCCGACTGCACACCTTCACCATCATAGTCAAAGATATTTCCAGCCTCGACTTTAGTTCGCAGGACAAGGTCACCAATCAGGCTATAGTAATAACGGAAATCCACAATCGCGCGCAAAAACCTACGGTTGCCACCAAGGCCTGCGAATTCCAGCTTACGGGAGAAATACCAACCTGCACTTGGCTCCATGCGGTTATTTCGACGATCAGTCAGAAGCGTTGACGTGACTGAAGAAGAAACACCGTTCTCATGATTTACCACAGAGTCTTTTTTAAAGAATAGGTCTCTAATTTCCTCGTGGTGAAATTCTTGTAACTTGTACGCGAAGAATAGCCGCGTATAATCCCAGATCGGATAGCCCACACGCAACTCAAAGCCTTTTCTGTATTGCTGGAATCGTCCTGGATATGGCGTCGACGTCCAGAAGATGTCCCCACCGGCAGACCATCTCGTATCAAAAGCATACGGATCGGTGAAGCCTAACGTAAAGGAGCGCGTGCGTTTATCGGCAGAAAACTGACCCGTGAGACGCAAATCCTGGCCCATGCCTCGGAAGTTAGTTTCTGCTACTTGCGTAGTGAAAAAGAACTTAGACGCCGTACCATAACCAGCACCAAGCTGGAACTGACCAGTCGGACGTTCCTTCAAACTGATTTCCACATCCATTAAGTCCGGACGGCCCGCTACTGCATTTGTCACAAACTCTACTGAGCTTGGCTCAAAGAAACCGAGGCGCTCTACGTTCTCTTTTGAGATCCGCATGCCTATACCGCTATAGAGCTCGCCTTCCTTAATACGTAATTCACGACGAATAACTTTATCCCGTGTCTTAGTATTACCCTTAACCGTAATGCGATTGTAATGAACAAGGGAACCCTTCTGAAATTCATAGGTTGTATCTACAATTTTTTGCTCGTCATCAATTTCCATTTGTGGAATGACGTTGACGTTAGCATAGCCTAGATCTTGATATTTTTCCGTCAGAGCAATGACGTCTTGATTCCGTTTAAGGATTACAAAGGAATCGCCGACCTTCAACTGTAACATCGAACTCAACTCTTCTTTTGGAAAGAGTAAGTCGCCACCGAAATCGATGTCACCCATGAAGTACTTATCACCTTCATAGACACGAATCGTAATATAAACCCAACGTTTGTCTTCGGAGACCGTTACGATTGGTGGATCATGGCGAAATCGAACATAACCTTCATTCAAATACCAATATTGCAGAAGCTGCATATCGGTCTTGAAATCAAGCTCTTTGAAATTACCGCCGTTAGAAAGCCAAGAAAAGAAGCTATACTCAGATGTCCCGCGTAGGAGGCGTTTTAATTGCGAATCCGAGAAAACTGAATTACCCAAAAAAGTAATTCGTTTTACGCGAACCTTATCAAATTCTTTAATCTTAAATGATAGATCAACAGAGTCTTTTGCCTTTGGGTCTTTACGTACTTCATGCGTCACCTTAGCGAGGTAATAACCCTTATCCTCATAAAATTTTGTTAGCTTTCGAACAGACTCACGAACCAGATTCTCGTCATACAAACTATACGCTTTAATCGAGAGAACGTCTTTCAAATCTTCTGTATCAATTTCGTCGTTTCCTGTGAAAAGAATGCGTGCGATCAATGGACGCTCTTTGACCGTATAACGCAGAGTGCTTTTCGTGAAATCTACAGAGATAGAATCAAAATATCCCAAACTATGCAGGTCTTTAATGTCTTGCTTAACTGCTTTTTTAGAGAGCGGCTGACCAGTTTTTGAAGAAATTTTCTCTAGGATCGCTTGGTTTTCAATTTTACGGTTGCCTTCAACTCGAATACGTTCGATCACCGCCGCAAAGGCTTCCGGCCCAAAACTCACTAAACTAAAAAGAAAAACCAAAAAAATGGCGAAGACGGCTAAGAGTTTTGACGCAAATGCAGAATTAATAAATGCATGCCCGACAGATGCACGCCTAACATGCACGTCTAGCTGTTCTTGAACTCTTCTGGTGCTTGCATTCCGCAAATTTCTGCTCTGCTCTCCCTCCGACCCTATCCGCCGGCAAACCTAGAAAAAAGGCCGTATTTTCGTACCCATGCAGGAAGGAGAAGTCAATTCAAAAGGGAGATTAATGCGTCGAGTTATTTCGAAACAATCCGGCCGTCCCGCATTACAATTTTACGAGGGAAGTCATCGGCGACTTCATGATCATGTGTAACAAGCGCTAATGTAACACCACGCGACTCGTTAAGATCTATGAGGATTTTTTTCACGCGACTAGCGTTTTCCGAGTCTAAATTTCCCATCGGCTCGTCGGCCAAAACAAGCTTGGGATTCATGATTAATGCTCGAGCCACAGCCACGCGCTGCTGTTCGCCTCCAGAGAGCTCCCCGGGGCGGTGATCCATTCGATGAGCAAGATCAACCTCATCAAGTAAGTCCTTAGCCATCGTCTCATAACGCTCCTTCGGTTCGCCTGAAACTAGGGCCGGCATTAAAACGTTTTCCAATGCAGTAAACTCTTGAAGTAAATAATGAAATTGAAAAATAAAACCTAATGATTCATTGCGAAATCTTGCCAACCGGGCTGCTGAATAGCTGCGTACGTCTTCACCGTTATAAATTAATTTACCACCTGTAGCAGGCTCCAGTGTGCCTAACACATGGAGCAAAGTTGACTTCCCCACGCCCGACTGGCCGAGGATTGCGCACATTTCGCCCTGCTTCAGCTCCATATTAATGCCACGTAAGACTTCCGTCTTACGACCATTTTTAACGAATGTTTTTTCCACGCCTTTGCAGCTTAAAAACACGTCATTCATAACGAGTCCTTCACTCATAGCGCAACCCTTCTATCGGCGATTCTACTCGAACTCGCCAAGATGGGTAAAGCGTTGCTAGTAAAGAAACCGAAAAGGCGGAAAGCATTACGATTACAAGCGTCGAAAACTGCATGTCAATCGGTAGATACGAAATAAAATAAATATCCGCCGGTAACTCAATCAATTTCGTATTAGCGATAACCTGACAGATTGCAATTCCTAGCGCCACGCCAAAGACAGCGCCCGCCCCGCCTATGAGAGAGCCAATAATGACAAAAACTTTCGCAGAGTCGTTAGGTGCTAGCCCCATTGACTTAAGAATCGACATGTCTTTTTTCTTTTCATCCATCATAATTACAAGTGTACTCATGATATTGAAAGCCGCGACAATAATGATAGAAATAAGAACAATAAAAATAACGATTTTTTGTAATTTAATTGCGTAGAGCAGATTACGGTTTAACTCCGTCCAGTCGCGCGCCACGTAGGGAAACCCAAAATCTGGGTCCCGGTTTAAGCGACGAACCAATTCGAAGGAGCGTCTGACATCATTTGTCTTAATTCGCAAGGCAGAAGCTGACTTCTTCGGCAACCGAAAGAACCTTCGTGCCTCCCCCGCTTCAACCAGTGAATATTTGGAGTCGTATTCATACATCCCCGTCGATAAAATACCAGAAACGCGAAAGTGCTGAGACCGCGGCCGCATAGTTCCTTTATCAAAATAGGGTGAGATAACTGAGATAACGGAACCAATCCCTGCTGCTAGCTCCTCAGCGACAACAGACCCCAGTACAATAGTAGCCATTTTCTGGTCATCATCACCTTCTTCAAAAATACCCGCTTTAGGTATTTCACCTTTAGAAATTTGTCTGATGATATCCGTAGTGCGTGCAATTCCTGCGGCCTCAACCCCCTCCAGCACGGATCCAACTACTCTACCCTTGTGTGCAAGCATTACTTCCGAAAAAACGAATGAGGAGACGGAGTCAACTTGTTCGTCAAACTTTTCCTGAAGCCGCTCCATCATCTGGTGTCGATTGAGAATAATATTCTTCGTCGAGTAGAGCGTAATATGCGAACGCGTACCCGTAATGAGTGAACGTAATTTTGTCTCAAAACCTTCCATCACGGCCATCACAACAAGCAAAGCCGCTACACCAACAGCTACACCAAAAAGCGAGATGCTCGAAATAAAGGATAGAAATGAATTATGCTTTCGAGCGGTCAGGAAGCGGCGCGCAAGCACTGAGACTACAGGTTTCATCTAGGACATCATAACAGAGTCGGGTTCAACGACAAGAAACTAAGCCTCCGGGCGCATATGCGGGAATAATATCACGTCACGGATTGAGCTCTGATTCGTAAGCAACATCACAAGACGATCAATTCCGATTCCCTCACCCGCGGTTGGCGGCATACCGTATTCCAAGGCACGCACATAATCCTCATCCACATCGCAAGCCTCTTCATCACCGGCGGCTTTGGCAGCTGCTTGCACTTCGAAGCGCTCTTTCTGATCGATTGGATCATTGAGCTCGGAAAAACCATTAGCGATTTCGCGTCCATAAACAAAGAGTTCAAAGCGATCCACACGCGACGGATCCTCATCATTGGCACGGGAAAGGAAGGAGATCTCCTTCGGATAATCAATGATGAAAGTCGGATCGATTAAAGACTTCTCTGCCTGCTCCTCGAAAAGAAGTTCGAGCATATGTCCACGGGACATTTTCGAGTCTAAACCCTGTACGCCGCAGGCATATAAAGCTCTGCGCACGCCATCGGCCGTCGATAAAGCTTCTTCCGTGACAAGTGCTTTATCGAGGTTGCCATATTTAGCAATCGCCGCAGCCATGGAAATTCGCTCAAACGGCTTTTTAAAATCGATCTCCGCTTCTTCATAGGTGATCTTCGTCAAGCCCACAACTTCTTTGGCAACCCCACGGAACAATTCCTCCGTCAGATCCATGAGCTCTTCATAGGTTGCATAGGCCTCATAAAATTCAAGCATAGTAAATTCTGGATTATGGCGAATCGAGATACCTTCATTACGAAAATTTCGATTAATTTCAAAAACGCGCTCAATGCCACCAACAACTAAACGCTTGAGGTAAAGTTCTGGCGCAACTCTTAGAAACAACTCCATATCAAGCGTATTATGATGGGTTTTAAACGGCCGAGCCGCAGCACCCCCAGCAATTGGATGCATCATCGGCGTTTCAACTTCGAGATAATCGCGTTTATAAAAGAAATTACGAATATATTGCGTCACCTTCGAACGGGTTTCGAAAACCTTGCGGGAGTCCTCATTCATAATGAGGTCCACATAGCGCATGCGGTACTTTTGTTCCACATCCGTTAGACCATGAAATTTTTCTGGTAGTGGGCGCAAACTCTTAGTGAGCAGCTCTACCTTTTCCGCACTAACCGTCAGCTCATCCGTCTTCGTGCGAAAGAGGCCGCCCTCCATATAGAGTATATCGCCCACATCAAAAGTTTTAAATACCTTGAACACGTCCTGTCCAACTTTATCTCGTGCCACATAGGCTTGTATGCTGCCAGTGCGATCTTTCAACGTAACAAACGTAGCTTTGCCAAAATGACGAAATGCCATGACGCGGCCACCGATCGACACTTTATCATCGATTTTTTCCAACTCTTCCCGCGACTTATCATTCCACTCATCACGGATTACCTGTGCCGTATGCGACGGTTTAAGGCCATTCCGATAGGGATTGATGCCCTTCTCTCGAAGCTGCATCAACTTCTCTCTGCGTGTCTTTTCTTCATCTGATAACTGAGAGTTCATCATTATCCCTATTAGGTTTTTGCGGCGGCGGCATCTGATCGGCCGAAACATCCGGGCGCTCTTCAGTGATGCGTGCTTCTTGGGTGCGTAAATATTCGTATGTATAGATGCCTGTTGAATGGTTATCGGACCAAACTAGATTCACACCGTAGCGTCCGACTGGAAGCGCTTTATCGATATACACATCTTCCACAACATCTTCCCATTTCAGGGTGCGCTTGCCGGTAAACTCATCCACACAAGAGGCGCATGGACATGCGAAACGAAGCTCACGACAGCCGTAAACATACTTCTTACCGTCGGACCAATAGATCGCTAGCGAATGTTTGCCCCCATTCTGGGGGTCATGTGGAATACCTTCCACCGCAATCGGCGCAATCTCGGAATCCATGCCACCTTGTACTTCTAACACGTCTTCCAGCACATCGGCGGCAGCAAAATATGCTTTTGCCGAAGCAGACTCCGGTGCGGCAGAAACAATTGGATCTCCATCATCACCAGCTCGAACTAGGGCCACATCTAGTGGCACTTGCGCAAGCAGCTTCGTGCCTGATTTCTCCGATAGCCCTTTCGCGCCACCCTCACCAAAAATATTTGTCGTCGCACCACAGGCATCACAACCAAATCCAGACATAGTTTCAATAATGCCAAGCACAGGCACACCCACATGTTGGAACATTAGCAGCCCTTTTTCAGCAATATTAAGCGCCACCTTTTGTGGAGTCGTTACGATTATAGCGCCTGCAATACTCGTCTGCTGGGAAATGGTTAACTGGATATCACCCGTACCCGGTGGCAAGTCGACGATCAAATAATCGAGCGTGCCCCAATCGACACCAGATAGGAATTGATTAATCATTTTCGTAGCGATCGGTGCACGCCAAACTGTTGGCTGATTTTTTTCAATTAACATTGCGACTGACATAACTTTCATGCCAAACATTTCAAACGGCATAAGTAAGTTTCCCTCGCGCATACGCACAGAGTCTGGGGCGCCAATTTCTCCGTTATGACCGGCGGCCAACATAGTAGGCACAGACGGACCATAGATATCAGCATCGAGTAGCCCGACACGCTTACCCTTCTTTGCCAGCGCCAGCGCCAAATTCACTGAAGAGGTCGACTTACCGACACCGCCCTTACCCGAGCCCACGACAACAATATGTCGAATCTGCGAGGGGTTCACCTGCGCTTTATTTGTCTGTGGCTTTTCCTTGCGTGTGATATTTGGCATTACAGCCTTTACACCAGGTAATGATTTAACCGCACCAATGATCGCAGAGCGATATTCCTCCTCCGGCACATTTCTATCTTCCGGCAGGTATGCGGTAAACGTGATGTTCCCGAAACGCGACTGAATCTCACCAACCCAACCGAGTGAGACAATATCTTGCTTTGTTTGCGGGTCTTGAATGCGTTGAAGGGCTCCCAGAATATGGTCCACCGGGATTAGGTCTTGTTGTTGCGCCATGGGCTATGCTCCGTCGTGAATTTACTACTGAATTTATGAATTTACTACCGAACCTATCTAGGCCGGTCTTACCAAAAATCTGGGCCTCCGGCTATGCGAACCGCGGTTGATTTGCCGCAAAGGCTAGAAAAAGTGTCATTTTTTAGGGATACTTAGGTGAGAAAGTGAGTAGCGGATGCCGAAAAGGCGATGTGCCATTGGCCTAATGAGTGGGACGAGCATGGACGGGGTCGACGCTGTTTTGGCGTCTTTCACGGCAAGACGAGATAAAACGCTTGTACATGTGCATAGACCCTACCCAAAAAAACTGAAGGAAAGACTATTGCGTCTCGTGGAGGTGCCACGGGTTGAACTAACGGAGCTTGGGGAGCTGAATCTTGCCGTTGGGGAGTTCTTCGCCAAAGTGGCGAAGCTCTGCATGACTGAAGCCCTCCGTAAACGCAAATGTACCTCAAAAGAAATCATTGCGATTGGTTCCCACGGACAGACGGTCTGGCATGCGCCAGAGAAGGGTGTTACATGGCAACTTGGTAATCCGAATGTAATTGCCGCTCGCACGGGCCGCACCGTTGTTGCCAATTTCCGCACAGCAGATATGGTCCATGGTGGAGAGGGTGCGCCCTTTTTGCCTCTATACCATCATCGAATCCTCGGCAAAGATCCGAAAGGCAAAGCAATTCACAATCTCGGAGGTATTTCGAATTTTACTTATTTTGGTTCAAAAAATTTCTCCTTTGCCCTGGACACGGGGCCAGCGAGCTGTCTTTTGGATGTGGTGGTCGAAGACTTGACGAGAGGTAAGCAAAAATTTGATCGTAATGGCGCGATTGCGAAAAAAGGGACGGTGCAGGAGACGCTACTCAAGGAATGGATGAGTTATACACCGGTGCGTAGCTACTTGAGGCGAGGCATCCCGAAAAGCACGGGGCGTGAGCTCTTTAGTCCAGCACTTGCGCGGCATTTCTGGTCTCGTGGTAGGCGCGGTCGTTATTCGGCAAATGATATTGTAGCAACGATGACAGCACTTACGGTGCGCACCTCGGTAGATGCCTACAAACGTTTTGTCTTGAAGAAAAAAGCCCCGCTTAAAGAAATTTTATTTGCAGGAGGGGGTGCAAATAACCCTGTAATATTAGAGTCTTTTAGAGCAGCTTTACCAAAGACCAAAATACGATCGGTAGAAGAGCTAGGGATTGGTCCGCAATGCCTGGAGGCGCAAGCATTTGCCTTCTACGCCCTTCGCACACTTCAGGGTGATCCATCGAACCTCCGTTCGGCCACAGGCGCAAAGCAGGAGGTGCCTTGCGGTGCTATCTACCCAGGAACAAACTATAAGGAGATACTCCACCAAGTGAAACGCTTAACCAAATAGCTGTATCAAAAAGTGTACAGTACAGCGGGTGAACGTTTCACATTTGCCATATTGCACGTTCGGAAAATTTCCCTTATCACTAGAGGTAGAGTCTATCTAATTGAAATCTAACTCGAATAAATTTTTGGGCTAGATACACATTGCTGTTTTTTGCTGGCATGGGTTTTGCGAAGTGGACGTTAGGATGTGCATGGGACTACAAAAGACAATACGTAAAGTAGTCCGATTTAAAGGAATCGGTTTACATACTGGCAAACGCGTACATCTAGAATTGCGTTCCGCCAAAGCAAATTCCGGAGTGCGATTTATCCGCACCGATATCGACGAGCAAAATATTATTGAAGCACACGTGTATAACGTAACGAGTACGACGCGTGCGACTTCACTTGGTAACGGTACGACTCGCGTGACCACAGTTGAGCACCTTATGTCGGCTCTCTATGCCTTGGGCGTAGATAATGTGGATTGCTATATTTCTGCAGAAGAGCTTCCTGTTTTAGATGGCTCTAGCGCCATATTCGCTGAAGAAATTTTAAAAGCAGGTGTGAAAGAACTGAATAGTCCAAAGCGCTTTATTATCGTGGAAAAACCTGTCGAGATTCGCGATGGAGATAAGCTAGCGCGCATTTCGCCTGCTAAGGAATTTACACTGCACTATACAATTAATTTCGACCACCCTGCGATTGGCAAGCAGAAATTCAAGTTCACGAAAAGCACAGACTTCTTTGAGGAAATCTCCCGTTCGCGAACCTTTGGCTTTCTAAGTGATGTGGAACGCATGCAAGCCATGGGCTTAGCGCTCGGAGGCTCTTTAGAAAACACAGTTGTCTTAGACGGAGATTCTGTGATGAATCCTGATGGCCTTCGCTATGAGGATGAGTTCGTTCGTCATAAAGTCTTGGATGCTCTGGGCGATTTCGCCCTTTGCGGGCATCCATTAGTTGGTAGGGTGGAATTACACAAGGCTGGACATGATTTACAGACTCGCCTTATCCGAGAATTACTTAAGCGTAACAACGCTTACCGCGTGTGTTCTTGGGACACCTCTACGGAGGAGCTTGACCCTGAGTTGGCCCTTGACGAATCAGCACTCGCTTAAGTCATTCAGCATCAGCTTAAGTCTTTGGCGAGCTACCAAAATATCCTTTGCTATCTGGGACTTAAGCTCATCCGACGAAGCAAACCTCTCCTCACCTCGAATAAACTCTAGAAAATACAGCCGCACTTCTCGACCGTAGAAATCTCCCTCACTATAATCATAAAGGTGGGTTTCAATCGTTAGTTGTGGAGCCGTTTGCCTCGTAAATGTTGGACGTAAACCAATATTCGTCACGGAATCATACGACTCACCCCCGATCTCTAATTGAGTCACATAAACTCCAATGCGAGGAACGATTCGCGGATCAATTTGAATATTTGCAGTCGGAATACCGAGCTTTTTGCCACGACCTTCTCCTTGGGAAACAATGCCGCCAAGGAAAAATTGTCTCCCTAAACAAGCATTCGCCTCCGTAATATCCCCTTGCGAGAGCGCATGACGAATTCGTGAAGAAGAGACAGCAAGCGCGTCTAGCTCTAGAGGCGTGACTTCCTCAATAATCACCCCTTGAGGCTTAAGGATCTTTCGTACAAGGTCCGCATTCCCCATGCGCCCTTTACCAAACGCAAAGTCGTAGCCGAGCAAAACAATGCTTGCTCGCAGTCGTTTTTGCAAAATTTCCACGACAAAATCATCGGCGGACAAATTGGAAAACTCGCGGGAAAAGGGCTGCTCAATAATCATATCGATATCAAGACTGGCGAGAATCTCTAACTTTTCCTCATAGGTATTGATTAGCTCAAGTGCTTTTTCCGGACGCAGAGCCATTTGCGGATGTGGCTTAAATGTGAGGGCAACGGTCTCGCCCCTAAGTTTTGCTTTATGCGCTTTTAAGGTATCAAAGATTGAGCGATGCCCTAAATGCACACCATCGAAATTACCAATCGTAACGACGGCATTTCGAGGAGCCTTTTCTAAGTCCTCAATATTACGCAAAATCTGCATATAGCTTGACCCTTATCATCCTTGCCTAAAGAAGTCTCATGATGTCGACGATTTAAATTTGATCAAACATTCAACACTGTCTAAAAGTTCGACAAAAAACGAGTGTTCATCGATAACGATCCGTAATGCAATATGTGATTTCAAATACTTAAAAGGGTACTTCTGGTATAAAACTAGCATTATACTTAAGTTATGATGCTAGTTATTAGGAAAGCAACAACTGTTAGGAAGATAATCTCTGGGAAGCAAGCGATCGCCAAGCTCCATTGCGTGCGCCTCGTTTTAGGTTCGTTCCTTATTGCGATTTTATTCAGTACGGCCGCCCACTCGTTACCAAAATTCGGTCCAAAGATCGACGCGGTGGAAATTGATAGTGATGTGAAGATCAAGGTCAGCGAAAAAGAAGAAATCGACCCTAAGCAATACCTTATTAATTGTGGCCAGCGCTGCGCCTTCCAAACAGCTTCAGAGGTAATGGCCGCGACTCAGGTATATTTCCGCCACTATAAAGAGAGCACGAAAAAATCAATGTCCAAGAGCCGCCAAGACAAAGTACGCAAATGTATGGCTGGCGACAAGCAAGCCTGTGATAGCAATGATGTCCTCGATTCGATGATGCATTATATGGTGGGCCTCGAGATTCGTGATGGATTTCTGCGTACGGCATCTGCTCTAAATAATATGAATTCTAAAATCGGCGATTACGAGTGGCAATCTGCCTCGGAAGGCTCTGACGACCCTAATTCCACCGGTGAAACTCGTTATGAAAAATGGTTCTCTGGCAAAGGTACTTGGGAAGTGATGGATAAAGACAAGCTCCCTATTTTTCCTACCGAAGATCGTGATAATTTCCGTTTTAATTTGGCCGATTTTGAAGACATAGAAAGTGAAAAAGACAAGTTAGAAGAATTAGATCCAGACTTCGTAAAGGACTACCAGGCTTTCTTTAATAATTTCCGCCGACCGGAAGATCGTTTTTTTGCGCGAGCACGCAAAGCCGACACGAATATCCGCACTCTTGCCACAGAGGACGGCGATACAGAGAGCAATGATGCAAATGCAAGCTCTAGATTTGTAGCTGATTTTGTCGGAGGAAAAAATGAAGCTGGCGAAACGATATTGGTTCCCGCTGACTTTGAGAAAGATCTGGCTGCGGAAGTAGCCTCCGGGTTTGAGCGAGTTCGTGGACAAGCCCAAGCTTTTTTAAAGACTGCTCGAAAAGCTCGCAACCCACAAGGCATTCTGCAGGTAGGGAATGGTAAACGCCCTGCAATTTTTCGCAATGATTTAGATAAGACAGCGATTGACCAGAACCGCGACTTCATCAAGCAAATTGAATTTGAAGCAGCTAAAACTGGTACCGACCTAAATACACCCATCAAAGATATTCCAGGTAAAGCTGGTGAAACCATTCGTGAAAGCCTTGCTTTGAACCCTTCGATCAAACCGGAGACAATTGCTAACGGAACCCTTACAAATGTAATTTCCGAGTTGCAGGCTTCTATTACGCAAGGAACGACTGCTCCCGCTGGCGCACAAGCTATCCAGCAGGCTGCCTACGATAATGTGAAACGAATCAATGACCATGTAACGCAATTCATTCAAGGCACGGAAAAGCTAAATAAGGGTCGCACGGAAGATACGCGCACAGTGCGTGCTTACGCAATCGACATTCCAGCCTTCGATAAATTCCTCGATCAGATTTGGCCAACGGAGGCACGCGGAACACTGTAAGTTCAGATTTGCTGTACCCAAATAATTACGCGGGCGCGTTCCCAAGCCTTACGCTTACGACGCTGGTTCAGATAGGTACGCGTCGGACCCAACTCACGTAATTGCTCCGCAAGCTTTACATAATTGCCCTCGGTCGTAATGCCATCAAAGTACACGCCACCGGGCATATGCGCTCCAGAGCGGTCCCGTTCCTTCACTTCATTCTTCGAAAGCAGGGATTGAATCTTCGACACGATCTGACTTGGACTCTCACTCTGTACGATTAGCCGGTAGATAGATGCTTCCTTACGCGAAGGCGCCGGTGGTGCAGATCCACGCCGGTAGTGGTGACCACTTGGAAATTCCATCTCAGAAAATTCGTCTGCCTCTTCAAACTTCGCGCGAATTGAATTCGCGTCGATCAATGCCAATTTACGCTCAACTGATGAATCCGGCACAGCTTTCTTTGCCAAATTACCAATTGGCAACACGGCCTGCGCTTTCACAAGCTTTGCCTCTGAACCTTCGTAATAGGCTAGAATCGAAGGCAAAAAGAACACCGTCAACGCGCCTACAATACAAAAAGCGAATGACTCTAAGATCAATTTTGCATGCCATGGGATTGGGGTTGGAGAGCGAAACAAGGCTGAATCTCTCCATGAGCTCGGCTTTGTGCCCCAACCCTCTTCTACCTTCGGACACGCATGTGTCGGCATAGACCGCAAGTGCTGGTGAATGTGCTCCAGCCCTATCCGATACTCTACCATCTCTTCACAATAACTGTCGAATTCCACATACTCATTATCTAGTGCTCGCTGCACAAGAATCCGCTTCTGAAGTGAATCCTGCTTCCCCTCTTCTCCAAAGGAGAATGGGTTCCCCGTGGCCCAGCCGAGGTGAACGCGGCCAAAGCGCTCACGCCCTGCCATCAATCGCTTCTCTACTGCACCAGATGAAATCTGCATAATGCGAGAAATCTCTTCTTTCGAGAAATTACAGCGCTCACGCAGAATTAAGACTAATCTGTGGTCTACCGGAAGGAACTTCATCGGCGAATCGCGGCGAACGTGATTGCGGCGCCATTCATCGAACTGCTCGTTCAGCACCTCTTGTGCCAGCTGAAATAACCAGATCTTGGCAAAGCGACTATAGTTCTCCTTCTCAAAGCGACATGCACCCCTTCGATAGAGAGCCTTAAACTTCTCTTGAGCAATTGCATCGTCACCGAGAATTAAGAATAAGAAATCGAAGAGCGCTACGCGATGATCATTGAACAAGGCACGGAAAGTTTTTGGCGCCCCACCTTGTTCCTTCACCATCTGGTTACTGCGTTTTGGCATATTCGGCCTACCACCAACTAAGGTAAGACCACGCTTCGATCCCTCTTTAGTTAGCCCGTCGGCCGCCGCAGTATTTTTATTTAACGCATGCATCGCACTGTTTCACCCTACACGTAGTCAGAACCACACCAATTACATCACCATTGGATATATCATGCCTGCCCCCTATTCTAATTATTATCCCCCGCCTTCCCGCAGAGAGTCAACAATTGAAAGCAATTTTTCAGGACGCTTTACACCGTAAAACTCATATGATAACAGCAGTTTAAAACCTATTTCCATAGTCATGAAAAAATTTTTCATAATCATATTGAGAACTTTGCCGCTACTCCTAGGGGCCGTAGGACTTTATTATTTTGCGGAAAATCAGTGGTCCCCGGATAACCGCCCCAGTCCTGTCTCCGCGGTGAGTGCCACCAAAGGAATAGGGCAGCCGGCCTTGGATTTTACACTTTCCGTATACGGCAGACCAGGTGAGAAGTTCACACTATCGAGTCTGAGAGGTCAGGCCATGATTCTAAATTTTTGGGCGACTTGGTGCCTGCCGTGTATTAAGGAAATGCCCGAACTCCTGAAAGTGGCCAAACGCTATAAATCCCAGGGACTGAAAATCGTAGCTGTCTCAATCGATAAGAACGAAAAATTGATCGAACGCTTCTTTAAACGGTATCCAAAATTAAATGCGATCAAAGACGAATTTACCCTCGTAATTGACCCCAAATCAGAGACAGCATTGCAGTATGGAACTGCCCGCTACCCAGAAACGTACCTGATAGACCGGAAGTTTATGATCCAAAATAAATTCTCCGGCGAGCAACCTTGGGCCGCTGCCGGGTATATGAGGTATTATCAGAAAATTTTACAAAAGTAGTTTGCCCCTCCTACCGATGATTTCATTGGGGAATAAGCCAGATTGAGGGGATAAAATCGTGAAGTCCTTAATTACTACAATTTCATTAGTGATCGCCACAGCTATCACCATAGCGCCTAGCGCGGAGGCGAAAACGCGAAAAAATAACATGGTCATCTTAGCGGAAATCGAAAAAAATATCGAAGTCACGAAAAGAAGTATGGAGCTAGCACAAGAGCGTACTAGTAGGTTGGAAAAATCGGTCGACGATGCCCGTTCGAACGTCATTACGATTCAAAAAGAAATTCATAAAAAAATGAGTGTGCAAAAACGCAGTAATCAATTGATCAGCGAATATAAGGGTCGCCTAAAAGAAGCGGGCACTGCCAGAGATGAATTTCTGAAAGCATTGGAAAAAGACCGCAAAGAATTATTGCTTATTCGAAAGGATATCGTAACTGCTAAGAAAAAGCTGGGTGCTTTGCAAGCTGCAAAGGCCGCGCTAAAAGAAAGTATAGAGATTTCAGAAGAGAGTTTAGAGAAGATCTCTGGTCGATCCAGGCAATGGTCTGACAACCGAAGCGGAGCAGCAGGCGACCTAAAGGACGTATCACAGGAGTTGATTATTTTGCGAAAGCAGAAGAAAGAGCAAGCAGCAAAGTTGAAACAGAACCAAGCTTCTCTTAAGAAGTGGCGCAAATCCTATGTTGGTTTATCGGATTCGCTACAAAAGCTCACACTTCGCTTAAAGACGGTTCAACGTGGGAAAAAGAAATAACGAATTTGCTTGCATTGTTGATCCAGCTGCAGACCATGGCAACGCACAGCATCGCTGGCCTTTCTTTAAAGAGAAGCTCTTTCGTCTAATCAGTGATTCTCCTGTTTACTTTTGCAGTCCTGAAAAATTCGTCGAAGAGTTCATCGAAACGATTATACAAGAGTCCTATAAATCAATTTTAGTCGCTGGAGATGATCGGACCATAAATCGTATCGCCAATAAACTCATGCAATATGACAAAGCTGAACGACCTCGTTTAGGTTTGCTTTGTGCGAGCGGAACCAGACAAAGTATATTTAACTCCAACTGCCCGGAAGCTCGCTTTATGAGCAACCAGGAACGCCTAGAAGCCTGTGTCAACCTGATTATGCGTAGAACCTTTCGAGAGATTGATCTAGGCAAAGTGGAGTTTGTTGGGTCAAAATGTAATTCACAAACAAACGCCTCAGCTCCAAAAAACGCTTCGGCTCCACAGAATGCTCCGACTCCACAGTATTTTGTGAACCTTGCCACCTTTGGCATTTCTAGCTTCATATATGACAGACTGGGAGGGAATGCGGCAGCTCTGCATAGTGGCCTGGCCTATGTGGCTGCAGCTGCAAAATCTCTACTCTCTTACGATCCCCCGCAGATAACTTTACGAGTAGGCACACGACTAATGGCTAAAAACGAAGAAATCTTTAATCTCTTTATTGCCAACGGGCAGTTTGGTCCCGGAGGAATGATCTTGAATGAAAAAGGCTCGCTCTCAGATGGGAAATTCCACGCTCTCATGATCCCTGAACTTACTGTAAATGAAGTGTTCACCGAACTCCCTAAACTTTGGATGCGCGAAAAAGACTTGAGCCCATCCATTTCACTCACGGGTAAGACCTTCCGCCTGCAATGCAGCTCTCCAGATGCATTAAGCCGTATTAACTTAGACGGCATCCCTGCCCTGCCTCCGCCGGCCATCATCCAGGTAAAGCGATCTGCAATTAGCCTCTACGGCTGAGCCCCTACACATGTCCATACAAATCAAGTTGACTAAGAAATATCCGTCAAGTTTCTCGCCAATTTGTCGAAACATTAGACAAGGAAGGTAAGGACGTATTCATGATCAACTGGGATGAAATTAAGCATATTCATGTCATTCGCAAGCTAGAAGAAATTCTAAGCTCTTGGTTCAACACTGGAATTCTGATGACGGATGCACAAGGTGAGATTCGAAATCACGGTAAAGATGAGGAGCCACACAGCAAGAATCTTCTTTGCCAGCTGATTCTACAATCAGAAGGAGGTCATGAGTTCTTAGACAACTTCGCTGCTCAAGCAGGAACCGAACTTAGGAGTTCAGACGACTCTGTCCTTGTAGTGGACGGGCCGCTACCGCATACTCAAGCCATCATTGCTCGTATGAAAATCGATAGGGAATTCAGTGGCGCCGTAATCGCCTGGCCACACCTTTCTTCTGAACTAACTTCCAAAGATCGTAAGGACCTACAAGCTGCTGCCATGAAACTGGGGCTGGATCCTGATGATACCAAAAACGCGATCGATCGCCTCCACACAGTGGAAGATCACTCCGTAGTTTACTTAAGAGAACTAGTAGAGCTAGTTGGACAAGAGATCGAAACATTTCACAACGAAATTTCTATGCGGGATGATAAAATTAATGAGCTCAACAAAGAGCTTGGTGTGCGTTACCGCTACGACGCCATGATTGGTAAATCTAAGCCAATGCAAAATCTCTATCTACTATTAGATAAAATTCGCAACTCTGACTCTACAGTGATGATTAATGGCGAGAATGGTACTGGAAAAGAACTAATCGCCAAAGCAATTCATTTCAATTCAATCCGTAAAGAATATGCTCTAATGAGTATCAACTGCTCTGCCTTCAACGAGAACCTTCTCGACTCAGAACTATTCGGTCACGTTCGTGGCGCATTTACGGGTGCAGTAAAGGATAAAAAAGGTCTTTTCGAAGCTGCAGACAAGGGCACGATCTTCCTTGATGAAATCGGTGATATGAGCTCATCAATGCAAGTAAAGCTTCTTCGCGTATTACAAGAAGGTACGATTCTTCCAGTTGGTTCAACTGGACCAAAGAAGGTAGACGTACGAGTAGTTACAGCTACCAATAAGGACCTCCGCTCAATGGTAGAAGAAAAAGCCTTCCGAGAGGATTTATACTACCGGATTAACGTAATCAACGTGACTGTTCCGCCTCTACGAGACCGTAAGGAAGATATCCCACTATTGGTGGAGCACTTCCTAGAGCGTGGCTGTAAAGAGAAAGGTATTTCTCAGAAGGGACTAGCGAAGCGTGCTTTAGAAAAAGTGTTTGATTATACATGGCCAGGTAATATTCGAGAACTTGAAAACGAGATGGAACGCCTAATTGTTCTGTCTGATACAGAATCTCGGATTTCTTTAGATCTTCTTTCTCCTCGAATTAAGGAATACGGTGAGCATACGAAAGTTCAAGGCGTACGCGTAGCTGGTCGACTAAAGGATGCTCTCGAAGAGTTAGAGAAGACAATGATCAAAGAAGGTTTAAAGCGCACGAACTGGAATAAATCTCGACTAGCAAAAGAGCTTGGTATCTCTCGAGCAGGATTGATTATGAAGGTAGAGAAGTATAGTCTAGACAAGCGTAAACAAGCGGCTGCCGAAGCTGCAGCTCGTGGAAAGGAAAGGGCATCCTAAATTGACAGCTCATTATAGACTAACGCTAGTGCTTGCGCTTTCGCTCATTCTCACTGCGTGTGGCGGCTTTAAAGCTCAACGCGTAGATGAAAAGAAAGCCGATAAAGTGGCAATGTCGATAACAGACGAATGGGTCGATGGCGATACAATTCGCGTCGTAGATGAAACCTTATCGAAGATCGAACGCCACAAGCGATTTAAGCGATTCCTACGTAAGCGCGGCAATAAGGACTTGAAACTGTTCGTTGCTAGTGTAAAAAACAACACTTCAGAAGCTTATTTTCCAGCAGATGATCTAGAAGAAGCTCTACTGGAGAAAATTTCTGATAGTGAAGTCTTCACGTTGATTGATGCTAGAGCTCGTAAGTCGCTACTAAAGGAAATTACTTACCAAAATGATGGTATGCTAGCCCCTGCGGAAGCGAAGCGAATTGGCCATCAGGCTGGTGCAGATGCGCTGCTTTTCGGTACAGTCAACATGCAACCAAAGACTCGTGACGGAAAGACGCTTAAAACATACTCCGTGAACTTTCGGCTCACGGATCTGGAGCTTGGCGTGGAACTGGTGCGTACTCGGGCTAAGATCAATAAAATTTCTAGTCAATCTAGCTCTGGCTGGTAACCTTGGTAATGTGTGAACCCTTGGAGCAAATTTTGTGGCCCTGTACTAGCCTTATGCTTTTTAAATGCATGTGCTACTAGTCCGTCTGGACTAAGAGATAAAGCACGGGACCATTTCCTACGTGGGGAGTTTCAAGCCGCTGAAACGGAGACTCTAAACCCCGCAATCATTAAAGAATCCAAGAGCCACCTCCTTACCCTACTAGAGCTTGGTGCGATTGCTCACTACAGCGGTTCTCTAGAAAAATCGAACGAATATTTTTTCCGCGCTAAACGACTAGCACGGCGTTTATATACAAAATCGATTCGAGAACAAGTTGCGACAGGTTTGATTAATGACAATGCCGCATCTTATGTCGGAATGGATTATGAGATTTCAATGATGCATTATTATATTGCATTAAATTTTCTATTTCTCTCGCAAACCGAGACCATCCCTGCCTGGTCCATGAGAGAGGTGAAAGATGGCGATAATATTATTTTCCCGGCCAAGACCATTGCAGCCCGCACACTAAATCGCCAAACTCAAGTTGATTTTCTTGGCAAGGCGCGATCTGAGCTTTTAGATTGGAATGCGTTCCTGCAAACCGTTCGAAATAGTAATCGTGGCAAACCGTATTTCAAAGATGACCTTCTCAATAAAGTTGTCGCGGCCTATATCCATCGCATAATTGGCAGTTCCCGTGATAAAAATATCGCAAGTGTGCTCTATAAGGATGCGGAAAATATTCTCATAAAAGCTTATAGTGCCTACCCTTCTTTCAATCAAAAAAGCGCCAATTACATCGATAACTACAAGCGATTTTCCAGCCTTGGAATGCAAGCTGTTCGCGATCGATTTATTACAAAAACCGCACATTATGAGCACACAATAGCTCTCATTAAAAATAGCCACAAGAAACTGCGCTCCTCAAAACGATCGATCCATTATATTCTTGAGTTCGGCGCTATTTCGCCGCGAAAAGAAAAGCGCTTTGTCATCGGGCTCAGTACCCTATTCAAAAATATTAAGGAACCGAAACTCCGACAAGCTGTGGAAGAATTATCCACTCATACTATCCTCTACCTGGCTCCAGAATTTGGTCTGACCGTCGTCGCTGCAGCGGTTGTTGGTTCAGCAGTTGACTCTGCTGGCTCTAGAAAAGGCCAAGCACAACCATATTTAACCGATACTGTAGATTCTGTAATTGGCTTTGAGTTTTACCTTCCAGAGATCCCAAAAGACCCAATCAAATACCAATTTGAATTACGCTTCACCAATGCAGCAACTAATGCGAACACAGTGGTTCCAGTTGGCCTTCTCATGCCACTAAACGATATCGCTAGATTTAATGTCGAGCGCCGTGCAACCGCCGTTGCATTTAAAACTGGCCTCCGCGTTGGTCTAAAATATCTTGCGGCACTTGTTCCTGCAATCTACACCTACAACAAGGTTGATGGAGGCAAATTCATTAAAATGCTAGTGGCTTCAGCCATATGGGCTACAGGTAAGAAAATCGTCGACTCCTCGGAATCAGCAGATATCCGCTCCTGGAACTTGCTGCCAAAGTGGATCGGTGGAATCGAAGTACAATTGGAACCAGGTAACTATACTGTGACGGCAATTGCCATCGACGATGGAAATCGTAAAGAAACTCCCCTAGGTTCCATAGTCGTGGACGAAAAGCCTAACCGAAAAATATTCAAAGGGCGTATTCTTTCTGAGGATAATCTTGAAAGCTTGTCCACAATGCATATCATTGAGTAGGACCATAGATCGAGTCAGGAAAAAACATTGAATGTTTTTATCAAATCGTAATCAACTAAATAGAAACCTGGTATCAACCTTTCCTCGTGTTTTTTCATCGATACTCTTACTGCTCATGATTTGGAGTTTTTGGTCAGGCGGGTTAGATCCAGACGTACTATTCCCTATTTATGGATATATACCGGTTATTGCAGCAGTTCTTACCATCTTAGTTTTTTCCGAAGCGGCTGGCTCTATTTTGCTCACTCGCTTTAAAGAGCACTCTTTAGACCTACGAATACTGACTGGAGCTTTATTCTTTTCTAGCTTCACCACCGTATTGGGACTCGTTGGATTCATTGGCTCTACCTCAGTGTGGTTATTTTATGTCGTTGCCATCTTTCTTGCGTTCCTTGCAGACTGGCTCTGTCCATCTCTAATGTCAAAGCCAAGCCAGGGCTTGTTAAAAGAATTTAATTGGAACCAAATAGCTTTGGCACTTCTTTTGGTAGTTTTCGGTTTTTTTATTCTCTTCCCAACCCGTCACCCTGATCCTTTGTACTATCACATGCGTGCACCGTTGCTCTGGTATCTAAGCGGAAAGGTTTATTTTGACCCAAGCAACCCTCTCTTATTTTTAGCTGGACTCTGGGAGTCTTTTTATTTGTTTGCAATGCACATCCTTCCAGCAAAAAGAGGAATGGGTTTAATCGAACACCAGTTGTTATTTCAAATTCTTCACTTTTGTGCCGGAGGAATAGTCACTATTTCCTTATTGCAGAAATTTTCTGAGCGAATCTTTAGCATACATCGAGGCTATTATCTATGGTGCGTAGTATTGTTACTTTGCTGCCTTCCATTCAATGAAACAATTTCCTTAGCAAAGAACGATTGGGGTGTAATGGCGTTTTCTTTAGCGTGCTTCTTGTTTCTGCATAGCTACTTGAATAATCAAAAACGATTTTATCTATTTTTTGCTGGTGCTTTTGCTGGTGCAATCTTAGCTTCGAAGCTATCTCACTTTGTAATTACTTTTCTATTTTCCCTTGCTCTCATTGTAGTTCATCAAAAAAAGCTAGAGCGCTCATTTTTTATTCCAATTTCTCTCTTGATCCTCGGTGGACTGACCGGACTAGCTCCTATCGTCGCACGAAATCTAATCCATGTGGGGACACCTTTATTTCCTTTTGGGGACTACAAGCTCCTTTCCCCGACAGACCAGTTACTTTTTACTTCATTTATTTCAAGCCCTGGCAAGTTAACACTAAGTGAATATGGGCACTTTGCTCTAGATCTGCTATTTCTGTTGCCATCTTTGCCGCTATTATTTTTGCACTTAAATCCCAACAGAAAAAAAGAGTTCATTCTAGTTTTACCACTGCTAGTGAGTTTTCTTTATTTTTGGCAGTTCCATACACCGGTCCTGAATTGGCGATTGCTAGGTGTATTTTTTCCGATTGCAATTTTTTTCGTAGCAATTTCTCTACGGCAGTATTTAGATCCTCTTCATCGATTATTGCCATTTATGGCATTTGGCATTCTATCCATCGTTACCTTTTTTAGTTCCAATTCCTATTCCACTTATCTTAACAAAATTTGGCAACTCGATAATCCATCGTTAATGATCCGGGAACATTTCGCCGGAGACGCCATGGCTTGGTTCCGAATGAGGGAAGAAGAGCCTCGATCTATTTATTTCGGTGGGAACGTCTATTTGTACTACCTATATGATATGGATGTAAAGACAGTCGAATCCGACTATGTCGTGGACAATATAATGCACTCTCTCGAGTTAGGAGAAGAGAGGATTCGTGCATTGGCAGACATGAGGGCTAAATTTTTTGTAGAAACCCGCCTCGGCTCAGGACATATGCGAAGTACAGCCCGCTTACTCAATCCGATCATTAATCGCTGCCAAGAGTGCGTGCTATTCACCGGAAAACGAAGTCGAATTGCAAGTATTCCCAATCTTCTTTCCTTTATTTCTCAAAAAAACTACAAGCCCGAGCCTAAAGTGAAGTTGAGACACGTCATCTTTAAACAGAAATAGCCTCCTCTACAAAAAATGATATAGACAAAGAATCGAGAAGTTGGCACATTCTAAACATGTCTACAGAAAACAAAGCGTCCTTAATCCTAACCGTACAGCTTGTTCTAATTTTCTTTATATTATCAGGGCCATATTTTGAGCACAGGTTTTACGATGTTTCTCTACAGCCTTTTACTTGGTATAAATCACTAGGCTTAATTTTAGTCTCTCTTGGAACCACACTTTTTCTCGCTTCCATCTCAGCTATGGGAAAGAATTTTGAAGTCAGAGCCAAACAGCGCAATAAATCAACACTGGTTCGTCGCTGGCCATTCTCGATAGTACGAAACCCTGTCTACTTGTTCGGGACCATTATGAGCTTTGGTTGGTCTATTTCGTTCTATTCCTATATTTCCTTTGTCACGACTACTCTGATGCTCTTAACGCTCATATCTAAAATTAAATTGGAAGAATACTTTTTGATTGAGAAATTCGGAGATGAGTACCAAAAGTACATGCAAGAAGTTCCTCGTCTGTTTCCAA
The DNA here is from genome assembly GCA_011087955.1 of Oligoflexia bacterium. Taxonomy (GTDB): domain Bacteria; phylum Bdellovibrionota; class UBA1018; order CAIPTA01; family JAALKR01; genus JAALKR01. Next base: position 63,381 of record JAALKR010000001.1, read on the forward strand.
GTAAAATATGGTGAACTTCTATATCTCAAGAAATAATTCAAGAATTTCGTTTGCTGTCTCAGGTTGAGCCTTCGGTTGGTTTTTAGATTGAGCTCTCATCTTGAGGCCCGCCCACTTTAAATACTCAGTAAAAACCCTTTTTCTCGTGCTGTCTTCCGCTAAATCCTTTGCTAACAAGGCAAAGCTACCTCGAGATTTGCTTAATTTTTGCCCTTTTTCATCACTAAGCAAAGAGTGTTGGAGAAACCTAGCCTTTCCGAATTGTTCCAAATTTAGCCTTTTGGCTAAGTCTAACTGGGTTGCTGTGGATTCCAACAAGTCTTCGCCGCGAATCACAAGGTCTATTTGATTTCGAGTATCTTCTAACAAGGAAACTAAGTGATACGCTGGAATCTGATCGCGCCGACGGACGATATAATCACCGCATATCTCTCTAAGGTCGTATTCTCGCTCTCCGAGTAAAAAATCGCTCACAATTATTTTTGAATTCTCCTCAATAAGCATTCGCCAAGAAACATCAGAGTCTGTTAATGGAATGCCTTTATCTCTGCAAGTTCCTGAGTATGCATTGCCCTCAAATTTACCCAACTGCTTCCGACTGCACTCGCAGGCAAAAACCTTCTCTTCCGGTCCAAGCTTTCGTTGCAATTCATTGAGATAATAGGTGAAATGGTTTGGTTGCGAATAATTCGATTTATGTTCCGAAAGAGAGCTTGGGCCAAAGTCCCAATCAATCCCTAGGGCTTGAAGCTGTTCGATTATGCCTTCAATGAACTCGTCTTTGCAGCGATCCACATCTAAGTCATCAATGCGTAATAGAATTGAGCCTGAGTGTGCACGGGCAATGACCCAAGTATGCAAGGCAGATAGTAGGTTTCCCAAATGGAGAAAGCCGCTAGCTGAAGGGGCTATCCTTGTTCGACAGCCTTTCCAAGACTCTTGATATTCCAGGCTTGCTCCCTAAAATTTCGCATTTTTGCTGAGATCATATAGCTTCAAGATGGTTTTCTTGCGTTTTCCTTTACGCACATAATGAACACTTACTTCATCGCCCACATTTTTGCCTTCCAGGGCATTATACAGGTCATCATAGTTTTTTACTTCCTTGTCATCAATGCCGATGATCACATCACCTAGAATGGTTTCACGATTGACTATTGTTAACCCTTTTAGGCCAGCCTTCGCCGCAGGAGTTCCTCGCAAGACTGAGCGAATGATTACGCCTTCCACACCGAAATAGGCTCGCGCCACATGGTCGGGGATTCGTTGGAAGCCTAGCCCAGGCTGCTGCACTTTACCAGTGCGAATGATTTCTGTGACAACACGATTGATCGTGTTAGCCGGAACGGCAAACCCAATTCCCGCCGAAGCTCCGGTACGGGAAAAAATCGCTGTATTCATACCAATCAAATAGCCTCGACTGTCTAATAAAGGCCCGCCGGAGTTTCCTGGGTTAATCGACGCGTCGGTTTGAATCATATCGCGAATTGTAACTCCTCCGATCGATGGGACGCTCCGGCCTAGTGCGGATATCACTCCGATGGTTAATGACAGATCTAGTCCAAATGGATTACCAATGGCTAGGGTCTTCTGCCCTACTAACAGAGTTTGTGAATCCGTAAGTCTCTTGTTAAAGGTGTTTTTGAGTTCGGGGAGCTTGCCCTTAATTCGCAGTACCGCTATATCTTTGCGTGGTTCTGCTCCTATAACCTTCGCCTCATAGGCTTTTCCACCTTTCACCGTCACTGTAATCCTTGCGGCCCCATGTACGACATGAAAATTTGTAACGATATGACCGTGCTCATCCCAGACAAACCCAGAGCCCGCTCCAGTCTTTATCTCTGTTTCGTCCATGGAGAAAAAATTTCGACGTTGCTGCAAGTTATCTACGTATACAACGAGCGGAGCAGTCTTTTTGAAGACCTTAATAGAATTTTTTTCTGTTTCTAATAGAGCGCTCTTTACAACTGGGTTTGGTGGGAATTTCCCTGTTGCAGCGCGACTGATTTTAATTGGCGAAGAAAGCACGGGCACAACGGCGAGGCCTACTAGGCTTAATAGAATGAGACAGGCTGGGGCAATAAAATAAGTTTTAACTTGAAATCGAGGCATATACGAGGCTCCTTCAGAACTATGCAACCACGCACGGATCCAACTACGTACGGCTATCCATGCCCGGTTATTATTAGCAAATTCTCTGCCGTTTGCAATTATCCTTGTTTTTGGACCAAATAGGGGGTTAGATGGAGAGGTTAGGTAGGGGAAAACTTGTTGAATAAAAGGGAGTAGTTTTATGCAGTTAACCAGCCGACTTTTGGGTGTGGCTTCGAGGACTAGTAATTTTTGGGTGCCATGCTTTGCAGTTATTGGTCTATTCTTTGGGGCAGCGTGTACGGATGCGGCAAAGAAAGGTAAGGGCTCTCCTGCGCCAGATAAACCGGAGGCCTCGATGAATAACTCTAGTAGCGATATGAAAGCACCGGAAAAATTTGTTGTGGAACTTAATACAACAAAAGGAAAAATCAATATTGAAATTAACCGTAAGTCAGCTCCAAAAGGTGTCGACCGGTTTTATACCCTGGTCAAAAAAGGCTTCTTTGAAGAGATTGCCTTCTTCCGCGTGGTCTCTGGATTCGTGGCCCAGTTCGGTATTCATGGAGATCCATCAGTTTCAAAAAAATGGAAGCAAAAAAAAATTATAGACGACCCAGTTAAAGGCTCTAATAGGAAGGGTACTTTGACTTTTGCTACTGCTGGTCCAAATACTCGAACAACTCAACTCTTTTTGAACCTAAACGACAATTCTCGTTTGGACGGAATGGGATTTGCTTCCTTTGGAGAGGTCACAAAGGGAATGGACATTGTGATGAAGCTATATAGCGGTTACGGCGAGGGTGCCCCCATGGGAAGCGGCCCCTCTCAAGGAAAAATTCAGGCGCAAGGAAATACTTACTTGAAGAAAGACTTTGCTAAGCTCGACTATATTAAGTCTGCGATCATTAAATAAATCATTAGAGCTCAGACGTGACGAACTTGAGAGAATTATGAATCAAAGCACACGTGCCCATTGGAGTGGACGGATTGCGTTTATCTTAGCTGCCGCTGGTTCCGCAATTGGTCTAGGTAATATTTGGAAATTTCCGTATATCACGGGAGAAAACGGCGGTGGTGCTTTTGTCCTGATATACTTAGCCTGTGTTGCCGTTGTTGGTTTGCCAATATTGCTCGCTGAAGTGTATATCGGTCAAAAGGCACGACGAAACGCGGTTGAGGCATTTGAACTAACGCACAAGACGGGAACCTACTGGCGGGTTCCTGGTTGGCTTGGCTTAGCTTCCGCGTTTTTGATTTTATCTTTTTACTCCGTAGTCGGTGGCTGGATTCTTGATTTTGAATTTCGTTCAATCATTAATGAATTTGGTGGTAAGAGCGCCAATGAAATCAAAGGCACGCTTACGAGCTTATTTACAAATTGGCCACGACAATTATTTTGGCACACCGTATTCATGTCTCTTACGGTTGCTATCGTACTCGGTGGTGTAAAGGATGGTTTAGAGCGTTGGAATAAAATCCTGATGCCGGCATTGCTAGCGCTTTTAGCTCTCCTATTAGTTCGAGTTATGTTCTTGCCAGGTTTTGGTCAGGCGATGAGCTTCCTGTTTTCACCGGATACATCGAAGCTAAAAGCTGCTGGAATTTTAGAAGCCGTCGGCCACTCCTTCTTTACGTTAAGCTTAGGCATGGGCGCTTTGATCACATACGGCTCCTACCTTAAGAAGAAAGAGAGTCTACCAAAAATCGTTATAGCAGTCGCCTTCATAGATACAGCGATTGCCCTCGTAGCTGGAATTGTAATTTTTTCGATTGTCTATTCATTCAATATGGCACCAGGTGCAGGTCCAGGGCTGATCTTGGTAACGTTACCGACACTATTCTCACAAATGGCCGGCGGCTATATTATTTCGGTTGCATTCTTTTTGCTCGTTTCTTTTGCGGCATTAACTTCTGCGGTATCGATTTTAGAAACTATGGTTGCCTACTGGACTGAGAGTCACAATGTAGACCGCAAGAAAAGTGCCCTCATTGTTGGGGTTGTGATCTACCTTTTGGGGCTACTGTCAGTTTTCTCGACAAACCTACTAAACAGCCCCCAATTCAAAATGTTTGCTGGAACTTTACTTTCAAAAAATGGCCTGACATTCTTTGACCTCTTCGACAAATTAACTAGTTCCTATTTCCTACCGATTGGTGGTCTACTGATCGCCCTATTCTTCGGTTGGATTTTGGGTGAAAAGGCAATAAAAGAAGCAACTAAATCTGATAACAAACTACTTAACAAAGGGCTATTGTGGTCGGCGCGAATTGTTGCACCGGGCGCTGTTCTAGATGTACTACTCAATTTGGTATTTGAGTGGAGCGTGCTTAGGTGGCTTTTCGGAATGGTTTTTGGCTAAACCCGACTAGGATGCCACTAGTTAGGACGCTACTAGTAACGATCAGTCCTACATAAAAATCATCTAAACCAGCCCAAATTGGAGACCAGTTTGTTTTGTCCGCCAATCGCCAATACGTCATGGTTGCTGCCCCCAATAACGTCGCCGGCAAGAATTGTCTGTCGCCAACTTGATTCGGGCGCCAGTAGGCAAAGAGCAACGGAAAGAGTAAGCAAGCTGCTGAATACGACCCTAGAGTCTTCCAGATGTCTCGAATATCTCCTTCGAAAGCAAAGCTCATCACAATAGCTACTGCGCCAATGAATAAGATTCCCAAACGATGGGCCCAAATAGACTCACGCCAAGCCTTTGGTCCAAGATCGTGGGTAAGAGTTGTGCTAGCAACGAACAGGTAAGAGTCCAGGGTAGACAGAATGGTTGCCAGGAGTCCAGCGATCATAAAGCCGCGCAATCCGTTCGGTAATATTTGAACTGCATAGGTCAAATAGGCTGTACCGGATTCAGCCTCAGGAATCGCAGCTCGTGCATACATTCCTCCAAGGGTGGTGCAAATATCAAAGCCAAACCAAACTACCGTGCTCAATAAAATACCAGTCTTTGCCGTCCGTGTAGAGTTCGCAGCAAAACAGCGCTGGTAAAAATTCGGGTCCACTAAGGTCGAAAGCGCGATAAACCCCCAAACTAATGTCGTGGCTAATGAATGCTTCCCCAAAGGCTCAAAATGAGTAGATGGTAGCTTTGCCTTCAGATAAGTCCATCCGCCAAATTCATAGAGTGAAAAGGCGAGTACAAAAAAAACTGCGAAACACATCACAAAAAATTGAACCAAGTCGGACAAAACAACGGCGCGAAAGCCTCCAAAAAAGGAGTAACCTAGCGCCAGGCTGACACCCAATATTACGGAAAATTCTAAGCTAATTCCAAATAAGGCTTGAATCAGTAATCCGACACTAATAGCGTAGGTGATTGGGATAACATTGAAAACGTTAAAAACTGCCGATATTTTTCCTGATCGATCCCCCACCATCTTAGTCACTAAATCCGGAAGAGTGACCGCTTGGTAATTACGAATTCTATTAACCAAAAAGAGAGCAAAAATAATATAAGTCACATACCAAAAAGCACCCTGGGTAACGAAATTATAAACTCCATCCTCAAACGCAATTTGCGTAACACCAAAAATTCCGCCGTACCAAGTGGCAACTAAAGTCCCAATGAATAGAGGCAATGTTAAGCGTCTGCCCATCAGCATGTAATCGAGAATTCCTGCCTCTGGAGATTTATCTGATTTTGAATCACGGATATTGCCCCAGATCACGAGACCGACGGTTACCAAAAGCACGACAGAAAAAACTAGCCAATCCACAGGACTTAAGATTGAACTTAATTCTAATTTTGACCGAAGATTCACAACTCTCCTCCGCCGAATCAAGTGCCATTTTATAACAGGAACGAATGCATTATTCAATGAAGCCATTAAAATCACTGTATAGCTCTGGTGAAACTAATTTTGACTGGAAAAACATCAATAAATTCAGTAGAACTCAGTTGGCTGAACTTCAACTTTTCTGAGGGAGGCAACGTGATTACCACTCGTCCTTTATTTTTATTCGCACTCGCTTTTAAGCTACTGCTTCCATTTTCTACGGAAGCTGCGAAGGAGCAAACACTCATACATCTAACCGGTAAAATTTATGATCGTAAAAGTAATTTCTCCAAAGTCGTGTTTAAATTTGAAAAGCATGTCACCAAAAAAGCGAGCGGTGAGCTCGTTGCGAAATCAAAGTATTTTTCGATGGACGGTAAAACTGCCCTTGATGAAGTCGTTGAATATTCTCCAAACGACACATTGAAGCTTTTTCAGCGCAAGCAGAAGCAGATCAATCGCGATACCATGGCTAAGCGTGATGGTGAGAAAGTTCTTTTTGAAATGAAAGAAAAGCGCGCCAAAAACGATAAGCACGATAAAGATGACGAGGGCTGGGAAGATAATATGATTACCCCAGAGCAGCTTACTCGCTATATCCATCGTCATTTTGATAAAATTCTTGCTGGAGAGACGATTAAAGTTCGCTTGATTGTTCCAAGCCGCACCGAAACGGTTGGCTTCCGTGTGTTCAAGGAAGAGGATAAGGAGTTTCAAGGCAAAGTTCGCACTCGTCTTCGAATGAACCCGACCTCTATCTTCATTCGTGCCTTAGTGGACCCGGTTGACCTTTACTTTGAGAAAGAAAAATCCCGTCGTTTGCTAATGGTTGATGGTCGTTTGCCAGTAAAGACTTTTGATAGAGAAGGAAACTATCACGATTTCGTAGGCCAACTTGTACTTGAGTACCCGGATCAAAAAGACAAAGCTACAAAAGGCAAGAAAACTGCGACGGCTCCGACTCAGAAGAATGGCAATTAGAAGCTTTTTTATTCGACCATTTATTTATTCAACCATTTTTTCAACTGTCAGCCGGAATCGATTAAAGCCAACAAGGCCGGCTGTATACATTATTTTCCGCAAGAGTTCGTATGGCACTTCTTTATCGGCTTGAATGATAATATCCCCAGACCATTTTTTCATGGCCGCTTCTGGCTTGTCCGTTCGAGAAGCTAAGATTTCAAAATCGTCTCGCTTCTTTTTTAAAGCATCAAATACTGGAAGTATGCTAAGTGCAGACCCGATTTCCGAACCGGGCAGTTGAAACTTTGAGCCACCTTCAGTGACATTCCCATCCTGGTCATAGTCTATTAAAAATTCAAGTACTGGCTCAGCGTCCACATATATTTTGTCTTTTGCCACGATGACAACTAATCCTTCGCCCACTGCTTCCGGAGCAGTTGAAGTCGGAAGTTGTAAGCTATCTGTGTGAACAACGCCCATTGCGGAGATACCATAGGCCTTCAAAAGAAAGACTACGATAATCATAAGAGCATCCATAAGTGAAGTTAGCTGCAAGCTAAACTGCTTCTTTAAGGTGTGCCTACTTTTTCTTCTACGTATTACTCGAGCCACTTCCTATGCCCCACCTAGTATATTGCCAAATACGACTTCAGGAAAAAGGTCCGTTACTATGCGATCCTCTTGGACGACACTTCCACTTTTATCACGAATCTCTTCCCCAAATTCATCTTTGACTGCTTCTTTTACATATAAAGAGGGATCGCCTTCTTCGATTCTACGGGAAGCGTCCATTACTTTAACGATATCCTCATACTCCATAGTCGGGCTTGGCATCAGCACGATTTGCTTTTCGTACGGATATTTACCCTTAATAGCGAGCAATGCATCATGCAACTTCACAAAGTCTTGATCATCACCAACTCGGTCAATATTCTGTTTGCGAATGCGGTTAAATGGGCTCGATAGCACAAATCGATCGAGTTCGATCTTTATGGTTAAAGATAGTGGTTTCTGCTTAATTTCTGGGGGGGTTGCAGAAACCACTGGCACCGGTGTATCAATCAAAGTAACTGAGAGTAACGATGTTGCTGCCAGCAGGAAAGCAATCAACGTTACAAAAGTATCGAGAATTGGGACAAGAAGAAGCTCAATGTCTTCTTTAGTTCTGGTGCGACGTTGACTCGATGGACGGCGAAGCATGCAGTACTCCCTGAGCGCACCTTATATTAAAGCACGTCTTCCGTTGAGTGCTTATAGTGACGTGCAGATAGTAGGTCGATTAATTTCACGCCAAATTCATCAATTTCCTCTACTAGGATCGAGGCCTTCCCGCTAAGGAAAGAATGAAAAATCATTGTTGAAATAGCTACGATAAGACCAAATGCCGTACAGTTAAGAGCCTCAGAAATACCAGCAGCAAGAATTTCCTGCCGTTCAGCCGCCTCCGCGTTGGCTACCGCCGCAAAGGAGTGGATAAGACCAGAAATTGTTCCTAATAGACCAAGTAGTGTTGCAAGGTTTGCAATCAAGGCCATGTAGTGAAGACGTCTTTCTAATTTTGGAATTACTTCCAGTGATGCAGCGTCAACCGCATTCTGGATTTGCTGTTCATCGCGGGAGGCTCGCTGTAGACCGGCTTTAATCACTCGAGGAAGCATCGCAGACCCAGCACCATTGCAGATGCGAATCGCTCCGTCCACATCATTGGCCAGCACATGTTTTTGAATTTCAAACATGAAGCTTGGACCATCGACCCCAGCCTGCGCGAGCTTAACGAACCGTTCTGCAGCGATAGCCAGGCCAATTAGACCTGACACAAGAATCGGATGCATGAAAACGCCACCAAGCTGATACTGAACAAGTAGCTCTTGAAAGAATTCCATCGTCTCCTCCCCTTCCTTGGGAATTAGCCAAATCGTAAAAACGTACCGCTATTCGCCACAACATCTAGCCGCAAATATCATCGAATGCTTCCTTAATGGTTTCACGTGGTTGATTGCCCACTAGCTGGTTCACCACTTCACCATTTCTGAAAGCAATTAATGTCGGAATACCTCGCACATTATGTTGTTGCGGAGTTCCGGGACTTTCGTCCACATTTACTTCCACAACCTTTACCCGACCATGATACTCCTGAGCTAGCTCACTTATAATTGGAGCTAAGGCTCTGCATGGCCCACACCACTCCGCCCAGAATTTGACGATAACTGGCCCTTCGTGCTTAAGAACATCGTCACCGAAAGAGCTGTCATTGGCTTTAAGGACAAAGTCTGAATTACTCATTGTTCCTTTTCCTCTTTCAATAATGCAGGAAAAATTTCCCTTTAAAAGCAAAACTATACTATATTCCCCAGTGTAAAACGATACTAAAGTGATAGGCAAACTTTTTTGCAGCGCCTGCAAATTTATGAGGATATTCCATGAGTAATCCCAAGAGTTCAATCCAAAACGCCCTCGAAGAATCGAACCGAGTAAAAAGAGGCTTCTTTGAGAAGAACGAGGAAAGCATCGTCGAAGTCGCCCGAAAAATGGGGGGGGTTATAAAGGCCGGAAACAGGATTTTGATTTGCGGCAATGGTGGATCGGCTTCCGATTCACAGCACTTTGCTGGTGAAATGGTCGGTCGCCTTATGAAAGAGCGGCGAGCACTGCCCGCAATTGCACTCACAACGGACACGTCCGTATTGACCGCCGTGGGAAATGACTATGGCTATGACCAAGTATTTTCACGCCAGGTAGAAGGTATTGGAGCATCTGGCGACCTACTTTTCACTATATCTACCTCTGGAAATTCACCAAACATCTTGAGAGCAGCGGAGTCAGCAAAGGCAATGGGTATTACCGTAGTGGCGCTAACAGGGAAAGATGGTGGAAAGCTTGGCCGCATGGCTGATGTTCACCTGAATGCGGGGCTTGGAGTGACTTCCCCTCGAATTCAAGAGACCCATATCACTGCCATTCATGTGCTGGTGGATCTTCTTGACGAGTATTTTTTTTATCGCGGCACTGGACAAGCCCCACCCCCTTTGGGCTAAAATACCCTTATCACTTTACGTTAAACACCGTGTAGGATGAATAGGCTAAACTTTTACAGCTAAACGAATTAGGCCAAACGAATAAGGAACGTGAATTCGTGCAAGATGATATAGATCTGTCAAAAATACGCAAAGGAATGCGGCAAGCTTTGGGGAGCCCACTCTTTGTCAACCGCTTAGTGGGCAAAGCAATTGACCTTGTCATCGCAATTTTCCTTGCATCGGTTACATACCCAGCTGGGCCTCTAGCAGCCTTTTTGTATGTATTAATTTGCGATGGTCTGCGAAATGGGCAAAGTATCGGTAAAAAAGTAGTAGGTATTTATGTCACCAACACGGAGTCGGAGAAACCAGCAAATTTTCGCGATTCAATTATTCGCAATTCACCCGTCGCGTTAATCGTATTGTTCTTGCTGATTCCGATTTGGGGATGGATACTATGGTTTGTTATTGGTCTTCCGGTGCTCGCAACGGAAATGTATCTTATGAAAAGCGTGGAGAGTCAGAAACGCTTGGGGGATACTATGGCCGATACACAGGTTTTGGAGTTGGAAATTAATAATTAACGGTCAATGTAGCTTCAAGGAAGGGGCGCTAGTCGATGAGCAATGCAAAGTCAGGACCATGGAACGCAGAAACAATCCGTCAGTCTCGTAAGACACGTAGTCTTACACAGGCTGAATTAGCGGAAGCTTTGGGATGTCGTCAACAGACAATCTCTGAGTGGGAGCTCGGTATGTATGAACCCAAAAATGCATACCAAAAGCTATTATCGCTTTTTTTCGGGTCAACACCGGTTGTACAGGAAGAAATACCAGTGAATATAGGTTGGCACGAGGCACCACAAGCACATACACAGACTGCAACGGACAATACAACAACGGATAACACCGAAACAGCGAGTCAAACCGATGTCACAACTGAGGGCATTTTGCCTCATAACAGGCCACGTCTGTTTGAGGCAGGAAAGAACTAGTTCTTAGGCGCGCTTTATATTAGTTTCCGTACATTATGGAAATTAAGCGCAAGCCTTTACTTTGTGTAGTCGACGCGAGCTCATTTATCTTCCGTGCTTATTATGCTGTCAAGCATTTGAGCAATAAAGAAGGCCTCCCCACCAATGCGATCTTTGGCTTTGCTAATATGATCGTAAAGGTGCTGGAGGACCTTTCTCCAAGTCACATCGCAATCGTCTATGACACAAAATATCCCTCCTTTCGAAAAAAAAAATTCCCAGAGTATAAAGCTAATCGCACCGAAATGCCGGACGACCTCATTCCGCAGATGCCTTATATTAAAAATTTCGTTGAAGCCCTGGGATTGCCTCACTTTGAGAAAAAGGGGTTTGAAGCGGACGATATCATTGCCGCACTCGCAGAATTCTCACTCGATAAAAAGCATGACGTCTGTATTATCTCGAGCGACAAGGATCTGATGCAACTTGTGAACAACCACATCTGGATGCTCGACACGATGAAAAATAAAAAAATCGATGAAAAGGGTGTCATAGCCAAGATGGGTGTTCGACCAGATCAAATCGCAGACTACTTGGGGCTTGTTGGTGATTCTTCAGACAATATTCCGGGAGTGAAAGGAATCGGCCCAAAGTCAGCTGTGGGGCTGCTCGAGAAATTTGAGACGATTGAAGGTGTTTACGAGAATATTAATATGCTTAAGAAGAATAAGCAGCGTGAGAATCTAGAGAGCTTCAAAGACTCAGCCTTTCTTTCCCGAGACCTGGCCACGGTTGAACGCAACGTGGGAATTGAGTTTGCCTGGGGCGCACTTGAGTGCAACCCGGTATACGGCACAAAGCTATATGCGTTACTGGAAAAATTGGAGTTCCAGAGCCTTGGCAAGAGTTTGATGCAATGGACAAAAAACACGTCCCTTCCCTCTGGTGCTACCTTGACTACGGACGCGAGAACTGCAAAGTATGTTGCAATCACCGATGTAAAGGAATTAAAGCTAGCCTTTAGGAAATTAGATAAAGCAAAGGTGGTTGCCCTCGATACAGAGACAACGGGGTTATCGCACCACGCTTCGCTGATTGGCTTTTCACTCTGTGGAGGTGAGTCGGAAGCCTATTATGTGCCTGTTGCACACACTGTTTTTGAGGAGCAAATAAACGTGGCAACAGCTCTAAAGGAACTTAGTGGTTTTTTAAAGAAACGGCAAGTCGTTGGTCAGAATATCAAATATGATTTGAATATTTTGCGGCGAACAGGACTTGAATTGAGTTCGGATCAGATTGCCTTTGATACGATGGTTGCCTCCTATGTCTTAGACCCAAGCTCGCGCCATGGCTTAGATGCGATGGCATCGAAATATTTTAACCATGAAACAATTAAATATGAGGATGTCTGCGGCAAAGGTAAAGAGCAAATCACATTTGCGGAGGTCGAGCTAGAGCTGGCAACAAACTATGCTGCTGAAGACGCTTGGGTCACTTGGCGCCTCTATAAAAAGCTACATCCAGAGATTGAAAAAGAAGCCAAGCTCAAAAAAATTTATTACGAAATCGAGATGCCACTGCTGACTGTGCTAGCCGATATGGAGTATATCGGTATAGCAATCGATAAGCCACTTTTGAAGGGCATGTCGAAAGAATTCGAAAGAGAATTGAATCGCCTGCAGAGACAAGCTTTTAAGCTTGCAGGGAGTGAATTTAATTTGGCGAGCCCAAAGCAACTACAAAAAATATTGTTTGAAGACCTTGGATTGCCGGCGTTCAAAAAAACAAAGACGGGCTTTTCAACAAACTCAGAAGTACTTTCTAAGCTAGCCATTCAACACGAGCTTCCGGCTGTTATTCTTGAATATCGTGAAATTTCAAAACTTAAGAGCACCTATGTCGATGTAATTCCAGAGCTTACGAATGGTTCGGATCGAGTGCATACGAGCTTTAATCAGACTGTCGCTGCAACGGGGCGTTTATCATCTTCAGATCCGAATTTGCAAAATATCCCAATTCGGACAGAGATGGGGAAAAAAATTCGAGAAGCTTTTGTTGCAAAACAAGGAACCATATTGCTAGGCGCAGATTATTCGCAAATTGAGTTGCGCATTTTGGCTGCCCTATCTGGAGACACCGCTCTTCAAACGGCTTTTAAGAACGGAGACGATATTCATACGCTAACAGCGTCGAAAATTTTTGAAATTTCTGAAGAGGACGTAACGCCGGAGTTGCGTCGACAAGCGAAGGCTGTAAACTTCGGATTGTTATATGGCAAGACAGCATTTTCACTGGCTGAAGACCTAGGAATCACCCGCAAAGAAGCGGCAGAAATTATTGAAAATTATTTCAGACAATATCCGACAATTAAAAAATTTTTGGGTGGACTAGCAGAGCAAGCCCGTGGAAAAGGCTTTGCAGAAACACTTTATGGTCGACGAAGAATTATCGATGGAATCAATGCCAAGAACAAAATCGTTCGCAATATGGCCGAGCGAATGGCTATCAATACGCCGATTCAAGGTACGGCGGCTGATCTAATTAAAGTGGCAATGAATAATTTAAATTCTGCTCTGGTGCAAAAAAAATTAAAGTCAAAGATTCTCTTACAAGTCCACGATGAACTAATATTAGAAGTACCAAAAAATGAGATTGATATGGTGATGGGCGTGGTGAAGAATTCAATGGAGGGTGTGGGCGCACTCAGATCGTTTCCAAAGATCGATGTCCCACTCACTGTTGAAATTGGCACAGGGCAAAATTGGTTGGAATTGAAGTAATTTGTTTTTGAGCCTCTTATGGTCTACACTTCCACTTGCCGACGAAAGACGCCAACAAAAAACTTTAAATTTTTGTTCTGCTCTGCAAGAGAAGTCTTTGAGGGGAATCTACTAGGAGGAACTTTATGAAGAGTAGTAAAGCGATAATTGATGAGCTGAATAAAATTCTTACTAACGAGCTCACCGCCATTAACCAATACTTCCTCCACGCTCGTATGTGTCAAGATTGGGGTTATAAGAACCTAGGCGACAAGATTTATCATGAGTCGATTGATGAAATGAAGCATGCTCAAAAATTAATCGACCGAATTTTGTTCTTGGAGGGTATTCCCAATGTGCAAAAGCTGCATGCAATGTCGATCGGTCAAAATGTCCCAGAGATTCTGAAGTCCGATTTAGACTTTGAGTATAAGGCAATTCCAGATTTGAAGGCAGCAATCAAAGTTTGTTTCGATATGGAGGATCACGTTTCCCGTGAAATGCTTGAGCATATCCTCGTGTCTGAAGAAGAGCATATCGATTGGCTCGAGTCCCAGCTACATATGATCAAAGAAGTGGGCAAAGAAAATTACCTAGCTGAGCAAATGCATAAAGGTGGAAATTAAGCCTTCTCCTTTCTATCTTATTCTTTCCTGCCCTACTTTGGGCGGACGACTAATGGGAGCTCAAGTCTATGGTGTGATTACCAATCAATCTTCTTATTGACATTTTTATATGACTAAAATAATCTTATATTAAGGGTGCTCTTAGTTTTTCTAAGTATCTTTAGGGCATTCCAGTTGGAGGCGATTATGACTGGGAATGCTCGCTTATGCAAATTGTCGACACCTCTAATAAAAACCTTATCACTCCCGATCTCGGCGAGGTGCCAGCCAAGTATAACGACTGCGGCGCTAAAGCGAAGACCGAACTCGAAAGCAGAGGCTGGACTGTGGACGACGCAGGGCCAGAGGCCGGAGCCGATGCAGCTAGGTGCGCCAATTGGAGTCCTAGTCCTCCTTGATGAGGTGGGTTTGTTGGCGTAGCTGAAGAGCGGTTCCGTTTATGTCGGCGATTTATAGGCCAAGCCACCCCAGGTAAAGCCAGCACCAAAAGCCAAGAATAGTAACGTAGCCTTGGGTGGAACAAGCCCCATCTCCTTTGCCTCGTCTAGAGCTAAGGGGATTGAGGCTGCCGTGGTATTGCCATATCTCTCAATGCTGAGGTTGACAATGATTCTCAATTTCAGTACACTAGAAGTGTGTATGTTTGCATCTGCAAGGCTGTAACCGAGGATGAAGTCGAAGAGGTTGTCAAATCTGGCACTCATGACTTCGAAGAGGTACGTGTACGCTCGAAAGCCTGTACGGACTGCGGTACCTGCCGCTTCAAATTACAGCGCTTGATTACAGAGAAAATTTCCCAAAAAAAGGGGCGCAACACTTGAGGAAATCTTAAGAGAATAGTGAGAAGGAATCACTTTTCGTGCATTACGTCAAAATTCAAGGGCAGTTAACTCTCATTCAGTGCATTCACAATTTTTGAGCAAGTCTCTTTTGCGTCCCCAAAAATTAGAGATGCGTTGTCATAGTAGAAGAGATCGTTGTCCACACCGGAATAACCAGAACCCATAGAGCGCTTCAAGATATAGACTTGTCGTGATCGATAGGCATCGAGAATAGGCATGCCGAAAAGAGGGCTCGACTTATCTGTCTTCGCTGCTGGATTGACAATATCATTGGCGCCAACAACTAGCACAACGTCTGCAGTAGAAAAATCTCCATTCACTTCTTCAAGTTCTTCTACACACTCATAGGGAATATCGGCTTCCGCGAGCAACACATTCATATGTCCGGGCATCCGACCTGCAACTGGATGAATAGCAAATTTCATTTCAATGTCGCGGGCAAGCAAAATATCGTAGAGCTCGCGCAGGGCATGCTGGGCTTGGGCCACTGCCATTCCATATCCAGGAACCACGATCACCTTACTCGCGTTCTCCATTAAGAAGGCAGCGTCTTCTGCCGCTGCCGACTTAACTGGCTTACGCTCCTTATCTCCAGAGGCCTCCTCTGCTTTGCCACCAAATCCACCAAGAATAACAGATATGAACGAGCGGTTCATTGCCTTACACATAATGTAGGAGAGGATTGCGCCCGAAGACCCAACAAGCGCGCCTGTCGCGATCAACAGATTATTACCGAGAGTGAAACCTGTCGCCGAAGCTGCCCAACCAGAGTAGGAGTTGAGCATCGAAACCACTACCGGCATATCTGCACTACCGATTGGAATCACAATTAGAACCCCAAATACAAAAGCGATCACGGTTAGAGTAATCAGGGCCGACATATCTGGATCGATTGAAAACTTCGCACAAAGGCCAATCGTGACAAGTAGTAAAACTAAGTTAAGGATATGTTGTCCAGGGAAAATGACCGGACTAGAGCTCAGAGAGCCTTTCAACTTACCAAAGGCAATAATCGATCCAGTAAATGTGATTGCACCAATTGCCGCACCTAAAGAAATTTCTGTTCCAAAGACTGCATCAAATACCTTATGAGAGAGCCCATCGACTTCCATCATATAAGTTCCGATTGCAACTAAAACCGCTGACAGTCCGACGAAGGAGTGAAGCGCAGCCACTAATTCCGGCATCGAAGTCATTTGAATACGTAAAGCAACAGTAGTGCCAATTATCGCACCGCCAACAATACCAGCTATGATCCAGGTGTAGCTTGTTACGGCTGGATTGACGAGAGTGGCTACGATTGCCAGTCCCATGCCGAGCATTGCAAAATTATTTCCTCGTAAGGCAGTCTTTGGTGAAGCAAGTCCCTTCAACCCAAAGATAAAAAAAATCGTAGCGATCAAATAGACAAAAGCATAACCATCTTGGCTTAATTGCAACATCTCTTCGTCTCGCTATTTCTTCTTAAACATGGCTAAAATTCGGTTCGTAACAATGAATCCACCAAAGATATTTATTGATGCAAGAAAAACGGCAAAGAAGCCAATCACTTCAGGCCAATTAAAACCATCACCAAATGCCCCAGAAACAAGGATTGCTCCAACGATCACAATTGCTGAAATAGCGTTCGTCACAGCCATTAGTGGAGTGTGTAGAGCCGGGGTAACTCCCCAAACTACGTGATAACCCACGAAGCAGGAAAACACGAAAACATATATTCCCATCATTGTGTCAGACATCCCTACACAGTCTCCTTACTTAGGTTGAAAACGGATTTCACCTTTATGCGCCGCCAGTGCAGCGTCAACAATATCGTCTTCAAAATCAAATTTAATTTTCAAGCTGGAATCATCCATGTCGATGAATAACTCAAGTAAATTCACTAAATTATTTGAAAAGAATGTACTGGAGTCACTCGCTACAAGGGCGGGGTAATTAGTATGTCCCACAATTGTTACTCCATACTTTTGAATAACTTGATCTACCTCACTTAGAGGACAATTGCCACCATTGGCTGTGGCCATATCAACAATTACAGACCCAGTGCGCATGGCTTTCACCGTTTCACCTAAGACTAACTCTGGGGCTTTCCTCCCTGGAATATTTGCGGTAGTAACAACTATATCAAATCCCTTAAGTTTCTCTTGCAATTGATCTTGTTGCTTCTTTTTGGCTTCAGCAGAAAGTTCTTTTGCATAGCCACCTTCACCGGAGCCACTCTCATCAATATCAATTTGGATTACTTTTGCGCCCAATGATTCAATTTGCTCTACCACTTCCGGGCGAACATCATAAGCTTCTACGTTTGCACCCAGACGTCGAGCCGTAGCGATAGCTTGCAGTCCGGCTACACCCACACCAAGCACAGCCAACTTGGCCGGCTTTGCCATACCTGCTGAAGTCATCATCATCGGCACAAATTTTTGGTAGTGAAGAGCTGCTTCTACTACCGCTCGATAGCCCGCAATATTAGCTTGTGAAGAGAGCACATCCATTGATTGTGCGCGAGAAGTTCTTGGAATTAATTCTAATGCTACTGCTGAAACATTCATTTCGGCCATGGCACACGTAGTTTCTGGCGCTAAATATGAGTTCAGCAAAGACATGTATAGAGTGTGCGGCTTTAAGAGTTTAATTTCATCTGTGGTCGGAGGATGAATTTTGAAAACTATATCGCAAGCAAATGCATCTTCTCGACTACAGGTCTCAACGCCTGCCGCTGTAAGGTCGGCGTCAGAAAGGCTAGCGGAAATTGCAGCGCCAGACTCAACAAGTATAGAGAATCCCTTCTTTTTCAGTTTCTTGATTGCCTGTAGGCTAATTGCCACTCGCGTTTCTCTAGCTTGGCTTTCCTTTGGAATTCCGACCTTCATGTTACCTCTATAAAATTTTTGACCTATGCCACTTTTATAACGCTATCTGTTGGAATTTGCAGGTCAATTTTTGACGTGAAGACAAGAATAAATCAATCTATTTTAGTCAGTTACATTTGACGCGAATGCTTCTGGGATAGCGGCAGCCGTGCGTTGAAAAACGGACTCATCACCCGGGCGCCCCGGAGAAACCCAAGCCCAAGCACAAATCATATCTTTCTCTCGTGTGTTCTCAAATTGAGGCAAGCAAGCAACCAGCAATCCACGACGATCCTTATGATTTCCACGAACAGCGGTTTCCAATTTGTGATGCCAGTTCGAAAACTCTTCCAAGTAGATTATTTCCGAATATGCTTTGCTCGATAGTCCAAATTTTTTAATTTCATAGGCACGTTTAGAGGCAAAATCAGTCAGATTAGAAATCGGGTGAGGAATTTCCTTCATTCTATCTTCATGCTCAAATTCAATCTCGCAAACACCCAACAGTTTTTCTAACTCAGCCTCAATATCTTGGTCACCCTCTAAGCCAGTTCGAATTTTAAGTAAGACTTCGGCTGCCGCAGGGCCATTGCGAATAGCGTGCGAACCAATGGCTATTTTCCCAAAGCAATTTGACAGCTCGATAATTGTCTTTTGCTGGGCTTCAGAACACTCGATGATTTTTGCCAACCCCTTTAAGGAATGAGTAAAGTCATATAGAGGCTCCCAGTTTGGAAGATAGGAGGCAATCTCCGGAAGGTTTTGCATCCGTCGTGCCGTCTCTTCTAAAGCTTCCAATAAGCTAGGAAGTCGATCCGTGTAGGTAGGTAAATTAGTGCTAGTTTCCGTTATGCTTGGATCTGCGGATGACTTTGCCATTGCGTAGTCCCTTTTCATTCATCTTGGAGCGCAGTTCCTCTAATGCCTTAATGAGTCTCTCGTTCTTTTCCAGGTGTTTTGAGCCTGTCTTACTTAGCTTCCGCGAACCCACTACATGGGGTTTCGACGACTCGGCAATTGCGTCTGGTGCAAATACATCGAAGTTACTCTCGGTACGAGTAACGGTGGATAATGAATCAGTGGACAATGAATCGGTCACTATAGCATCCAGAGTATTAAACTGAGCCAACCTCTGACTCTGGGATCCACTCATTATCTGGGGTTCGCTCATTATACACTCCAAGAGCTGAATGCTAAACTCAAGCGACTCACTATTGCTACTCAAACACCATCCTCCAACGAGGCATACGATATGCTCTTATTGTTTAGCGAGGACTTAATGTTCTTCGCAATATCCTCAGGCCAAGTCGCATCCACAAAGCAAACTTCATCAACTTGTAATTTTTCTAGCGACTCAATGATCGACTCAACATCTTGATCATTGAATTCATCATTCTTTGAAGTGTAAATAAGTAAATTCGATTCCCCTAAGTGACGCTGAGATGGAATCATCGTTATGCTTCCCTCTTTCAATACTTTGGATCGCACGAGGCGAGAAACTTGGCCATGCAATCGCCAATCAAAATAGCCTAGTGGCCCTTCCATTGTTTCTCCCGCTTCGGATCCGTTCGTGCGTTTAAAGGCCGCAAAAAGCCAGCGATGCTTGGAATTATCCAGCTTCAGCTTTAGAGATTCTAAGCTTTTTCGATCCAAGCGAGCCATGTCTTGATTGTAGCGTGTAAGGAGCTAAGGAGCAATTATTGTCGTACTTTATCTGGGTTCTTTGGTAAAGACTTCCAAATTTGATCGAGGATTCCATTAATAAAGGCTCCAGATTCATCCGTCCCATATCGCTTAGCAATTTCCACGGCCTCATTGATAGATACTGAACTAGGCACATCATTCAAAGAAGTGAGTTCAAATAAGGCCAAACGCAGAATATTTCGGTCGACTACAGCCATTCGTTCTAGCTTCCAATGCTCACTCTGCTTGGCAATTAAGTGGTTGAACTCAGAATAATGCTCTAACGTGCCCTTAATCAGGACAAATAAGAAGCTCTCGTCCGTCGCGGACCTCTGCATAAATGACTCATAAAAGAAGTTGAGAAGATGGCCCACAAACCCATCATCGATGGATTCGGGAATTTTCGTCCCATCAATACTATACAAAATTTGCATTGCCGCTTCACGCGACTTTCGCCTACGCATATGTCTACCTATGAAAACAAGTTATTTATAAATTGGAAATTTTTCGCATAACTGGTTCACGCTCTGAGAAATTTCAGCCTTGAGCGCATCGTCTATTTCACGATTTTTGCCTTCTTTGCTCTCTAAATGGTTGCAAGCTTGGTTAATCCAGCTTGCAATTTGCTGCATCTCTGGCTCTTTCATTCCGCGAGTGGTAACTGCCGGTGAGCCGATACGGATTCCACTTGTTACAAATGGAGAGCGAGTCTCAAAAGGAATAGTGTTTTTATTGACTGTAATATGAACTGAGTCCAATGCCTTTTCTACTTCCTTCCCCGTTAGGCCCTTGGCGCCAACATCTAACAAAACCAGGTGGTTTTCCGTTCCTCCTGAAACCAGGCGAAGTCCATCTTTGGAAAGTTCAGTGGATAGTGCTTGCGCATTCTTAATAGTTTGCGCTTGGTAGTCTTTAAACTCAGGGCGAAGCGCCTCACCAAAGGCGGCGGCTTTAGCCAAGATTGTGTGCATTAATGGTCCGCCTTGCAAGCCTGGGAATATGACAGAGTTAATTTTCTTTTCATGTTCCATTTTTGCTAAAATGACTCCACCGCGAGGTCCGCGCAAAGTCTTATGTGTAGTGCTAGTAACAAAGTCTGCGTGAGGAATTGGAGATGGGTGTAGTCCAGCCGCCACAAGGCCTGCAATATGAGCCATATCTACTAAGAGGCACGCACCCACGTCCTTTGCGATAGCTCCAAGACATTCGAAGTCCCACTGGTAGGCATATGCACTAGCGCCACCAATGATCATCTTTGGCCTTAAGGATTTTGCCCGCTCATGAATTGCATCATAATCGAGTTTTTCTGTTTCTTGATTCACCTGATAGTGGTGCGCCTCATAGAGCTTGCCCGAAAAGTTCACTGAAGATCCATGAGTTAAGTGGCCACCATGGCTTAAGTCTAACCCGAGAATTTTGTCTCCCGGCTCTAGGAAGGCGAGGTATACTCCCATATTTGCTGAGGCTCCGCTATGGGCTTGCACATTAGCCATATATGGAGTTTCGGAATCATTGCCGCAATTATAGAGTTTTCTTAGCCGGTCCTTGGCTAAATTTTCGCCGATATCCACATACTGACAACCACCGTAATAACGCTTACCTGGATATCCTTCCGCATATTTATTCGTTAGGACAGAACCCATTGCCGCCATTACAGCTGCAGAGGCATAATTTTCTGAAGCAATTAACTCGAGTCCAGTTTCCTGACGATCTAATTCTTGAGTAAGCACAGAAAAAGCTTCTGGATCTTGTTCCTGTAAGAAGCTAGGCGCTAAATAGTGAAACATTATTTTTCCTCCAACGCGTGGATCTTACCAATTCTTCGCTTGTGGCGAGATTTAACCCCCTCATCGCCATCTCCACCAAGATTAGAATCTAACCAGGTTCGAACCATTAAAAGAGCATTTTCAGAACCGGTAACACGTTCACCGATACAAAGAACGTTCGCGTCATTGTGCTCTTTCGCCATGCGCGCGGTAAAGATCGACTCAACGTGAGCCGCCCGAATTCCTTTGTATTTGTTGGCCGCAAGGCTCATTCCAATTCCAGTTCCACAGATGAGAATACCTAGATCCGCTTTTCCTTCCCGAACAGCTAAGCAAACCTTTTCTGCAAAGTCAGGGTAGTCCACAGACTCAGAACCCTCGGTCCCAAAATTTTCAAATACATGACCTTTCACATTATTATGAAGAAAGTCTTTCAGTACACGCCCTGCGTGATCCGATCCGATCGCGATATTCGCCATGGAAATCTCCTATTGGTTTTACAGACTCAAGTCCGCAATTAGACTTTTGAAAAAACTAAACTAGCGTTCGTGCCACCGAAGCCGAAGCTATTATTCATTACCACCGAACAATCTTTCCGGATCGCTTCGTTTGCAGCGTAGTTCAAGCGGCATTGTTCATCTTGGTTATCGAGATTAATGGTCGGTGGAATATCACTGGTTTCCATTACCTTCAACGAGACACAGGATTCCAGTCCACCAGCTCCACCAAGCAAATGCCCAGTCATAGATTTAGTGGACGCCATGATAAGTTCTTTTGCGTGTGCGCCAAATAGTTGCTCAACCGCCAAGGACTCAGCAATATCTCCCATTGGTGTGGAAGTGCCATGTGCATTAATATAGTCAACTGAGTCTGGATCAATCTTTCCATGAGACAGAGCAAGCCTCATACAATCGCGGGCGCCTCTTCCGTCTGCACAAGGGGCAGTCATATGGTTCGCGTCCGAGTTTGTCGCGTAACCTGCAACCTCACCATAGATGCGCGCTCCACGTTTTTTAGCATGCTCATAATCTTCGAGAATTAAAACTCCAGCACCTTCGCCGATCACAAAGCCATCACGATCCTTATCAAACGGTCGGGAAGCTTTTTCTGGTTCATCATTGCGCACACTCAATGCTTTCATTGAAGCAAAGCCACCAACACCGGTCCAGCCAATAGCCGCTTCACATCCACCGGCAATCATTACATCAGCATCACCGCGAGAGATCAGCATCGCAGACTCACCAATACTATGAGTGCCAGTCGCACAAGCCGAAGCGATACAAGCATTATGCCCTTGCACGTTTAGCATAATGGAAAGGTGTCCACTAGTAAGGTTGGGAATCACTGCTGGAATGAAAAAAGGAGATATTCGCTGAGGCCCCTTCTTCAGAACTAAGTCAACAGCCTTTTCAATGGTCGGTAAGCCACCCATTCCGGAGCTAACATAAACGCCAACTCTTGTAGGCTCTAGACCGGTTTCATCAGTTCGACCTTTAAATCCCGCGTCTTCCCAAGCTTGCATCGTTGCCTCAATGCCTAGGAGGATAAAGCGTCCCATCTTCTTTTGCTCTTTGGGAGAAATATATTTACTGGAATCAAAGCCTTTCACTTCACAAGCAAAGCGAACTGAAAAGTCCGAAGGGTCGAAAAGAGTAATACCAGCCGCACCAGATCTGCCGGCAAGAAGGTTCTCCCACGTCTCGTCAATGTTAAGACCCAAAGGAGTGATAGCACCCATTCCGGTGACCATCACCCGTCGCTGTTGATTTGGCCAATTAGCAAGGCTCATAGTTTGCTCGCCTCGTGCTTGGTTACGTTAGCTTTTTAGCTAGCGTTCTTTTTTTCTTTGATGTACATGACGACGTCGCCAACAGTCTTCATTTTTTCGGCGTCTTCATCCGGAATATCGAGTTCAAACTCCTCTTCCATTGTCATTACGAGCTCAACAATGTCGAGACTGTCCGCACCCAAATCGTCAATAAAAGATGCAGTTCCTGTTACTTTTTCTGTTTCAACCGCAAGCTGGTCACAAATGATGTTTTTCACTCGATCTTGAATATCCATAGATACCTATCCTACTATTATTGAACACCTTAACTGGTCCTAAGACTAGACTTCTTAACACCTCTTTTTAGAGCTGCAAACTAAAACTTTACATATAGAGGCCGCCGTTGATGCCAATAACTTGACCGGTCACATAAGCAGATCTTAATGATGCAAGCCATAAAGTGGCTTCGGCTATATCCTCGACAGACCCAAACCTTCTCAAAGCGATATTATCCGCCATCGCTTTCCTTGCATCTTCAGGCAATTGATTGGTCATGTCCGTCTCGATAAAGCCGGGTGCTATGACGTTTACACGCACACCCCTGGAGCCCAATTCACGGGCAGCTGATTTTGAAAAACCAATAATTCCAGCTTTTGAAGCACAGTAGGAGCCTTGACCCGAGTTACCCATTTGAGCAACGACCGAACTCATATTGACGATAGATCCAGCTCGAGCCTTCATCATCGCCTTTGTAACTGCTTTCGTCATAAGGAAGGTGCCTTTAAGGTTTGTTTCTAAGACTGTGTCCCAATCTTCTGCGGAATGTCGAAGCATGAGGTTATCGCGAGTAATCCCTGCGTTGTTGACCAAAATATCGACTTTACCTTGGTCTGCTAGAACGGATTGAACTGCATCATTTACCAGCGCTTCATTGGCCACGGAAAACGCACGAACCGCGCCTCCGGCGGAAGCTGGTGCAATGCCTTCTGCCTTCATGCCCTCGATCTCTTTTAATACTTCCTCGGCTTTAGCCGTATTGCTAGCACAATTTAGTAAAACCCAAGCTCCTTCCCGAGCTAGTCGCAAAGCAACCGCTCGCCCGATTCCGCGAGAGGCTCCTGTAACAATCGCTGTTTTCCCTTCAAGTTCCCATTGAGTATTTACTGTCATCATAAACTCCTAGAATCGTATCAATGAGGCTGCCGACGTTAATCCACCACCGAATGTTGCAAATAAAACTAAGTCACCGCGCTGTACCCGGCCTTCGCGAACAGCTTCGTCAAATACCGTCGGGCAAGTCGCTGCGCTAGTATTACCGTATTTGTGTACATTAAGGAAAGTTTTCTCCATCGGTATCTCTAGCTTTTTATTGATGGCTTCAATAATGCGAATATTGGCTTGGTGTGGAACAAACCACGTAATGTCATCCACCATATAGTCGCTCTCTTTCAATACTTCGCAGCAACGATCGACTAAAGCTCGGACTGCAAATTTAAAAACTTCCCGACCATTCATTGCAATGTATTGACCTGGTTGCCCTAAACGCTCTTCAGTCACGGGGAATCGAGACCCGCCGAAACGAATATCCAGGATGCTTTCATAATTCCCATCGGATAACATTTTCGTTGAGTAGATACGACTTTCTTCATTTTTTTCTGCACGACTAATTACAGTTGCTCCTGCCCCATCGCCGAACAGAACGCATGTATTGCGATCGTTCCAGTTTATAAATCGAGATAGGGCTTCCGCACCAATAACTAAAATATTTTTATAAGCTCCTGTGCGGATAAACTGATCTGCAACGGATAGCCCAAGCACCCAACCAGCGCAAGCTGCGTTCAAGTCAAAAGCAACTGCATTCTTTGCCCCGATCTTTGGTTGCATTATGCAAGCAGTTGCAGGAAGAATTTTGTCTGGGGTGTTTGTGCAGTAAAGAATAAGCCCGACATCCTCTGCCGATAAACCAGCCATTTCTAGCGCTTTCTTGGAGGCCGCCGCGCCAAGATCGGAATTCTCCTCCCCTTCGGAAACCTTTCTCCGCGTTAGAATTCCTGTCCGCTCCCGAATCCACTCATCGGAAGTGTCAACCACCTTCTCTAACTCGTGATTGCTCAATTCTTGTTCGGGAAAAGCAGAACCAGTCCCAAGAATTTTTGTATTATACATGATTGTTTTCCCTACTATTTTCCTTACTATTTTCCTTACTATTTTCCTTACTGCTTTCCTTTTCCATCGCCAGAAGCCCTATTTGCCTGCGGAGTTATATAGGGCTTAGTCTCTTCAATTATCGAGAACAATGCCTTGGGTAAATCACTTTTGGCTGCCTTTGCAGCCACTCGAATCGCGCTTTTGATCGCCTTACCGGTCGATCCACCGTGGGCAATGAAGGCGTGACCATTCACCCCCAAAAGAGGGGCCCCGCCAACCTCTGCATAGTCCACCCGATCCTTCACACGCTTAACTGCACCCATAGCGAATAACATCCCAAAACTCGCAAATAAATCCTTTTTAATCTCCAGCTTCATAATATCAACCACCGCTGAGGCTAAACCCTCCAGCCCTTTGAGTAAGATATTTCCTGTAAACCCATCGCAGACAACCACATCGACACCACCTTGAAAGACCTCTTTACCTTCCACATTGCCAACAAAGGCACCTTTCTTGAGTAGTCCAGCACTATTAATGCGATTCAGAATCTCAACCGTTTCCCGGGTAAGTTCCGTGCCCTTCGAGTCTTCCTCACCATTTGACAGCACACCAATCTTACCTTTCGTGCCCTCATAGGTGAACTGATAGTACTGAGAGCCAAGCAGGGCAAACTGAGCCAATTGTGAGGCTCTACATTGTGTATTGGCACCCGCATCTACAAGTAAGAAAAAGGAGCGTATTGTCGGCAGAGTAGCTGCAATGGCCGGTCTCTCGACACCTGGAATTCGTTTCATATGCATCACTCCAGACGCCAAAATAGCTCCAGAGTTCCCAGCTGAAAGAAAGGCAGAGTTCGGATCGGCGGCAGCCATTTTCATAGCAACGTTTAAGGAGGCTTGCTTTTTATTACGAGCCGCAGTCAAAGGGTGGTCGTCCATGCGAATATACTCGGAAGTATGTTCAACACAGATGCGATCGAGTTCCTTCTCTTTTTTGGCCTTTTTTCCTTCGATTTTAAGAATCGGTAGAATTTGGTCTTGATCTCCAACTAGTACGATGCGCGCAGCAGTCTCTGAAAGTGCCGCTACCGCACCTTCGACGTTAACCTCCGGAGCGTTGTCGCCCCCCATTGCGTCCACATAGACTGTGGGTACAATGCTCATCCTTCCTAATACTCTCTAACTAATTGAAATTAAACGTCCTGGTTCCTTGCGTGAGCTACGGAACGGCCAGAGTAGTGACCGCAGCTTTCACAAACGCGATGCTGCCTTACCGGCGCTCCACAATTGGAGCAACTCACTGTGTTTACAGCGGAAAGCGTCCAACGATTGGAATGACGGCGTTTGTCACGGCGAGACTGCGATGTTTTCTTCTTTGGTACTGCCATAATGTACCGGAGCATATTTCAAAATTGGAAAAATTTCCGCAACTTTTTTGAAAAATTGACGATTTTATGTAAGGGGCTCGCGGGCAAGCTCCATCCCATCACCAAAAGTGTCAAAGTTGCTACGCGGAACAGCGAAACTTTTGCTAGGCATTATACGAATCTTTAGCAATTCCAAGAAGTCTCCTACCGTTCCCAGCTCTGCTTGCTTGCCTCTTGAGCTGCAAGGCGGTAGAATTTCAGGGAGAGACAAGGAGGTCATCGTGGTGAAGAGTGAGTTCTATGTATCGCACACCAATCAAACTCTCGGTCCTTTTTCCGAATCAGATATTCGTGACCAGATGCAGCAGAGCAAATTAGCCCTTACGGATTATCTTTGGCTTCCAGATCAGGGGCAGTGGCAGATGCTAGCATTGCATTTCATCACAGACTATCCAGCACCGACTACGCCGCCTGAAGAGGTTGAGCTGTCTGCCAGCGATTCCGCGCTTGAGGCCATGACTGACTCAAAAGCCGCGACTTCAAAACCATCCGACACAGCAAAGTCTGTGCCGACAGATCCACTCGATTTGAAGAAGTATGACAAGCTCGCCTTCAATCAGGAGCTTGGAATTTCTAACGAGCAGATTTGGTTTGTCTATCGGGATAAAGCAAAATACGGGCCCTATAGATTCCTTGAAGTGGTTCACTTGCTTCAGGAGCAGAGGATTGACCACGCCGACTTCATTTGGAAACCAGGCATGCACGACTGGGAGCAGGCCCGAGACGTAGCTGAGTATAGCCGCGATATACTTGAGCAACTTAGCGAGAAGGAAACCTTCCATGACGTAGATATGAGAACTGTGTTCATACAACGAGCGTTTCCACGTGTACCTTATGATAGCGAAGTAATTTTGCACGATGATCAACAGCTAATTATTGGCACAGCAACCACGCTTTCCGAAGGAGGTGCGTTTGTGGCAGTGCCAAACCCGGTACATAAGCGTGGAGATCGACTGAAGCTACATTTCTCGGCAGCGGGTGTGCCCGTACCGTTTAATTGTGTTGCGGAAGTTACACAGGTTTATAGGACAGAGCCAACTGGTTATTGTTTGAAGTTCACTTATTTAGGACAGGACGATCAAAGGCGCATCCAAGAATTTGCTGAAAAAGAAGTGCGCAGACCAATGGCAAAAGCATAACTGGAATTAGACTACGTTGGGACAGAGACTACTTATACGAACGAAGACAGGAGACTATGTAGCACATTCCGAAATGGAAGTGCTTCAATGGCTCAAGAATAGGCGCTGTGAATGTGGCGATGCCGTTTATCTTGAGTCCAAAGAAAAATGGGCTACAGTCTCGGACATCGGTATGATCGCCAGCCTCTTTCAGGAAAAGCCGCAATTGGAGCGTGAAAAGCCTCTTATCACCGTTTATCGATTGGGCGCTGGAAGAAGTTTGCAGGAAGGACCATTCACACTCTCGGCTACCACAGAAATGGTGCGCCAAGGTACCCTGAGCCCTGCCTCCTGGGTATTTTTCGAAGGCGAGCTGGAATGGCGCCAAGTAAAAGCTGTAGAAATTCTTAGCCAAGCGTTGCCCCCTCTTCCAAGGGAAGCCCCGGATTTCAGTACGCCTAAAGAGACGGCGGTTCCAGATGCAACACCGAGTGCAGTGCCAGGAGCAATGTCCGAAGCTGCGGCACCAGATCCAGTGCCAGACATTGCAACGCCAGGAGCAGTGCCCGAAGCTGTGGCACCAGATCCAGTGCCAGACATTGCAGCGCCAGGAACAGTGCCGACCGAAGAAGCTCTATCGATAGGAGTAACATCACCGCCGACACCACCTGCCCCGCTGGTCACGGAAAGCTTAGCTCAGGACCAAAGTCTCGGAGACGGGGTGGATTATATTCCTCGGGAAGAACAAACGATGGCTTTCTCCATCTTAGGCTTGTCCGCTTTAAAAGAAGAGGAGGGATTGGATGCTCCACCTGCACCACCAGTAAGCGCCCAGGTAGCTGAGGCTTCTAGTGCGCCTCTACCGGCGAGTCCGGAAGCAGCACCTTCCCCAGCAGCGCCTTCCCCAGCAGCGCCTACCCCAGCAGTGCCAACTGCTCCGACGGCTATGAGCACCGAAATGGTAAATTCGGGTGAAAAGGCGACCGAAGAAGATTCCGATGACATGGCCATCGAAATTTCTTCCGACCCAACTTGGTATGTTAAACAAGAAAGTTCCGGCCGCTTGTCCGGACCGTTTACGTTCCAAGAGGTCGTAGGCATGCTTCAAGGCGGAAGCCTCAGCAAGGACGACAAAATTGCTAAGGTCGGAAGTGATCGTTTCAATAAAATTGAGCAACAGTATGAGTTCAACGCGAAGTATTCCATAGAAACTGTGGTTGAGAACGGGGTTGAACGACAAAAGATTTTGATTAGACGACGTCACCCACGGGCGACCTACATGACCGATGCTCAAATCAGTTTGAACGGCCAAGTATTTCACGCGAAATGTGTGAATATCAGTGCTGGAGGTGTTTTATTGGAAACCGCCAATTTGGATGTCAGCCTGAACGATCAATTAGAGCTTACTTTAATGCCTGGCGCGATAACAAAACAAATTCAAACCACTGCACTAGTTATAGGTAAAATTCCTAAAAACCCTCCCGGCTTTGCCCTCAAATTTGTTAATCTTTCGATAGAGGACAAGGAGGCCATCCAGTCTTATGTGATGGAAACTTTAAAACGACAGCAAGCAATGGGCATGTGAGGTTAATCTACCTTGGGAACAAACAAAAAATTTGTCATTGATACTAACGTCGTATTGTTCGACCCGCGTTCTGTTTTTAAATTTCGCAATCACGAAGTTATCATTCCACTTGTGGTGATCGAGGAGATAGATCGCTTTAAACGTGCAATGAATGAAAACGGCCGAAATGCTCGCACCTTTTCTAGGTTGATGGATGAACTGCGAGATATGGGCTCGCTGCACGAAGGAGTAAAGCTCGACACTGGTGGAGTGCTCCGAGTGTCGATGGCGGAGTCGGAAGTATTTAAAGGTCTTGATGAAGGGTACGCAGACAACCAAATGATCGCTCTAGCGAAAAGTCTGCAAGATGAAGACCCTAGTTCAGAAATTACATTTATCTCAAAAGATATTAATCTTCGAATTAAAGCCGATGCGTTTGGCATTGAAGCGGAAGACTATAAGCCAACGAAATTTGATGGGGACGTTCCTGAGTCCGAAGCCTTATATACAGGAACAACCACTATGGAGGTTCCGGGTGAAGTAATTGATAAATTATTCACACAAAAACGTGTAGAGATTGAGCATCGATTGAAGCCTAACCAATTTGTTTTTTTGAAAGACGAAGCTAGTTCTTCTCACACAGCAATTGGGCGCTTTGATTATAATCAGAGCTGTATTGTTCCAGTCTATAAACCAGTGGACGGTTTGTGGGGAATTTATCCTCGAAATGCGGAACAAACGTTCGCTATCGATTTGTTACTAAATGATGAGATTAAATTGGTGAGCTTGGTGGGCACAGCCGGCACGGGTAAGACGCTTTTAGCGCTTGCAGCCGGCTTATCAAAAACTGTTGACGATGGAATTTACTCTAGACTGCTCGTTTCTCGCCCTGTGATGCCAATGGGTAAGGACCTTGGTTACCTCCCCGGAACGATCGAGGAAAAACTGCATCCGTATATGCAGCCAATCTTCGATAATATTGACTTTCTCTTTGGTGCTTCTAGTGTGGCAAAATCCCATCGTCGAGGAGGTGTGGGGCGCGGATGCCAAGAATTGATGGAGCAGGGCTTATTAAATATCGAGCCACTCACTTATATCCGTGGTCGCTCGATTCCACAGCAGTTCATGATTGTAGATGAGGCTCAGAATCTTTCGCCCCATGAAATGAAAACAATCATTACTCGGGCAGGGGACAATACGAAGATTGTAATCACAGGTGATACATTACAAATCGATAGCCCTTATCTGGACTCCGTGAGTAATGGTCTTGCTTATGTGTTGGAATGTTTTAAGAGCGAGCCAATAGCGGGTCACGTATCGCTCGAAAAGGGTGAACGCTCTAGGCTCTCGGAGCTTGCCACCCAATTGATGTAAAAAGCGACCGCTCCACTGTAAATGCTTTTTATTAGTCCTAACCTGCTTCTAGCTGATGCGAAAATTATTTATAGATTACATTCGTGTCTGATCGGTCTGGACGATCAAGGGCAAAAAAAATCTCTATATTACGAACACGGATAATAGTGCGTAAGCGCGCTAACTACACCATCTTCCCAGACCAAAGAATTTTAAGTAGACTCCTTTAAGCTCAGGTTTTTGATTGTCTGTCATGAAAGTTATTCTCCATTTCTTGTAGTTGTAAGAGTGATCCACGCATAAGCGGCAGCCAATGGGACGACACCGTTTCCACAGGCTCGAATTCTGTCCACCCGATTGGCCAGCCCATCAGCCATTCGACAAATTGCGGGTTTAAGACTGGCTGAGATTTCGTCCCAATCTCCATTTGACCCGGGCGGGAATGGTGCGATTGGATTACCGTCGATGTCAGGCCTTTGCTCTGCTGCGAATTGCCTTTCAGGCGATATTTCTGTTCCGACGCTATCGGTGTTGGCCAGTTGATCTGCTCTCTTAGATTGCTGAGGCGCGTTCTTCCTGCTCTCTGGCCGTTCGCTGAAGACACTCTCACTGTCGGCCACATATGCTTCACCTGATCCCGAAGGCTCAATGGCATGCCCGCACCCAATCGTTCTTTGAATTTCTTGTAAGTGAGACAACCACCCATCGGCTCTTTCGCTTTCACGGTACGCCAAAATGAACAATCGCTCCCGTTTATGAGATGCACCGACTTCCGCCGCTGAGAACAGGCTTGCCTTAACGCAGCAACCCAAGCTGGATAAGTCATCGTGGACTTGCTCAAACCCCAGTCGTAAATGTCCGGGTACGTTTTCAAAGAAACAGAGTCTTGGAGAGATTTCTTGAACCACGCGAAACACATCTGGCCAGAGATGTCTTGGGTCGTCTTTCCCTTTTTGTTTTCCCGCGACGCTAAAGGGCTGGCACGGATAACCCGCAGTAATGCAATCCACGAGGCCACGCGCCATGGCTTGCCATCGAAAGTGCGTAAATCCGTCCAAATAGGCGCTTCATCCATGGTTTTGTCTTCCATGCGCGTTGCCAAGATTTCGCACGCAAATGCTTCGATCTCGACAAAACAGACTGTTCGAGCATTTGGCTGCGCCATTCTAATGCCGAGGTCGAGTCCGCCAACGCCAGCGCACAGCGACAAAACTGAGAGGGAACGACTATCCACAAAACATCTTCCTTTGGTTTTCAAGTCAGCAGAATTCGAGTACGCACCCCATATTTTGGGTACGCACTAAAATAAAAACCTCGAAAGCGAGGTTTTCTGCTGGGTTAATAAGTATTTTTAGGTGCGGACTGCGGACCCAAATTTTTAAGGTGTGACTAAATAAACACTGCGCCTAAGCCCGCCGCATAGGGAAAGATCGCCGGAAGTACCTTTTTGCATATCAGGGAAGGGAAAAGCAAAAAGCCACGGGTTTCCGTGGCTTGAGAGGTCAATTCCTGTGATCTTATATAAAAGACTAAGAGATTTTGTTCGCCTTGTCCGCAACAATTATGTTCGCGAACATTTTTTATCCAAAGCTTAAGGATAAAGCTAAGCTTGATTCTTAACAATACTAATACTATAATATTACTAATAGTCAATAAATAAAGGTTTACTAATAAAATGGTATCACTTATAACACCAGCCAAAGCACAGAAAAAGCTTGCAGAGCATGCGCGTGCGCGTCGATTGCAGATAGAATTAACGCAGGAAGGTCTTGCCGAACGCTCTGGTGTCCCTTTGCCAACGTTGCGTAAGTTTGAGCAGAAAGGCTCAATATCTCTAGAGTCATTCTTAAAGATCCAAATGGTGCTGGGTGGATTGGAAGACATCCTAAAAGCCACACAAATTAAAGACACGCTATTTTCATCCATAGATGACGTGTTGGAAGCAGATAGTTCAACCACCCGTCAACGAGGAACACGCAAATGAAAAACTACTTATCTGCATCCGAAATCAAAGTTGGTATCAATTTCGGTGATGGCGTTAATCCAGTTGGTCGATTAGCCATGCGTGATCGCCACATCTATTTTGAATATGATAGCAGCTTTATTGAACGTGGCATTGAAATATCACCACTGCGAT
Organism: Oligoflexia bacterium; assembly: GCA_011087955.1. Lineage (GTDB taxonomy): Bacteria > Bdellovibrionota > UBA1018 > CAIPTA01 > JAALKR01 > JAALKR01. The sequence goes on from JAALKR010000001.1 coordinate 96,256, forward strand.
TACCATTACAATCAGGCGTTCAGCGCTTTGAGAATGACCTATTTGAAGGTTTGCCGGGTGTGTTTAACGATAGTCTTCCCGATGGTTGGGGGCGACTGCTTTTTGATCGCTTTATTAGATCACAAGGAATACTTCCTTCTGACATCACGCCCCTTGATCGCCTAGCGCATGTTGGATCAAACGGTCTTGGCGCGCTTGTATTTGAGCCAGATCACAGTGCAGAAGATACGCAAGATGAAATCAACCTCGATAAACTTGCCTCGCAGGCACAAGAGGTTATGGAAGGCGCATCTGATGATGTATTGGAAGAACTAATTTCTCTCAATGGGTCTTCTGCAGGCGCACGGCCAAAAGCGCTGATTGGTGTAAACGACAAACGGAATCATATCATTCACAGCGTTCATGATTTGCCCGAAGACTATACGCCATGGATGGTCAAATTCCCGAACAGTCAAGACGGTATTGATGCTGGCGCAGTTGAATATGTTTACGCTCTAATGGCAAAAGAGGCTGGCATTACCATGCCTGACATTCATCTCTTCCCAGCGCAAAGCGGTGCAGGTTATTTTGCCATTAAACGTTTTGACCGCGATGGCGACAAACGATATCACATGCACACAGCATGCGGGTTATTACATTCAGATTTCCGTACACCATCTCTTGATTACGAAGATTTAATCGCACTAACGGGCATGTTGACCCGTGATGTGCGTGAAGTTGAAAAACTCTATCAACTAGCCGTATTTAACGTGCTGGCACATAACCGTGATGATCATTCAAAGAATTTTAGCTATCTGATGGACAGCCAAGGCGGATGGAAACTCTCACCAGCCTACGACCTCACATTCTCATCTGGCCCACGCGGTGAACAAAGCACGATGGTTATGGGTGAAGGTCGAAACCCGAATACAAGCCACCTGTTAAAGCTGGCAGATGAAGCCAAAATCAAAAAAGACCGCGCCGAAGAGATTATTGAGGCCACAAAATCCAGCCTGTCCAAATGGTCAGCACTTGCAAAGAAATATGGCGTAAGTGATACGAATATAAAGCTGGTACAGAAAAAAGTGAATGAGAAAACAGAATAATGGCCATTAATTTCTCAGAAGATGAAGTTCATACATATCTCTATCAGCAAGGCATGGAAGCTTTGACTGTAGATTTTCCAAACCTAGAACAGGATTTGAAACCAGATGACGAATTTGAGCTTTGGAAGCTCATAAAACAAAAAGCCATTTCAAAATTATCACGAATTCATGACAGTGTTCGGTACGGAGAGTTCATAGCAGTGTCACTGCAGCAGAAGTGATGGCCTTTAAGTTGATGCAAGAGTGTGAGAAAAAGTGGATGTCAATAAGAGGCTACCAAGATATTGATAAACTTTTACAGTTCATCCAACCAAGAGGGAGTTGCCTAGGCTCTGACCCACAACTTTTGGGGGTATCTCGCGTCGGTCATTCCAAGAAGTGACTTCTTTCCAAGGCAAAGTTTGGTCTGCGTCTGTCTTATTTTTATCATATTCACAATTGAGCTTAAAGTCGTATTGCATCTGAGCTCCAGTTCCACCGCTGTTACTTCCTTTCCCCAGAGGAAGGTGTATAGTGTCATTAGAGCTAGTTGTTTCCCATTTAGATCTAAAGGTTCCCCCGATTTTTGCGTATCTAGAGATAACGTCAGATTCGTTTCCATTTCCGTCAGACACTTGCAAGTAAATGTAATAAGTCCCAGGGGAATTTGGGAATGTATGATTACCATTCTCGTCCATGTCCTGGACAATGATTGTTTCAGATTTGCGTTCTTCGATGGGCTCATAAGGGTAATCTTCTGGAAAGACGTAATTCGGATTGTCTGGGTCCGCGTGCTCTTCCTTTTCTAGAATTTTCACTCTAACGAAGCATTCCTCCCATAGGCAATCCCATCTCCAAGTTTTTTCAGATTGCCACTCGTCATTGTTTTCTAAGTCGATTGGAACAAGAGGAGTGTTTTGATCTCCAACAATGGAATAAAAGGAGAAGACTTCTGAAACTCTTCCATTTGCATTAGGAGCGTCATCTTGAATTTGAATATGCAAATAATAGGCATAACTGCCCTGGATCGAGAGATCCTTGGCATGTCCACTCCCAAGTATGTGATGAGCTGGGTTGGCTTTTACTTTTGAGGATATTTCCCTGCAAGTCGACAGGAATGAGTGGGTCGTCTCTATCTTGATCTTGTGCAAATTTAACTTCAATTTCATACGAGTGATACGATTTATACGATTCATCCGAGCAAGCGACAGTGAATATTAACGCAACAGCTATAGCAATTATTTTACTCATAGATTTATATCCTCGATGTCGTCCTTAGGTCCTAGCCCACTACCCTCACCTGCAGATAAAGCTACGATCTTAATACGTATGTCTTTTCTCCTAGTTCTATTGCTCTTCATGCGGCAAGTCATGTGCCACTCGTAATACTGCAAGCTATATGTCGCTCGTATGCTAATAGAATCAAAAAATTAAACGGGAATTTGAAGATCGAATCGAAAAGTTTAGTTGCATTTGCCTAGTTCTTGTACGGTTATAAGAGTTGAACTCGAGAATTAGGCACTCGTCCCAATTTTTCATGCTATCTATGGCGTATGGCGATTATGTGGGAGCACATTTCAAACGATGAACGTAATGCCATCGCAGTAGAGGCAAAGAAACTGTTCGCATGCAGCAATCTAAACCCGGCGCTTCAAAAGTGGTGCCTGGGGCTTCTCGACCGCCTGCGTCCCAGGCACGACGAACCTTCCTGGTTGCCAGTGCCTCCTACGGAAAACAAAATAGTAACCACCTGGCTGGCGAGTCAAATCGACCACACCTTGCTCAAACCTGAAGCGGTGAGCGCCAGCTATGAAAAACTCTGTGCCGAGGCCCGAGAGTTCAACTTTAAGGCGATCTGTGTCCCACCCAATAGAGTGGTAGAATGTGTAGAATTACTGAAAGGTTCACCCGTCCTCACGATTACCGTCACCGGATTCCCTCTGGGCTATGCAAGTCCTGAATCAATGGCACAAGAGACGCGGGTTGCGATCGAGGCTGGCTCTGGCGAAGTGGATATGGTTATTCCTTACGGCGCATTAAAAGACGGTAAATACGCAGAAGTCTTTGCCTCCGTCTCAACGGTTTGTAAAGCCAGTACAGTCGAATCTGGAGTAAAAATCTTGGTCAAATCGATCCTCGAATCGGCCGCTCTATCCGATGCTGAATTAGCCTGCGCATCCGCGATTGCTCTTGTCGCCGGAGCTGATTTTATTAAAACAAGCACGGGGTTTTCTGCAACTGGAGGCGCCAGCCTACGAGCCATAAATATCATGCGCCTAATTGCGGGCCCTAATAAGGGAGTGAAAGCCAGTGGCGGCATTCGCGATCGCGCGACTGCGATAAAGATGATTGAAGCGGGCGCGAATCGCATCGGAACGTCGGATTCAGTAGCGATTGTCCAAGACGCACCTGGCTTAACACAAAGTAAGCCTAGTTCAACAGGAGACTATTAGGTGAAAGCCAAACGCGTATTCTTCTTCGTGCTCGATTCTGTAGGAGTTGGTGCCATGCCCGACGCGGCTGAATATGGCGATGGAGACGTAAACACGCTTAAGCACATTGCAAAGACCGTGGGCGGATTAAACCTGCCAACGCTAGAGAAGATGGGACTCGGGCACCTGACTGAGATAAAAGGCGTAGCGAAGCCGAGCTCAACGATTGCTGCCTATGGAAAAGCAGCAGAGAAATCAAAGGGTAAAGACACAACTACCGGGCATTGGGAATTTATGGGCATTGAAGTCAGCGTCCCCTTCCCCACTTATCCCCAAGGGTTCCCGAAAGAGTTTATTGATTGCTTTGTCGCCGAAAATAGCTTGCCTGGGGTCCTGGGTAATAAAGCCGCTTCTGGAACGGTGATCATTGAAGAACTTGGTGAGAAGCATTTAGCTTCTGAAAAACCAATTGTATACACTTCCGCTGATTCCGTTTTTCAAATCGCCTGCCATGAAGAGACGTTTGGTCTAGATCGTCTCTACTCTCTTTGCAAGAATGCACGCAAGCAATGCAATGAAATTAATGTGAGCCGAGTGATTGCACGGCCATTTCTTGGCGCTAACGCAAAGGCTTTTAAGCGCACGGGAAATCGCAAAGACTACAGCATTGAACTACCAGCTAAAACAGCTCTGGATCATTTGTTAGTAGACAAGTTCGAGTCCATCTCGATTGGAAAAGTAGCTAGCATTTATGGCTATACCGGATTCTCAAAGGAGCTAAAAGCAAGTTCCAATCAAGAAATTTTTAATGTTGCCAAAAAAGAAGCGGAACGAAATTTTACCGGCTTGCTGTTTGCTAATTTTGTCGATTTCGATATGCTCTACGGCCATCGACGCAATCCGAGGGGCTATGCCAAAGAACTAGAGTGGTTTGATGCAGAGCTGAGGTCGTTTATCAAATCAATGATGCGTGAGGATGACTTGTTGATTTTGTCCGCCGACCACGGCAATGACCCAACCGCACCAGGTTCAGATCATACCCGTGAATACGTACCGATCATTGCCTATACGAAAGTAACCGAAAATAGTGGTGGTAAGGCTCTTGGAACTAGAACTTCTTTCGCCGATATTGGGCAAACTATTTTGGACGCCTTGGGGAGCTCAGCCAAGCTCCCCATCGGTCAAAGTTTTTGGCAGGAAATGAGGATGCTATGAGCTTTAACCCTGTAGAGTTAACTACTCGCAAGCGTGACGGTGAAAAACTAAGCGCTGAAGAGATTTCCTGGTTTATCACCGAATATACCAATGGAACTATTCCCGATTACCAAATGTCAGCAATGTTAATGGCTATTTATTTTCAGGGCATGTCGACAGCTGAGACTGCAGCAATGACGGATGTAATGTTACATTCTGGATCTGTCCTAAATCTTCGAGATATCGATAAGCCCAAAATTGATAAGCATTCCACGGGTGGAATTGGAGATAAAACAAGCATTATTCTAGTTCCACTACTCGCTTGTTTTGATATTGCCGTTCCAATGATTGCCGGCCGAGGCCTTGGACACACAGGCGGAACAATCGATAAGTTAGAGGCTATCCCTGGATTCCAAGCGGAGCTCGGTGAGCCTCGCTTTAAAGAGCTATTGGGTACGATTGGTGCTGCACTGATTAGCCAAGGCAAAGGCCTTTGCCCGGCAGACAAAAAGCTCTACGGACTGCGGGATGTTTCAGGTACGGTTCCGGCCATTCCGTTAATCGTCTCCTCTATTATGTCCAAGAAGCTTGCGGAAGATATTGATGGCCTCGTTTTAGACGTAAAGTTTGGTTCTGGTGCCTTTATGAAAACCGTTAAGGAAGCAAAGGCCCTCGCAAAAGCTATGGTGAGTACTGGCAAGCATGCTGGCCGCCATGTAGTCGCCGTGCTAACGGATATGAGTCAACCTTTGGGCCGTGCCGTAGGCAACGCAAACGAAATCAATGAATGTGTGGAGTTTCTACGCCGAGGTCCGCAAGATCCGGCAATCGATAAACGTCTATATGATTGCACCATGAGTTTAGCGGTGGAAATGCTTATTTTAGGTCGTAGACAAATGGGTAAAAGGCTCAAGCCAAAGGATGCCAAAAAAGAGCTAGAAGAAATGCTGCTCTCCGGCCGGCCGTACTCAAAATTTTTAGAGATGGTGTCCCTACAAGGGGGCGACACAGTGGCACTGGACTCAGGACTTCCCGTAGCAAAAGTAAAAAAAACTTTGAAGGCAAAGAAGGCCGGATATATTCGGGCTATGGATGCCCAAGCGATCGGCATGGTTGTGGTGGACCTGGGTGGCGGTCGAAAAGCTGCATCTGATTCGATAGATCACAGTGTGGGCCTTGAATTTGAGCGGTTTATTGGGGATCACCTGCAAAAGGGGGAGGATATCGTAAAAATCTACGCAAACTCTGAAACAGTGGCTCGGTCTGCGTTGGAGCAGCTCCAAGAGGTAATCGTAGTCAGCCCACAGAAAAAATCAGCGCCCAAATTAGTTCGAGAACGAATCGTTTAGGGTATTAGAATGGAACAAGCAGGACAAATTACACAGCAAATTAATGAGACTACCGCCTTTCTCCAAAAGAAGCTTCCAACCCGACCCAAAACGGGCCTGGTCTTAGGCTCTGGCCTTGGCACTTTCGTAGACCATATGAAAGACCAGACAGTAATTCCCTACGAGGAGATTCCGCACTTTCACGCAACCACAGTAGCTGGCCATAGCGGTCAGATGGTTTTTGGATATATCGACAAAGTGCCCGTTCTGGCTCTCCAGGGCCGCTGGCATTTCTATGAGGGACACTCCATGAATTCCGTGGTTCTGCCCACTCGTGTGATTTGCGCTCTTGGGGTGCAAAATATTGTGCTTACCAACGCGGCTGGTGGCATTAATGAGAGCTTCCAGCCTGGCGAGCTGATGATGATTGAGGATCACATCAATTTCATGGGGGACAACCCACTCATAGGCAAAGAGCCGGGCGAGTTTGGACCGCGATTTCCAGATATGTCTGATATCTATTGCCGAAAGTATTGTGACATTCTCCGAGAAATTGCTAAATCAGAAAAAATTTCAATACGTTCTGGTGTCTACGTCGGTGTTCGTGGGCCAACCTACGAAACACCAGCAGAAATTAAGATGTTCCGAATTTGGGGTGGTGATGCGATTGGAATGAGCACCGTTCCGGAGGCAATTGCGGCTCACCACCTAGGCGTTCGAGTCACCGGAATCTCCTGTGTGACCAATCTGGCAGCAGGCATTAGTGGAGAACCGCTAGACCACGCGGATATCCAGGATGTGGCTAACCGAGTAATCCAGCAATTTTCCACGCTTCTGCACAAAGCAATCCCGAGATTCATAGAATCTCACTAACCCTCATTTTGGCACTGACCTTTTCACCTCGACGATACTGACCTTCTCCTTGACACCGAGCTCTTTAGTCAGTAGATTGGGCCGTCCTGAGATCTGTTATTTTTTAGAGGCGTTTCATAATGTATGCAGTAATCGCCAACGGCGGAAAACAGTATAGAGTGCAAAAGGGTGACACTGTCCAATTTGACTATGATGAGTTGTTGGATCTTCGCGCTGAAAAGAAGTTTGAGGTGATGGCGGTTGGTGCCGGAGCCAAAATCAAACTTGGCCAACCACTTGTATCTGGCGCCACTGTAAAGGCAGAGGTTGTTGCAGTAGAAAAAGGTCCGAAGATTGAGATCCTTCGCCACAAGCGCCGTAAGCAGTTCAAGCGGAACGTCGGCTTCCGCGCCCTTCACACTCGTATGTTGATCACTGAAGTGAATGACGGTTCTTCTGCGGACTCTCTTTCTGCAAAAGAAAAAGAAGAAGTGTTGAGGCGTGTTGGTTTTGCGTTGATCAATGAGTTGAAAGCAGAGGAGTCTGCTGAAAAGAAAGCGGTAAAAGCAGAGAAGTCAAAGGCCAAGCGAGCTAAGATAGCAGCTGCTCCGAAACCAACTGCGAAGAAAGCAAAGACAACAAAAAAGAAAAAGACTACAGCTAAGAAGGCTGCAGCCAGGAAGAAAGCAGCGTCCAAGAAAAAGGCTACAGCTAAGAAGAAAGTGGCTACTAAGAAAAAGACTGCTAAGGAACCGGCCGCTAAGAAGAAGGTTTCGAAGAAGTAAAAAGCAAGACGTTAAGAGGTATAGGTCATGGCAACGAAAAAAGCCGGCGGTAGTACAAAGAACGGTCGCGATAGTAACCCGAAGATGCGCGGGATTAAGCGATTCGGAGGAGAATTCGTAAAGGCCGGAAATGTTATCATTCGTCAAGTTGGAACTAAGTTCCACCCTGGTGATGGCGTAGGCTTGGGCAAGGACTATACGATTTTTGCTACTACTGACGGTGTAGTTAGGTTTGAGTGGAAAGACCGCAAGCGCAAGAAGGTGTCTGTTTTCCCAGCTATTCACGCGGTTTAACTAGTCCCGTTTCAGCGTTTTTAAAATTGCTGGCGAGCAATGCGATTTGAACAATGCGATTTATAGACGAAGCACAAATCGAAGTAGCCGGCGGCCATGGCGGCTCGGGCGCAGTCTCATTCCGCAGGGAAAAGTTTGTTGAATTTGGTGGGCCGGATGGCGGAGAAGGTGGTCGCGGTGGCTCCGTAATCATCAAAGCCGACCCTAATCTTTCTACTCTGATGGACTTCAGATACAAGCAAAAATTTTTGGCGGAGAATGGACGGCCGGGAGCAGGCTCACAGAAGACCGGCCGCTCCGGCAAGGATATTGTTCTGCGCGTTCCCCTGGGTACGACTATTCGCGACGTGAATTCAGGCATGATCCTGAGGGATATGGACTCTCAAGAGACCCAAGACTATGCAGTTTGTAAGGGCGGCCAGGGGGGCAAAGGCAACATGCATTTCAAGTCCGCTCGTCAACAAGCGCCGCGATTTGCCCAAGACGGGTTGCCCGGTGAAACAGCCTCTCTAAAACTAGAACTTAAGCTTCTAGCTGACGTGGCAATCATTGGATTGCCGAATGTTGGTAAATCCTCCTTTATTGCTTGCGTCTCTGCTGCAAAACCTAAAATCGCTGACTATCCATTCACCACTCTCACGCCTAACCTTGGTGTCGTGAAAGTGGGTGTAGGTGAAAGTTTCGTGCTGGCAGACGTTCCAGGACTCATTGAGGGTGCGCATAAAGGCTCTGGCCTAGGCATTCGCTTCTTAAAACATTTAGAGCGGAGCCGAATTCTACTTCATATCGTCGACGCTTTAGCGGGTGAGGCTTGCCTAAAAAACTACCAGACCGTTCGCAAGGAACTAGCCGCTTATGATGAGAGCTTGGCAAAGCGACCGGAGCTCGTCGTACTGAATAAAATGGATTCTATGCAAGATCCGAGTTCACTGGCTGAATTTTGCCTGCACTGTAAGGAAAATAAAATTCAATTGCTAGAGATGTCCGTCGCGACCAACCAAGGGGTGAATGACGTGCTTGCAAACCTCTACGAGTACGTAAAATTAAGACGAGAATTCGTAAAGTCATCGGATGGGTTCGATGCGTACGCGTAACCCAGACTTTTCCAAAATTACCCTACTTTACGGCGGATCCTTTGATCCGGTCCATATTGGTCACTTGCGAATTGTTGAAGCTTGCCGCCGAGAGATTCCAGAAATCGAGCAAGTCTTACTCCTCCCCTGCGCCCAAAGCCCAGGAAAGGCAGGCGTTATTGCGGATGCGGAAGCACGCATGAGCTGGCTGGAACTAACTGCTACCAATGGGATGCAAATTTGGACAGAGGAAATCGAACGAGGAAGAGAATCCTTTATGGTCGACACCCTAGCTGAAGCCGCTCGTCAGGGAGCAAAACGGGAAAATCTCTATCTCCTGGTCGGATCGGATACGTACGCCTCCATTGATTGCTGGAAGGAGCCTGAGCGCCTGCGCGACTTTGCTCAAATCATCGTTGCCAATCGCCCAAACTACCCAGTCACTCTAGCAGACCCTTCAGATACTCACCTCGTCATCGAGCCCTTAGCAATGAGTTCAACAGAAATTCGGGAACATTTGGCTAGAAGCATCGTGCCAATGACGATGCTGCCGCCAGCAGTCGCGAAAGATTTTCGGGATCGAATTTTGAACTCGACGAATCTCTATGCTAAATAGTCACAAATATGAGCACCGCAACAGTAAAAGTGAAAGTCATCAAAGCCAGTCCTATTGAAGGGCATAGGGATATGGAATCCTTGGAGTTGGCAGAATATTGCTCCAATCTTTGCTTGGAGAAAAAAGCAATGAATGTCGTGATCTTAGACCTCACTAAGACAACCACAGTTGCGGAATATTTCATCATTGCAAGCGGTGCCTCCATGCCACAAGTGCAAACCATCTGTGAGCATGTCATTCAGTCATTAAAGAAGCTTGGTCACAAGCCGCTACGAGAAGAGGGCGTGCAGGGTGGCCGATGGGGATTGATCGATCTGGGCGATATAATGGTGCATGTCTTCCAAGAGCATGTGCGTGACTTCTACGACCTTGAGGGGCTTTGGCAAGACACGGTAAAAACTCGAGTCGAAGACCCTAACAATTAATGCTACACATCACCAACCAACACTATACGCCATAAACCTTATACAGTTGATATCTTAAGGAAAATCCAGTTGCTGAGAAGGCTTGCGCGGTGCTAGAACCTTCGCATGTCTGAAATAGCTGATAAACCACAAATAGCCACTAAGCCACTAAAAGATCTGCCTGACCTACAAACCCTAGTTGCGCTCTGCAAACGCCGCGGCTTCGTTTTCCCATCGAGTGAAATCTACGGTGGCCTCAATTCTTGTTGGGACTACGGCCCCCTCGGTATAGAGGTGAAAAAAGCGCTTAAGGAAGCTTGGTGGAAAGCCATGGTCTACGACCGGGAAGATATCGAAGGCATCGACGCCGCTATTCTTATGCATCCAAGAGTTTGGAAAGCTTCCGGTCATATTGACAGCTTTAATGATCCGCTCGTGGATTGTAAGCAATGTAAGGCACGCTTTCGAGCAGATCATTTAGGCCCGGTGGCCAAGATCGAAAAAGAAACAGGTAATATCCCGACAATTGAAGAGATGACAGAGCTCCTGAAAGGAATGAACTGTCCTAACTGTGGATCAAAAGGAACTCTCACAGAGCCTCGCTTATTCAACATGATGTTCAAGTCGCATATGTCGGCGATCGAAGATGAAGCGAATCTCGTTTATTTTAGGCCAGAAACTGCGCAAGGAATTTTTGTTAATTTTATTAATGTGCAACAGACTTGTCGTCGTAAATTGCCTTTTGGAATTGCACAGATTGGTAAATCATTCCGTAACGAAATCACACCGGGGAACTTTATTTTTCGCACGCGCGAATTCGAGCAGATGGAAATGCAATTCTTTATTAAACCGAGCGAAAACGATACGTTTTTCGAAGAGTGGAAATCTTCTCGTATGGCTTGGCATGAGTCCATTGGCCTACGGAAAGAAAAATTGCGCTGGCATCAGCATGGGGAATCAGAGCTGGCGCACTACTGTGCAAAAGCCTTCGACGTGCAATACCAATTCCCCTTCGGCTGGAAGGAGCTAGAAGGCATCCATGACCGAACAGACTTTGATCTCAAAAATCACCAAGAGTTTTCGGGAAAAAATTTGCACTATGTGGACGAAGAAAAAAATAAATTCATTCCGCATGTGATTGAAACTGCCGTGGGTTGTGATCGGTCTATATTAACTGTGTTAGCCGATGCCTATCGCTTTAATGATGAGCGAGTGGTAATGCAGCTCCACCCGAAGATGGCTCCATATAAAGCGGCAGTATTCCCGCTCATGAAAAAGCCTGAGCTTCTCGAGCCTGCACAGAATTTGTACCAGGACCTGCGCAAAAAATTCCGTACCGATTTTGACGTTGCTGGCAGCATCGGCAAGCGCTATCGACGTCAAGAGGAGATTGGAACTCCTTATTGCATTACTCTCGACTATGAGAGTTTGGAAGATAAAGCAGTTACTATTCGTCACCGCGACACTATGAAACAGGACCGGGTAGCGGTGAATAAAGTAATGGATTACGTCGAGAGTGGTCTCGAGAACTGGGAATAATAAAAAATGACAAATCAAAATGTACTTTTCTTTGGTGATGGGCACGCCGATGGCGACGCATCTCAGAAGATCCTTTTAGGTAGCAAAGGCGCAAACCTCGCAGAAATGACAAAAATTGGTTTACCCGTACCGCCAGGATTTACTATTTCCACAAATGTCTGCTCCTATTTTTATAAAAATGAAAAAAAATATCCTGCTAATTTGAAAACCGACGTCGCTAAAGCGATCGAACAAATGAACTCGAGCCTCAAAAATTTGGGGTGCACGTTTGGGAATTCAGAAAACCCATTGCTCGTCTCTGTTCGCTCCGGCGCCCCAGTATCTATGCCTGGCATGATGGATACCGTTTTAAACCTTGGCCTAAACGATCAAACAGTGGAAGGCTTAATTAAGGCATCGGGCGACGCTCGCTTTGCCTACGATTCTTATCGTCGTTTTGTGATGATGTATTCCAATGTCGTATTGGGCGTAAGCACCTCATTTTTCGAATCCGAGCTCGAAGAAATGAAAGCCGATGCGAAAGTCGAAGAAGACACAGAACTAACCGCCGATCAATTAAAGTTATTAGTGAAACGTTTTAAATTAGTTTTACAGGAACATACAGGAAAGATATTCCCGGAAAATCCACATGAGCAATTATGGGGAGCCATTTCTGCCGTCTTCCAATCCTGGATGAATCCCCGTGCGATTACTTACCGGAGTATCAATAATATTCCACAAGACTATGGAACAGCGGTGAACGTACAAGCCATGGTCTATGGCAATATGGGGAATAACTGTGCTACAGGTGTTGCCTTTACGCGTGACCCCTCCACTGGGGACAATAAGTTCTTTGGCGAATTCTTGATTAATGCGCAAGGGGAGGATGTCGTTTCGGGAATTCGGACACCTCACCCTATTAATGAAGAGTCTTTCAACGATTCTAATAAAGAGAAGAAGACTCTAAGCGAGGCAATGTCCGACGCTTATGCCGATCTCGTATTGACTTATAAGAAACTAGAAAAGCATTACGGAGATATGCAAGATATTGAGTTTACAATTCAGAACGGTAAGCTCTTTCTTCTACAAACTCGTAGTGGAAAGCGGACTGCTGCGGCTGCCGTTACCATTGCGGTTGACATGGTGAATGAAGGATTAATCGATAAGAGGGCTGCCATTCAGAGGGTAACACCAGGGCAGCTCGATAATTTATTACACCCTCGCCTAGACCCAAATGCAAAAATCGATTTGCTCACTCGGGGCTTACCTGCTTCTCCAGGCGCAGTGAGCGGCAAGGTCGTTTTTGATCCGGATACAGCGGAAGATTGGGTTCGCGAAAAAGACGAAGCTGTTATTCTAGTTCGAATTGAAACGTCTCCCGAAGATATCCACGGTATGAATGTGGCCCGCGGAATTCTCACCGCTCGTGGTGGCATGACATCCCATGCTGCTGTTGTTGCACGTGGCATGGGTAAGTCCTGCGTAGCCGGTTGTTCAGAGCTACATATTTCCTACGCCAACAAATCAATGATGGTCGGTGGTCGTGAGTTTAAAGAGGGTGACTTGCTCACTCTAGACGGCACAACAGGCAGAGTTATGCTTGGTGAAGTACCGACAATTTTTCCCGAACTTAAGGGCTCCTTCCATACGTTTATGAGTTGGGTAGATGAGTTCCGCAAGCTAAAAGTTCGTTGCAATGCGGACTCGCCGAAAGACTCGCAAGTAGCGCTGGATTTTGGCGCGGAGGGCATTGGTCTTTGTCGCACAGAGCATATGTTCTTTGAAGAAGATCGTATTGGTGAAGTGCGGAAAATGATTCTCGCCGAAGACGGGCACACTAGAAAGGAAGCGCTAGCCAATATCCTGCCGATGCAACGAGGCGATTTCCATGGAATCTTTAAAGTAATGCAAGGAAAACCGGTTACGATTCGCTTGTTGGACCCACCTCTACATGAATTCTTGCCTCATGAGCTGGAAGAGGTGAAGCGCTTAGCAGCAGAAATGGGCATTGACGAGGCAAGCTTACGTCGTCGAAAAGAATTGCTCCATGAGTTTAATCCAATGCTTGGCCACCGAGGATGTCGTCTTGGCATTTCCTTTCCAGAAATTTACCGCATGCAAGTGCGTGCAATCATGGAAGCTGCTTGTCGCTTAAAGAAGGAAGAGAGCCAAAAGATTGAGCCTGAGATTATGGTTCCGCTAGTAGGTGCTTGGAAAGAACTCGCTTATATACGGGCATATTGCGCAGATGAGATCCAACAGGTTTTTGAAGAGCAGGGTATAGAGCTACCATATTCAATTGGTACTATGATTGAGTTGCCACGAGCTGCTCTGACCGCAGATCAGATCGCTCATGATGACCAGGGCAAGGCAGACTTCTTTAGCTTTGGCACAAATGACCTCACGCAAACAACCTACGGCTTATCCCGCGATGATGCTGGCTCCTTTTTGGGTAACTACTTAGACCGCGGACTCTATTCGGAAGATCCGTTTGTATCGGTAGATATGGATGGCGTTGGTGAGCTAATGAAGATCGCCACCCAAAAAGCTAAGCAAGTGAAGCCAGATATGAAGCTTGGCATTTGTGGTGAGCATGGCGGAGAAGCAAAGTCGGTGCATTTCTGCCATACAGTGGGGCTTGATTATGTGAGCTGCAGCCCCTATCGCGTACCGGTTGCCCGACTAGCAGCAGCACATGCAGCAATGGGCACCACCTCGATTGGTCTATTGCCATAACCAATCTATTGCTATAAAGGAGAATGTTGCGGGATTGGGGTCGTAGCTCAGCTGGATAGAGCAGCTGCCTTCTAAGCAGCAGGTCGCAGGTTCGAGCCCTGCCGGCCTCGCCAATTGCCCAATAAGTAACCTGATTTATGATCCAAAATGGGATACGTATGGAAAAGAATTCTGCACCAACTGTGATTCCGTATGCACTCTGCGAGGGTGCGGGCAACACCATTTTAATCGTCGATGCTTATCGACTAGGTGAAGATAAAACAGAAAAGATTAAAAAGGTTAAGCAGCTTTTATCCGGAAAGAATTCTAAGCAAATTGAAGCCGATCAATTGTTAGAGGTCTTTTCCCATTGGCCCGTTGATTTTCTCGTATGGAACAAAGATGGGTCCAACTCCGAAATGTGCGGTAATGGCGCGCGCGCGATTTTGTATTTTGCAGAAAAACGTAACTGGTTTCCAGCATTACCCAAGGCAGGAAAATCAATTCCAATGAAAATTTCTGGTGCTGATTATTCTGCCACTCGATTGGATAAAGAGGCTCAATTCTCGATTAACTTCGGCCCACCAAGGTATGAATCCTTCGATATCGTGCCCATCGCAGATCAAGATATTCCCGTGCATAAAGTGAAGGTAGGTAATCCGCATTCTGTAGTTTTTTGTGGAAATGGAAAAGGAGAGTGGTGCATCCCGGATGACTTTCGCTTACGAGAGTGGGGGCCAAGGCTATCGCAGTCTTTACGAGCTAATGTCGAATTCGTACACACAAAACGCGACGGCGGTAAACAAAACTATGCTGAAACGAGCGTGCTCGTCTGGGAACTTGGGTCAGGTCCAACAAAATCTTGTGGTTCCGGGGCTGTTGCCGTTGCGACCGTGGCAAGACGCCTCAACAAAGACCCGAGCATAACTCAGTTCGATATTGAAATGTCCGGTGGCACACTCAGCGTCGTATTTAATAAAAATAATGAAGCCGACTTAAGCGGGCCAACGGCGATACTAGACGAGGGTCAAACGAAGCTGAGCGCTACTGATTCCGCTGTCAGTGAACTCTAAACAGGATGGCCTGTGAGTGGGTTCATGTATAGTCGGAAATTTTTGTCCCGATGGCGACGAATCGCGAGGTTTTGTGATTCCTTCTCTTTGACCAATTGATCGATAAACGTTGGATCGATCTTACGAATTTCCTCAACCGAGTGACCTTCGTACTGACCAAAGTCAATGATTACATCTGTTTCTTCAATTACGCCTGTTAATGGGCTGGCAATACTTGAAACCATTGTCCTCCTCAAACTTGAACTTCTGCTTCAGATTGTAGGGCTTTTCGCAAAGCAAATGCAAGTTGTACAGCAGAAAGTATGATAGAACTACGCTCCCAGGCCGAAAGCATGAGTAAGAAACCCAAAGACCCTGAAATTATTGTTGAAGCTGAAGTCCTCCCGAAGGAGGGAGCGGGGGAGACGCCTGGAGAAGCCAATGTCTCCAAGCGCTCTGAAACTATCGATGTCAGCGAGGCGACGGGAGATCAGGATAAATCGCTTCCTACTGCGCCCCAAAAGCGCTCCGCACCACCGGCCCCATATCGACCGGCAGATCCCCTGGAGCGATATATCCGTGAACTACAGGCCCACCCATTGATCGACCCGGAAGAGCAGACGGAGATCGCTAAAAAATTTAAAGAGACCGGTAATGTGGAGCTAGCCCGTCAACTGGTCACGGCAAACCTTCGCCTGGTCGTTAAAATCGCCATGGAATATCGCAATTCCTATCAAAATGTCCTCGATCTCATTCAAGAGGGAAACGTGGGGCTCCTCAAAGCCGTAAAAAATTATGACCCCTACAAGGGTACTCGCCTTTCCTATTACGCATCCTGGTGGATCCGTTCCTATATTTTGAAATTCCTCCTCGATAATTTCCGGCTTGTGAAAGTCGGTACCACTCAGGCTCAGAAGAAGCTTTTCTATAATCTTGTGCGAGAAAAGCAGCGGCTCGAGGCCCAAGGAATTAAGGCTGGACCAAAGATGCTCGCAGATACACTCAACGTCAAGGAAAAGGAAGTCGTCGAAATGAGCCACCGACTCTCTTCTGAGGGAGGCGAGTTTTCCATCGATCGGCCGCTTGGCTCCGACGGGGATTCTAGCGCCACACCAAAGGATTTCCTTGCCGACGATGCAACGCCTGTGGATGAAGAGCTTGCCCTAAAACAGATGAAGGCCGTGCTCCAGGACCAGATAGAGGAGTTCATGGAAGGCCTCAATGAGAAGGAGCGAGCGGTCTTGATGGAACGCCTACTCGCCGAAGATCCGCAGACCCTCCAGGAGGTAGCCAATATCTTTGGGATTTCTCGAGAACGAGCCCGCCAGATTGAGGCCCGAGTTATCGAAAAGCTTCGCGAGCATATGCGCCGCTATATTGATGGACTACCGAGCTCAAAATAATTGAATTGATCTCCACTCCGTGGTATGTCCTTTCGAATATAAAAAGGTAATAAGTAGAGGAATTTGGAAATAAATCTATGTTGGAAACAAAATCAACAGTTAAAGAAAAATATGCTCGCGGCCCAAGAGATACAGGATCTCCAGAGGTACAAGTAGCACTTCTAACAACTCGAATCACTCATCTCACAGAACATTTCAGACAACACAAAAAAGACAACCACGGTCGTCGCGGTCTACTTAAACTAGTTTCTAAGCGCCGCGCACTCCTTAACTACCTTCGTAGTAGGGACTCTGAGCGCTACACAACACTCATTGGGTCACTTGGTCTGCGTAAGTAGTTTCTTTTCTTTGTCTACGTAATAAATGGTTTTTAATAGTTTTTTGATCTGTATAAGTAGTTTAAGGATAAATTATGAGTCTTAATAACAAAACAATTATGGAATGCGAATTCGGCGGTAGGCCGCTGAAGATCGAAACTGGCCGAATGGCAAAACAAGCCGATGGGTCTGTGGTCGTTCATTATGGCAATACAATGGTGCTCGTAACGGCAACTTCGGCAAAATCGGTACGGCCTGGCCAAGGCTTTTTCCCACTGACTGTAGACTACATTGAAAAGTACTACGCTGCTGGTAAATTCCCAGGCGGTTTCTTTAAGCGGGAGGCGCGCCCAAGTGCAGGCGCGATTCTATCGGCACGACTAATTGACCGTCCGATCCGTCCCCTCTTCCCGGAAGGCTATATGTACGACACGCATATTCATGCAACGGTACTTTCTGTGGACGAGGAAAATGATCCAGATATTGCGGCAGCAATAGGTGCTTCTGCAGCTCTCACGATTTCCGATATCCCATTCAATGGGCCAATTGGCGAAGTGCGCGTAGGTCGCATAAACGGCGAATACGTAGCGAACCCATCGCTTGAGCAAATGAAAGACTCTGATCTAGAGCTTTTAGTTGCGGCATCTTCCGAAGCAGTTGTGATGGTGGAAGGAGAAGCGCACGAGCTTCCAGAAGACGTAGTCCTAGAAGGGATTATGTGGGCGTTTGAAAAAATTCAACCAACGATTAAATTGCAAAAAGAGATGGCAGAAAAAATTGGTCGGCCAACTCGTGAATTTGAAGTGCAGAAGACAAGTGCAGAAATCGAGAAACAAGTGCTAGATTTTTCCTTGAGCGGTTTAAATTCAGCCTTTGCTATTCGCGAGAAACTCGAGCGTTATACTGCTCTTGGTAAGGTAAAAGAGGAAGTTGTTGAGAAGTTTGTCCCAGAAGATAACGAAGACAGAGAACTCCCAGGCGTTGTGACTCGTGCATTTGACGAAGCAAAATATCGCGTAATGCGCGACATGGTAATCAAGGATAAGAAGCGTTTAGACGGCCGAGACATGGGCAAAATCCGTCCAATTGAATGTGAAGCAGGTATCCTGCCAAGAACCCACGGTTCTGGTCTTTTCACTCGAGGGGAGACGCAAGTTCTTAGTGTCGTAACTCTTGGTACGAAAGAAGACGAACAGGCAGTAGACAACATACGCCTACCTCGCACGACTCCAAATTCGAAAAAATTCATGCTTCACTATAACTTCCCCCCATTCTCTGTAGGCGAGACGGGCCCACTTCGCCCACCCGGGCGTCGGGAAATTGGTCACGGAACTTTGGCCGAGCGTGCTCTACAAATGGTGGCCCCCACAGTAGAAGACTTCCCATACACGATTCGAATCGTGGCAGAGACTTTGGAGTCTAATGGGTCCTCTTCCATGGGTTCTGTTTGTTCCGGTTGTTTGGCAATGATGGACGCCGGTGTTCCCATCAAGAAACCCGTTGCGGGCATTGCAATGGGTCTGATCCAAGAAGGCGACACGACGGAAATTCTTTCCGATATTCTCGGCGACGAAGATCATTTGGGTGATATGGACTTTAAAGTCGCGGGTACAGCTGACGGCGTAACTGCAATTCAAATGGATATTAAGATCGCTGGTGTGACGCGCGAAATTCTTGAAAGGGCGCTTACGCAAGCAAAAGAGGGGCGTCTACACATTCTTGGTGAAATGATGAAAACTCTCGATAAGAGTCGCGAAGATATTTCTGAATTCGCTCCGCGTGTTTATTCTATGAAAGTAGCGCAAGATAAGATCGCCGCGGTTATTGGTACAGGCGGTAAGGTAATTCGCTCTATCATTGAAGAATGTAACGTTAAGGTCGATATCAATGATGACGGCACAGTCAATATCGCTTCCTTAAATACTGAAAATGCTCGCAAGGCACAGCAAATGATTGAGTCGATCGTGGAAGAAGTGGAAATCGACAAAGTCTATAACGGTAAGGTTGTTCGTGTTGTGGACTTCGGCGCCTTCGTGGCGATCACTCCAAGCACAGAGGGCTTACTGCATATTTCTGAAATTGCTTATGAGCGCGTGCAAAAAGTAGAAGATTACTTAAAGGAAGGCGACGAGGTCGAAGTGAAGGTTCTTGATATCGATCGAGCAGGTAAAGTTCGCCTTTCTCGCAAAGTACTACTCGATCCGCCAGAGGGCTATGAACCGCCACCACCACGGGAGTTTCGTGGCGGCGGACGCGGCGGCGGTGGAGATCGTGGTGGACGTGGTGATCGCAGTGGGCGCGGCGGTGGAGATCGTGGTGGACGTGGTGGACGTGGTGGCGGCAGAGACCGAAGCGACCGCAATGACCGTGACGGGTCTTCCGGCGGCGCACCTCACCATAGACGGCACTGATTAAGGTTGCCGCTATTGTTATCGATACAAGCGATTAAGCTGTGCGCTACGCTCCCTGGCTAGGTAGCGTAAAACTTTTTTTACGTAGTTTTTCGTTTCCTTATAGGGAGGGATGCCGCCATATTTTGCAACCGCTGTCGGTCCAGCGTTATAAGCAGCAAGAGCAAGCTTAATCTTTCCTTGATACCTATTGATTAACTTTCGAATCAGGCGTGCACCGGCGAGAATATTATGTTTTGGTTTGCTTGAGTCCAATGCCTTTTCTGCGCCAAGGGCTCGTGCTGTATGTGGCATGATTTGCATCAGTCCCCTGGCACCAACTCTGGAAACGGCCTCATAATTGTAAGCCGATTCCACACGAATAATTGCGCGTAATAGTGCCGGCTCCAAATGATGTTTCGCTGCTGCCTCTTCAATATAGCGGGAGATTAAAAGTTGTTGCCGTGGATTTAAGCGAGAGAGCGCTGCATCTGTGATGTCTGCAATCAAAAGCCCCATCATGACTGCGATCCAAACCTGCGCTCTCCATCCGTTGAAAGCGTCCATTTAGCTCTTAGCCCTGCTTCTTCTTCCAGATGATAAAGCCCGCCACACCTATTGCGAGCAGGACGAGGATAAAGAAGAGGTCTTCCCCACTATCCTCTGTGCGAGACTTCGGTTTGACGCAAAGGCCAGTCTTCTTACTCATCTTCTGTCCTGGAGGGCATGTTCCAAGTGCAAGAGTAGGCTCAAGAACTGTATCATCAATACCTTCTGGCTCTAAATCGGCCATAGTCTTATTGAGCGCACCTGGCTTACGGAAAGCACGTAGTGATTTCACGAGTGCATCGACATCAGCCGCATATTCAGTAAACTTATCCTTACGTACTGAAAATGTTACGAGCACACCAATATCGGCTTCCACAGTAGCAAGGTAGCGAGTAAAAAAATCTGGGATCTTAGACTGCAGGTGTAGAGAGTCAATCCACTTCTTAGAATTGATTAATACTTCCTTTACATAGCGTGGCTCGGACACAACTCGTTGCCCGTTTGGTGCACGGTAAACTTGCTTTTTTTCCAAATGCCGCCTGTAAATGGGAAGTTCATCCATCCCGGCTTTTTTAATCTTTGCAGCGAGAACAATAATCGCGTCCCGCTTCTTTTGTTCCTCCATACTTTGACAAACCCATTCCGAGCCATCGAGTTCGCATTTCCATTTTTCAGGCAGTTGAAACTCGATAAATTGGTTGGAAAATATCTTTGCTTCCGCAGGCTGGACTCCAATGAAAGCAGCCAAAGCAATGACAGCAATCCCCCATAAAAACACTATTTTTTTTGCCTTCATACTAATAGGGTAATCGCGCGGCAAGGCCTATGCAAGGGGAGCATAGGAGAGAAGTCACTTATGTCTACCTGTTATCCCCTCTAGGTTAGGTAGTGTGTGGATTGAGCCGTCTATCGATCCACACGTGGGAACACTTTGGAGTCTTTGTAGACGACGCGTCTGGCCTCCATTCCTGGGCGTAATTGCTTGTTATCGCGATGCATACGACGAAAGCGAAGAAAGGCGCCGGTTTTGCGGAGGCCAACTACTTCTGCCATTCCAATATACTGTTCACGCTTAGGCCTACTGAGCTTTTGCAGGCCGCCTCTTTCAAATATATGGAATCGGTCGCCCATCTGCAGACCGTCCTTTACGCCATAACCAATCTTTAAGAAGTTTCCACGTCGGGAGACTTCCATTACGGGAGCGCGTATATCATAACTATCAAATTCGAGATCTCGGGCCAGCCCACCAACTGGCAGGTCATCTCGAGGATTATAATAGGCGGTAGTCGCCTCCTGTAGTGGTCGGTATGCAAGGCTCAGTGCAAAACTCGAAGCTTTAGCCGCATTCTTACCGGCATAGGTGCCGTGTATAGCAAGTGCCAACTCCCAAGCCTTACCTGGATGGAGGGCTCCACCTAATCCTAGTTTATGAACTGTTGCTTGAGAGGAGCCAATCAGACTTGAAGCGCCAGGGAGTGTGGAACTTACCCCACCGCCAGACTCCGTAGCAACCTGACCCAATATTTCGCCCCAAATACGGAACTGATTATCTTCGTTGAAATAATAGTCCATGCGCAACTTATAGGGGACCAGGGAAGAATAATCTTCATTGCGCAAGATAAGTCCTACGCCTGCGGAAGCGGCAAAATCATCGGTGACCCACCAGCCATAGCGAAGCATATTATGGATATCCCTTGAATGATCACCAATGTTTGGTTTGTCGATCCCAGAGCTATTATACAAGGGGAGTACGAGTCCGGACTCGAGGAGCAAACGCATCGGGCCGGCATCAATCCTTTCTGCTGTAGAGAAGCGGCCACCCAAACGACGAGCATTCACAAAGGACCAACGAAGAGCTACGAATGCATCACCCAAACCAGACCGTGCATTGTCCGACTGGCTGGCGGGAGATACGATATCATTATCGATGTTACGGATATCAATTTGTCCGAAGAGTGAAAGCGAATCAGCGAAAGGCACGCCACCATGCAGACGCATATTAAACATGGAAGTGGACTTTAGCCCTGCGGGAACAACTTCTCCTCCATCATCTCCGTAATTTGAAGTGGTCGACGTGGAGCTTAGGTCTGCACTGAGGTGAAAGGTGTTTGGATCGACGAGCCAATTCTTTGGAGAATCTGCAGCTGGCCATTGCAATCCTGCAGCATCAATCGTAATAGGAAAAAGTATCGAGCCCAATAAACAAAAAAATAAAATCAAAAAGGGATCAATCTGAAAGCGCGGAAAGGCTGGACTGCTGGCGCGAAAGTTCTGCGAATTCATCACTCAATCATTACGTGCCTCGCAGAAAAAGTCCAAGCTTATTGGAGATAATGTATGTAATGCGTCTTTATTTAAATCACCCCACGTAAAACGACATCGTTATACTTTATTTTCACTCGCTCAAAGATAGAGCGTGGGTCGCTATTTTCTTTGTTATCGCCACCTTTGCCTCGAGAAGAGGCAACCTTACGGTAGTAATCAAATTTCGCACCACCCTCCGCGTTGTCCTCTTTTTCCTTACCAAGTAGCGAACGAATCACATTTTGGAAATCTGTATCACTAGCTGGACCGGCAATCGATCCAGCGCCGCTAGGTAAACCAGCGCCACCGCCAGCGTAGTCCACACTCCGTGGTCCAGATGAGCGTTTTGATGGCGGAGTTCGACTGGCGCCAGAACCGTTACCATCAGTGATTCCCCCACCGTAAGTGCCAGACACCTGTGTTTTGCGTGGCTTGAATTTACCTTTAGCAAACTTTGCACCGCCACCTAGTGTACCTTCGACTCGAGCTGGATCGACACCGTCTCCAAGTGGTTCGAGTGCGAAGTCACTGATTTCACTTTCCCGTGGAGTACTCGGCGGAATATCTGGAATCGTTGGTGTAACTGGATTTCCACTCATCCTAATCACAGGGGCCGGAGGCGCTTCTGGCTCAATGCCTTGCAGATTAGCTCGTGCTCGACGAATCGCCTGTAATTGTCCAACTTGTGTAGCCAGCGCAATACCGCCGGTTACGGCGCGAAATTTTGCGTTCATACTGGCTGCGGCCGCTTGCTCGGCAATCGCATTCGATTCTCTGATACCTTTTGAGGCATTCTTGCGGAAGTTATCGAAGGTACCAAAATTGTTACGAACAGTTTCTTCGATACCGGACCCATTAATACCGCTGGCAAAGGCTTTGTGAGCCGCTTGGATTTCTTTGTCACGGTCAGCTTTTAGGGATGCGATCTCTGAATCCATTGAGCTAACTGTAAGAGCGAGCTGACCAGATGGATCGCCCGTTGAGTGCAGGATTTCTAGTTGAGAATGCCTCTTCGTTTGAATCGCTGCGATGCGCTTGTCATAGTCGCCGTGAATTTGTGTTTCGACCTGTTGGAGTGAACCACCCTTTTCTAAACGTTGAGCATAGCCGCGGTTATCAGATACGGCCGCGTTTTCGGCGTCTATATAGGTGGCTTGCGCAGATTTAATTCCACTCGCTGCGCGATTAGCATCAGATTCCGCTCGTGAAAGTTGAGCAGCTCCCCATACAGAATTACCGACATCAATGCCAGCGCCAATAATACCGGCGATGACAGCTTGCTCTTGTACGTCAAAGGCAGCGTCTTGTGAATCGATGTTTGAAGCTTGGACAGCAGTCGTGGCCTGCACGACGGCAGCGCCTAGTCCAGAGAGCGCTTGTACGGCTTCACCGCGTTCTGCAACAGATTTAACCGCAGCTTCCGCTTCACGGCAGCCTTCGCCATCATGCTCACCATATAGGATGGCGCGATCACATTCCGTAGTGGGGTCGCGAGCAATGCGAAACTCTTTGGTCCTCTGGCCTTCTTCTCTACGGCGTTCTTCTTCGCGTTTTACTTGTGCGGACTTCTCACAACGCCAAGCAGAGATTACTTCTCTTTTCTTTTCACTTCCATTGTGGTTAGTCAAAACCAGTGTTAGCTGACTAGCAAGAGCTAGATAACCTTCCCGTCGTTTACAATTTTCTAGAATTTGTGATTGCCGGTTTTTGTGGTCATTGTATTGATCTTCTGTTGATACAGTAACAATGCGATTATAGGCAACGGCTTCTGCTGGGCTTAATAGTGCAAGCAAAAAAGCCAGCGACATACAAAACAAGCTATTCATTAATTGAACTTTATTCATCAACGCACATCTCCTCGTTCACGCCGCATCCCAATGCGATGATGGACACGGAAGAACAAACTGTCTTTCGGAAGTTTTGCTTTGCTCTTAGAAGCAGAAGCTAGCCTGGGTAGTTTGTCTGGGTCTAGGTCCGAAAAAGCTAGCGGTCCATCAATTGGCTCTTCCGCTTTCTTTTCTTCAAATGGATTCTTGAATCCAGCCATTAAACTATCTACTCCATCAGGATCAGTGCTGAGGCCAAGCATGGAGCCAATTCCGCCGCCGCCGCTGCTGCTACTGAAGCCAGACGACACATTATTATCAGCTGCTACAGTTTCGCCTTCTTCCTCGGATCCTGGCGCACGAGAGGCACCAGATGAATCACTATCACCTAGACTTGCGCCGCTGCCTCCTACGGACGTGCCGACATTACCGCCTCTGCGAGCGCTATGACTACTGGCCAAACCGAATCCACCACTAGCACTCTCACTTCTGGGACTTACGCCGTCTCCAATTCCAGGACTTAAACTTGCGGTTTGAACTCCATTTAAGTTTGTGTCCGGTACGAATGCTGATTGTGCTCCGTTCGTTATGCTTCCTTCAGTGCCGAATGCAGCGCTTGGTACCTGCGATTCAAACCTTGAACCTGAACCGGTTGGATCAAAATCAAATGGATCTGGACCAAAGCCATTTGGATCTACTCCTGATGAGTCAGGCGGCTTCATATCATGAATCGCTTTAAGTGCACCCAGACCCATTTGCCCGAGTTGACCGAGCTTTAGAGCCTTATCGATGCTGGAGCCATTCTTAGCGTCTTCCTCTAACTGATGTAGACGGGCCTGGCACAATTTATTAAATTGATTTAACATGCTTGCGGTTTGAGCGCTCTGTACGTTTACGCTCTCTAAGACAATTACAAAATTTAACATGGTTTGCTGACAATTCTTTCGCTCGGGAAGATCGTATGCCTGTTTCCAAGATGGCCTTGCTGGAGGAAAATTTTTACTTGGGTCTGCTAATCTGTCTGTCATAATTTTGTAATTTGACATCATAGGAGACGTCTGTGCATCACTTGTGTATTGTGAAAGCTGTGAAGATAAATCGGCGCCACCAGAACATTCTCCCATTAACTCCTTCTGATTTTTGGCGCTAGATATGTCACTCGACTTAGTGGCATATGTGGCAGCATCTTGCTGCAATTGAAATACAGCCTCGCCATGATTTGTGCCATTTACTGAACCATATGAACATCCCGTCTGCCAACGAACATAAGTATTTTCCAAGTAAATTTTAAATTCTTCTCTTTGGCTAGCATTATTAGGGACGGTATTGTCCTGAGCGCTAGGAAATGCATCCTCGGCATTCTGACTAGCGTGGGCACTAATATCAATTTCTCCACAAGGCTTACACGTGGCCGAAGCTATCGCGCCGCGCTCTTTTGCCATCATGGCAAGATTTTTGGCAAATGCCATCGATGAGCTAAAGCCCAATATTGAAAACATTAAACAAGTTGCTCCTGCTATAATTTTTGTTTTTTCAATTCTCATTTTTTCCATCTCTCTTTAATCTCCAAGAAGCCAAGCTTTAAGAAATTAAATTTTATTTATATCGATTGCTTCGTTTACAACCTTGCCAGCATCTACTTGCCGAGCAATTGCGCTTCTTACGCGTTCAAAAATATTCGCGTCTGAAGCGACGTGCTTTCCTGATAGGCGGGAAGCTCCTCTATAGGATCCAGGTGTGCGAGATGCGCCTGCCGTGACAGTGCCACCTTTCTTTTTGTCGCCGAGTAAACCCGACACCATTGACCCCATCATTTTGCCAAAGCCTCCGTCATCGTCACCAAGTGGAGTTCCGCCAGCATTTAAAAATCCACTACCGCCACCTCCAGCATCGAAACTGACGGCAGAATCAGCTCCACCAATACTCTCACTATCGGCAAATAAAGCAGAAGCAATGCTGCCTGTTTCACCACCAGAGCTTGGAATTCCGCCAGACTGCGATGCGCCGGAAGGGTGACTAGACGATCTGTCAGCACGCTTTTTGGGTAGGCTCACAATATTTCGTTTTGTGGGTGCAATTGATCCTCCAGATTCTGGATGTATACTTGCCCTTGTATCTAAAGTCGTTTCTTCAGAATCGCTCGAGCTCGCTGTTGCCGGCGGTGGTTCCACAAAACCAATATCGTTATTGTTCACACCCGAAGGGCTCAATAGGCCAACCGCAGTCGATGACTGCTGTTGTTGCTGATCTTCCGCACCTTCTAAATCGCTGAGGTTTTGTGCACGCTTTTTCGCTTGTTCAGCAAGGTATAAAGAGGCCACACCACCGAGAGTTTTAATTCCGCCCACTAATAAATGGGAATTCGAAGCATCACGAACTTTGTTTGCAGCACTGCCTACAGCTTTCGCTGAAAAGCGTACGCAAGTGCGAGTGCGTTTTGGAACAGCATTCTCATCTGGCGCTGACGCTGCGCCATTGCTCGCCATAAATGCCCTATGATCTTTCGCATACTTTGCAATAGCGGCCTCAATCGCTTCTTCCTCAGCATCACAGCGCGCCTTTTCCTCGGCAGAAACACCGTCTAGTTTACGCGCGTCTACGAAGCGTGCTTTAACTCCAATTCCAATATCCATAACGCCCGCTCCAATACTGGCAATGCCAGCCACTTGTTGGATCTTCGCAACCTTTTCCTGGTCCTCCTTTTGATTTCCAGAATAAATTGCTATTGGTGCGACCACACCGGCAACTGCAGCGTAGGCTGTATAGTCGGAAACCTGTGAAATCGTCGACATCGAATCCATACTGCGTGCAACGGATGCACAACCGCTTTGCCCAGAATCACTACCGCAACGGCCGATATTACGAGCCGTAATAATGTACTCACCGGCTTTACCAAGTGAGTTGTTCGAAAACTCCATGTCGCCAATTCGTTCAACGCCATTGTCTTTTTCATGTCCCACTTCCACCGAATCTGGAGCCGCTAGACTCCCTTTTGCCACAGCGAAATTACGCTCCTGTTCTTCAGCCATAACTGTGGAAGCTCGGTCCGTAAAGCTGTCCGTATTCGCAGCTGGAGTAGCGTATTTGAAACTTGGATTGTACGAGCCCAGGCTTTCCACGCAGGATTGCGTACAGCCGAGTTTGCTCATTTTCCATCGAGCTCTTTCCCAATCATCATAGGCGGCAGTGTACTGCCTATTGATCTCTGTGCGTCTTGGGTCACCGTTATTAAGACGTTCATACTGAACTTTTAATTCCTGCAGCCTCATAGTTACAGAGACAAAGTGCACCTCTGCATCTCGGAACTCATTAGGTGAAGCAGTTGTGACCCTAGGTGAGAAGGCAATTAGAAAGCTGAATAGCCAAACAGCGCCTCGCGAGTTAATCCTTTGTGGACTCTTTTTCATACGCTTCATAGACATGAAAACAAACTCCCCCGAATCTGTACTTCCAACTGCCTCGCCAGACGTCCAATTAATTCCTGGAAGCTCCATTTTCCTTACAATAATAGTATACTATACTTTTGTCTCTTATGTAGTCAGATATTCGCAATAATTATCAATGAGATAAATTGTATAGGAATCCAACACCCGGGCCAAAAAATGTACAGACATTAGACATCCATCTTAACAAGTCATCGAGAATACTATAGATTGCTTTTATGTTTGAAAACCTCTCCGAGAAACTCTTAAAACCGCTCCGCACCTTCGGTCGCACCGGAAAGGTTACCGAAGCCGATTTAAAAAATACGATGAAGCAGATCCGCATGGCATTACTAGAAGCGGACGTGCATTTCAAAGTCACGAAAGAGTTTCTCAAGATGGTAGAGGAACGAGCTGTCGGTCAAGAGCTAATTCAGTCCATATCCCCAGGCCAACAATTTATTAAAATTGTTCACGACGCTCTGGTTGAATTCCTTGGTGGAGAAGAAGTAAAGGACCCAATCAATTTAAGTTTTACTCCTCCAGTCCCGGTAATGCTCGTTGGGTTGCAAGGCTCCGGTAAGACAACCACATGTGCAAAAATCGCAGGCTACTTAAAGAATAAAATGAAGAAGCGCGTGTTGGTAGTTCCAGCCGACAACCGTCGACCGGCAGCCAAGCAGCAATTGCAAGTAATGGCAAAAAAGGTTGACGTCGAATGCTTTGATTCGGATTTAAGCCTTGGCCCTGCAGGAATTGCAGAAGCCGCGATGGATTACGCACAAAAAGAAGTGATTGAAGTTGTCTTAATCGATACTGCCGGTCGTTTGGCAATTGACGAAGACTTGATGCAGGAAGTGGAAGACATAACGTCAGCAATTAATCCGAAGCAGACAATTTTTGTAGCGGATTCTATGACTGGTCAAGATGCAGTGAATGTTGCTCAGGCATTCCATGATCGCACTCAATTATCGGGAGTAGTGCTTACAAAACTTGATGGTGATGCTCGTGGTGGTGCTGCACTTTCAATTAAATACCTCACTGGTTTGCCGATTACGTTTGTTGGTGTGGGCGAGGGCCCAACACAGATTGAAGCATTCCACCCGAGTCGCTTAGCCAATCGTATTCTCGATATGGGTGACGTCGTTTCACTCGTCGAAAAAGCACAAGAAGTCATCGACGAAGACGAGGCAATGGAGAGTATCGCTCGCGTAAAAAAAGGGAGCTTCACGCTCGAAGATTTCTTAAAGCAAATGCGCATGATGAAGAAGATTGGCTCTATGGAGTCCATCATCAAAATGCTTCCTGGGGGTGGTCAAGCGCTTGAACAAGTGAAAAATATGGACCCTGAAACGGAGCTCAAGCAAGCAGAGGCGATCATTTGCTCAATGACATCGAAAGAGCGGCGCAACCATAAGATTCTTAATGGCTCGCGCCGGGCTCGCATCGCCCATGGTTCGGGAACAAAGGTCTCTGACGTTAATCGACTCATCAAAAAATATGACGATACCAACAAAATGATGAGTAAGATGATGAAAACGGGGATGATGAAAAAACTATTCCAGTAACCATTTGACAATGCTCGGTTTTCGCATTATTTATACCCCTCAATTTTTTTTTGTTTTCTGTAAACTGAGTAAAAGGACCAGATTTAGTATGGTAAAGATTCGTTTGGCGCTAAAAGGTAAGAAAAAGCAGCCCTACTACCATGTGGTTGCGATTGATGGAGCAAAGCGTCGCGATGGTAGGATATTGGAAAAACTAGGCTTTTACAATCCAGCCGCAGAAAGGCCAGCTGATAAAGGTCAGGTTGACCGCGAGAAATATGACGCGTGGATAAAAAAAGGTGCGCAACCTACAGAAACGGTTGTACAACTTCTTAAATTCAGTTCAAACTAGTGGTATATAGCGTTGTGTGTCATGGAATGGTCTCGCGGCGCCTAGCAGGATATAGTCGAAACTTTGTTGTTACGTCTTGAAAAAATCAAGACCAGCGGTCAGACCAAGGGGGCATGCAATGGGTAAGGAAGCTGATGAACTAAAGAACCTGATCGAGTATGTCTCAAAAGCACTGGTAGATCTGCCTAACCAAGTGCGGGTGCAGCTGGTTGAGGGCGAGCAAACTACTGTGATTGAGCTGAAGGTTGCAAAGGAAGACCTGGGTAAAGTAATTGGAAAGCAGGGCCGGACGGCGCGTGCTATCCGAACAATCTTAAACGGGGCTTCTACGAAGCTGCGGAAGCGCACAGTCCTCGAAATTATCGAGGTTGCGGTCGAGTAAGGCTTCAGCGTACAATCAAAACTCCGGAAGCAACTAATTCTTCCACTCCACTTTTCCCTTTGTGATATCGCGCCATAGAGTTACATTGCCATGCATGGATCTATCTATCCTCACACTGTATCCGGAATATTTTGCCACCTCGCTTGAGCAAGGGGTGGTCGGCCGCGCCTTTCGTCGTAAACTCTGCTCGCAGGCTATCTATCAAATCCGAGATTTTGCCGAAGATAAGCGCCAAAAAGTGGACGATTCTCCCTTTGGTGGCGGTGCGGGCATGGTCATTCGCCCGGACGTGCTTTTTCGAGCCTGGCAAGAGGCTCGCGAAGGTGCGCTAGTCAGCCATGGGCCCGACGAAGTAGCGACGCTTTTTTTTTCCCCGACCGGAACTCGCCTGGATCAAAGTCATTTTGAGTATTTTGCCGCTACTCCAGAAGCACGGGCTGCCGATGGAGCGAGCCACTATCGTCATTTGATCCTAATTTGCGGACGTTTTGAAGGTGTAGATGCGCGCTTTATCGACGAGTGTGTAGATTATGAATTAAGCCTCGGTGACTTTATATTGAGTGGAGGGGAACCTGCGGCCCTAGCTTTTATCGATGGTATTGTTCGCCTGATTCCAGGGGTGCTCGGTAATGAAAGCTCTCTACAAATGGAATCTTTTTCGACCGGGCGAGAGCGAGGACTCGAATATCCCCACTATACCCAGCCACGGGAATTTCGAGGACGGGCAGTCCCAGAGGTACTACTCAGTGGCGACCACCAGAGGATCGCTGATTGGCGCAGTCGTCAGGCCCATAAATACACCGCTGAACGGCGTCCAGATCTACTACAATTTGCTAATTCCGATCACAAGCACTCTGGAGTGGTTAGTGAGGATAAACACAGTGCTGACGAGGATAAGTACGCTGAGCTTGCCAGCGAGGATACCTAGGAGCTCGAATCATGGCAACGGAGTCCAAAAAAATGAGTCGCTCCTCCTCGATGGCCCCAATCTACGTCGGCCTACTCCACCATTCCATGCTCAATAAGCGTGGTGACTCTATAACAACGGCGATTACCAATCTCGACATCCACGATATTTCCCGCTCGGCCCGCACCTACGGGCTGAAGGGTTATTACCTAATTAATCCTGAGGAAGAGCAGCAGCGGGTCGCTAATCGAATCATGGGCCACTGGCAGAGCCGTGGCGGCTTCGACTATAACCCGAATCGCTCGGAAGCCTTTGGCCAGACAAAGGTCGTGAGTTGGTTAAAAGAGGCCGTTTCTGACATTACAGCGATCGAGGATGAGGCCCCAAGAGTAGTGATGACCTCGGCCCGGACTGTGCCTGGGGTGAAATTGCTCGGATTCCGCGCTATGCGCAGCGAAATAAATGAAACTACTCGGGCTCAGTTCTTGGTTTTTGGGACGGGTTGGGGTATGGAAGAGGGTCTATTGCGGAGTGCGGACGCGCTCCTTTTGCCCATTCGACCGGATAGAGATTCTGGGTACTTACACCTCTCTGTGCGAGCTGCAGCGGCGATCGCAATGGACAGGTTATTAGGCGCTCAAGATTAGTTTAAGGAGATAGGCCATGCATGCTTCAAAAGCGGTACAAAAGGTGGAAAAAAAGTTTATTCGTAGTGATCTGCCAGAGTTTCGTGCCGGCGATACTGTAAAAGTTCACGCGAAGATTCGCGAGGGTAACAAGGAGCGGATTCAGGTCGTTGAGGGCGTGGTGATTAAGGTTCAAGGTTCAGGAATTGGCCGCTCACTAACTGTTCGTAAAATTTCTGGTGGGATTGGTGTGGAAATTCTTTACCCACTACATTCACAAAAGATTGCAAAGATCGAGGTAGTGAACTACGGCAAGGTTCGCCAGAGTCGTATCTTTTATCTTCGTAACCTTACGGGACGTGCGGCACGAATTAAGAGTTGTGATCGTCTAGGCAAGAAAGTTCAGCTTGGTAAGGTTGTTCTGGATAAAGAAGCTGTCGCAAAGGAAGCTGCTGAAAAAGAGGCGCATGAAGCTAAGATGCGTGAGCAAGCCGAAGCAGCTACTGCGAAGAAAGCAGAAGAAGCCAAAACGGCTGAGCCGGCATCGGTATCAGCTGATGAAAACAGCGATAAAAACAAAATTTCTTAATCGCCTCAAGGATTCGGAGGATCTCAGTCGATGCACCTAGCTGCATCGGCTCCGCCGTCCTGCGCCCCTCCGTCATTGATAGTCCAGTTTCTAGGAGC